>JACDGS010000057.1 GCA_013821455.1 Chthoniobacterales bacterium
CGTTGGCTGTGTCGGCACTCAAGGGTTGGGCGGGGGTGAGCACGTTACCGCCGGTGCCGAAGGTCGTATCCAGGCTGCCGTCGGGGTTGAAGCGGGCGAGTGCCACAAAATTCTGCCTGGCGTCGCTCGACTGGCCGCTGCCGACCAGGATGATCTTGCCGTCGGGCTGTATCGCCAGGTCTTCCGCCTCTCTGTTGGCGTTTGTGGGCCCCGGGTCGAGCACGACGCCGGCCGTACCAAAGCTGCTGTCAAGCCGGCCGTTCGACAGGAACCGGACGACCCCGAAGGTGTCGAAGGAGGCGGCGACGACGATCCGACCGTCCGGCTGCAGCTTGGCAATTTCGGGGCCGGGGATGATCGAGTTTTGCAGCACCACCACCTTGCCGCCGCGCCCGAATGTCGGGTCGAGCGTCCCCGCTGTGCCCGCTTTGGCCGCGTGAGCGCCCAGGGCCGCGCAGCAAATCATTGGGAGTATCAACTTAATTTTGCCAGGCAAAGCTCCGCTAAAGAGGAAACGGCGGGATGTCATCGATTTGATGAAAGTGACGCGGGTTAAGCAGCGGCTCGCTGAGATTCGGGATGGACCCCGCACGTTAGGTGTATTTGTTTCTTTAATCATAGGTGCTTTCTCGCCGCTTAGCGGCATTGGTTACTCATTGTTCTAACTAGATGTTGACTAACATTGGAAAATTGCCGCACTAGGAGAAGCGGTTAGCTTTTGCTCTCTCCGGCAACTGTCTATACCAGCCATCTCTGCAGATATTCCCGGCCACTTGATTAAGTGCCGTTTTATTTCCTAGTCAGATGCAGGAGAGCGCCGACCCGAGGTAGGAGCGGCGTAACTGGACTGTTCGTTAGGGAGGCTTCGCTCGCAGGTGCCGGCAAAAGCGCGGCGCGCAAATTATCTGGAGATTTGGGGAATTTTTTCGCTCGCGGGCGGTAGATACCTGTGAATGCGGAGAAACCCTCTGCACTATGCGGCTATGATGATGGGTCCATTCGCAACTGAAACAAACCAACCGGCAACATTGCAATTTGACTCTTTTGCGTCCGTCGCTATCTCTCGCGAAATCGGAAGAGTGCTCAGCCATAACTTCTCCCTTGCCGCCAGTCACATGGTCCTATTTCAACAATTAAAGGCGCAGCACGCGGTTGATGCCGCCTTATCCAGATTGCTGCCTAATCTGACTCGCTGGCTCAATAGCATGCGCCAAAGGACTCGCCGCTCGCTCAAGAACTTCGCGCTCAAGCATTGCGAAGAAACGCGCCGCTCCCTGGACGCTTTTTTAGATAATGAATTGGATCCACTCAAGGCTTTGGAAATCGAGCGGCACCTGCAAGTCTGCGCGGTCTGTGCCCAGACTTATGAAACGCAGCGCGCGGCCGGAAAGTTAGCCAAAGCCTTACCGCGCTATCAGGCGCCGGCGGTGTTGCGGGAGCGCATCCTACTCGCCTTGCGCGCGAGCGAGGAGTCAGGGCCGCTGCCATCTATTTCTAGTTAGGAAGGAGCGAGGAAGGAGCTTTGTCATACTCTAACAAGTTAAGCCGCTTCGAGCAGTTGATTCTGCCTCATCTGGATGCCGCCTATAACCTGGCCCGCTGGCTTACGAACCACGACCAGGATGCCCAGGACGTGGTGCAGGAAGCTTCCCTCCGCGCCTTTCGCGCCTTTGACACTTTCTACGGAGAGAATGGTCGGGCCTGGCTCCTGACTATCGTGCGTAACACCGCATATAATCTACTGCAAAAAAACAAGCCCTCGCGCCTAGCGACTCCATTCGATGAGGAGCTGCACGGTAGTTCGGGACCAGTCGAGAGCGCCACACCCATGACCTTGTTACGCGGCGCCGAGGAGGAACGCAATCTGCGCGCGGCCGTCGAAGAGCTTCCGGTCGAGTTCCGCGAAGCACTTATCCTACGACATCAGGATGGCTTATCTTATCGGGAGATAGCTCTCATCGCAGGAGTCCCGACCGGCACTGTGATGTCACGGCTGGCGCGCGCGCGGGCGCGGCTCAAGGAATTTTTAGCCAGAGGAATTCGAGAAGAGGAGGCATCATGAGAAATTGCCAGGACACACTCCAATGGCTGGATGCTTATTGGGATAATGAGTTAGACCCGGTTAACACCTTGGAAATCGAGCAACACTTACAAGGCTGCACCGCCTGCTCCCAGAGTTACGAAGAACTGCGCACCTTAGGGATAGCACTTAGCGACCTGCCGCGTCACCGGATACCTGCTGTGTTGCGTGAGCAGGTTCGCTCCGCCTTACGCGCGGAAGCGGGCGAAGAAAGTAAGACGATTCCTTTCCCGCCGACGGCGCGAGCTAGCTGGCCATGGCTCACGGCCATCGCAGCCATGCTCCTTCTTTGTGCTCTCCTCGCTGGCGTCTTACTTACTTCACGGCCGCCGCCTGCGAGCGCGAGCGAGCGAGAGTCACAAGAAGTTATCGCCAGTCATATCCGTTCTCTTATGGCTAGTCACCTCGCGGATGTGATCTCGACCGATGAACATACAGTCAAGCCCTGGTTTGACGGTAAGCTCGATTTCTCGCCGCCCGTAATTGATTTCGCCAAAGAGGGTTTCCCCCTTATCGGCGGACGGCTCGATTATCTTACCGACAAGCCAGTGGCCGCAATCGTCTATCGGCGCGATAAGCATGTGATTAATCTCTTCTGCCGTCCTTCTGGACCTAAGTCTCCAGACAGCCTTCCCCAACTAGTTACTCATCAGGGCTACCACGTGGTGACCTGGACGCAGCAGGGAAGAAACTGCTGGGTCGTCTCGGATTTGAACGAGGCGGAGTTACAGCAGTTCGTCGAACTCGTGCGCCGTCCGACTCCGGGCTAAGAGATTTTCCTCGGTCGAGATTAGTTTGGAACTGGGCAAGCATCGGATTTTCCACCCGCAATACACCCCCGCCCAATTAGGGTTAGCACTTTGTTTAAATGGTCATAAGGTAAGCCAGATCAGAACACCATTTCTTCGCCGCCTCCGCCCCTCTTTAGGGTCTGGCCTCCGATGATGCTCTCCTCGCAGTGGAATCCAAATGCAGGCTACAAACTCGCGCGGCGATGCGATGGAACGCGACGCAGGCTTCGCTGACTACGTCGAACAGCATTTTGTCACTGCCTATCGCTTCGCTTTCTGTCTTAGCCTCACTCATGAGATAGCGACGGAGTTGACTGAGCAGGCATTTAGTCGCGCGCGGAAATCGCGCGGTGGCAACACCACCCTCGAGAAAAGGCAACTCCTTTCCAACCTGCATCAGGCATGGTGCGACCGCGATGACCGTGGCTTCGATAACGCCGCGAATCATCAGAAGTTATAGAGCACAACGCCGATCGGGGCGCACGATGTCGAGAAGCTCGACCCGGCCATCCTGCTCGAAACGTTACATGGGATGAACCTGGAGCACCGACTACCTCTGAGCTTGTTCTACTTCGAGCGGCTCGACTGCCAGGAGATAGCCCGCATTTTGGAATTGCCGGATGCTACTGCGCTCTCCCGGCTGGGCACGGCGAAAACTATCTTCCGTCAGCGCCTCGAAGAGCAATGCTCCGATCATAAACCCGCCACTTTCCCGCCTTCCAAGGGAACGGAAGGCGGACCGAATGGATAGGGACGCGCTCAAGCTTATCCTGCAATCTTTTCGCGAAGGCTTGGAAGATGAGAACGACCCGGTTTTCCGCGACGCGCTCGCCGCCGTGGCCCAGGACCCGGAGTTATCCGCCTGGTTCAAGGCCGAACAAGAATTCGATTCCATCATGACGGAAAAATTCCGCGCCATCCCAGTGGATGCCGCGGCCAGGAAGCGCCTCATGCAGATGGCGCGCGGGCGCGGAGAGGACAGCGGCCCTAACGAACATGGAATAAGTCGCGCGCCCGCGCTCTCTTAAGACGTGACCGCAATGAAAAAACAATTCGTTACCGCTGAATGGATCAAGCTTTTCTTTGTCATAGGAGCCATCGCGAGCCTCAGCGTTACTGACGCCGCGCCCAAACCGCCGAGCGATCAAGGCGATCGTGTGGTGACCGGTGGCGATCTCGCATTCATGAACGACGCCGCTCCCGGCGGCCGCGCGGAAATCGAACTCGGACGGCTTGCCACCGAACGCGCATCGACCAGCGCCGTGCGCGAATTTGCCCAGGAGATGATCAAGGATCACACCAAGGCCGGCGAACAGCTAGAAGCCCTCGCAGAGCAGAAAAAAGTAAAACTTCCGCCGGGCATTTTACCGCAAGCAATGCAGACGAAAGAAAAATTGACGGCGCTTCGAGGCGAGGATTTCGACCGCGAGTACGTAAAGGCGATGGTGCAGGTGCACGAGAAAGATGTGGTTACCTTTGAAGCCGTCGCGAAGAATGCTACCGATGCGGATGTAAAAGCTTTCGCCGCCCTGACCGCGCCGACTCTGCGACATCACTTGGAAATGATCAGGACTATCGCCGAGCGTATGAATTTGCAGGCAAAATAAAAGCCTCCGCCCATAACTAAAAAACTAACTATGATGACACGAACGATAACTAACGATGAAAGCACATTGCCGGGGGATAAGCTGGCCAATCTCGGGGCCGCCGTCCTGCGCTATGGGTTAGCGGCAGTCTTAGTCTGGGTAGGCCTGTTGAAATTCACCGCCTATGAAGCGGAAGGCATCCAGGGCTTGGTCGCTCATTCCCCGCTCTTCTCCTGGGCCTATGGAGTCATGAGCGTGCGCGCTTTCGCGGCCTTGCTCGGTGTCATCGAGATCACGCTCGGCCTTTTGATTGCGCTGCGTCGCGTCTCCCCCAGGCTTTCGGCCTTTGGCAGCATCGGGGCTACAATCATGTTTCTCCTCACCCTTACCTTCCTCTTGACCACGCCGGGCATCTGGCAGCCGGCTTACGGCTTTCCGTTTCTCTCGCCGATGCCGGGGCAATTCGTCGCCAAAGACCTGCTTTTCCTCGGCGCGGCCCTTTGGAGCGCAGGCGAAGCCTTGCGCGCCACGGGACCGAGCGGCTTCGATGCTTCCCGGACGACTTAGCTTTCTCGAAAACGCCGGCTCCGACGACAGTCTTGCCTAACGAGTCTAAGTCTTGCCTGAAAGCTGAAACATTGCCGGCAGGAGATCGGTACTCAGGCGGAGGCTGGATCCCCCGCGGTCATTTCCGCCGCGGCCGAATGCGTCAGGCGCTCGACGTAAAGCTCACTCCAGCGGGACTGATTCATGGCGCACATCGGGACGGCTTCCCACTCGCCGGTCGCCCGGTCTTTCACCGCGGCTCTAAAAACGCAGGCATCGAGCCGCGCCTGCACCACGGGGTCGTTAGGCGCGTTCGCCACTTGCGCCGCGTCCATGAAATTATGAGTGCCGATGTTCAACGTGTGAGCCCGCCCGCTAAACAGCGCCACGATAAACTCCAAAGGAATGGCGCCGGAGATAACCAGCCAGCCTAGCCGCACAAGCAGGCGAACCGTCAGCCACGGGTGTCGCGCAAATGCTCCAAGCGCTCGGTAGCCCATGAGCGAGCCGCTTTTCGCATCGCCGTCCGTTGTCATGGTGGAGGCCGCGCCAAGCTTCTCCAACACCTCGGCAAAAAGATCGCGCGTTTTCGTGTCCGTCGGCAAGAGCGGCAGAATGTGGTTAGTCCGCTCCGAGACCAGAAGGCTCGCGCCTTGGTTGCAATCCGGATGGCCGGCGATGTAGGCGCTGCCATTGATCGTTAGGCCGATCCCGCGACAGATTTCCTGCCAGGTGATCGCCGGAGTCACCGGATGTTTGGAAAAAATTGTGCGTCCGGTATCAGCTTCCGGTTGAAAGCTAAGGATGCGCCAGATTTTCGAGCGCTCCGGGTCAGCTAGAAACCAGCGCACGACTTCCGCGACGGAGGCGATGTTGCGCTCAGTCACAGTACAGTTATGCGCTAGCTCAAAGGGCAACTCGGTTCGCCTGCGCATTTCTTGCGCGAGGCTGGTAAACGCGGCGCGCAACGGATGGAGGTCTGCTTCACTCGTTAGGCGATTGATCGGATAGCCCGCGCGGCCGGCTTGTGTCATATCGATATGCACGGCCATCTGGCGCAGGCCGCCTTCGACAATTAACTGCTCGAGGAACTCCGGATGATTGAGCAAAGTCTGCCCATGAGTCATGAGCATTGGCACAAGGCCGCGATCGACGGCATAGCGCACGATGGCGACTAACTCACTTTGCCGGCCACTGCGCCAATAAGCGTCGGCCACATCACCTCCGGTGATTTGTAAACCAGCGCCCGGACCTTGGAAGCGGCGGTTGGCATCAATTTGTTCCTTCATCTGGGCGAAGGAGGGAATCGGGATCTCGTTCGCTTCTTTGGGCAGGTAACAATGGGTGCAGCGGAAAGAACAATAACTCGCGCCGGTGGTGAATCCGCAATGCGTCATGTGCCGGCCGGCCAGTTGATTGGGCGTGCGCAATTCGTTAGGCAAAGTTTCCCAGCGGGTGCGCAGGAGCGCCTGCTTCTCCGGGTTGATCGGGTGGCGAAAGGCATTCCAGCGGGCGGGCCATCGATTAGTCATGCTTCGTATCATCTTGGAAGAGGAGTCATCCACAGATTACGCAGATGAACACAGGTTTAGGAAATGAAGTCGCAGAATTTATTTCGAAGCAATCTGTGTAAATCGGCGAAATCTGTGGAGAAACACCAGTTTCCCTCTTGCGGCGCGAGGGTGGCGACGATCTTCTCGAAGCGCGGATAGCCGCGCAGGCGCGGGGCGAGGCCGGACTTGACTCGGGCACTTGTCAAGATTTGCACACTGATCCCAATTCCCGGTGCAAATGCCAGCACTTTTTGGCGGCGACTGTTAGCGGGAACAAAGCTGACCGTGGGTGTGAACAATGCCTTCGACCGCAATCCGCCAACTGTCCTCGGCGCCTTCAACGATAACTACGACACCTCGCTCTACTCGATTCGTAATCGCTACTACTACGTCGCCTTCAAAAAAAGTTTTAGCGCTCGGCCCCAACGCTGCTAATCATCAATCCCGGATGAACCGCTCTCACATTAAATGGATCCCGATCCTGATCGCGGCCCTCGTCATCGCCTGGCAGTATTTCGGCTCCGAGAAGTTCGTGAACCCCGAGACCGGCCGGAAGAGCCATGTCGGGATGTCGGTCGAACAGGAATCGGCGCTGGGCCTGCAAAGTTACGAGCAGGTGCTCGCGCAATCGCACCCGGTCGAATCGGGCCCGGAGTTGGAAATGGTGAAACGCGTCGTCGGTCGGCTGGCCGCGGCGACCGGCGCAGCGGGCCAGAATTTCCAATGGCGCGTTTCGTTAGTCGAGGATGAGAAGGTGAACGCATTCTGCTTGCCGGGCGGCGAAGTTGTCGTTTACACCGGCATCCTGCCAGTGGCGCAAAACGACGCGGCGCTGGCGACCGTCCTCGGACACGAGATGGCGCACGCAATCTCGCGGCACGGCGCGCAGCGCGTGCTGCAACAAAATCTCACCCAGACCGCGATGACCGGCATTGCCGTTTCGCTTTCCGATATGGACTACGACAAACAACGGACGGTGATGGGTGCTCTCGGGGCCGGCGCGCAGTTTGGCATCCTCATGCCCTTCAGCCGCAATCACGAGTCCGAAGCTGACGCAATCGGCCTGATGTATATGGCGCGCGCCGGTTACGATCCGGAGGAAAGCATTCGCTTTTGGCAAAGGATGGAGCAGGCCGGCGGCGCGGCGCCGCCAGAATTTCTCTCGACCCATCCTTCGCATGGCACCCGCATCGCGCAGTTGCAGGCGCTGATGCCGAAGGCGCTGGAGGAATATCGCAACGCCACGGCAGCGCGATAGGTTCGGATTGCCGATCAGAAGGGGCCTGCCAAGCCGGAGTCTTGGAGCGTCGGCGATGATCTTCGTGACTCGGCCCGCCTTCATTTCATTACGGCGTGGCAGCCTCGCTTTTCGCTGCGCTCCAAGCGGAGGCTGGAGGCAAGGGGATTCGAACCCCTGACATCCAGCTTGCAAAGCTGGCGCTCTACCAACTGAGCTATGCCCCCGTGGGAAGGCGGATTGTAGGTGGCCAAGCCCGGATTGCAAGTCGCGGCGCTCGCGTGCTAACTGTCCAGAGTTAGGCAAAAGAAAGAGCCGAACGCTATCTCGGCGTTCGGCTCTTGGGTGGCTAAGGCGAAATGGTAGCTAGACTCGTTAGGGCTTCGCGATATAGGCCGACCTTACTCCAGTCGAGTCATCAATCGCGCGACCTGTGATCTCACCGGCGTCGTTGATATCTCTGGCTCGTTCCAGGCGGTCGGTATAAGTCGAGGGCTTAAAGTCATTCAGGTCTTTCATAACTCCATTCTCCCAAATGAAAGCGCGGCAATCGACAAAGTCCGGATCGCAGGCGAGACCTACTACCTGGCGACGTTCATTGATGCCGTAAGCCTCGGTATGTGGATGCCCGGGCAGAGAGCCGAGAGCATGAAGCCCGTTCTCTTTCGTCCAAATGAAAGCGCGCAGGATAACGCCGTCCACGTCCCCGGGCACGCCAGCAAATCCTACCACGTCGCCGTGCTGATTGATCGCAGTCGGCGTATTCCAATAATCCGCGCCTAAGTTACCGAGATTCGTGACTTGGCCATTTTGCCATAAGACTGCGTGCGCCGCGGTGTATCTGCCAACGGCTTGATCGCAAATACCCGAGATACCGACGGCTTGTCCGGCGTCATTGATCGCGGTCGCGGAACCAGAAGTGTCGCCGGCGTAAAGCGGGAATTCGTGAATCTGGTCATGGTTATTTGTATCCCAGAAGACCGGGCGAAATTGCAGGACTTGCGGCGGCACGCAGGTGCCATCGACACAGGTATTTTCCGCCCAACCGACAACGATCCCATGATCGTTCGCTCCCGTCGCAAAGCCGTTATTTCCGCCCAGAGTAGAGAGCGCCCGCATTTGTCCGTGCTGCCAGACAAAGCCGAGGTTGATAAAACCGACGTTATCCGGCGGTCCATAGAACGCCGCACTGCTCCACGCTTCGCCTAACGGATCAGACATCGCAGTCTGGGCAATACCGGCGAGGATGCCACGCGTGTTCTTTACATTCCAGGCGATAGAACTGTTCGGTCCGCCGAGAGTCCCGAGATCCATGATAGAGCCAGTATGCCAAACTGTGGCATGACGACTCAGATCGCCGCTAACTGTCGAAAAGCCTCCGACCCAGCCGCGATCGTTAAGGCTATTTCCTCCGGCGTTGGTTCCGCCTAACGAGGCAAGGTTGGTTATCTGATAGGAGGGCACGCCGCCCGGAGCGCCCGGACTTTGCGCAAAGATCGCCGCCACCCCCCCGAGAGCGAGCAGGATGATAACGATCAGGACCCACGACTTATAACCGTCGTTAGCTGCATAAGCGCGAAGAGAGGTTGACGCCGCCTCGCTCACATTGGAGATACGATTCTGCTTTGTTGTATTCATATTTTGTCCTTTGGTTGTGGTTAGTGACTAACCATCATTAGGACATTATGAGCAGGGTCGACAAGACCCACTCCGGAGAGTTGCTACAACCCACTTCCGCGACTTAGCCTAAGGTCTCTTACAACCTGCGGACGCTTCTTTAGTGACAAGGCCAGCCTATTCAAGCCCTCGCGAATTTGCGCCTGCGTCCAGGCAGCAAAACCAAAGGTAAGTCCCGGGGGAAGCTGCGCCTTGATACTGAAGAACGAGATAGGCAGCGGGCGAATACCTATCTCGGCCGCAAGACGCAGAATTTCCTCCTGCTCTCCCTTCCGGCGCAGCCAGGCGACGAAGTGCAGGCCGGCCTCCGGTATCTGCAACCGAAAATAATCGCCGAGCACACTCTGAAAGTGCTCGATAAAGCACTCGCGTCGCGTCGCGTAAAGCTTCCGCATCCGCTTCACATGACTAAGGAAAAATCCTTCACTGATGAAACGAGCTAGGATAGCCTGATCGATCGCAGAAGAATGCTGATCCATGACCGCACGTATCTTAATCATAGGATCGACTAATTGCTCGGGCACGACCAAGTAGCCCAGACGGAGAGAAGGAAAAAGAATCTTACTCAGGGTCCCAGCATAGATAACGCGACCAGAGTTATCCATCCCCTGCAGACACGGAAGCGGCGGACCATTAAAACGAAACTCAGAGCTATGATCGTCTTCAAAGAGAAAGACATTATGCTGCCGCGCAAAATCGATCAAAGCCGTGCGGCGGGTAAGACTCATCGTCATGCCAAGCGGGAATTGATGCGAAGGAGTGACAAAGATGATCCGAGGCGTCCGCTGGCTGGAAGGACGCGCGATCACTATCCCTTCCTGATCGACCGGCCGCGGCACGATCGTTCCACCCGCAAAGCCAAACGCACGACGAGCCTGATGAAAACCAGGGTCCTCGAGCCAGACGATTTCGCCGCGATTGACCAGGGCGAGGGCACAGATCATTAGGGCCTGTTGTGTCCCCGCGGTAATAACTATCTGGTCGGGATGACAGCGCGCACCACGAAAATCGCATAAGTAGGCCGCGATGGCTTTGCGCAGGTCCGCGTCGCCGTGACTCGAAGCATACTGTAAGAGATGTGCGCCCTTGCGTAGTAACACTTGTGCGCGCAGCCGCTCCCATATTTCCATCGGGAACTCGTCAATCGCGCACAAGGCCGGCACGAAGGAAACGCCGGGAGGCCCGGCGATCCCGTGATCGAACTGCTTTCCTGCGCGCGGGTCAGGAATGTCCTTCACTCGCGCCGAAAGACGAGCAGGCAAGTCATGACCTGATCTTAACTGTAGCTTACCCGCGTTGAGGAAGGTCTCGGGTAACGTTTCCGCGATAAAGGTCCCCGAACCCTTCTTAGCCTGGAGATAGCCTTCCGCGTGTAACTTAGCCAACGCGAGCTTGACCGTAGAACGCGCGATGCCTAACGAGGAAGCGAGCGAGCGTGAGGAAGGAAGCCGGGCGGAACTGGGAGTAAAACTGCCGGAAGTCAGCTCGTCGCGGATTTGGCGGTAAAGTTGCTGATGAAGTGGCTCCGCGGAAGCGCGCTCCAGACGAACCAGCTCGAAGGCGATGATGGCACGACGGCGGCGTTTGCGGACAGGTGGTTTCTTCTTCGAAGGCATTGTCAAAGTGGGCTGGTCATTATCGCGGAAGTGGGTCTTGTTTGGCGAATCGCGATTTCCAACGTAGGTAGACCCTGCTAGCTAGACTCATTGAGGTATCTCATGCAAACGCCCTGCTCTGACTACAAAGAGACCAAAGGTCTAGTTTATTTTGCGCGCATGCTCGACAAGATCAGACTGCACGCGCAAGGGCAGTTGCCTGCGGATTATTTCGTAGGTGTCGAAGATCCGACTTTCTTCGACGCGCGCTGCACCAGATTCCTGGGAGTCGATTACGAAGAGCTCGCGATTCGGACTTTGCAGGGCGGATCGGACGAGGAGATTTTGGAATGGTGTTTCAAGCACGGTCGGCAGCCAACGGAAGAGGAGAGCGCGATCTGGAGCGCGTTTCTCTGCAAGCGTGGCTGGCGGGACGACGCCACCGCCGACCTCCAGGCAGCCAAGCAGCGCGCCGGCTGGGATAAGCGCGAAGACATCCAAACCTGGGTGGACCTGCACGACGCCGAGGAAGGCAGGGCGCCGCGCGCGACTTATACTCGTTAGGCCCTTTAATCGATTGGCAAGTCACGCGAATCGCTTAGGCTCATTGATCTTTTGGAGGATCAATCATGAAGAAGACGACTTTAGGTCTCACAGCGTTCGCGGCGGGCTGTATTGCACTTGCCAAAGCCGCCGATTTGCCCAGCAAACCGCAATACGGTGCGTGGGGTTTCGATCTGGCGGGAGCGGATACGAAGACGAAGCCGGGCGACGATTTTTTCCGTTACGCGAACGGAACGTGGATCGACAAGACGCAGATTCCAGCGGATAAGCCCGCTTATTCTCTACGGCTGGCCATGACCGATCTCACAGAGAAGCGCCTGCACGAGATGATGGAAGCTGCGGCCGCGAAATCGCCGAGTGACCCGATGACCGTGGAGGAGAAAGTCGGCGCATTTTATCACTCATTTATGGACGAGGCCGCTGTAGCGTCGTTAGGCGTGAAGGCCATCGAACCCGAGCTAGGTGCCATCAGGGACGCCAAGTCAGCCGAAGAACTGGCAAAGTTGATGGGCAGGACAGCGACCGATTTCGAATCGTCGCTTTTTAACTACGGCATCGATGTCGATCTCAAAGACCCGGGCATCTACGCCTTTTACATAGGCCAGGGCGGACTGGGATTGCCGGATCGCGATTATTATTTGAAAGCGGATTTTGCGGCGCAGAAAAAGGCTTACCAGGATTACGTCGCGACCCTTCTTCGCCTAACGAATTGGCCGGAGGCGGAAGCGCGCGCGAAGGATGTCGTCGATTTCGAAACAAAGATCGCGCAAGCAAGTTGGACGAAGGCTCAACAGCGCGATCCCATCGCGACCTACAATCCTATGACTGTGGATGAGCTGGCGAAATTCGCTCCCGGCTTCGCCTGGAAGGATTTTCTCGCGACCACGGGTATGAGTCAGCTGCCGCGCGTGATTGTGGCGGAGAAGAGCGCGTTTCCGAAATTGGCGGCCACCTACAAAGAGACGGCGCTGGCGACCCTTCAGGCCTGGGAGGCGTTTCACGTGGCCGATAATGCGGCGCCATACCTCTCCAAGCCTTTCACCGATGCTTATTTCATTATGCGAGATAAGACTCTCTCGGGTCAGAAGGAAGAAAAGGTGCGCTGGAAACGCGCGATCACTGCGGTCGGCGGTGGTGACTTCGGAGTGGGCGATCGCTTCGGCACTCTCGGCACGATGGGCTTCGGCGTGGGGCAGCTTTACAGCGCGAAATATTTTCCGCCGGAAGCAAAGGCGAAGATTGAGACGCTGGTGGCAAATCTAAAAGATGCTTATCACGCGCGACTCGAAAAGCTCGACTGGATGGGCGCCGACACGAAGAAGGAAGCGCTGAAGAAGCTCGATACTTATACGATCAAGGTTGGTTATCCGGATCATGCACGCGACTATTCCTCGTTAGTTATTAAGCCTGACGATTTGATAGGAAATGCCAAGCGCTGTGCGGCGGCGGACTGGGCATTTTATAGCGGACGATTTTCCGGACCGGTCGATCGGATGGATTGGGGAATGACTCCGCAGACGAATGACGCTTATAACGGCAGCCTGCGAGATATTGTTTTTCCCGCGGGTATTTTGCAACCGCCGATCTTCGACGCGAATGCAGACCCGGCGATTAATTACGGCGCGGCAGGCGGTGTGATAGGACACTAGTTGACGCATGGCTTCGACGATCAGGGGAGAAAGATCGATGCGGAAGGGAAGTTGCGCGATTGGTGGACGGCAAGAGATGCGGCGACTTTCCAGCAGCGCGCGGCAGTCCTAGGTGCTCAGTTTTCGAAATACGAACCGTTGCCGGGAGTGAAGGTGAACGGCGATCTTACGATGGGCGAGAATATTGCCGACTTGGGCGGCTTGACCCTCGCGCTTGATGCCTATCGTGCCTCGCTCAAAGGGAAGGCTGCGCCAGTGCTGGATGGCTACACGGGTGAACAACGGGTGCTGCTAGGCTGGGCGCAGGCTTGGCGGGGGAAGGTGTCGGATGATTATGTGCGCAAGCAGGTGGTAAGCGACCCGCATTCGCCGCGGCAGTTTCGCGTGATTGGGCCAACGCGGAATACGGATGCCTGGTATGAAGCCTTTAAGGTGCAGCCCGGCGATAAGATGTATGTCGCACCGGAGGCGCGTGCGCGGATCTGGTAATGTTTGTTGCGTAACGATTATGACTCAGTTGGGAATTTGATGGCCGATAGCTCATTTCAGTGTCGCTAAGTCCTGTGACGCTAACCTAGCCATGGTTGAATTTGTGGCCGCCCAGTCGCTGATAATGGCAATTGTTTCCAGGTGTCAGGATGAAGAACCGACAGGCTGGAAGCGCTGCCGGACTCGGCAGCCGGGATGGCTGAGTTACAAAAAAGCCGGATAGCGATTAAACCGTCCGGCACTTTGAAAGTGTCAGCACTCAAACAAAAAATGAATTGTGCGCTACCGTTTCGATAATCTCTGAGCGGTAACGTGCGACCTTGTTAAGGGTTCACTGCATGTTCTGAGATCCCGGAGGGCTTCAGGGCTAGTCGTCGGCCTATTGAAATCGGCCTAACGAATATAACTCTTGGGAGTTACTTATCAGGTGATCTAATGTCTCCTTAGGAAGGACGTGATCATGCCGCAGGCTCTCCTGCGGCTAGAGGTGACTTCCATGATATGATGGTCGTTGTGGACGTTGACCTCCTTACCTTCCTCGAGGACGGGCGCGTAAGTTGGTTGCTTGACGGCGTTCGGCTCACTCATGACTGCGAGGCCCTGACTCACTCCCGGGAGCCCAACCTCGGGGAAGGCGAATCATTTCCGCCGTTCCCCGAGGTCACAGCTACTTGAAACGCGTTCCCGTCCACATTCCACAGAACGAGAAGAGCAGATTACCGCCTGCGTCATAGACGTCGATTCTCGTGTCGGCGGTGAAGGTATCACCGGTCGCGAGCGTCACGGTGGCGGTAATTTCACCCCTGCCGGTGAAATTACCATTCTCATCATAGCCGTAGGAGACGTCGCGGACGATGTAAGTCTTGGTCCCTGGCTGGTGCGTCCAATTACCGCAGTCGGGAGTTCCTGTTGCAAGGCTCTCGCCAGGCGCCGCGCCGAAGGCGTTTAATGTTCCGCCGGCGTTGAAGACCGTTAGAACTGGGAAATCAGGGTTAAGCCGCATCCCGGTGGCACAATCGACACCGTGCCGAAGGACCTGCCACGTGCCGACGATCGAATTGTTGGCTGATTGCTGCTCCTGACCAAAGGCGAGGGAGCTTGTCGCGGCCAGGGCCAGTAGGATAACTGCCATTTTTCTTATTAGTTTCATTGTGATGTTTCTTCTTGGTTGAGTTTGCATTTGTTGTTCTTTCAGGGCGTCGTAACTCCGCCTTACCTGTGAGGCAAAACGGCAGTGACTTGCGCCCTCATCAGGAGAAGCAGGAAATCCGGTCAGAAGTGATCATCGCCCTGCTGTTTTTTTCTTAACGGGCGGCGGCCGACTATTTCCACCGCAAGAAAAAGCACCGCCAGGATGACGTAATAGCTTGGCCTACGGAGCCTATTTAGGATAAAACCAGATTTTGAAACCTCATGAACATACCCTCAGCCTCTCCTCAGAAAGTGACCCAGCTGCTCACATCTGTGAGCGAAGGAGATCAGGCCGCGCTCACTGAACTGGCGCCGCTGGTCTATGAGGATCTGCGACGCCTCGCACATCGTTACATGCAGGCGGAACGCGCCGATCACACTCTGCAAGCCACTGCGCTGGTCAACGAAGCTTACCTGCGAATGGCCGACCAGACTAAGGCAAGCTGGCAAACGCGGGCGCACTTCTTTGCCATCGCCGCAAGGACGATGCGACAGATACTCGTTAACTATGCCAAGAGCTATCGCGCCCAGAAGCGCGGCGGCGGCGACCAAAAGGTGGAACTGGAAGCGGTCGCGCTTATTTCGCCGGCGCAATCGCAGGAGATTATTGAATTACATGAAGTCTTAGCCCAACTAGCGGTGCTGGATGAGAGAAAGGCCCGGGTAGTCGAGATGAAATACTTCGGTGGCCTGAGTTATGAAGAGATCGCCGCAGTGTTAGGTGTATCTGCCATTACGGTGCGGCGCGACTGGGAGTTTGCCAGGCTTTGGTTATACGCGGAGCTCCGTGGCCCCGGGGACGGCGCGCGATGACGCCGGCGCGTTTCGAGACAATCGAAGAGATCTTTTATTCGGCGATAGGTCAGGCGCCGGACACGCGTGAAGCGTTTCTAGTCACAGCTTGTGAAGGCGATGAGGCCCTGCGCTTTCAAGTAGAGCGTCTTCTCGGTTGTCATTCGAGCGTGGGCGATTTCATCGAGACGCCAGTCGCAGGAGTTGCAACTGCTCTCCTAGAAGGCCGACAACCTGAGTTACTCCCAGGACAAACAATGGGTCACTATGAGTTACTCGAACGAATCGGCGCCGGCGGCATGGGCGAGGTTTATCTGGCGAGAGATATTGTGGCGTCGCGCAAGGCCGCGCTCAAGGTTCTGCCTTTGCGTTTCACGATGGAGCCGGAACGCCTGCGGCGTTTCGAACTCGAAGCGCACGCAGTCGTAGCTCTGAACCATCCTAATATAGTTACCGTTTACGAGATAGGCGAGGACCAGGCCACTCATTATATAGCCAGTGAGTTAATCGAAGGCGAAACTTTACGGCGACGGCTCGCCCGCGGCAGCATCCCGCTGGCGGAAGCCCTCGAGATAACTCTGCAAGTAGCCAGTGCGCTCGCTGCCGCTCATGATGCAGGCATTATCCACCGCGATATTAAGCCGGAGAACATCATGCTCCGGCCCGACGGTTACGTGAAGGTACTCGACTTTGGAATCGCCAAGCTAGCCGAACAGGACTTACCCGTAACGACAAGCGAGCAGGAGCCCGACTTACTACTCCAAACACGCTTCGGCTCTATAATCGGAACAGCTAGTTACATGTCGCCGGAGCAGGCGCGCGGCGAGGCAGTGAGTGAGTCGAGCGACATCTGGAGTCTCGGAGTGGTCCTCTCGGAAATGGTAGGCTCTATCCCCGCCGAACTGCAACGACTCCTCGGTAAGATGCTGGCCAATGAACCTAACGAAAGATATGCGGACGGTGGCGAGTTAGTGGACGAGGTGAGGCGCATTCGCAAGCTGTTGGAACTTCGGCCACACGCGAGACGATCGCGCATGCTTATCGCGGCGGCAGCGGTTGCTGCCGCCGCGGCCATTGCCGTACCTTCTTATTTCTATCATCACCGAACGCCTGAGTCGCTACCTGATAAGAGCGTCGCCGTCCTGCCCTTCGAGAACTTGAGCGACAATCAACAGGACTCTTACTTCGCCATCGGCGTGCAGGATGAAATCCTATCCGATCTGGCCAGGATCGCGGACCTCAAAGTTATCAGCCGCATTTCCACCCGCTCCTACGAAGCGGGTAAACCGCGTAACCCACGCCTGATTGCAGAGCAACTCGGCGTCACTCACCTACTCGAGGGTAGCGTGCAACGTGCAAACAATCGGTTGCGCATTCATGCCCAGCTCATCGACGCACGCAGCGACTCGCAGCTTTGGGCGCAGACCTACGATCGGGAAGTAGCGGATCTCTTCACGATCCAGACGGAGATCGCACAAACGATAGCGACTCAACTCCAGGCAAAAATATCTGCGCCTGAAAAAGCTGCGATCGCGCGAGCGCCGACAAGCGACCTGGTCGCAAACGACCTTTATCAACAGGCGATGGCCCTGGGATCCCAAGAAAGCGCAACGAACGACTTAAAGGCGATAGACTTGTTGGAACGGGCGATCGCGCGGGATGCGCGTTTTGTCCCCGCCTACTGCGCGCTCGCCAGGCTGCAGGTTGAGTTCTATGTGAATGAAGGTCATGCCGACGCTCACCTTCAAGTCGCCAAAGCAACCATCAGAAAGGCTTTTCAACTCCAACCCAACGCGGGTGAAGTCCATCTCGTACAGGCCCACTATCTCGCCCGTGGTCTTCGTGACTATGATGGCGCGCGCGCTGAGCTGGACCTCGCCCGCCGCGGCTTGCCTAACGATCCCGTAGTATATTCTGAGATAGCCTCGATGGACTACCGCCAGGGGCGCTGGGCGGAGTCCCTGCGGAATCACGATCGCGCGATCGAGTTGGATCCGCGCAATGTGCTCCTTCTCGAAAATGCTACGACTGCGTACTCGGAGAACCGCCGTTATTCCAAAGCCATTCAACTCGGTCGGCGCGCGTTGGCTCTCTCGCCGCGGGACAAATGGATGCGGTTGTTTATTGCTTCACAACCATTGAAAGAGCGAGCGGATATCCGGCCATTACGCGCGGAACTCAATACCATTTTGGCGGAGGACCCAGGCGCTGTCGCCACCATCTGGAGCTACTCATTGGACCGTGCGATTCTCGAGCACGATGCGCCGGCGGCTGATCGTGCGCTGGCGGCGATTCCACCAGACGGATTCCACGGCCTCATGGGCTTCTTAGCGCCACGGGACTGGTTCGTGGGTTGTGCGGCCCGTGCTTTCAACCGGCCAGAGGTTGCTCACACCGCCTTCGTCGCGGCACGCGCGCGCTTGGAAAAGCGCTTGCGCGAACAACCTGACGACGCCATGAGCTGGGGATTGCTCGGTAAGGTAAAGGCAATGCTCGGCGAGAGGCAGGGGGCCATCGAAGCTGGGCAGCGCGCTTGCGAACTCTTTCCACTGACCCGAGAAGGGTTATGGGGTCTCACCCCGCTCCGCCAGCTGGCCAAGATTTATGCCTGTGTCGGCGAGAAGGACCGGGCCTTGGAACTACTAAGTCTCTACGCAGGACAAGGACCCTTTATCGATTATGGCGAGTTAAAACTCTCGCCCGATTGGGACCCGCTGCGCGGCGATCCGCGCTTTGAAAAAATTGTCGCATCGCTCGCGCCGAAATCCGAACCGCCGAAGTAGCCATTGGACACACAAAAAAAGCCGGATAACTCATCGAGAGCTACTCGGCTTTAAGCTTGTCTGCGACCGCCGAATTGAGCTAGCCAAGTCTTACTACCCGCTAGATCGAAGCGGCCAAGCTATTGAATCTCGGCCGCGAAAACCCTTTTCAAAATGGTGCGCAAAAATAGGACGCTCGCGAAGACCCCGATCTGTGACCGCGAAGTAAGGAAAAGCGTTTTTAACAAAGTGGCGCAGACCATGAAGCTCAGCGCATTGAGTGCGCCTTCACCTACGAGTTGCCGCGCGCGGAGTCGATCGAGTCGCCAGATTAAAGCGACAAAGGCTGTGATGCAGTAAGCGGTAAGAAGGAATCCGCCGGCGGCCTCGATCAGCAGCGCGCCAGCCCGGATGCCACTGACCTCAGCCCAGAGCGCGAGCATGTTTCGCCTCCGCCTTATCGATCTCTTGCTGCAGGAAATAGTTGAGCGCCGTGCGCAGGACGACGATCGCCGCAAGTTGTCCGATCTCATTCCAAGTGGGCGCGATCGCTGTCCGCAGGGGGTGGTCAGTTGGGGTCAGGGGGGTGGTCAGTTGGGGTCAGTGTGCAAATCTTGACAGAACGCAAGCTGCGGACGTAGGCTCCAGAAATGGCGCGGAGTGTGCGGATCGAATACGCAGGGGCGTTCTATCACGTGATGGCGCGGGGCAATTGCCGGCAGGCGATTTTCAAAGATGAAGAGGATCGGCGCCGCTTCGTGCAGACCTTGGGAGAAGCTTGCGCGATGACCGGGTGGCGGGTCCATGCCTGGGTGCTCCTGAGTAATCATTACCATCTGATGGTCGAAACGCCGGAGGCGAATCTGGTCGCGGGCATGCAGTGGCTGCAGAATACGCTGACGCGTCGGTTCAACGTGCGGCATCGGGCCTGGGGTCGAGTCTTTGGCGATCGCTACAAGGCGGTGCTGGTGGAGGGCGGGCAGCGGTTCTACTACGAGACGCTGATGGATTACATCCATCTCAACCCGCTGCGGGCGCGACTGGTGCGAGTGACCAAGGGGAAAGGCCTTTTGGATTATCGATGGAGCAGTCTGGCGATGGGCTACGCGCTGCCGCCGAGGAAACGAGCGCCTTGGTTGGCCGCGAGCGAAGGATTGGACGCGTTCGGGTTCCCTGATACGATTGCAGGCCGGTGGCGAATGGTGGAACGTCTGGAGCGACGCGCGCTGGAGGAGGGAAACGCGCGGGCTGGCGTGGTGGCGATCAGCGGGGAGGTGGATGCGCGTTGCAGCCACTTGCGACGGGGCTGGTACTGGGGCAGCCAGAATTTTGCCGAGAAAATGCTGAAACTGGCGAGGAAAACGCTGGGTCGCGCCAAATCGCGCGCGTATCGCGGGGTGGCAGTGAGGCGGGCGCACGGGCTGGAGCGGGCCGAGGAGTGGCTGCGAGAAGGCTTGGCGGCGGCGGGATTAAACGAGCAAGAACTCGGGGCCACTCCCGGGAGCGATCCGAGGAAGGTCGCTTTGGCCCGGCTCTTGTGGCGCGGCACGACGGTTTCGCAAGTTTGGCTGGCGCAACGCTTGGCGATGCGCAGCGCGGCCAACGTCAGTCAGCAGTTGCGGCGTGTGGGAACGCAACGGCTCAAAGGGAATGTGCCGAAGAGTTTGGGGTCTTTCCTGGAGCGCGCCATGGGTCAGAACTAGAAATTGTCAAGATTTGCACACTGACCCCCACTTCCCCTCTACTGACCCCCACTTCCCCTCTAAAATAAGCGGGACTCACTGACGGATCACCATTTCTTTTACATCAAGCGCATACCGAATTCCGTTTGCGCAGTTGAGGAAAGTGCGGCCGTTGGTTTGGTGGGAGTATGTAATGCCGCTCCACTGGAGTGACAATCTTTCTCAGTTCGGTCATTTGGTTGTGACAGCCTTGCTCATTCGCTTCCTGTGCAAGCGCAAGCTTTCAGGGAACGCACCGACTTTTTCGTTTGGCACGGATTTTGATGAAGGAAAAAGCGGGTGCCGGCTCCGGCTCAAGTGAGTCGGGGATTTAGACAAGGTGCCTGCCAGTCGGACTGGTAAGCTACGGCGGATCGCCGGGACGACTGGAGAACTAGCTATATCCGCCGTTAGAAAGACAGACCTATGACTAATACATTGACTCATTGGAATCCGTTGCGGGAACTCGATGATTTCCAGAACCGCATTCTCAGGGCTTTCAATCCCGAGTCGGCGCGCCGGGGCAGTGGCCAGGAGTCGCTGACTCTCGCGGAATGGATGCCGCTGGTGGACATCGCGGAGGATGACAAGGAATACCTCATCACTGCCGAACTGCCGGAGGTAAAAAAGGAGGACGTGAGAGTAACCGTGGAAAACGGAGTGCTCACCATCACAGGCGACCGGAAGTTCGAGAAGGAGGAGAAGAACAAGAAGTATCACCGCGTCGAACGGTCCTATGGCAGTTTTGCGCGCACCTTTGCCCTGCCGGATGACGGCGACGCGGCGAAGGTCAACGCGGAGTTCAAGGACGGCATGCTCAAGGTCCGCGTGGCCAAGAGCGAAGCGGCGCGGCCAAAGCAAATCGAAGTAAAAGTGAGCTAACTAATCGCAGCGCGGTTGGGTGCTGCGAAAGCGGCATCCGACTGCGCGCGACTAACCAAAAATGAAAGGAGCCACAGACAATGAAAGTTCAAACCAACTATCGACGCGCGGGAGTGCTGGCCGCAGGGTTGGCCTTTGGCGCGAGCTGCATGATGACCTCACCCCTGGCAATTGCTGCCAGCGATGAAAAGACCGATAACAAGGGGTTGGTGGAGAAGGTGGAGCAGTGGCAGGATAAGATGTCGGAAAAGTTCCGGGACACATGGAAGAACCTTCGAGGCGAAAGTAAGAACAAGGCGATCGCGACGGCCTCAGTCGATCTGCGCGAAGACAAGGACACCTATACGATCCGGCTGAATCTGCCGGACCGGGACTTGGAGAAGGTGGAGATCAAACTGGAAGGGGATACGTTGCATATCGTCGCGCCGGCTGGAGATAAAGCCGGTCGCTACGAGCAAACCCTCGCGCTGGCAAACGTGGACTCCGCCGCGAAGCCGAAGATCGAACGGAGACAAAAGGACGACTTGGTTGTTGTTACCGTTCCGAAGCATTTATCCGTCACTGAAGCGAGTCCTACGATTCCCGACCCGTCGCTCTTGCCGCTGTCGGATTGGGACAGCGATATCCTTGCCCGCATGGAAAAGATGCGCCGGGAAATGGATCGCGTGTTTGATGACTCATGGCGCAATTTTCCGCTCACTCCGGAAGCGAAAGGGTTCTTCGACGCGCCGCGTTTCGGTTCCAAGGTCGATCTGCAAACCGAAGGCGATAACTATGTCGTCCGCGCCTATCTGCCGGAGCGCGACATGAAGAATGTGAACGTCACCGTGGATGGACAAACCTTAAAGATCGAGGCCAAGTCCGAGGATACGACCAGGAAAGAGGGCGAAGGCGCGACGATGACTCACAAAGCGGAATACTCCCAGCTCCTCACTCTTCCCGGCCCGGTGCATGCCGATAAGATGAAGGTCGATAAGAAAGAAGGCATGTTAGTCGTCACACTGCCGAAAGCTGAATCAAAGTAAGGGAATGAGTTATTAGAAATAACAACTTAACGAGAAAGCAAACATGAAAAAACATTGAACAAGGCAATCCTTGGTTTGTCTTTTTCACTAAAAGCGCCACAGCCGGCCGTGAGTGCGGAACTGTGCGAAGTGGCGCAGTAACAAACAAAACCACATACCACTAATCATCATGAAAACGACAAGACAGTATCTGAGTCGCCTTGTGATGACGGCAGTCGCCATCACCGGGGTTTACTTAACGCTTCCCGCTGTCATTCGCGGCGGAGAAGAAAGCAAACGATACCCCTGAAGCCACACCCGGCACCGCTATGGCGGATGAAAGCAAGAAGCCGGAACCGCCAAAGGCGGAGCCGAAGAGTGAAGGAGCCAAGGCGGTCAATCCCGAAGTCCAATCGGAAGTCGAGAAGAAGGCAGCGGAAAAGCGCGCTCAATTGCTTAAGGACGCTCAAGCCGCGCTGGAAGAAACCCAGAAGGCGGTGGAGGCATTGGATCAAGGCAAAAAGGATGACGCGCTTGCCGCGCTCGAGAGAGTCACGGGCAAGCTCGACTTGATTGTAGCCCGCGATCCGAAGTTGGCGCTGGCTCCGATCGGCGTCGCCACCATCGTTCGCGATCTTTACTCGACCCCTGAGGTGGCGAAGGAGGCCGTGAAAACGGCGAAGAGCTACTTAGGTGACGGCAAAGTCCAGCAAGCGCGCGCGTTGCTTGGAGCCCTCGCGAGCGAGGAGGAAGTCCAGGTCAGCAATCTCCCGCTGGCGACTTATCCTGCGGCAATCAAAGCAATCGCACCCTTGATCGATGCGGGCAAGATGGAGGAAGCAAAGACCGCGTTGCACATCGCTCTCAATACCATCGTAGTCGAGAGCTATATCATTCCGCTCCCAAAGGTGCGGGCGAAAGCGATGCTGGGCGAGGCGGAAAAGCTGTCGGAGAAGAGTGGCCGCAACGCCGACGAGAACAAAAAACTGCACGAGCTTGTCGAGGACGCGCGGCATGAACTCCACCTCGGCGAAGTCCTTGGCTACGGCACGAAGGATGACTACAAGGTGCTCTATGGGCAGTTGGATGACATCCAAAAGAAGACGGAAGCCGGAAAATCCGGCCAAGGGTTCTTTGACAAGATCAAGGAGTCCTTGAAGAACTTCAAAGAGCGCATCGCAGGCTAAATGAACCAGCCGCACCGCCAGCTTCCGCATAAGGACGCGGACAAGCTGCGGTGCGGCTTTAACTGCTCAAAATATGACCGACAGCCGCCAGACACCTTTCATGCTCCGCATCTGAGTCGTGCCTTTGCCGCGGCGGTGGATAGGTTGACGGGTAATGCGGAGACCACGGGAGCTTGGGCCACAGCCTTGCTTACGGATGCGGTGCAAGCGCGCGCCTCAGACGTTCATCTCGACGCGCAGCCTGAGAACGTGCGCGTGCGTTTTCGCATTGACGGAATCGTGCATGACGTCGCCTCGCTCCCGCCAAAGTGTGCAAATCTTGACAGAATTCGAACCGCGGACGTAGTCTGAGGGTGCCGAAAGACGCTGACGTGAAGCGTGTTCACCTGCCTTACTCCCCGCATGATTTTGGATGGATCGACGGCAAGCGCCCGCAGGGCTGGAAGGGCGGAGGCGCCAAGGCCCAGCCGCGCCGCCCACGACCACGAGATCCCGCGGATTCGCCTGATAGAGAATCTGTGGACCCACGGCGATCGTGGATATACGTGACTCACGTATATGCGTTTAAAGCAGGTGCGGCATCTGCCCAAAGTCTTGAACCCGGAGCGATGAAGTGCAATTGACGACCGAGAACGTCGCTGCGATATACGTGAATCACGTATGTCATCGGGACCCGGCTATTTGGAGTGAGAAGATGAGTTGCAGAGTGCCCCAGCAGAGCAAACGTCGGTCGTCGGCGGCGAAGGATTGGAGTGAACAGCTCTACGAATGGCGAAAGAGGAACGACTTCTCCCAAGGTGAAGCGGCCTTGAAGCTCCACATTTCTCCGAGAACGCTGCAAGAGTGGGAACAAGGCAGAGCCCGACCCAGGCATCTCGCGCTGAGTGCAATCAATAAACTGATCGGCACCTAGCTCAGGCGGGCCGTTTCGTCGAACTCAATACCGCAGTAGGTGGCGAGCAGTTGGCGGGCCAAGGGATAGACGGAATTGAGGCCCTTGTGGTCGCGGCCTGAACGCCTAATCTTGCGATATGAGCCTGCCGAGATCTGGATGTCAGCAAGCAAACAAAACTGAATTGTGCGTTACCGTTTCGATAATCTCTGAGCCTTAACGTGTTTCCTTGTTAAGGGCTTCACGGCATGTCTGAAATCCCGAAGGACTTCAGGGTTAGCCGTCGACCTATTCAAACCAGC
>JACDGS010000015.1 GCA_013821455.1 Chthoniobacterales bacterium
CCCGAGCGGAACGACGTGAAGTCGACGGATCCCGTGGGGCGTTCCGTGGAAGCCTGCGATCTGCCGGCACCGGGGCTTCCCGGAAACCCGGCGGGATCCCTCGACTTCGCTCGGGATGACGGTCGGTGGCTGTTGGAGAAACTGCCGCCTAACGACTTGCCAACCTAAACGGTCGCGGGCGTTTTCTGCTGGTGATAATGCACGAGGCGGAAGCCCCATTCGATCAAGGTCGCCAGCTCGTGGTCGGCTGCTTTTCGCTGATGCAGGAAACGCGCGACCTTCGCCTGAAGTGGTTTCTGATCCTCCCGCTCGTCGAGAATCTCGAAAATTTCCAGGGAGAGAAGCCAGTCGTTAGGGTGTTCGGCCTGCTGCGTTTCCCAGATTTCGCCGAGCCGCTCGTAGCCGGCTTTGCGCGTGCGAATATCGCGCACTTGTTGGTAGAGGTTTTCCAGTTTTCGCCGCTGCGCGTCGGATGGATTCTTGATCGTGCGCTCTTTGGGAATGAGCGCGACTTGATTGAAGGCGTCTTTGTCAGCGGCGCCGTTAAAGACGGAAACGATCTTCGTTCCGACGGCCATGTCATACGTCCCCCACGACGGATCGAAAAGGACGCGCTCGCCCAGCTTTGCGATGCAATTTGAAAAGGTGATGACGACGAGTTTGCCGGCGTGGCGCAAAAGTTTTTCGACTTTGCCTGTCACACTAATTCCGCTCTCGAATTGGAGAGTCGCCGTTTCACCTGCGCGCAGTTCGACTTCGGTCCAGCAGCCGATTGGGGAACCAAAACCTTCGGCGTGATAATCGCGGCCGTGGCCGGACAATTCCATCCCGTCGACCGCGAGCGCCGTAGGACCGGTTGTGCGCAGGTAAATCGGCTCATCGTTAGGCCCAGTCAGGACTTCGGTATAAGTGCCGGAAACTTGAAGCCCGGAGTCATACTCGCAGGTCGCGGTGTTCCGGCTGTCGATCGCTTTTGTGATTCCTTCCAGCCCGCCCACGCGGAAGGCCATCCTGCTCGCGAACTGCTCCAGGACATCGGCCAATTGTTTAAAATCCTCGGTCACGAAGAGCTGCGGTTGTTTTGTCGTGATGTCGAAAGCGGTCTTCGCCGCGCCTAACGAGTAAAGGATCTTTTTGACCTTCGGCTCGAGACAGGAAACCGACTCGCCGATCGAGGAAAGCAGACCCGCGCCATAGATTTTCGGGTTATCCATCGGCCCGATGAGTCCGTACTCAACGGTCCACCAATGGAAGCGCGAGAGGAGCGCCATCTCCGAAGGCTCGCCCAGGTCGCGCTGCCGTTCCTCGACCAGTTTCGTGGCCGCGGCGAGTTCGTTAGGCTCGGGGTTCGGCTGCTCCTTCAAAATCGAGAGATGCCGGATCGCTTCGTAGAGTTCGAAGTCTTTTTTTGACGACATCGCCTTCGCACCGACCTCGCCGAAACGTTGCAGATAATCCGCGTATTCCTGATCGACGATGATCGGCGCGTGGCCCGCGGCTTCGTGCACGATGTCGGGCGCGGGCGTGTATTCGATGTGATTGATCTGGCGCATGTCGCAGGCGATCACGAGCACGCGATAGGCTTGGAATTCCATGAAGGCCGCTGGCGGAATAAAACCGTCCACCGCGACACAACCCCAGCCGATTTTGCCGAGGATGTCGTTCATCTCGTCGATGCGCGGGATGCGGTCGAACGAGATCCCGGTGTCGAGCAAACCCTGAAAGTAGAGTTTGTGGGCGTATTCCTTCAGGAAGAAAACATTCTGCCGCATGATGAAGCGCCAGACGGCGTGATCGATCGAGGTGTAGTCGTCGTAGCGCTGATCGACCGCGAATTGGAGCAAATGCTTTGGCAGGGCGGCGACGGCGGCGTTGGCGGATTTCGGTTTTGAATTCATAAGCGCGCTCCTGCTCTCTGGACGTGATGGACCTGGCCGCGACGGGCCGACGTTAGAATCGCGGCGGATTGTCCGCCGGGCAAGCGCTACGCGCGATTTCTCCCCAGAGAATGATTCGCAGGCCGAGTCAGGGATTCGGCCGATTGTCAGTGATCTCGCGTGCCTGGTCTTCGCTCGGGAGGGTCTGGTGTTGCGCCTCCATCTTTTCGAGCTTGGCGCGCTGTTCCGGAGTCAGCTCCGGCTGCAATGCGACGGCGGCGGCGGCAAATGCCGCGTGGACGCGCTGGCCTGTCTCCGTGCGAATCCGTTCCAACTCGCGCGCAGTTTTTTCCAAAATTGGTTTTGTTTTGGCCACCTGTTCGGGCGTGAGATCGAGCCGCGATTGCATGCGGCGTCGAACTTTTTCCGAAAGGGTGGACTGATGCGAGAAGTCGAGCCGATGCGGGCGCGAGCGATCGATGCCGACGAATACTCCCGCGAGGAGCCCGGCGATGAAAACCACCAGGAAGCCGCCCAATAATTTCCAGCGAAGTGGTGCGCTCATTGGCCGAAGACCCCGCCAATCGCCGTGTCGGCGATAGAAAATTCATTGCCAAAAGGTTCCGCCGCTTCATCGCCATCGTGCAGCTCGCGATAAGCCCCCGCGGTCGCGAGGACGATCAGGCTCGCCGCGATGAGCATGACCCGGCGAAGCAGTCGCCCAATCTCCACGGGATCGGTCGGCAAGGTGGCGCGCCAGAGCGCGACCACGCGGGTGTCGAAACCAAACGGCATCTCCGGCGCGGGTTCGTTAGGCACGGAGGCCGCGGCACGGAGCAAACGAGGGACGGAAGAGGAGGTGGAGGTTTTCATTTTTCTTCTCGGGCGGTGACTAACGTGAGCTGTTGTTTCAGTTTTTGGCGGGCTCGGAAAGCGCGAACTTTTACGAGCGACGCGTTCCAGCCGGTGCGCTGCTGGATTTCTGCGATGGAAAGCTGCTGCAGATAAAGAAGGTCGATCACCAGACGATCGCGCGGCTTCAGGGAAGCGAGCAGATGCTCGACCAGATCGCGCGCGGCGAATTTGAGATCGGGCCCGACTTCCTCGGAAGTGGCGGCGAGATTTTGCACGACCGCTTCTTCGTCCTCGCTCAGATCGGCGTAGCGCAACTCCGGCCGGATTTTTTCCGACTGGATTTGGTTCAGGCAGGTATTGATCGCGACGCGCGAAACCCAATGCTCGAGCGGCACTTTGCCGGAAAACTGCGGCAGTTTTTGGAAAATCTTGATGAAAATCATCTGGCAGAGATCCTCCTCCGCGGCGCGGCGTGGACGATGAGAGCGGACCAACTTGGCGACGAGGGGATGCAGGCGGCGCACCATTTCGCGCTCGGCTGCTTCGTCGTGCTGGAGAACCGCGGGCACAAGCTCGCCGGCATCCAATTCCTGGGCCATGTCATCCAAAAGGTATCCACACTAACGTCGATGACCGGCCTGCGCGCGTCCGGGTTACAAGCGGCTTTTCGGTCGGCGAAAATCGAGCGGGTAAATTGTAACTCGCTTCTCCTCAGGCGCGTCATTAAAGCTAAGGAAATGAAACTAAAACTGATCTCACTCACAGCTCTCACCGCTTTCGCCCTCGGCGGCGCGGCGTTGGCGCAGGACCAACCTAACGATGCTCCGCAGGGGCGCGGCGGACACGGCGGCGGCGGCATGCGCCACGATCCGATGGAGAAATTGACCGACTCGCTCAACCTCACGCCTGAGCAGAAGACGAAAATCCAGCCAATCCTCGACGAAGCGAAGCCGAAGATGGAACAAATCCACCGGGATGCGATGGAGAAATCCAAAGCCGTCATGGACGACGCCGAGGCCAAGATTCGTCCGCTGCTTACAGCCGATCAGCAAAAGAAACTCGACGAACAAAAGAACAATCGGCGCGGTGGCGGTCGCAAAGGCCGGCACGGTGGCGGTAGCGGCGGCGGCGAACCGGACGAAGGTTAGTCGTTAGGCCAGAGAAGATTTGAAGGCGGCGGCAATCGTAAGTTGCCGCCGCTTTTCGTTAGGCCGGAGCGATCGGGATTTCGAGGAGCGGGAGCTCGCGTGCTTTGCCTTCCATTTGGGTGTGGAGAGTCCCGACGCGACGCGCGCCCATGTGCAGGTAAAATCCCTCCGCATTGGGATCGGATTCGATTGTTAGGCGGGTGACGCCCAGCTCGGCGGCCCGCGCCACGGCGTGGCGGAAAAGAGCTGCGCCGGCGCCGTGACCGATCCAATCCGGAAACACCCAGAGATGTTCCAGCCGCCAGACACGTTTAACACGGTGCAGTGCGTAAAAGCCGACCGTTTGCGCACCAGCGATGGCTTTGAAGACTTCGTTCCCAGCGATGAACTTCGACGTGACCAGAAGGTTTTCACCCCATTCCTCGAGCGCAGCGGCCGAGTAGCCCCAATGCGCCTTTGCCGCGCGCGAGACGAGACTTAACTCCGCCGCGTCGGCTGGAATTGCCCTAACGATTTCGAGACTTTCCATCTTCGCTCAAGCTGGAAGGACGCCGCCGAAAGAGCTCGCTTAAACAGAAAGGCGAGGACGGCTTTCGCCGCCCTCGCCCGTTCAAGATTTGAAAAGTCTGCGGGCCAGAAGGGGCGCGCTCGCTTAACGAGTCGATCCCTTATTTTCCGAAAACCTTCTTCACGTCACCGACCTTTTGCTGGACCTTCCCCTCCACCTTGTCCGCGGTTCCGCGATCCTGCAGATCGGGATTGCCGATCACCTTCCCCGTTTTTTCTTTTACCGCACCGATGGCTTGTTTTGCTGTTCCTTTGGCTTTGTCTTCTGAGCTTGAGTTCATACTCGTAATTCGTAGTTGGTCCCGCGGCAGGCCGTGCCGCTTTTGCCCCGTCGGTTAGCGCGCACTCGGCCCGAGGATTTTGAAGATGTCCCCGCTCGTGATGGCCACGATGTAGAGCTCGCCGCTCGCATCCTCGCCTAGCGAAGTCGGATTATTCAGCGGGTAGTTGCCCACCGGCGTCGGGAACAGCTCCGTCGTGATGTCCTGGAAATTCGTCGCCGTGTTGCCGTTCACGTTCAAAGTCCAAATCCGGCCCGTGGTGTAATCCGGCCCGAGATAGTCCGCGAAAACGTAAACGCCTTTGAGCGAGGGAATGCGTTTCCCGCGATAAACGTAACCGCCAATGACCGTCACGCCGACCGTGTGTGGATAATCGTAGATCGGATCGAGCGCGTTCGGCGGAACCGGATCGTTCGGGTAGGCCGGATTCTGGATTGTGCCTTCGCGCACCCGCCAGCCGTAGTTTTCCCCGCCGCCGGGATTGGCCGCAAGCTGCGCGTCCACCTCTTCGCGCGAATCCTGACCGACATCGCCAATGTACAGATTACCAGTCTGGCGATCGAAGCTGTCGCGGAAAGGATTGCGCAAGCCGTAGCAGAAGATCTCCTGCCGATTCACGGTCGAGCCGGCAAATGGATTGTTCGCCGGAATAGTGTAAGTGCCGAGCCGAGTCCCAATGTGAATGCGCAGCATCTTGCCCAGAAGCGTCGTGAGGTTTTGCGCGTTGCCGCCCGGCTCGATGTGTCCCGTGCCGGCGTCGTTGCTCGCGCCGCCATCGCCCGTCGCGATGTAAAGATTTCCCTCATCTCCGGCCCGCGGACTAAATCCGATCCAGCCGCCGTTGTGATTACTTTCCGGCTGGTCGTAGCTGAGCAGGATGCGCTCGCTAGCCGGATCGGCCACGTTGGGATCGGTCGAAACCCGGAACTGCGCGATGTGACTGACCCCCTGCCCGAAGCTCCCGCCCGGCCCGACGTAGTTAACATAGAACCGCCGATTCGCCGCGTAGTTCTGATCGAAGGCGAGCCCGAGCAAACCTTCCTCGCCATTGAGCGAAATCTCGCTCGAGATATCGAGAAATGGCGTCGCGTTCGTCGCCCCGGTCTTCAGATTTAGAATCTTAATCTGGCCAGTAAGCTGGACCACAAAAAGCCGCGTCCGATCACCCGGCGGCGCCGTGACAAAGACCGGTTCGACAAACCCCGTGGCCACCCGCGTGGCGCTAAGTCCAGGGACGGCTTGGGCATGGAGTGAAGTGAGAGAAGTGAAGAACAACGCGAGGCTGGCAGCCCCGGCGAAAGTCCGGCCAGCAAAGAATGGCTTGAGTGACATCCTTATTCTTTATACGCGCGAACCGGAATAGCAAGGAGGTCGACAAAGTTAGTGCCTAACGAATAAAGCTCTCGCACGTGAAGGAGCGCGCTGGTGGATTAGTCGATTCCCGCCCTCTGCGAAACAAGGCGCCGGGCGAGCGATCTCCCCGTCGCCTTTTCTTTCGTAGCGCGATACTTTTGCCCGCACGGGCGGTGCGCCGTCTCCGCGCAACTGCCAGAGCCCAGCTCGCCGATTGTCTTCAAGCCGCCGGGGCGCAGGGGCGTAGGAGCAAATCAAGGCTTGCTCTCCCGGACCGCGGCGTTAAAAAGATTCCCATGACTTCCCCTTACCCTTACCGCCCATCCGCAAGGCCAGAAATAGGCGAAAACCCGTTTCGTCCATTTCTCGTTAACCAAATCGGCTGGCACGTTTATCTTGACAGCCACGCTACAATTGCAGCCGATTCGGCTAACTCTGCGTTGCAGCGAAACCTCGGTAATGCTCTGAGTGAAAATGACCTTTGGTACTCGGTTACGCTGAACTCCGTTTCATTAGACGTATGAGTCTACGCGGCAGATGAACACTCCCGGAATCGCAGCGATCCTCGTTGCGTTCTTGGTCGGCATTGTCTTCGTTGCGGCGCATGGTTGGTGGCGGCGCATCGGCATTGTCTGCCTCGTCGGGTCCATCGCGACGGCGGGTTTCTTTCTCATGCGAGATCGCCGCATCGGCTCGGGGGCAGCTAGGATCGCCATTGGCGATTCGCAGGCACATGTCCTCGCACTCCTCGGCCGTCCCACGCAGATTACAGATTGCAGCACTGGCTACGGCGGCTACAAGCGTGGCGAACTCGATAAGAGCGAGATTGCGCCCGGCTGCGTGGAAGAGTATTGGTATTACTCGTTCTACTTTCCTGCGTCATCCACATACAGCTTTGACAGCGACAAGAAAGTTATTCGGAAGTATGACCTCAACTCGCCCTAAGGCTTTTAGCTGCCACGCCGAAACGTCTAACCATGCGATGCAGCCAACCCCTGGCCGGCGTACGGCTTAGTTTCTCATGACTCCAACCTCTTCACCCGCCGCCACACGCGCCCTCGCCAGCGGTGGCTGATCTTGTTCTCGTTAGATCGTGTAGCAATATGAATGCGGGTGAATTGAAGGAGCTTGCGACAAGATACACTGCTGCGTGGTGCAGCCAGAATGCGCAGAGTGTCGCGGCGTTCTTCGCGCGAGGCGGTACGTTGAAGATCAATGATGGGAGTCCCTCCATCGGTCGGACGGCGATCACCGAAGCAGCGCAAGGCTTTATGACCTCATTTCCCGACCTGGTTGTGACGATGGACGCAATCACCCTCACCGACGGCGACCACGCGGTATATCGCTGGGCGCTGAGAGGGACAAACTTCGGGCCGGGCGGCACTGGCAAAGCCGTGCGAATCTGCGGTTACGAGAAATGGACCATCGGGGCAGAAGGGCTGATCGCAGAGTCCGAGGGACATTTCGATGAAGCTGATTACAAACGCCAGTTGCAAGCGAGCCCGATCTAACCATGCGATGCAGCCAACCACTGGTCGGCGTACGCTCAAGTTTCTCATGACTCAAACCTTGTCTCCCGCCACCACGCGCGCTTCCGCCAGCGGTGGCTGATCTTGTTCTCGTTAGACCTCATCGTCACTAATGGAACTCTACATCCACCGCAACGGAGAGCAGTTCGGCCCATACACCGAGGACCAAGTTCGCTCTGACCTACTCGCTGGTACAATCCAGCTAACGGATCTCGCGTGGTATGAGGGCGCTGAGGATTGGACGCCACTATCAGACGTTCCCGGCTTCGCCCAGCGCAGCACGCCGCCGCCTGTCCGGCCCGCAGCGCTTCGCGCCACTCGGCCGGTCGAGCTTCCGCAGATCAGTCGCGATAGTCTCGGTTCTTACGCGAGTTCTACGTTGCAACCAAACGAGACGCCGCTTTATAAGACATCTGTTCACTGGATTATCTTTGTAGGCACAGGCATTCTTGCGTTCTTTCTTCTCGTCTTTCTCGCGTTACCTATGGCTATCGGCATTCAGGCGGAGTCGCATTCGCCCGCCGGTTGGCTCGCACTGTTCCTACCGGTTGTGGTGGTTCTTCCGGGAGTCGTCGTCTACACGACGAGCGAGCTCGTCATTACAGATCGCCGCGTGCTCATTAAGGTAGGGTTTGTTCGTCGCCGCACGCTCGAGATGTTCATCTCCAAGATTGAATCAGTCGGAGTAAGTCAGGGGTTATTCGGACGCTTGTTCGACTAAGGCACCGTTACCATTAGAGGTACAGGCGGCTCCGCTGAACCGTTTAAGACTATCGCGGACCCACTCGGATTCAGAAATTGTGTCCAGCGTATTCAGAGTCACACGGAGCCACGCTAATGAGGTCTAACCAGGGCGATGCAGCCAACCGCTGGCCGGCGTACGCTCAAGTTTTCCATGACTCCAACCTCACAGCCCGCCGCCACGCGCGCCCTCGCCAGTCGCAGACTCGCCGTGGAGAGCGGTGGCTGATCTTGCTCTCGTTAGGCCACTATTCACGCCCATGCCACTAAGCAACATTGTCGTTATTGTCATTCGCTTGTTCTCGCTGAACTGGCTGTTGACCTCCGTGCCGCTCTTCTTAGCGGCAACAGCGAGTCCGTTGCCCAACGACCGGAATATGGCCGGTGTTTTGATGCTCTACGCCCCCTCCGTGCTCTTGCTCATCCTCGCAGCGGTGCTCTGGATTCTCGCGCCCGCCATCGCGCGACTAGTCAGCCGCGGCGTAGATACGACGGTGAGCGTCGGCGGTCTTTCCCGATCCGATCTTTACAGTTTCGCTTTTGTATTTCTCGGACTTTTCTTCATTCTTTCCTCGTTCGCGAATGTCGTCGACTGGGCTCACTATTTCGCCACGGTTTCCCACCCTGACGCACGCGTTCGCAACCTGTATCAGCTTACTCGACCGTGTCTCACTCTGGGACTGGGGGTCGTTTCATTGCTCGGTGCGCCGAGCTGGACCAAGAAGCTCGTAGCCCATGACGAAAAGAGCCAAGTGGCCTAAGCAGGCGATGCAGGCAACCACTGGCCAGCGTACGCCCAAGTTTCCATGACTCCAACCTCAAATCCCGCCGCCACGCGCGCCCTCGCCAGCGGTGGCTGATCTTATTCTCGTTAGGTTCTTGCGACCGCCGTGTTGAGCAACTCCAAGCCAAATACATATTCACGCCGCTGGTTTGAGTCCTTTCATGCCGGGATCAGCGAAACGCGGACTATGATTGAGGTCGATTTTATTTCGTCGTTCGCGCCGTTAACCCAGTTCCCTAAACTGGCCGATGTCTGTTGCGGAATGGGGCGTCACGCCCGCGCTTTAAGTAAGCGTGGCTATACAGTGACGGGCGTTGAGCGCGATCTCGCGGCCGTCGCCAAGGCTCGCGAGCTAGGCGGTGGCCCGTGCTATATCGAGGCGGACCTGCGCGATTATCAACCAGAGATAGCGGCGTATGACGCCGTCATCGTGATGGGGCAGAGTTTTGGGCATTTCGACGCCGCGGCAAATCGAGCGGTACTCGGGCGGTTGGCCACTGGGTTAAGGCCGAGCGGTCGTTTGATTCTTGACCTATGGCATCCGGAGTTCTTCGCGTCTCATCAAGGTGAGCGAGATTTTGAATTAGCCGATGGAATTGTTCGTGAAACGAAACGAGTTCGAGGCGATCGGCTCTTTGTGCATCTGGCTTACCCGACCGGTGAACAGGAAGATTTCGAGTGGCAGTTATTCAGCCGGACCGACATGAAAGCGTTGGCGTCCTCGCTCGGATTAACTCTCGTTGCCTGCTGCATGGATTTCGATTGCTCGGACGAGGTTCGCGCGGCAACGCCCCGAATCCAATTTGTCTTGGAGCGCAATGTGTAAGGGGCATGACCATTTGGAACTCGAACCTCTGGCCAAGGTATGTTTCGCGTTTCCTGTGAGGCCAACATCCTTTAACAAAGCCGCGCGTGTGCTGGCCAAATGATGGGTTGCTTCTATCGATCCGTCGCGAGCACACATTCAGACTCCGGTCTTTAAGGTGATGTTGCGGCTTGTCGGTCCAATCCTTTCTCGTTAGGCTCCCTCCGTCAAAGGCCGAGGCTCGACGATGCAACGCGAAAGTGACCGCCTGACTCCCCTCTACGCACGACTGCTTCTTCGCCTAACGAGGCCGTTCCCGAATTTCGATGTGGCGTTCATCGGGCCGTTGCGCGCAAGGGCAACGCAGGCCATGCATCTCCGAGCGGGAGACCGTGTGCTCGACGTTGGTTGCGGGATAGGCGGGAGCTTTCTGTTCCTGGCGGACGCGGTCGGCCCCTCGGGCGAAGTTCTCGGCGTCGAAATCAGTCCGGCAACTGTCGCCCACGCCCAGCGTCGCATAGAGACGAATCGGTGGACCAATGTCCATGTCGTGCAGGGCGCGGCTCAGACGGTTCGGCTCGCGGGATGGTACGACGGTCTGATCATGTTCGGGGCGCCGGACGTCTATGCTTCTGCGAAAGCACTTGAGAATATCCTGCCTCATCTGCGCGTCGGAGCGCGGATTGTCTTGTTCGGGGCGAGAACGACGAACGGTGTCGCCGGCAAACTGCTGAATCCAATGCTGAAGCTCGCCGTGTCGAAGCTGTCGTTCGCGACGACCCCTCTCCCGGACGCCGAACCCTGGCACTTGGTTCGCGCCGTGACCGAAAATCTGGAGATTCGCGAGTATTTTTTCGGTGCCATGTTTCTGGCTGCGGGCTCACTCGCGCAGAATTGGACCGCCGCCCTGAAGGATGCCGTTACGAATAAGAGTGGAGCATGATAAAGCGCCCGACTTCTTTCTGGGGCGGACGCGAAGTATTTCAAAATCCGGATTTCCCTAACGAAAAGCCCGCGTAGCGAAGAGAGCAATTGAAAGGCGCAGGCGCGCGACTACTATGCAGGCGCGGTGGCCAAACGCACTCAGCACAATGCATGGAATGAAGTTTACGCGCTCATCCTTCTCGGGGTCGGGACGCTCCTCTTCCTTGCCCTGATCTCCTACGTCCCGAAGGACATCCCGACCTGGTTTCCGCTTCTTAATTCCACCTCGTCGCCGAACCGGCCGGCGCAGAATTTTCTCGGACCGCTGGGCGCAGTCGGCGCGGGGATTTGTTACTTTCTCATCGGCGCCGCTTCTTATCTGCTGGCCGCGACGCTGCTCGGATTTGGCGGGGCGAAGCTTTTTTACGGCGAGCTGCGGGTCAGCCGGCGGGTGGGCTGGATGATTCTCTTCATCGCTTCCGGCGCGTGTCTGCTTCATCTGCAGCCGTGGTTTTTGCATGACTGGCGGCGCGAGTTCAAAATCCAGGGGCCGGGCGGATGGGTCGGTTATTTTTTTGGCCGGCATATCTTCCGCCTCGCGCTCGGCAAAGGGTCGGTCATCGTCCTGGCCGGGATTTACCTAACGAGTCTAATCCTCATGACCGGCCTGCGGCCCGTCTATCTCGTTAGGCAAAGCGTTCTCGCGAGCAAGCGCGCGGTCGTTGTTCTGCGCCTTTGGTTTCTCCGTCGCCGGATGCGGAAGACGGACCTGAAAGGCCAGCTCGAAATCAGCCAGCAGCAGATCGCAAAACAGCAGCGCGTCCTGGAAAAGAAGCTGCGCAAAAAAGGTGCGCCTCTTCTCGACGGGCCGGTGCTGGCGACGCCGGAGGAGTTTGCCAATCGTCCGGAGCCGAAGGTCGTGGACACGACGGCGTTGCCTAACGAGTCCGCCACACCGCGCAAAAAACCTTCGCTGGCCGAATTGAAGCGTGGAAAAAAAAGCGCCAAAGCCGAGCCTGCCCTAACGACAGCGCAGGGATGGGACGCCGAGAGTTACGAGTTGCCCGGAATCGATTTGCTCGAGGAGCACGATCCCGCCGGGCGCGTCGCCGCCGATCCGGCTGAGCTGGCGGAAATTCAGCAGACGTTGATCGACACACTTGATCAATTCGGGATCAAGGTTGCGGCCGGCGACATCACCAAAGGTCCGACGATCACGCGCTACGAAGTCTATCCGGCGAAAGGCGTGCGCGTGGATAAGATCGTTAGTCTGGAGCGCGATCTCGCCCGCGCCACGCGGGCCGAGCGGATAAATATTCTCGCGCCGATTCCGGGCAAAGACACCGTCGGCATCGAGCTGGCGAACACGCGCAAAGTCAAAGTGACGTTGCGCGAGCTGTTGCAATCGGAGGATTGGAACGCGAGCACGGCGAAGCTCCCGATCGCGCTGGGCAAAGACGTTTACGGCAAAACCATCATCGCCGATCTCGCGCAGATGCCGCACCTGCTCGTCGCGGGCACGACGGGCAGCGGCAAGAGCGTCTGCATCAATGCGCTTATCGCGAGCATGCTTTACCGGTTCACGCCGGATCAGCTCCGCTTCATCATGATCGATCCGAAGGTGGTTGAGATGCAGGTTTACAACACGCTGCCGCATCTCGTGATCCCGGTCGTGACCGATCCCAAAAAAGTGCTACTCGCGCTGCGCTGGGTGATCGATGAAATGGAGAAGCGCTACAAAATTTTCGCCAAAGCTGGCGTGCGCAACATCACCAGCTTCAACGCACGCCCGCCGAAAAAAACGCAGGCGGAACTCGATCTTGTAGCCGGGGGCGCTGACCCCGGCGGGGCCAACGATGCCATGCTAAATGAGCGGCCGGGGTCACCGCCCCCGGCTACAATCAAAGTCCCGCGCGACGACGAGCTGATTGTGCCTGATCACATGAGTTACATCGTCGTCATCATCGATGAGCTGGCCGACCTGATGCAGACCGCGCCGGCCGATGTCGAGAGCGCGATCGCGCGCATTACGCAGATGGCGCGCGCGGCTGGCATTCATCTCATCGTCGCGACGCAGACGCCGCGCGCCGATGTCATCACCGGCGTGATTAAGGCGAACATCCCGAGCCGCATCGCTTTCCAGGTCGCGAGCAAGATCGACAGCCGCGTCATCCTCGACGAGAACGGCGCCGATCGATTGTTAGGCCAGGGCGACATGCTCTATCTGCCGCCGAGCACTTCACGTCTCATCCGCGCGCAAGGCGTGCTTGTGACCGATGAGGAAATCACCCGGCTGGTCGAGTTCGTGAGCGCGCAAAGTTCACCTGCGTACGATCTCGCGGCGCACGAACAAATGAGTTCCGCCAGCGCGCCTAACGATGACGATGTGACCGACGAAGACGAGGAACTGGTCGAGAAATGTCTCGAAATTATCCGCCAGGAAAAACGCGCTTCCACTTCGCTCCTGCAACGCCGGCTCCGGCTCGGCTACACCCGCGCGGCCAGGATCGTTGATATTCTGGAGCAGCGCGGCATATTGGGACCCGGCGAAGGCGCGAAGCCGCGCGAGATTCTCGTCGATCTCGACGCCGCCGTCTGATCCCACCACCCCGATGGAAGCTCTCGGCCCTAAACTCAAGCAGGCGCGTCTCTCGCGAAAGATCACGCTCGAAGAAGCGTCGCGCATTACCAAGATCCGTCCGTCGCGCATCGCCGAGATCGAGCAGGAAGATTTTTCCAGCTTCCCCAGTCTCGCCTATGCCAAAGGCTTCCTCCTCATCTATGGGAAATTTCTCGACGTCGATGTCACGCCCTATCTCGATGCGTTTGAAATCTCCGACCGCGTGACGGTGGATGGATATTCCTATCTGCAGGATAACGGCCCCGCCGCACCGCCGCCGCTCGTGCGCCGGCAACCGCGCAAGAGCCCGGCCTTCGTGCCTTTTCTGATCGCGGTCGCGGTCCTCGTGATCGGCATATATTTGATCCGTCTGATGCTCAACGTGCAGCGCATCACGCCTGCGCACGACAACTCGACAGGCGCGCTCACTTCCGCCTCGGCGACCGCGACGCCGCCACCAACTGCGCTCGGTGAGATCGTCGCGCCGCGCGCCCAACCGGTGGAGGGAACACCTGCAAGCGAAGCCGGCGTGACTCCACGGGCAACACTTCGCCAACCGGAAGTGCGTCGCGCCGAGCCCGTGAATCCGGAAGACGAGCCGTCGAATCCTTCGCCTAACGAGTCGCCGCGCGGAGGCCGTCGTTGAACGCGGAGCCGCCCGCGGCTTCCGGTCGCCTAACGACGGTGGGAATGATCAGTCTTGGCTGCGCCAAGAATTTGGTCGATGCGGAAATCATGCTCGGGAGCGTGCGCGCGCAGGGGATGGAAATCACTCCCCACGCCGAGGAGGCGGATGTGCTCGTGATTAATACCTGCGCTTTCATCGATTCCGCCAAGGAAGAATCGATCGAAGCTATTCTCGAAGCGCACGAGCAACGCGGCCTAACGAAACGGCCTAACCAAAAGCTGATCGTAAGCGGTTGCATGTCGCAGCGTTTCGCGCGCGAACTGCGGGCGCAATTGCCCGAGGTGGACGCGTTCATCGGGCTCGACCAGGTGAGCGAACTGGGCGCCATCGTTAGGCGAGTCGTTAGGCAGGAGACAGTTCCCGGCGAGAATTTCGTGACCAAAGGGCCGACCTATATTCCCGACTGGGACACGCCGCGTTTCCGTCTCACGCCCGCGCATAGCGCCTATGTGAAAATCGCCGAGGGCTGCAATCATCCCTGTAGTTTTTGCGTGATCCCGCAAATGCGCGGCCGCCATCGCAGCCGGCCGCCGGGATCCATTCTGGCCGAAGTGCGCGGCCTCGTGGCGGAAGGCGTGGGGGAGATTAATCTGATCAGCCAGGACACCACTTATTACGGGATGGATTTGTGGGAACAAAAGGCCGGCCCGCGGCAGCCGGTTGATTCCGCACGGGGGCTCACGCTCTCGGCCTTGCTCCGCGAGCTGGAAAAAATCGACGGCGAATTTTGGGTGCGCCTTCTTTACACCCATCCCGCGCATTGGAGCGACGAACTGATCGAGACCATCGCGCAATGCGGTAAAGTCGCGCGCTATGTCGATATGCCGTTGCAGCATATCGACGAGGCGATGCTTGGCCGGATGCGCCGCGAAACGTCACGCGAGCACATCGAAAATTTGATCGTTAGGCTGCGCGCCGGCATTCCGGGACTTGCTTTGCGCACGACTTTTATCGTTGGTTTTCCGGGCGAAACGGAAGCGGAGTTTGAGTCGCTGCTCGGGTTCATCGAGCGCGTCCGTTTTGAGCGGCTTGGAATTTTCAAATACTCGCAGGAGGAAGGCTCGCGCGCCGCGAAAATGCCGGGGCAAATCCCGGCGTCGGTCAAGAATGCGCGCTACCGCCGCGCCATGACCTTGCAACAAAAAATCGCGCGCGAGCTGGCCGCGGCCCAGGTCGGCCGCGAACTCCGTTTGCTCGTCGATCAGCCGCTGATTGCGCGCACGGAAGCAGACGCGCCGGAGGTCGATTGTCGCGTGCTATTGCAGGAGGCCGCACCGGTCGGGGAGTTCGTTAGGCGCACGATTCGCGGTGCGCGTGGCTACGATCTTCTCGCCTAACGAACGGATTTTCCGGGGCCGCCGCGGATTGGTATTTGACAGCCGGCACGCAGGTGGGCAGAGAAGATTCTCGCAATTTCAAAGCCACGACTTTACGTTAATTTGCATGGCCGATTTAAACGAACCTAAGAAGGAAACCGTTCGGATCACGCTGCCCCCGCGTCCGGCGACCGTGCCAGTCGCACGCGAAAAAGATACCGTGCGGATAAATTTGCCGACCCGTCTGCCTGGCGCCGCGCCGACCGTTCCGCTGCCTCCGCCGAGTGCCGGTGCACCGCCGCCGCCGCCGCCAAAACCCGCGGCGCCGGCCAGCATCACGCCCTCTTCGGTCAGGCCGGCTCCACCAGTCGTTAGGCCGCCGTTGCCGCCAGCTCCGGGAAGCGGGGTACGACCGTCCGCGCCGCCTTCGCTACCCGCCCGCCCGCCTTCTCCCCCAACAACTTCATTGCCCAGGCCGCCTGAACCAGTTCGCCCCTCTGCCGCTGCGCCGCTGGCGCCGACAGGGGCAAAACCCGCCGCGCCACCGGTGCGCCCGCCTCTTTCGCCGCCGCGGCCTCCTTCTGTGCCGCCGACCACGGCGCTGAAACCGCCGTCCGCGCCCGCTTTGTTACCGGCGGTTCCGAAGCCGGTCACGCCGGCGAAGGTCGAGACTTCCGAGAGCGCGGTGGCTCCGCGAAAAGAAACCGCGCGCATCGGCGCGGCTCCCGAATCGCCGATGAAGGCGACGGTCAAGCTTGGCACGACGCAACCTTTAAGTTCTCCGCCCGTCGGGGCGATTCGCACCGCGCCCTCCCTCGCCGCTCCGGCTCTGGTGCAAGTGCCGGTTGACTCTGTGCCGACCGGCTTTTGTTGGGCCTTGCTCGCCGTTTCTGTGCTAACCTTATTGATCCAACTCTGGACTTACTTCTCTTAAAAAAAATCATGGACGACTCTTCCGCGGTAACAATCGACGAAGCGAATTTCGAAAACGAAGTCACTAAAAGCGACCAGCCGGTGCTGGTCGATTTCTGGGCGGAATGGTGTGGTCCGTGCAAAATGATCGCGCCGATTCTGGACGAGATCGCGAAGGAAAAAGCGGGGACCATCAAAGTCGCGAAGGTCAACGTCGATAACAATCAGAGTCTCTCCATGCGCTACAACGTGCGCTCGATTCCGACGCTCCTCTTTTTCAAGGGCGGCGAAGTGCGCGACCAGGTCACGGGCATGACGAGCAAGAAGGACCTGCTGAGCCGGCTCGACGCGCTGGCTTAAGGCGGCGCCGCAGTCCTTTACTCGTTAGGTAACGTTAGGGGACGACGGTCAGAGTGAGATCGTTGCCATCGCCACCTTCGTAGCTGGCTTGGAACTTATTGCTGCCCACGGTGAGGATCGCGCCGTCGGGCAGGTTGGAGAAGGTTCCGCTGATCGGGAGGCTGGAAAGGTTGCTAATGACGGTCAAGGTCGTGCCCGCAGCCAAGGTGCCGACGATGCGGGATTGAAAGGTGAAAGCGGCCTGACTAATAGTGACACTTCCAGCCACGACCTTATCGGTCCGAATCTTCCGGCCTTTCGCCCTGGCGGTGTAGAGATAGGTGGCATCAGATTTCAGAGTTAGCTGGCCTGTCACCGTAAATGTCGAGTTCTTGTTAGTGCCGGCGGCCGGTGCTAGGACCGCGCCGGACCCGGCTCCGGTTCCGAAAGAAGCCGTCGCCACAGTACCACTGCCGCCCACGGTGCCGCTGTTCACTTGCAGGCTGCCGGGGCCAGTGGCGGAACCGCCCCCGTTCGCGGCCACGAGCGTGCCGGCACTCATCGTGACGCCGCCGGTTAAAGAATTCGCGCCAGTCAAAGTCAGCGTGCCGGTGCCAACCTTAGTCAGCATCCCGGGTCCGCCACCGGTGCCATCCTGCAACATACCCGAAAAAACGGTGCTAAGTGAGTTACTACCGACCGTGAGATTGACTTTCCCTAGAGACACGATGCCGTCACCTTCCAACGACCCGATCGTTAGGGTATGAGAAGTTCGGCCGGTAAGATCGAGAGTGCCGTTGCCTGACAATTCGATCCGTGAGGTCCCGCCCTCGGACGTGCCAAGGAATGAGAGGAAGCCGCCATCGGCGCCGGCGACGCTGCCGTCCGCGATCAAGGTCGCATCGGCCGCGGTGGAGCTTCCGCTTGCGGCGAAAACAACTATCCCGCCGCCCGCTCCCGCGACCGCGCCGCCATGCGCGGTGATGGTCGCGTGGTCCGACGTCGCCTGATCAAAGAAGGTCGCGTCAGCTCCTTGCGCCGCGTTCGTTAGGCCACCGTTCACGGTGATGTTCGCGCTCGCGGCGGTTGAGTCAGTGGCAAAGGTCATGTGGCTACCATAGATATCGGACCCGCCAGCGAGATTTATGCTACTACTCCCTGCGCTCGAGCTATCTTCAAAGAAGAGGCTGGAAATGAGATTCGGAGCATCAACCGAGTAAATCGTCTCGTCGCCGGCGCTGGAGCTGTTGTGAAAAACAATCTGGGCGACGACTCCTCGGAAAGCATCCAAGACCATCGTCTGCGTAACACCGGAGTTATTGGTGATGCCGGCGCCGTAGAAGTTAAGCGTGCGACCGTGCCCGAAAGCGATGGTATAAGCGCTCGCCCCGGCATTGAAGACGATGCCGCCCAGACTGGTTGGGACGGAGAAGGTGGGATCGGTCACATTGGACAGGCCGAAAGTAGCGATGTCTGAGGTGCCGTTAGGCACCGTCGCGGGCGTCCAGTTGGCGGCGGAATTCCAATCGTTCGTGGCCGGGTTGAGATCCCAGGTCGCGCTGCCGGCGCGCGCAACGTGGGTCGCCAAAGCCAGAGTTAACGTCAGAAAGAGAAGTCGCAGAGTTTTCATAAAGTTGCTTTCGTTAGGCGCGCTCGTGCACGAACGCAGGCTTCCTCTTAGCCGGACTGACTCCGGTCTGCAAGATTAAATTCCGAAACGCGCTTCCTTCCGCTCAAGCTGAAAACTCGTTGCGAGCGGACAGGCTCAACGGCTTTTGCTATGGCACCAAGGTCAAGGTGAGGTCATTCCCATCGCCGCCTTCGTAGCTGGCTTGGAAGTTATTTCCACTTACCATTAGGATGGCGCCCTCGGAGAGGTTGCTGAAGGTACCGCTAGTAGGATTGGCGCTGGTGTTGCTAATAACAGTCAAGATCAATCCCTGGCGTAAGTGGCCTTGCACTTGGCCGCTGAAGTTAAACGTCGCCCCGCTGTTAATGGTCACTCCGTTGGCGATGACTTTATCCGCGCGCGCTTTGTTCCCTTTGGCTTTGAAGGTACAGGTATAAGTACTATCTGACTTGAAGGTCAATCCACTTAGACTCGTTAGGCTAGCTTCTTGCTTCGTCCCATGCGCCGGGGCGAGGAATGCCCCCGCGCCGCTCCCGGTGCCGATAGTTACTGCACCCGCGATGATTCCTTTCCCGCCTAACGTCCCCGCGTTCACACTTACCGCCGCTGTGCCTGTGCCCGAGCCGTTTGTGTTACTAATGACTAACGTTCCCGCACTCACCGCCGTCCCATTGGTATAAAGATTCGCGCCGCTAAGCGTCAACGTGCCCGTTCCTATCTTCGTTAGGGCGCCACTTCCGCTATCGCCCGCCGGGCTCCCAGGATACAGGACGCCGGAGAAGGCAGTGCTGAGGTTGTTGCTTCCGACAATCAACATCCCCCGGCCGAGATAAGCCGAGCCATCGCCTTCCAGCGACCCAAGGGTAAGGCTTGCGCCGATGTGATCACTCATGTCCATGGAGCCATTGCCGAAGAGTTCCAGCCTCGCCGTGCCACCCGTGGAGCCGTCCTTAAATTGGATGACGCCACCGCCCGCCCCACTCACGCCGCCATTTGCGATAATGGTCGCATTACCCGCACTGGGGCGGGCTAGGAGAAAGAAAGTATAGCCACCCAGAGCGCCACTGACTGACCCGCCGTCGTTAATAATCGTACAATCGGCTGCGCTCGCAGTGTGGTAAAAGGCGACATATCCTCCATCTCCCCCATCGATCACACCGCCTAAGGTATGAAAGGTCGCCGAGCCCGCAGTGGCACCAAGATCAAATTGCACGCCGCCGGGAGTTCCATCGAGGGTGGTGCGCGGTTCGAGTGTAAAATTGACGAGACTTCCTGCAGTGCCGCTGGCAAACGCGAAGCCGCCGCCGTGACCCATCTGATCGACCCCGGCTACGAAATTCTGCTGCACCCCGGAAGTATTGACGACGCCCGCACCGTAGAACGTCAGCCCGACGTCAGGCAAGGTCGCGATTCCATAGGAGCTTGCACCCGGGTTGAAGGCGACCGTTCCCAGGGTGACATTTTGCGAGATGGAGAGCTGGGTGATTGTGGACCCTTCGAATGTTCCTATATCGGTCGAAGTATTGGGCACTTGATTCGAGGACCAATTCGCCGCGGTGTTCCAATCGTTATTCGTCGGGTTAGCGAGCCAGGTGCCGCTCTCGGCATAGGTGATTGGGCGTGCCCCAATCAGCGCGCACGCGGCTAGAAGATTCAAATTGACGCGCACAAAGCGCTGGTGGGCACCTAGTAGGCTTCGATATGTCGGGATTGTTTTCATGATCTGTCTCCTTGGCTTGGGGAAATCAATGGCCGGCTGGTGTCTTCAGGTTTGCAGCATCAAAAAAGTCGATGACTCTGGTGCTCACGCGCTGCGCATAAGGATATCCATCGTCGAATTCCCGCCAGAACTGAAAAGCATGCAAACGACTGTCTGGTATCGTTTCAGCTTTATACAAACCAGGGTCGATCCCAGCCGTTTGCAGAGCGCATTGCAGGTCTACTATCTGATGAAATGGCATCGGATCGTATTGAGTGTTAATGAAAAAAATCGGTCTGAAAGGCTTATCGGCCGTTGGCGCGGTGACTTTAGCTACCGGTGAAACGCTTCTTTGAATTGTACGGTCAAAAGTGTTGGTATAGTTTTGGACCAGATCAATAAATTGTGGAAGTGGATCGTCGCCCGCCGGATATCCAACCTCCTGAGTGCGATCGGAGAGATCGTACGCTCCCGATAAACATGCGGCGGCATCTGGTCGATCGCTGGCCGACCAATTGGCCGAGGGAACTGTATCGAGTGCTACGAATGCCGCATGACTGCCGCCGGCAGAACCGCCGACCACCGCTACCTTCCCATTGCAACGAGGGTCCGCGCGCGCCGCCCGCACTTCAGCTTTTATATCGTCAGTTTGTTCTGGAGGTCGCCCCGATGCCGCAACGTCGTGACACGGCTGCTTTTTGATAACTTCACACGGGGCGAGTCGATAACTAACAATGAAGGCGTAATAGCCAGCGGATGCGAGGTCCGTGGCACAATTTTCCAACAGTCCGGAATACATACCCCCCGTTTTGAAGCCGCCTTCGTGGACAACCAATACCGCAGGCCATGGCGAAGGGGCGCCATTGGTCGGAGGATAGGGACGCCACTCCAGGGTCGAGCCGTCGCCGGGTTGGTAGAGGCTCGGGATAGCCGTCGCAGTCGGGTCGGGTTGCGGGCTTGGAGTCTGGTGGGGCGAGCAGGTCGAGCAGGCAGCTGGTGTCGGCGTCGTCGTTGGGGGCGTGGCCGTCGGCGTCACGGTACATGTCGGAGTAGGCGAGTACGGCGGAGTCGGCGTTTGCGCGTTGAGAGTTGGCGTTAATTTAAGGCTAAGCAGCACAAAGAAAAAACAGCCTGCCGCGGAAAGCAGACATAGAAAAACATGCTTAGCGATGCTCGTGCGTGTGCGACGATGCGGGTGCGACGATGCGAGGTTCTTGGAGTTCATTGGTGACGTTGCTAGCAATTTCTATTTGGCCTGTCACGCCTTTTCTTCACCTCCCGGATTTTTTTCGAATGCGATGACTGGGGCTATGGGAGGCCGACGAACGGAGTCACAAAAAGGTTTCGAGCGGCAACAGTTCGAGCAGCGGCGTTTTGGCGATCTGTCTCGAGCGGACGATGGCTTCCGCGGTGATATGTCGGCATGCCCCTACGGCGGCATTTTCGTGCCTCGGGAGTGGGAAGGGGAGGGGGCGGAGCCGGCGGGCTGGAAGGCCGCCAGCCGAGACGGGCAAGATGTCTAATCTTCCGGTGCAACGTTCTTTTGGAAACGCCCCTAAGACTAAGGGACGACCGTCAGCGTGAGGTCGTTGCCGTCGCCGCCTTCATAGTTGGCCTGAAGGTTATTGCCGCCGGCCGTGATGATAGCGCCGTCGGGTAGATTGCCGAAAGTGCCGCTGATAGGTGTTGTCGCGGTGTTGTTGATCAAGGTGAAGACGAAGCCCTGGCTTAAAGTTCCCTGGATTATCCCGCTGAAGTTAAAGGTAGCGCCGTTGTTGATTGTGACTCCTTTGGCAATGACCTTATCGGCCCTGGCCTTATTCATCTTCGCCTTGGCGGTGTAAGTGTAAGTGCTAGCAGCGTTGAATGTGAGTGTGCTTTGCATTGTGAGTGTTAGTTGATGCCCGGTACCATGGGCGGGAGCGAGGATACCTCCCGCGTTGATCGTCACCGCGCCGGCCAGCGTGCCGCTCCCACCTAACGTTCCGCCGTTTACCTGCACCGGGCCGGAGCCGGTGGCGGAGCCGTTGCGGTTGGTGGCGACAACCGTCCCGGCAGTGATGATAGTGCCGCCCGTATAACCATTGGCGCCGCTCAGCGTGAGTCTGCCAGTTCCAATCTTTGTTAGGGCGCCGTTAATTTGGTTAGGTGAGATGATGCCGGAAAAGAGAGTGTTGAGGTTGTTGCTACCGATAGTTAGACCGCTCGCACTTAGATTAAAATGCCATCACCTTCGAGCGAGCCGATAACGACGGAAGCGATGCCATTAGTCACGAGCGTGCCATCGCCGAATATCTCTACGCGCGCGGTGCCGCCACTCGCTTGGGAGCTGATGGAAATGACACCGCCCAAACCACCGTTTTGCCCGCCATTCGCGACGAGCAACGCAATACCGGCGTTGGAGAACTCGTAGAAACTAATTGCCCCTCCTGCCGCACCCGCGACCATTCCACCTTCAGCAACGAGGAAGCCGTCACCTACGGTCGACCCATCGTAGAAGTTAACGCTTCCGCTGGTGCCGAAGTTGTCGTGACTATCGGCGGTGCTGGCGTTGATCGTGAAGACGGCGCTCGCTGACGTTGAGTTATCGAAGAATGAAACTCCGCCTCCGAAATTACCGGCGCCCGCACCACCATCGAGAACAAAGACCGCGCGCTCGGCCGTAGCGCTATCGTGAAATAACACGCCGCCACCGTTAGCGTGGCACATGAAACTCGACTGGTCCGCCGTCGTCGTATTAGCGAAAAGGGCGGCGCCGTTCGCCCCCAGGTTATAGACCACTCCCGCGCCGGAGGCAGCGCTCTTGGTGAAAGTAACCGTCCGGATATCATTCGAATTGGCTCCCATGGCGGTAAAGTTCTGCATGATCCCGGAGTTATTGACGATACCGGCTCCGCTGACAGTTAGCCCGCCCGATTGCCCTATGAACATAACTCCGGGAGGCGAGATGTTATAGGCACTGGCCCCCCGGATTGAAGACGATGCTGCCGACCGTTGTCATTTCCGAAAACGAGATACCGGTAAGATTGGAAACGCCGAAAGTCGCGACATCGGTTAGGCTATCAGGCACGGTCGCGGGCGTCCAGTTGGCGGCCGTGTTCCAATCGTTGTTAGTAGGATTAAGATCCCAGGTCGCGCTGCCCGCATGAGTGACATGGGTGGCCAAAGCCAGAGTGAGAGTCAAAAAGAGATATCGTAGTGCTTTCATAGAGTTAGGTTCGTTAGGCGCGCGTTTATTGAACGTCATCAACATAGTACCAGGGGTTACCCTTGCATTTCGAGCTATTTTTTCGAAGAAGTGCCATTCCTTACGGCGGGAAGAAGGACGGAGGCAGGTTTCGCTCGCGCCGCGGGTCGCATCGCCGAAAAGCTCGGAGGGCTTGTCGCGCAATCCCTGGCCTGCGTCGGGCGGTTTGTGCCATTACACGGGAGACCAATGAATCGCCTCTGCTTCGGCGACAACCTCCAGTGGTTGCGCGACCCGAAAGAGTTCCCCGACGCCAGCGTCGATCTCGTTTACCTCGACCCGCCCTTTAACTCCAACGCCGACTACAACGTCCGCTTCCGCGAGAGCAGCGACGAAGCGAGTCAGGCGCAATTCCACGCCTTCACCGACACCTCAAGCTGGGCCGACGCGGCCGAGACCTACCATCAATTCATCGACGTCTGATCGCCCGTCACTGCAATTCCTTCTGGATCCGTCATCCGGTAAGGACTAGATCCGAGATGAATGGCGATCGAGGAATTTTCTGACTTCATTCAGACCAATTACGAGATTCATGAGTGGCGTCATGCCTCCGCCATTTTGAGGCCGATTTTGCAAACGAATACCGCGACCTCACTGACGTTTTGAGCGGATTCCGAATTAACCGAAGCCAGTTAGTAATCGGCGGGGGAAGAAAGTCAGATATCGCCGGCTGGATGGACACGCAGTTCTATCAGCGCGGGTGGAAGGAAAAGCACTTCGATACAAAGATCGTCGTTGATACTACCGAATTCCAGTCGCCAACTCATAAAGTTGACTGCTTTAGAAACCGCGTCGCGTTGGAAGTCGAATGGAACAACAAGGACCCGTTTTTTGACCGCGACCTAAACAACTTCCGGCTTCTCTTCGAGCTGCGGGCCATCTCCATCGGAATCATTGTTACTCGGTGCGACGAATTACAAGGCGTATTCAATGAGCTCCGCATTGGGACAAAGTACGGCGCGAGCACCACACACATGGGGAAACTTCTCCCGCGCATCGAAGGCGGTGGCGGAGGAGGTTGTCCAATCCTCGCGATTGGGATAAAGAAAAGCCTCTATGACGAAAATCATTAGTCGCGTCCTCCCGGCCCCGGCGGTTGACCTAAGCGAAAAAGTCTGGGGCCGCTTCGGAACCATCCTCGCCGACCCACCCTGGCAGTTTCAGAATCGGACCGGAAAGGTCGCGCCAGAACACCGACGCCTCTTGCGCTATCCGACGATGGAGTTGCAGGAAATCATGGATCTGCCGGTGGGCAGCGTGGCCGGCGCCCGCTCCCACCTTTATCTGTGGGTCCCTAACGCGCTGCTCCAAGAAGGTCTGCAAGTGATGAAAGCCTGGGGCTTCACCTACAAGGCCAATATCGTCTGGTTTAAGGTGCGTAAAGACGGCGGCCCGGATGGCCGGGGAGTAGGCTTTTACTTTCGCAACGTCACCGAGCTTATTCTCTTCGGAGTTCGCGGTAGCATGAGAACGCTGCAAGCCGGTCGTACCCAGGTCAACATGCTCGCTACCCGTAAACGTGAGCATTCCAGAAAGCCCGACGAGATATACGATATCATCGAGTCATGTTCGGTAGGTCCTTACCTTGAGCTCTTCGCTAGGTTCTGCCGGGAAGGCTGGCAGCAATGGGGCAATGAAGACGTAGAACAGAATACAATGTTTAATGTTGCTCATCGAAAGGGCCACGTTGAACCCCAACTGCGTTTGCTGGAGTCACCTCAAGGCTACCGCGGGGGAAGCGAAAAACGCTCTGCTTGAATTGCTATTAACGGCAACTCTTGCAAAAGGGCTACCCAAAAATCCAGATCGTCACCATCGCCGGCCTCCTCGACGGACCGATACCATCAATGCCCCCGCAACTAAACCCCTTCACCATGGTCGGAAGAGAGACTAACGAAACGTAAGCAGACGGAGATGTTGTAAAGAAATTTCGTTAGCCGAAACTAATGGAGGACGTGTCGATCGAAGGAAAATGGTGGATTTTTGGAGCTGAAGCCCCGCCGCAATTTGGCGCGCTAACAAATTCCGATGGTCTCCGCCTGAGCGTTAAAGTTCCTCAGGATCTTTCGATTGGGGAAACAATGGGCGAGCCTGTCAGATTCGGCCAGGATACGTCGGTTCCTGAGATTATCGTAGGAAGGAACGCGCACAACCGACCGGTGACGTTATTCGGATGTTTTGCGCTGCCAGCGATTTCTGCGGGGTTAAAGACTTACGACATTCAGGCAATCGCCGGCGTTGAAGGCTTGGAATTCGAGACGTGGGGTGAAAAGGGTATCTTTGCAGCAAGTCTCGATATCGAGATGTTACATAGTTGGCTTGGGGACAAGGTTCTGAAGCAGTCGACTATTGAAGGAGGAGAATCCGTATGGAGCGAGATTTCGGCGAAAGACTTGGTAGTCGATGTCACGCCAGAAATTCAAATGAGGATCGTTCGGTTCGTCGCGATCTCGGAAGAGTGGAGCGAGTATCGCTTCAGCGGAAAACCTAGAGTCTGGCTACATTTTAAGTTTCCTCAGTCACTCTATGACGTTAGCAATCGATGGATTCCTTTCGTGGTTCGCTTTTTCTCACTTCTCGTTGGAGTAGGATTACGCTACAACGCGGTCGAAGTTTACAAGGACGATCCCTACGCACCCAACTTCGAGGGCCTCCCGGTTGAAGGAACCATCATTCGAAGCCGGCAGGCGCGGCGGACCAAAAAGGAAATCATCACTCCTTTTATGCTTGCTTCCTACCCGAGGATTGCAACTCAGTTCACAGAGATAGTTCAAAAATGGGCCGAAGTAGACTCGAAGCTGGGACCGGTCATAGACCTATTCGCAATCGTCGCTCTTCGTGATCGCCGCCTGCACGCAGACGCCGAATTTCTCTTTCTTGTGCAGGCGCTAGAAGTCTATCACGCGAGAATGTTCGATTCTAAAGCGCTTCCTACCGAAGAACATCGTCGCCGGGTTGATGCGATCGTCGATGCCGCTCCAGAAGCGCTACGCAACTGGACACTTCGAAAGTTGCGGTTCGGAAATTATAAATATTTGGATGAAAGAATCGCCGAGGTCTTTCAGCGTCACGAAGATGAGGCTCGGCAACTCTTCGACGATGTCGAGCAGCTTCCAGAGAAAATTCGCTATACCCGAAATCATCTCACTCATCACAGTGCAGATATTGACTCACCCAAATACCTGAAAGCTCCCGCAATGGCGCAGGTAAACTTTTATCTTCGGGTTTTTCTTTGGGTATGCTTGCTCAAGGAGACCGGTGCGCCGCGAGATGCTATTAATCGTCTCATCGGTAAACACAGGGATGCGAAATTTGTGAACCTGAGTTGATAGAGCTCTATAAGTAAGGGTCAGTTTACTGTCGACACTCATTCCTCAGTCCCTGCCGCTCGCTGTCTTTAAACTTCGGTCGCAAGAGCGTGTAACTCCTATCCGGGTGATCTTCAGATCGGGTGGCATTTGCCTTGAAATCCTACCCGCCTTGGCAGACTCGCGTCTCGAAAAGGATACGCACTATGAAAAACCCAATTACTCATTCTAACATCATCGTTCTGCTAGCTACCACCTGGCTCTCGCTCGCGAGTGTCGCATTCGCCGTCACCCCTCCGCCCGGTGGCGACTATCCCGGAGCTAATACCGCTTTGGGTGAGGACGCACTTCTCAATCTGACGTCGGGCCAGACCAACACCGCGTTGGGTTTCAATGCGCTCCTAAGTGTAACCTCTGGCTTTGGCAATACGGCGACCGGCGGCTATGCGCTCGCGTCGGATACCAGTGGCGGCCCAAACACGGCCGACGGCGGCCTGGCCCTGCAAAATAATACGACCGGCTTTTTTAACACCGCTCTGGGAAGCTCTGCGCTGACGAACAATACGACAGGAGCATCAACACCGCCGTCGGCCAATCCGCGCTCTATACCAGCACTATCGGGCATGACAATGTTGCGGTCGGGATGGATGCGCTGCTCTTCGCTACAACAGGAAACTTTAACACCGCCGTCGGGAACTCGGCGCTGGGCGACGTGTCCACGGGAAGCACGAATATCGCGGTTGGTTTTGCCGCCGGCAGTGCGCTTAAGACCGGCACCTACAACATCGACATCGGCAACCGGGGAGGCGGGCCGAAGGAGTCTTACAAGGTCCGCATCGGCACGCCGGGAATACAAAACAACGCCTATATCGCCGGCATCTACGGAGCTACGGTAGCTGCCGGTGTGCCCGTGGTCGTAGATGGCGACGGCCGCTTGGGCACGACCACCTCGTCGGCCCGCTTCAAGGAAGCGATCAAGCCGATGGATAAGTCGAGCGAAGCGTTGCTCAAGCTCCAGCCGGTGACTTTCCGTTATAAGAAAGACTTAGACTCGTTAGGTATTCCGCAGTTCGGTCTCGTTGCGGAGGAAGTAGCGAAGGTCGATCCCGACCTGGTCGCGCGCGATGAGTCAGGCGAACCTTACACGGTGCGCTACGAAGCGGTGAACGCGATGTTGCTCAATGAGTTCCTCAAAGAACACCGCAAGGTGGAAGGGTTGGAAACTTCCCTCGCGCAGGAGAGGAAGATCTCGGCCGCGGCGATTGCCGAACTCAAGCTCATGCTCCAGGAGCAGGCCCTGCAGCTCGAGAAGGTGAGCGCACGGCTGCAGTCGAAGGAGACAGAGCCGCGCCTGGTAGGAAATCGGTAGGGTCGCAGGCGCACAGAAGGATCAGGACTGAACTTGAGGAAGAACTTGCCAGGCGATTTCTTCGATCCCGTGAATCCTGTAAATCCTGTCTGGTTTGATCTTACAACCAGGTAGCAGGACCTTTACTAGTTAGGCTAGCAGGTCGGTGTCAACGCGCGGCGTCCAGGACAGTCCTCGGCTCGGGCGCGGCGAGAATTTTCTGGAAACGCGGGTTGCTCCGCAGTGAGTCCCATTCCCAGCGCAGGCGCAGGTCGGCCCGGGTGATGTTTTCGGGAAAGTCAGGAAACTCAACCGGGCCAGGAGTGGTGAGGAGCCGTTCGATGAGCGCCAGGGCCTGCTCCTGTTCGCCGGTGAGCGCATAGACAAGGGCCAGGGTACCGGCGCAGCCAGCGCCATGAAATGCGTTCTGGCTTTCGGGCTCCAACTCAACCGCGCGACGCGCTTCCTGGAGAGCTTCCTCCTTTCGCTTTATAAGGGCATAGAGTAATCCGAGTCGAGCGTGCGGCGCGTCATCGTTAGGGTCCTTGCGTTGCCACTCTTTGAGAGCTGGTAGGGCCGCGGCAAAGTAACGCTGAGCTGATTGAGCGTCGCCGTGGGCCAGAGCGGTGCGAGCCTGAAAAAAGGTTTTCGGTGCTTCACCATTCTTACGAAAATTGTCCAAGGGATAATCGCGTAAAACCTTTTCCGCGCTCGCGTAATCGCGCTCTAGCATGGCCAGGTCCCAGGATGCCAGGGCCAGGTCTCCATCAGGAGGAGAGCGAGCCGGAACGCTTTGTAGGATTTTTCTACCGGCGGCAGGATTGCCGTTCCGAAACACTTCCAGGTAGGCAAGGCCAGTTTTGGCATATGTATCATCCGGTGTTATCTCCAGTGCGCGGGTAAAACCCTTAACTGCGGCGGGCCAGTCGCGCACAAAGACGTGATTTTCGGCGGCACTATCAATAACATAAGTGTTGCGAGGATCGAGGGCCAGGGCGCGGTCGAAGCTAGCTACTGAGTCGCGCCAGCGTCCCTGCCGCCGGTAGATGCCAGCCATATAAACATAGGTCACCGCGTTATTAGGAGAGCTAGCAACCGAAAGCTTAAATTCCTTTAGCGCCGCATCGTACTTCTTCTCTCCCCAAAAGAGGCAAAGACCCATCGCCATATGTGCTTCCCCCAAAGTAGGCGCGAGGCGCAAAGCTTCTTCCGCCTGGGCGCGCGCTTTTGCCTTGCGCGCCTGGTCCTCGTCTTGCGTGGCGACCCAACTGTTGACCAGAGAAGCCTCCGCATGAGCCAGGGCAAAGTTGGGATCAAGCGCCGTGGCCTGCATGAGAAGCTGCTCCACTGCTATCTCATCTGCCAAGCTATCGCGCGTCGCTTCCTTCCCGACTGCTTTCAGGTAAAGCACATAGGCTTCTGAGTTAGTGGTAGGCTCTACTTCCAGACGCGCCTTTTCTTCTGGCGCCAGCCTGGCGTCCAGAGTCGCCGCAATCTGGGTCGCTAACTCACCTTGCAAGCCAATCGAATCGGCCACGATGCGATCGTAATGCTCGGCCCATAGGTGTCGATCGTTACGGGCGTCGATCAACTGGACGTTAATAAGCACACGGTTACCCTCGCGGCGCACGCTGCCTTGCAGAATATTTGCGACGCCCAGGGATTTCCCAATCTCGCGCACATCGCGGCCATCAGGCTTTTGATAGGCCGCGACGCTGGTGCGGCTGATGACTTTCAAGTCGTGAATCTGCGCGAGACTGGTGAGTAAGTCGTCCTGGATGCCGGCGGCGAACTCCGCATTCTCCTTGTTACTAACAAGAGCTTGGAAAGGCAGGACGGCGATACTCTTACTAGAGAGTGGTAAGTCTGGTGACTTAGCGATAGGACTACGCAATAACCAGAGGATGATCGTAGTCAGGATAAGACAGGCAGTGACCGCGCTGGAGAGAATCGGGTTGCGCCGCGCCCAGCGCCAGAGACGTGCTGGCGGCAGGATAGGACGCGTATGGATCGGGCGACCTTCCAGCCAACACTCCAGGTCTTCGGCCAGTGCTCCCGCAGATTGGTAGCGCGCTCCTGGCTCTCGCTCCAGGGCACGCACCACGATCGTCTCCAGGTCGCGATCGAGCGAGGGCGCGAGCGTACGCAGATGCGGCGCGGGAGTTATCGAAGCCTGATGGATAACGCTAAGAACATTCGTCCCGGTGAAGGGCGGCCGCCCAGTCAATAAGTGAAATAGAATTGCGCCAAGGCTATAAGTATCCGCAGCGGGAGTAAGCTCCGCCGTAGCGGCTGCCGCTTGCTCCGGCGCGATATAACCCGGAGTACCAAAGGTAGTCAGGCTTTGCGTGAGATCACTTTCTTCGGTGAGCCATTTCGCGAGGCCGAAGTCACTGACCATCGGTTCGCCATGACTATCGAGCAGGATATTTCCCGGTTGCAGGTCGCGATGGAGGATGCCTGCGTGATGCGCATAGTCGATGGCGCGCGCGACCTTGGCCAGCAAGCGCGCACATTCGTTAGGCTTGTTGCGCAGCCTGGGGAGCGCGGCGCGCAAGCTTCCGCCCGTCGCGTATTTCATGCTAAAGAAGGGCAGGCCATCCTCGCTCTCACTCACTTCGTAAATAGGAAGGATGTTAGGATGATCGAGGCCCGCGGCGGCTTCCGCTTCGCGCCGGAAACGCGCCAGAGTCTCATGAGAGTCAGTCTGGTAAGCCAGCACGCGCTTTAGCGCCACGATGCGGCGGGAATGTCGCTGCCGCGCACGGTAGATAACACCCATGCCGCCACGGCCTATCTCTTCCAGGATCTCATAATTCCCCAGGTGCCATTCCTTATCCGGGACGTCGGCTTCCGTCAGGACACTTTCGAATAACTCGGCGGACGCTTCGCCTTCTGCTTCCATCGCTTCCCGGAGAAGACAACTCGCACAAATCCCTTGGCCTACCTGGGTGGTAAGTCCACACCGCTCACACTTAGTGACACGCTCGGTCATTCCGGTAAACGAAGCGGAAAGGCCGGTTAACTCACTCATCAAGTGCCAGCGGCAAGCGCGGTGAAGAGATAGCGCATTTCGTCATCTACATCCGCGGGATTAGCGACTGTCTGCGCGACCTCGTTGCGTAAGAGCCAACGGTAACGCCGCCGCAGATTGTGCAGTTGCTTTTTCACCATCGTCTCTGCGATATCCAAGCGCGCCGCCAGGCTGGCATAAGAGGTCTCGCCGCGCTCGGCGGTGAGATAAGTGCTAAGTGTCTCGAAAAGCCGGCGGCGTCCTTTGGCTTCGCATTCCTCGCGCAGGCGTTGCAGCGCTTTCTCTACTACGGTCGCGGCCCAGCGTAAGTCGAAGAGTGCCTCCGGTGGTAAAGAGTCCAACGTTTGCGCGGAGATAGATAGCTGCGAGGGAGCTTCCTTCATCCAATCGTCCCAGGAGATGAAAGTAAGATCGCCTCCGCGCTTATGTGTCTTGGCCTTCTCCGCAGCATGACTTAGAAAATTCTGGAGTGACTTAAGGAGAAACGAACGAAAGCGACCGCGACTTTCATCCGCCTGCCGGAGCCAGTTACTCTCCAGGATCATAAGGAAAAAATCCTGCGTCAGATCCTGCGCATCCTCGGGCGAATAACCGCGGCGGCAGACGAAAGAAAAGATCGGCCGCCAATAACTGCGACATAACTCGCTTAGCGCCTGCCGGGCAGCTTGTTCGCCGCTCCCGAAGCCGGCTCCAGTCACAATGAGGCTCCAGCGCGTTGTGGCGAAGACGCCCGGCTCGGTTGCATCCTCTGTCTGCATCCTTGGATTCACGCTGCCTACAGGGTGGTTCCATTTTTCTTTTGGGACAAGCGCAAAAACCACATCGCGACCGTCCGTCAGGCTCGTGGCAAAAATAGTTGGGAACTTCGACTTCTCGTTCCGTTAGTACTCAGTGGCAAAGAGCCATCCAACAACACAACCAAAACCAGCGGAGCACCCTCACTCCCATAAAAGAAGGAACCTAACAACTATGACTACACTGAGAGTAACACCAACTCGCCGCCACTCCGTGCGGCGCGCCGCACTTATCGCAACGATGACTATCATCGCCGGTAGCGTGCTAACTATCACCTCAGCCAAGGCGACCGATCCTGTCGGCGTCACGACCACAATCCTGACCGGGCCTGATAGCCTGCCAGGTTTCACCATCCACCTTAAAACAGACAACTGGAAGATTCGGATGGAAGCCAACTCCGCGACCGACGTCTATGTCGTGGATAACGTCTTCGCGGCGAACGCCAACACCGGATGGCACTCGCACCCTGGCCCAAGCATAATTACCGTCCTTTCGGGGACGATCACATCCTATGAAGGCGACGACCCGATGTGCACTCCGCACTTTCATCCCGCGGGGACGGCCTTCGTCGATCAAGGCGGGACTCATGTGCATCTGTTGCGCAATGAAGGAACCGACACCGCGGAGACGATCGCGACCCAACTCATCCCCGCCGGGGCCGACCGAAGACTCGACGAGCCCGATCCCGGCTTTTGTCCCTTCTAAGAACTAGTGAGTTAGCGACCTTCTCCTTTACCGGCAAACCAGCGATGGGAAGCCGGTAGGGAGTTGGTAGCTTACCAAGCAGCAGGGACACTCCCCGGAGTAGGAATAAAGGTAAGTGATTTTCATGGGCTTTAAACAATTCGGAACTTCGGTTTTCTATGCCATTAGTACTTTGTGCCAAAAAACCAAAGCAACACACTGAAGGGGAAAAACCTTATGAACACTTCTAACTCCAAACCACAGTCGAAGCAGTTACCAACCAGCTTCCTTACTTCACCCTCTGGGCGACGAGTTTGGCTCTTATTTATTTGCGTCCTGGCCGGGCTCGCGCTCGTGCCCGTGACCTGGGCGCAGACCTGCGAAGATGGTTGCTTTTTCAGCAACACCTACCAGGGCCAGGACGCGTTGCTCAACTTCGGTTCCGGAGGTAATGACACCGCCTTCGGCGCTGATGCGCTCACCAATAACACGGGCGTTGATAACACCGCGATCGGGACATATGCCATGCTGGTGAACACCACTGGCATCGATGACACAGCCATAGGTTCTCAAGCGCTCTATAACAACACCACTGGCATCTACAACGTGGCCAATGGTTTTGACGCGCTCCTTTCCAATACCACAGGCTCCTTCAATACCGCCGTCGGGGCAGGGGGGCTTCAGAGCAACACCACCGGTGTCTCCAACACGGCCACGGGGTTTAACGCGCTCGTTAGCAACACCACTGGCGCCTACAACACGGCCAACGGTCTTTCCGCGCTCCTTTCCAATACCACGGGTAACTACAACACCGCCACGGGACTTGATGCGCTCGAAAACAACACCACTGCCGCTTTCAATACAGCCACAGGAGTTGAAGCGCTCCAAAACAACACTACTGGCTCCCTCAACACAGCCAACGGCTATTTAGCGCTCGCAAATAACGTGACGGGCAACTCCAATGCGGCCATGGGAGTTGAAGCGCTCGAAAACAACACCACTGGCTCCTTCAACACCGCGACGGGGGTTGATGCGCTCGAAGACAACACGCTAGGCAACAACAATACGGCCGAGGGCTATTTTGCGCTCTCCCATAACACCACCGGCAACAGCAACCTGGCCGCGGGGGTAAACGCGCTTTTATCCAATACCACGGGAAGTCAAAACACGGCCGGGGGACAAGGAGCGCTCTACAAGAACACGAGCGCGGGCAATAACACGGCCTATGGGTTTCAAGCCCTGAATCAAAACACGACCGGAGCGAGTAACACCGCTTGCGGCGAGCAGGCCTTACTCAATAACAGCACCGGAAAGAGCAACATCGCCTTGGGCGAACTCGCCGGCAGCGGCCTGACGAGTGGGAGCAACAACATCGACCTTGGTGCCATCGGCGGGGCGGGGGAAAGCAATACCATGCGCCTGGGGAAACTGGGGGTGCAAACTGCGACCTACATTATCGGCATCCGCGGGGCGACGGTGGCGGGTGGAGTGGGGGTGGTAGTGGATAACAACGGGCACATGGGCACGATCACTTCCTCGGCGCGCTACAAGGACCACATCCAGCCGATGAATAAGGCGAGTGAAGCATTGCTTAACCTTAAACCGGTGACATTCCGTTATAAGAAAGAGTTAGACTCGTTAGGTATTCCGCAGTTTGGCTTGGTGGCGGAAGAGGTGGCAAAAGTCGATCCCGATCTGGTCGCGCGCGACGACGAAGGCAAACCTTACACCGTGCGCTACGAAGCGGTGAACGCGATGTTGCTCAATGAGTTCCTCAAGGAACACAAAAAAGTTCAGGATTTAGAAGCGGCCGTAACAAGGCTGGAAAGGCTGGCGGAAAAGCAGGCGGCGCAATTAGAGAAGGTGAGTGAACGGCTGGAGACGACGTCTTCATCGCCGCGGCTGGTCTGGACTAACAAATAAAGGACTGGGTTTGGCTTGACACGGCGCCAGGCTGCCCTTCATCCTGCGTTTCACAAGGAGACACATGATGAAAAAGGTAAGCACCCGAATTAGCTTTTGTGGTTTGTTAGTTGTGGCCGGTCTTTCGCTGGCTCCAAGGATCTTAGCAGTGACTCCGCCACCAGGCGGTGGTTACCCGGGCGAGAACACCGCCCTGGGCGATGACGCCCTCTTTAGTCTCCAGCCGAACGCTCACGATAACGTCGCGCTCGGAATCGACGCGTTATACCACGATACTAGTGGAACGAGTAATACCGCCGCGGGCGCCTTCGCCCTTTTCTCCAACACCACTGGCGCTGCGAATACCGCGGTTGGCTCTCAGGCGCTCTATAACAATACGAACGGCTATGCCAATACGGCCGTTGGCCTCTCCGCTCTCGCTAGCGCCACAACGGCCACCGGGAATACGGCGGTAGGTAATGTCGCGCTCACCTCCACCACTGGCTCCTCAAACACGGCGGTTGGCCACGCCGCGCTGACCCTTGACTCAACCGGTATCGATAACTGCGCCTTCGGATACGAGGCCCTCCTCGAAAATAGCACAGGGTCTTCCAATATTGCTCTCGGGAAAGACGCCCTTAATCTCTGCACGACCGGTTCCAACAACATCGCGATCGGAGTCCTGGCCGCGAGCAAGGTTATCGCGGGTAACTACGACATTGTCATCGGAACGGTTGGCGGCGGCCCGAAAGAATCAAACACGATTCGCATTGGCACGCCTGGCATTCAGAACCATGCCTACATCGCCGGCATCTACGGCGGCACTGTGTCGGGAGTGAGTGTGATGGTGGATAGCAGCGGCCGGCTCGGCACCGCCACTTCCTCCGCGCGGTTTAAGGAGACGATCAAGCCCATGGATAAAGTGAGCGAAGCCTTGCTCAAGCTGTAGCCGGTGACTTTCCGGTATAAGAAAGGGTTAGACTCGTTAGGCACACCGCAGTTCGGCCTGGTCGCAGAAGAAGTAGAGAAAGTCGATCCCGACCTGGTGGCGCGGGATGAGTCAGGCAAGCCGTACACCGTTCGCTACGAAGCGGTGAATGCGATGTTACTCAATGAATTTCTCAAGGAGCACAAGGCGGTCGCTTCCCTCAAGACTACCGTTGCCGCACAGCAGAAAGAAATCGCTGAGTTACTCGCCGGTTTGAAAGAACAGCGCAAGGAAATCCAAAAGGTGAATGCGAAACTGGAAGCCTCACGACCCGCTTCGCGTGTGGCCGATAACGAGTAAACCCGGCCCCCCGTGCGCCCGGCGCGGCTCGAACGCGCAACCTACAGCTTCGGAGGCTGTCACTCTATCCAGTTGAGCTACGGGCGCAGTGGAGCCGGGATTATAACGGCCGCGCCTGAAAGCACAAACCGACGGAGGAGTACGGCTGCAGCTCCTTCCCGGTGGGAGGCATGGGTGTCTCTGCCCCGTCCCAGTCGAGACGATCGCTCCCCACAGGGAAGCGGCTACAGGTCTCTTTACAATCCGACGTTCTCGCGCTACTGATTCGGCCCCCTTTTTCCAGCCGGAGACCAGAATTATGAATATCATCGACACCATCGCCAAAGAGCAGCAGAAAACCGACGTGACCAAATTCAAAGTGGGCGACGGCGTGCGCGTCCACACGCGCGTGCGCGAAGGTGAGAAAGAGCGTATCCAGATTTTCGCCGGCATCTGCATCGGCCGCAAAGGGACCGGCTTGAACCAGTCGTTCACCGTCCGCCGCATCTCTTATGGTGAAGGGGTGGAGCGTGTGTTCCCGATCCACTCGCCGCGCATCGCGAAGGTGGAAGTGGAAAAAGTGGGCAAGGCACGCCGCTCGAAGCTGAATTACCTGCGTAATCGCAAGGGTAAGGAAGCGACTGCGGTGCGGGAGTAGCAGTTTTTCGTCCACAGATTTCGCAGATTCACGCAGATTTTTCGGATGAAACTGCGCTTCCGAAGTTCGGTTGCGAAATAATCTGTGAAAATCTGTGAAATCTGTGGATAAACTTCTCCGCAGATGCGCTGCGGACTTCGTCACGAGAAAAAACTGCGGTCGTTAGGCATCGTCCGCATCGCCGGCATCGATGAAGCCGGCCGCGGTGCGCTCGCCGGGCCGGTCGTCGCGGCCGCCGCGGTTTTGCCGGAGCGTTTTCGGCACAAGAAGCTGAAGGATTCCAAACAGCTCTCGCCGGAATTACGCGAAGAAATTTTCGCCTACCTAACGACTCACTCCGAGATCGTCTGGGCCGTCGGCGTGGTCGATCATCTCGAGATCGATCGCATCAACATCCTGCGCGCGTCCCATGCGGCGATGCGCGTGGCAGTCGCTGGCCTAACGATTTCACCAGAGCATGTGCTCATCGATGGCCTGCCGGTTTTTCCATTTCCGCTTCCGCAAACTGCGATCATCGATGGCGACTGTCTCAGCCTGAGCATCGCCGCCGCGAGCGTGATCGCGAAGGTCACGCGCGATCGTTTGATGCGGGAATTTTGCGCGCAATTTCCGCAGTATTGTTTCAGTCAGCACAAAGGTTACGGCACGCCGCAACACCTCGCGAAACTTCATGAGCACGGGCCTTGTCCGATTCATCGCCGATCATTCGAACCGGTGGCGCAGCCGCTTTTCGCGTTCTAGTCCCGAGCATCTTCAGCTCGGCGCGCGGGGGGAAAAGCTGGCCGCACGCTATCTCCGGCGGCAGGGTTACAAGGTTCTCTACCGCAACTTCCGGGGAAAACATGGCGGCGAAATCGACCTCGTCTGCCGCGACGATGACACACTCGTTTTCGTCGAGGTAAAGACCCGCACGCGTGAAGATTTCGGTCGGCCGCTCGATGCCGTGAACCGGCAGAAGCAACGGCGGATCTCGTTAGGCGCGTTTGCCTGGCTGCGATTGTTAGGCAACCCCGATATTCTTTTTCGCTTCGACGTCGTGGAAGTCGTGATTGCCTTAAACGCCGAGCCGCGGATAGAGTTGGTCAAAGACGCCTTCCAGTTACCCGCGCCATATATCTACTAGACTTAGCAGGGGCTTTTGGCACGGGCCGGAACAGTTTGCCGCGATGTTAGGAAGCAGATGACCGAGTCGCGCCGCCGGCACCTGACACCAACGCAGGTTAACTGTCATTCTCGCACACGCTCCCTAAGAGAGGCGCGGCGAACGCCCTTGTCAGACCGCTAAGTGTGTTGACACTGATACGTACGCTCAGCGAAGCGGCTACTGAGTTCGATCCAAACTTAGTAGCGGTAATGTTCCGACTTATAGGGACCTTCGACGGGCACGCCGAGATACTCGGCCTGCTTCTCGCTTAGGACAGTGAGCTTCACGCCGATCTTTTGCAGATGCAGACGCGCGACTTCTTCGTCGAGTTGTTTGCTCAGCACATAGACACCTATTTTGTAAGTGTCCTTGTTCTTCCAAAGATCGAGCTGCGCGAGCACTTGGTTCGAGAACGAGTTAGACATGACAAAGCTAGGGTGACCCGTGGCGCAACCGAGATTCACCAGCCGGCCTTCCGCCAGCATGAAGATCGCGTGACCATCCTTGAAGGTATACTTGTCAACTCCCGCTTTGATGTTAAGCCGCTCGACATCCTTCGCGTCATTTAACGGATCGACCTGAATCTCGTTATCGAAGTGACCAATGTTACAAACCACCGCCTGATCTTTCATCTTACTCATGTGCGCGAGAGTGATGATATCGACGTTACCAGTGGTAGTGACATAGATGTCGCCCCATCCGAGTGTGTCTTCGATCGTCGTTACCTGATAACCTTCCATCGCCGCCTGGAGAGCATTGATTGGGTCGATCTCAGTGATGATAACTCGTGCGCCTTGGCCGCGGAGCGATTGCGCGCATCCTTTGCCCACGTCTCCATAACCACATATGACCGCGACCTTACCCGCAATCATAACATCAAGCGCGCGATTCAAACCATCGACCAATGAATGCCGGCAGCCGTATAAGTTATCGAACTTAGACTTAGTCACTGAGTCGTTGACGTTAATCGCCGGAATAAGCAGTTGACCCTGTTGCTGCATCTTATAGAGACGATGCACGCCAGTCGTAGTCTCTTCCGAGACGCCGCGCCAGTCCTTTACCATTTCATGCCAGCGGAAAGGATTCTCACGCTTCACTTCCTGGAGTAAGTCTTTAATGACTTGCTCTTCCTTACTGCCACTTGCCGATTTAACCCAGTCACTACCTTCTTCTAATTGGTAGCCCTTGTGAATGAAGAGAGTGACATCGCCACCATCATCGACCACGAGTTGCGGACCTTTACCGTCCGGGAACGAGATGGCCTGGTTGGTGCACCACCAATATTCTTCGAGACTCTCACCTTTCCACGCGAAAACTGGGACGCCAGCTTTGGCCATCGCCGCCGCAGCGTGATCCTGGGTCGAGAAAATGTTGCAGCTCGCCCAGCGCACATCCGCACCGAGGGCGATTAGCGTTTCGATCAGGACCGCGGTCTGGATCGTCATGTGCAACGAGCCGGTAATGCGCACGCCTAGGAGAGGTTTATCCTTGGCATACTTCTCGCGGATCGACATCAGACCAGGCATCTCCTGCTCGGCAATGGTGATCTCTTTGCGGCCCCAATCGGCCAGGCTGATGTCGGCGACCTTATAGTCGTTAGTCTCGGTTTTAGTTATAGTTTTGGTGCTCATAGATTTTTTACAGATAGATTTCGTCCACAGATTTAGCAGATTTACACAGATTTTCGGAGGGGCCAAAGACAAGGCGCTTATGCTCAAGGCTGCTAGACCCAAAGTTTAAGAGCAAACCGCGATGAAGACCGGTCGCCTTGAGTTCGTTGATAAGTTGCGCTTCGTCGGCGCTCGTTAGGCGGGAGATGGCTTTCGTCTCGACGATGATATTTTCGAAACAGATGAAATCGGCACGATAAGCGCAGGTCAGGAGCTTACCCTTGTAGCGAATTGGCAGGGCGACCTCAGCCTTGAAAGGAATCTTACACTCCTGAAATTCCAAGGCGAGTGCAGTCTGATAGACCATTTCAAGAAACCCGCGACCTAACTGTCGATGAACCTCCATCGCCGCGCCAATAATGGCAAAGGTCTCAGGGTCTTTCTCCATTCCTAAAAATCTGTGTAAATCTGCGAAATCTGTGGACGACTACTTCGCCGCCTTTTTGAGTGCCGCAGCTTTGTCCGTCTTTTCCCAGGTGATATCGGGATCGTCTTTGCCGAAGTGCCCATAGTTAGTCGTCTTGCTATAGATAGGTCTTAGTAAGTCTAACTGGTCGATAATGTCCGCGGGCTTGAAGGAAAAGACGCGATTAACCGCGCGCTCGATCGCTTCTTCCGGAACCGTATTCGACTCAAAGGTATTGATGTTCATACTCACCGGATCGGGATAGCCGATAGCGTAGGCGAATTGAATCTCACAACGCTTCGCTAAGCCCGAGGCGACCACATTCTTAGCCACCCAACGTCCCATGTAGGCCGCGCTGCGATCGACTTTGCTCGGATCCTTACCAGAGAAGGCTCCGCCGCCGTGTCTGCCCCAGCCGCCATAGCTATCAACAATAATTTTGCGACCCGTCAGGCCGGTATCGCCTTGCGGTCCGCCGATAACGAAGCGGCCGGTAGGGTTGATCAGAAATTGAGTAACTCCATTCAGCATCGACTTAGGCAGCACTTTGCGAATGATTTTCTCGATGCAGAATTTTTCTATCTCGGCGTGTTCCTTATCCTCTGTGTGTTGGGTTGAGATAACGACGTTGGAGATACCAACCGGCTTGCCGCCTTCATAGATGACGGAGACTTGCGACTTCGCATCCGGGCGCAGCCATTCCGCTTTGCCGCTCTTACGAATACGCGTTAACTCGCGGCCGAGACGATGCGCGAACATGATCGGCGCCGGCATCAGCTCTTCCGTATCGTCGCAGGCAAAACCGAACATCAACCCTTGATCTCCGGCGCCTTGCTCGGACGACTTTTTCCCCTTCGCCATCTTCGCATCGACACCTTGCGAAATATCGTCCGATTGATCGGTGATCACAGTGTTGACGAAAATCTTCCGCGCATGAAAAACGTCGTCGTCGTGCACGTAACCAATCTCGCGCACGGTATCGCGCACGATTTTGTTGATCGGAATCACATCCTCGAGCTGCTGACCTTTCTTCAGATTCGGAATGGTGATCTCACCGCCGACGATGACGAGGTTGCTCTTGGCGTAAGTCTCGCAGGCGACGCGGCTCGTCTTATCCTGCCTCAGGCAAGCGTCGAGGACAGCATCCGAAATGGTATCGCAAACTTTGTCCGGATGACCTTCACCGACGGACTCTGAGGAAAAAATAAAACGACGAAGCATGAGAAAAAGTTGGGCTGAAAGTTAACTGTTCAGAGCGCCGGAGGCCGCGCGTTATTCCGATTGATCATATTGACCAATCATGATGCGTCGATATATCGTATCTTCATCCGATGGCGTCAACCTTAAATTTTCTGCGTCTCCTGGCCGACCCGACCCGGCTGCGTTTGCTCCTCCTCCTGGAGCAGGAGGAATTGTCCGTCGCGGAACTGCAGGACATTCTCGGCATGGGGCAGTCGCGCATCTCCAGTCACCTCGCGCAGCTCAAGCGCGCCGGCGTCGTGGCTGATCGTCGTGCGGGAAAAAATGTTTATTACGGCCTAACGACCAAAGGCGGCGCCGACCCACAGCAGGCGAAAATCGCGGAGCTCACGCGCACGCTCGCGCGCGAAATGCCCGAGACCCAGCGCGACCGCACCGCGCTCAAAGTAGTCCTGCGCAAACGCCACGACACGACGCGGGAATACTTCGATCAACTCGCGGGACGCTTCGGTCGCAGCTATGTGCCGGGCCGCTCGTGGCAGGCACTCGCGCACACCGTGATCGCGTTGTTACCCCCGCTCACCGTGGCGGATCTCGGCGCGGGCGAGGGGACGCTCTCGCAACTGCTCGCGAAAACCGCGCACAAAGTCATCGCCATCGATAACGCGCCGAAGATGGTCGAGTTCGGCGCGCAACTCGCGAAGAAGCACGGCTTCAAGAATCTCGAATACCGCCTCGGCGATATCGAAGATCCGCCGATCGATAAGAGCAGCGTTGATCTCGCTATTTTCAGCCAGGCGTTGCATCACGCGCTCCATCCCGAGCGCGCCCTTGCCGCGGCGTGCCGCATTTTAAAAAAGGGCGGCCGGGTCGTCGTGCTCGATCTGTTAAGCCACCGGTTTGAAAAAGCGCGCGAACTTTACGCCGACCATTGGTTAGGCTTTAGCGAAGTACAGTTGCAGCAATGGCTAGAAGAAGCCGGCTTCCAGAACATCGAAGTCACGGTCGTCTCCCGCGAAAAAGAAAGCCCGCATTTCCAAACCGTTTTCGCGAGCGGAATCAAGTAAGCACTGACGCTTTCCAAGAATGCGCTTGAGTTCGCGGGTGCAATCATAATTATTCTGGTGCTCACGAAGGCACGCTGAGAATCTCCGCTCACTTATGGCCCCGGACGCTGAACCGGATTTGAAGCTTGAAATAGCACACATCCTAACCATTGATGTGGTCGCTTACTCCACGCTGCTGATCAACGCGCAAACTCGCCTCATGCAGGCGCTAGTGCAGACGGTGCGCTCGACCCCGCGGTTCCGCGACGCCGAAGCCGGAGGCAAACTGATCCGGTTGCCGACCGGAGATGGGATGGCGCTCGTTTTTCTTGACGACGCCGAGGCGCCGCTGGAGTGCGCCATCCAGATCGTCGAAGGCTTGCGCGAGCATCCGGAAATAACTCTGCGCATGGGAATCCATAGCGGAGCGGTTAACACCATCCGTGACGTCAACGACCAATCAAACGTCGCGGGCGCCGGCATCGACATGGCGCAGCGAGTGATGGATTGCGGCGATGCGGGTCACATTCTGGTTTCGAAACGCGTCGCCGACGATCTCGCACCGCACCCACGCTGGAATCGGCATTTGCATGACCTTGGCGAATGCGTGGTCAAACACGGACGCCGGATAGCGATTTATAACTTCTATTCCGACTCGTTAGGCAACCCCGCAACGCCGTCAAAACTGCAATGCGCCGCGACAGCGCCACCCCCGCCTCGATCGCCAGCTAACCGGAATTGGGCGGTGGCTGCCGTCGTTCTTCTTTTGCTATCCCTCTTCGCGGCTGCTTTCTTTTTTTTTGGCCGCTCTTTCCCTCCAAAACATTCGGTCGCCGTTCTCCCGTTCGCCGACGCCAGCCCGGCCAAGGATCAGGAATATTTTAGCGATGGGATTACGGAACAAATCATCAACTCAATCGCAAAGGTTCGTGGGCTCTTCGTTGTCGGTCGAACCTCCTCTTTTGCTTTCAAAGGCAAGAATCAAGACGTGAGGCTCGTGGGACGAAGCTTGAACGTTAATTATGTCTTAGAAGGAAGTGTTAGTCGTGCTGGGGGCCGCTTTCGCGTCGATGCGCAGTTAGTCACGACTAGTCAGGGTTATCAGGTCTGGTCGAAGAGTTATGACTCAAACGAGAAGGATATTCTGTCGTTGCAAAGCGACGTCGCGCAGAAAGTCGCTTCGGCCTTGCGCGTCGAGATGGGTATTACCGAGAGTCAACAAGTTGCCAGGGCGCCGACCTATGATCCCGAGGCCTACGATTTCTACCTTCGGGGGCGTTATTTGCTGAACAAGCGCACGCCCGAGTCAGCCCAGAGTGGGCTACAGTTTTTCCAGCGCGCGGTACTGAAGGATCCGCGCTTTGCTTTAGGTCATGCCGGCATCGCCGATGCCAATATCCTCTTAGGGAAACTCGGCGTCCTTTCCGCAGCCGAAGCAGCTACGCGCGCGCGTCCCGAGGTGTCCAAAGCGATTGCGCTCGATGATCAATTGGCCGACGGCTACGTCGCGCGCGGCACATTGCTTACCGACTTCGATTGGAACTGGCCAGCGGCAGAATTGGATTTCAAGAAAGCCATCGAACTCAATCCTAGCAGTGCGGCCGCTCATCATTGGTATGCGCGGCACTTAGCGGAGTTAGGCCGCTTTGGGGAAGCGCAGCACGAAATCGAAGCGGCACAGAAAATCGATCCACTCTCTCCTGCGATCGCAGTTTCCAAGGCTAAGATTCTTCTCGTCGCCCAGCAGCCCAGAGAAGCGATCGACGCCTGTAACCGCGCTCTTGAGATAGAGCCAAATTTTGCTTCTGCTTATTCCCTTCTTGGCCAAGCCTATTCCTTAAACGGCGAGCACGATAAGGCCATTGCTGCCGTGACGAGATATGTGCAACTCTCGCGCGATTCTGGTTACGCCAATCTAGAGCTAGCGTATGCCTATGTCATGGCTGGAAATACTAAAGAGGCCGATCGCATTGTGCATGACGTTACAACTGCAGGAAAGGCGTTTTCCCCTTACGATATGGCAACGATTTATTCAGCAAGGTCTGACCTACAAACCGGCTTTCACTGGCTCAGAGAAGCCGTGCGCGGTCATTCGGTCGATTCGGTTTGGTTGCGCGTAGATCCGCGTCTTCGTAATCTCCAAGCGAATAGCGAGTTCACTCGACTCTTAGATCGGGTGCAGGCGAGCCGCTAAAATTCTGGTAAGAAAAGACTTTTCAAGCCCCGCACAGGAGTGCTAAACAGCGCTCATGAAACGTAATAACGACGTAAAGTGGAAGAGGTTGATAAAGGAACTAGTCTCGTTAAAGAAAGGCACGAAACGTTACTCGGCAATGGTGAGAAAGGTTCTGGACAGGCTAGCTTCTCTAGATGATCGAACCGATCCTCTAACGCTCAGGGGTATGTTGGATGAATTGGAAAATGACGTAGCATTCAGGGGGCGCGTATTTGATGTGTTTCAACTGAATTTGTCAGAAAGAGATTTTCATCGCTATCTTAGGAAGCTTTACAACCCGTCTCCCGAGGAACTTGTTGAATTGCAAATGATCGATTCGCCAGTCGACCCTGAAGCGAATGGAGCGGTCGGAACGCTCGCGTGTACTGATCATACGCGACTCGTCCTACCCAGTATCATAAGAGATATTTTAACCTGAGACTTGCCCAAGGTTGGAAGCTTCATGTTTCGGCGACAATTCTGTCAAGTGGCAGGGTTTTGGCGCAAGTCGATGAAATTGTTAAACGAGAACGGGTTCCTTATAAGTATATTATCGACCCGCATCAACTGCTGGTAATCAACTCAGGCTCGTTAGGCTTCTCTCAAATTGGAAAATTCATCACGATCTATCCTCGTTCAACGAAGGAAGCAGTGAGGTTGGCGGAGATGTTACATTGTGCCACACTCGGGCTAGCAGGACCCAAGATTCCTTTTGACGCCCGATTCCGACCCGGCAGCTTGGTCTATTATCGGTACGGTTCCTTTCGCGGCACTCGTGCGAAGCCAATTGGTTATATCCGCGGCCCGGACGGGAAGTTGCAGCGTGATCAACGCGGCCCAAAGAGCGCGGTGCCACCGTGGTTGGACGATCCCTTTCCGAAAAGGCGCAAGCCAAGACGTTCGTTAGGCCCGATCGGTCGCGATTATCTGGTGGTGAACGCGAAAGCACAGCGCGGCAAAGGCGGCGTTTACGAAGCGATCGATCTTTCGGTCGCGCCCCCGCGGGCAGTTATCATCAAGGAAGGACGACGCCACGGTGAGACCGATCGCGATGGCAAGGATGCGCGGCAACGCCTGCGACATGAAGGGAAAGTCCTTCGACACTTACGCCACGCTGGGCTTCCGGTACCGGAGGTCTTTCGTGAATTCATCCAAAGCGAGAATCGCTATCTCGTCATTGAGATGATCGACGCCCGGCCTCTCCTAACCGCGAAACAGTTAGGGCCGACGCCGGCCTCATGGAGGCGCGCGGACAAGATTCTTCGACAACTCGCTCCGCTGCTTCAGCAACTGCACGCTGCTGGCTGGGTTTGGCGCGATTGTCATCCGTCGCATCTCTTGCTGCAGCGCGGACAAATATGGCTGATCGATTTCGAAACGGCCTGCCGCCCTAACGAACGACGCATCTCGCCCTGGGGCTCGGCAAACTATCTTCCGCCGGGTTACCGCGACAAGACTTACCGTTCGGCCGGGACCTTGGAGGACGACTACGCGCTAGGCGTGCTCGCGTTCCAAGCTATGTGCGGGGATTTGCCCCCGCCGACCTTTCGGAGGCGGTTTAAATTCTACAGACGGTCTCATTGTCCCTCCCACCTACTCGATCGCATAGAGAATTTGTTGCGATATTAATCGCCGCTAGTGTCATCGAAAGAGCGAGCAACGGCATTCTGTGCAGTGCGTTTCTAGAGAGTCATGAAATACGATCTTATTGTCATCGGCGGCGGACCGGCGGGATATGTGGGCGCGATTCGCGCGGCGCAGCTTGGCAAGAAGGTGGCTTGCGTGGAGAAGGAGCGGGCTGGGGGCACTTGTTTGAACTGGGGGTGCATCCCGACCAAGTCGCTCCTGCGTAATGCGGAGCTTTACCATCTCATAAGTCATCGCGCGGCGGACTTTGGTTTTAAAGTCGAAGGGCTAAGCTATGACTGGGATAAGGTCATCAAACGGTCGCGCGATGTTTCGGATAAGAACGCGGCCGGAGTCGAGTTCCTCTTCAAGAAAAACAAGATTGATTATATTCGCGGCGAAGCTGCGCTCGAAAAGGAGGGCGAAGTCGCGGTGAAGCTCGCCGATGGAAAAGCCGAGATTCACGGCGCTGGAAATATTCTTGTCGCGACGGGTGTAGTCTCGCGTGCGCTGCCGGGACTTCCTTTTGATGGTAAAACGGTCATAGGCAGCCGGGAGGCGATGGTTCTGTCGCCGCAACCGAAGAGCATGGTTATCATCGGCGCGGGGGCGATCGGGGTGGAGTTCGCTTACTTCTACAATGCCTTCGGCACGAAGGTCACGTTGCTCGAGATGTTGCCTAACATTCTCCCGGTGGAAGATACCGAGGTCTCGCAGACGCTGGAAAAAGCCCTAACGAGACAAGGAATCAGGATCCTTGCCAACACGAAAACGACTAAGGCTGAGGTGACGAAAAAGGGCGTGCGCGTGCAGGTGGAAGGAAAAGTCGCCGAGACGATGGAGGCCGACGTTTGCCTGGTGGCGATTGGTGTCGCGCCGTTGTTGCCTAACGGAAAATTAAAGCTCGAATTGACTGACCGCGGTTATATTAAGACGGGCGAACGCTACGAGACCAATCTAGCGAGTGTTTATGCGGCGGGCGATATCATCGGACCGCCGTGGCTCGCGCATGTCGCGAGCTGGGAGGCGATTCAGGCGGTGGAAGGAATGTTTGGCGAGACTGACCCGCGCAAGGTGCGCACATTTCCGGGGTGCACTTATTGCCACCCGCAAGTGGCAAGTGTCGGTCTGACGGAACGCGCGGCGAAAGAAGCGGGTCGCAAATTCCGCATTGGGAAATTCCCATTCAGCGCGAGCGGCAAAGCGCGCGCGATCGGCGAGACGGATGGCTTCGTTAAGCTCATCATCGGCGAACCCCATGGCGAGATTCTGGGCGCGCATATTATCGGGCCCGAGGCGACAGAGATGATTGCAGAGCTAGGTCTCGCGATGACTCTCGAGGCGACGTACGAAGAAATCGAAGCGACGATTCATGCGCATCCGACGTTGAGCGAAGCGGTCCACGAAGCGGCCGGCCAAGCCTTTGGCCACGCCATCCACCTTTAGCCTAACGAGTAAAGGACTCGCGTGGCCTAGGTCGAGCTACGGCCGCCGGTGACGAAGACCACGATGCCGGCGACAATGCAAAGTCCGCCCACAATCGGCCCGATGGGAACCGGATGGTTTTCAGTCTTATTGATCTCGAGCGGGCCCGCTTTGACCACATTCTCTTTGGTCGCAAAACTGGTATAGCCGCCATACCCAAGGACGACTACGCCGATAACGACAAGAATAAGTCCGAGGATAGCTCCGGGTTTCATAAGTCGATCTAGGTTAAACGCCGCGACGTCCGGAGACGAGTTGGATAATGAAGATCACGATCGCGATAACAAGAAGCACGTGAATGATCGGGCCGACCGTGAAAGTCCCGACTACTCCCAGTAACCAAAGCACCAGTAAAATTACAATAATTGTCCAAAGCATAAATAATCCTCCTAAGTTAACTTCCTTTCCTTCGTGGCGCGCACCGCGATTGCGCGTGTTTGTGCCTTCTTTTTTTAAAACTGGTTTTCGCGCCCGCGCAAAAAACTTTGTCACGGGCGCGGAACTTGCACTTACGCGAGCCAAGCTTCTCGCCTCGTCACGGCCTGCGGCGGCATTATGTTTCAACAAACTTTTCTCATGCTCACGCTCAGCGCCTTTCTGGGTGGCGGCAGTCTTCATGGTGTGGTCGTTGGAAAAATCTTCCGGCCGCTGCATTCGTTAGGCACGGACGGCATTTATCGTTTGGAGGTGCGGGACGGCGAAAACAAAGTGCGGCGTCAGATGGTTTCGCATGAAATTTTTGCCCTCTACGATGTGGGCGATGTCTTCGACGACAAACTCTCGGTGGAGGAAGTGCGTCGTCGCCACGAAGCGGTTCGTGTCCGCAAGGCCGCGGCTGTTGCGCCGCCGGAAAAATTAGCCGTCGCGCCCGCGCCCGCGCTCGCGTCCACGGCAGTGCCTGCGGCTTCGCCAACTCCGACGGCCTCGCCGGCACCGGATCAACGCATTGCCGCGAACGAATACGCGCCGCAGTTATTTCTCCAGCTAGATCGGTTGCCGGAAACGGAAGGCTTTTAGCCGGTCTCAGCGCAGGAAATTGTCGTCGGCGCGGTCATCCGTATGCTGAGGACTCATGGCGGAAACCGAAGTGTCGGCAGCGGAGCGACTGGCCGTTTTGCGGACAGAGATCGCGGAACATAATCGCCGTTATTACGAAGAGAGCGCGCCGACGATTGCGGATCGCGACTACGACCGGCTCTATCGCGAGCTTCTCGATTTGGAATCGCATTATCCGCAACTGATCATGGCGGATTCGCCGAGCCGTCTTATCGGCGGTCGCTCGCAAAAAGCTTTCTCTCAAATAGCCCATCGCGCGCCGATGCTCAGTCTCGATAACACTTATTCGGAAGATGAGGTGGGCGCTTTTTATCGGCGGCTGGAAAAGCTTTTGCCTAACGAAAAGATTCCCGTCGTGGTCGAGCCGAAGGTGGATGGAGTCGCGATTTCGCTGCTCTATGAAAAGGGGCGGCTGCGTTACGCGGCGACGCGTGGCGACGGCGTCACGGGCGAGGATGTCTCGCAAAATATTCGCACGATTCGCAGCGTGCCCCAGCAGTTGAAAGGCGAAGCGCCGAAACTTCTCGAAGTCCGCGGCGAGGTCTTCATGACGAAGGACGGTTTCGCCAAACTCAATGCGGACCGCAGCGAAGCGGGACTGCCGGTCTTTGCCAATCCGCGTAACTCCGCCGCCGGTTCGCTCAAACAACTCGACCCCGCGATTACGGCGCAGCGTCCGTTAGGCGTGGTTTTTTATGGGACAGGAGTCGTCGAAGGAATCGAGATCACGCGGCACTCGCAGCTTTTCCCTTTGCTCAAAAAGTGGGGGCTGCCAGGCAGCGAATTGTGGTGGAAAGCAGACTCGTTAGGGCAAATACTGGAGCGGATTCACGAGCTGGACAAGCTGCGCCACAACTTCCCCTACGAGACCGATGGCGCGGTCGTGAAGGTTGATGCCTTCGCGCAGCGCGAGTCGTTAGGCATGACCGCCAAGTCGCCGCGCTGGGCGATGGCTTTTAAGTACGAAGCGGAACGGGTCGAGACGAAGCTGCTCGACATTCTCATCCAGGTTGGGCGCACGGGGACCCTAACGCCTGTCGCCGCGCTCCAGCCGGTCGTGGTGAGCGGAAGCACGGTGGCGCGAGCGACGTTACATAATGAGGACGAGATCAAACGCAAAGACATCCGCATCGGCGATACCGTGGTGATCGAGAAGGCGGGCGAAGTGATTCCCGCGGTTGTGAGTGTACGGACGGATTTGCGCGACGGCGCGGAGAAGGAATTCGGAATGCCGTCAAAGTGTCCAATCTGCGGGAGTAAGGTGGTGAAGGAAGAAGGCCAGGTCGCGGTGCGTTGCGTCAACGCGCAATGTCCCGCGCAATTGAAACGGCGGATCGAACATTTCGCGGGGCGCGGCGCGATGGATATCGAGGGGCTGGGCGAAGCGATGGTGGAGCAGTTGGTCGCGCGGGATTTGGTGCGCGAAGTGAGCGACATCTACAGCCTAACGAGTAAAGGACTGAACGAGCTCGAGCGGATGGGCGAGAAGAGCGTCGCGAACCTGCTCGAGGGGATCGAGCTGAGCAAACGTCAGCCTCTTTGGCGGCTTCTTTTCGGTCTCGGCATTCTGCACGTGGGGGTGAGCGCGGCGCGCGCGCTGGCCGATTATTTTTCCAACCTCGATGAATTGATGGCGGCTTCGGCCGACGAATTGCAACGCATTCCCGATGTCGGGGAAGTGGTGGGCGCAAGCATCCTCCAGTTTTTTCGCGAACCGGGAAATCGCGAGATGATCGCGAAGTTGCGCGGGGCAGGGGTGCGCCTAACGAGTGACCCGAAGGCCGCGACGGCGACCGATTCGCAAATCAAAGGAACTACGTGGGTCATCACCGGCACGCTGGGTCAGCCGCGCGAGGAACTGGCGGAATTGATCAGGCAGCGCGGCGGAAAGGTGAGCGGGAGCGTGAGCAAAAAGACGAGCTTTCTCCTCGCGGGCGAAGAAGCGGGGAGCAAACTGGAGAAGGCAAAGAAGCTCGGGATTAAGGTCGTGGCCGAGGAAGAATTTCGGAGGCTGCTGGCTTCCTGACTCGGCGGAAACGGCGTCATCTGGCCGTCATCCCGAGCGAAGGGTAGCCCGGTCGAGGGATCCCGCGGATTTTCCGGGAATAGCGCGCGCTGGGCAGCCAGGCTTTACGGTCGCTCCGCGGGATCCCTCGGCTCCGCACGGGATGACGGACTTGCGGAGCTCGCGCGCAAGCGGGCGAGAGAAGATTGCTTTCCGTTAGGCGAGCAGATGACAAAAGGATTTGCTAACGGCGGAGCGGACGTGCGACCGAATATTTACCCTGATGTCGATCTCGCCTACGCACATCTTTTTGTAAACGACCCGCCGGTTAAGTTGCTCGACGACCACGGACATCTGCGGCACGGAAATTTTGATGCGTCGGTCGATAGCGTGAGCGCTTCGCTCACCTTGCGCTGGAGAGAGCCGCGGCGGTCGTTAGGCAAAACGCCGGCAAGGACTTGGCGGGCGATCGTAAAAAGGCGGTCGGCCAACAGGCGACCTGCCTAACGAGAAGCAGTTGGAGGGGAGTTCCGTTTTCGGAAAGCGTGTCCGCGCAAACACTGCGAAGGAAGAGCCAAGTCCTCCCTGCTCGAGGGGTCCCTCGCTCCGCTCGGGATGACAGTTGGGTCGTTAGGGCGTTTTGTCCGAATCGAGGCGTAGCGGGACGACGGTTTTTTTCGTGGGACCCAGGGCCATCACCTCGGAAGCGTTCGGTCCCTCGGCGGGAACGAGCGGGCGGGCGACAACCGCTCCGGCTTGGACAGTGAAGGTCATTTTCTGATCGCCGCGCATGACGGTGATGGGAACGGAGTCGCCGGCGCTGATGAAAAACGATGCGTCGATCACATCTTCGGGTTGGTGCACCGGCACGTTGCCGACTTGCAGCAGCATGTCGCCCGCCTCCAACCCCGAGTCGGCGGCCGGCGCGTCTTTGCGGATTTGGGTCATCTGGGCATCGGAGCCTTCGACGCTTTTATCGGCCACCTGCACATCGATGCCGATCCAGCCGTGGCGCGCGTCACCGAAACGGATGTAATCGCGCCGGATTTTTTCCGCGGCGTCGATCGGCAGCGCGTAACAAGCCGAGCCGCTATCGACGCTGCTGATGAGGATGCCGACGACTTCGCCTTTGAAATTCAAAAGCGGCGCGCCGGCTTCCCCGCGCTGCGTGGGTAGATTGACGCGGACGTGTGTGGTCGAGAAATAACGGCCGAGATATTTCCGATCGAATCCTGCGACCATGCCGAAGCTCGGCGATTCCGGCAGATCGAGTGGATAACCAATCGCAACTACTGGCGTCGCCAAGCCGACGGAAGAGGATTTGCCGATCGGCAAAAACGGCGTTGCCGCATCGACTTTGAGCAGGGCGATGCCGCTGCGCACATCAGCCATCAACTGCGTGGCGTGATATTTTTTTCCATCGAACTGGACGGTGAAATTATCCGCGTCGCCTCCGACAGAATACGAAGTGTAAATCGTGCCCGTCGGATCGACGAAGAAACCGGTGCCGGAAAGTTCGCTGTGTTCATCGACGGCGTGAATTTTCACCACCGCTTTCCCGCAACGCTCGAAAACTGATTTTACTTCGCGGCTGATAGCCCCCGCGGTGTCGTCCTGCGCGCGCAGGATCGCAGGCGCAGCCAGCCTAACGAGAAGGATGGCCGCGAGTGCGGGAAGGAAAGCGCCGCGGCCGCGCCAAAAGATGGGAGCCGAGCGGAGGCTAGAAATTGAAAGACGGCTCATAACTCACAGGCAGCCGGTCGAGCACATAACGCGGAGGCGTCTGCGCGCGGTGAGTGTAGGCGCTTTCATCAATCTGACGGGAGAGATCCGGCCCGAGGCTGCGACTCGCCAGGGTCACGGGCGAGCTCAAGGTGAAATGATCGGCCGGCGCGGTGGCCATGGGCACGACGGCTTCCGCGTTGACCGCGAAACTCTCGGTCTGCGGCGAAGCCTGATAAATTTTCAGCGAAACAACGGCGGCGCAGACGAGCACCGCTGCGAGAGCCGCGGGATAAGAAGTGAGCGACGGAATGCTGAACCGGAAAAACGAATCGGAGAGCCGGTGCCAGATCACGCTCCAAAGCGGCTCGCGCAAAAGCTCGTCGCGTTGGCGGCGATGAAACTCGTGCAGGAAATCCTCGAAGTAAGCAGGAGGCGGTTGCTCGAACTTTTTCAAGCGAAGCAATTTTCCGATTTCGCTGCTGAGTTCGTTGTCGTCGAAGTTGTCCATGCGGCGGTGAAGCGTTAACCAACGGGGTTCTTGCGGAATTCGTCCAGATAATTTTGCAGTTGTCGATTCGCGTAAAACAAACGCGAGCGCACGGTGCCTTCGGAAACTCCCAGGATTTTGCTGATCTCAGCGTGAGGCATTCCCTGGATATGAAACATGGTGACGACCGCTCTGTGTTCTTCAGACAGCTTCATCATGGACTCGTTCAATCTGCGCTGGAGATCGGAAAGATCGGCTTCGCGCACCGGACTGCTCGTGGAAGTGAGCTCGATGAATTCCTTATCATTCTGAATGCTCGCGTCCACGTCGTCGAGGCTGAGGTGATAACGCCGGCCGCGTTTCTTGAGGAAGTTCAGCGTCATGTTCACCGCGATGGTGTGAATCCAGGTGTAGAACGACGACTTGCCGCGGAAGCCTTTGATCGCGCGATACGCCTTCGCGAAAACGTCCTGGAGCAGGTCGTTCGTGTCCTCGTGGTTCGAGGTCATGTTGTAAACGAGACCGTAAAGGCGCGGCGAATATTTCACCACGAGATCGTCAAACGCGGCGGCATCGCCCGTTTGCGCGCGGGCGACGAGCGCCTGGTCTTCGTCGGTTCGCGGTTGATCCATCGCCGTGCGGCTACGTTTAGCACGCGTGGGCGAGGGCGACGATAGTAAATCGGTTAGGCGACGCGGGACTTGAATAGCGAGAGCGGAAGACATCGTTAATTACGGCGATCGCGCACGGAGAGGAGCCAAAGGAGGTTGCCTAACGTTGCGATAAACGCGGCGACGTAGGTCCAGGCCGCGGCGTTGAGAACCTTGTTCACGCCGACCGTCTCGGTGCCCGGCTGGATGATTCCCATTTGGCCGAGGATAATTTTCGCGCGATGCGAAGCGTCGAACTCGACCGGCAAAGTGATGAGCTGGAAAAGAAGAAGCGCGAGATAGCAATAGATGCCCACCGTGATGAGCCCGGTCATGTGGAAGAAAAGTCCGCCAATGATCGCGAACGGCAGAATGCGGGTCGCGATTCCAGTGACCGGCACGATGACCATGCGCGCCTTGAGCGGCGCATACGCTTTCGCGTGCTGGATGGCGTGACCAGTTTCATGCGCGGCGATTCCGAGCGCCGCGACTGACGGCGTGTTAAAAACATTTGAAGACAGACAAAGCCGCTTGCTCGTCGGGTCGTAATGATCGCCGAGATAATCGTTGATCTCGACGACGCTGACGTCGCGGATATTCGCAGCCTGCAAAATTTCGCGGGCCGCTTCCGCGCCGGTGATGTTCGAGCTCGCGCGCACCGCGCCCCATTTCTTGAAAGCGCCTTTGACGCGAAACTGCGCCCACAAACCGATGAGCAGCGGGATGCCGACGAGGAAGAGATAATTAGAGGAGAAAAACATTCCGCCTCCGTAACCGTAGGGATGAAACATGTGGGTGGAAAAAGATCGTCGTTTGGTTAGACGCCTGAGTGTGCGGATCGTTCATCCTGGAGAGACCGATGCGAAAGAAGACGACCGCACCTGTCATCCCTCGACTCCGCTGCGCTGCGTTCGAGAGGACTAAATTTCGAGCCGGTTCTCGAAGCGTGAGAGCATTTTGATTCCGCTTTTCGTTAGGGCGACGACGTCTTCCGTGCGCACGCCGCCGAGTCCCGGATAGTAGAGGCCGGGTTCCACGGTGAGAACCTGACCTTCTTTGAACACCGTCTTCTGAAAACGCGGAAACTCGTGAATCTCCAATCCAAGCCCGTGACCTGTTCCGTGAAAAAAGCCAGTCTGTCTTCCATCGCGCACTTCCGTAGGAAAACCCTGGTCGGTAAAAAATTGCTTCACCTCTGTGTGCAGCTTCAGGCCATCGATTCCGGGCTTCATTTTTTTCAACGCGAGCGCTTGGCCTGCGTTCACCGTTTCCCAAAGTCTGCGTTGCGCGCCGCTGGCGCGACCGCGCACAACCGTTCTCGTTAGGTCACCATAGTAACCACTCGCCGCCGCGCGCGGAAAAATATCGAGAATGATCAGGCTATCCGCCCTCAACGGACCATGCCCGCGCTCGTGCGGATCGCAGGCCTGCTCGGCGCCGGCGACGATTGTGTTCGCAGGCAAACCACCGGCGCGCAAAATAGCTGCATCAATTTCCGAACGCAGGATTTCCGAGGTCAGAACCTTGCCCGACCATTCCAGCTTCTGCCCTTTCCCGGGCTTCGATTTCTTCAGCACCTCGATGCCACGCGCCATGCCCGCCTCGGTGATTTCGAGCGCCTTGCGCAGCAGCCGCAGCTCCGCTTCGGTCTTGGTCTCGCGCGCCGGCCAGTAAAGTTCGCCCGCCGGCTCGACCCGGATTTTGTTCGCCTCCAACTCGCGTGCAAAACCCAGCGGAAACCGCGCGGGCACATAAGCCGATTTTACCTTTTGCTTCTTCAAAAAGTGCGCGAGCACTTTCTCGTAGGGTGGCGCCTTCGCCTTCTTGCCTTGCACTTCTTTTTCAAATTTGCTGTAAGGCAAAATCTCATCCGCCTCGGCCTGCTTGCGCCCGCGATCGAACTCGAGATCACTCAGCACCAGCGTCCGCTTGCCCTCTCGCTCGAGAAAAATAAAAGGATCGGGCGCAAAAAATTTCGTGGCGTAGAGCATGTCCGCGTCGCTCTCACTCGCCGCGACCATGAGGCGTGTTCGGTTTTTCGTTTTAATCATCGAAGGCGATCCTAAACTGGCGAGATGACCTCGGCGAATCTCGCGCGTGATCTGGTTAGGCAACTCCTGTCGCAATGCTGCCGCGTCGCGGAGCTCCGCCTCCATCAACTGCGGCGCACTTCGAGTTGGCGTCGCAAGATCCAGTGGAGGAGCGCGAGTAACCCCAAGCTCGAAAGGACGAGCACGAGGGTGTTGAAAACAAACACGCTCACGGCCGTGTTGAAGTAGCGCTTTTGCGCGCCAAAGAAAACGTTAGGCCGGCCACCGCGGCGGTAATCGCTTTGCTCCATCTCAGCATTCGAAATCAGGTCGGAGACCTTTTGGTTCACGTAAAGCTGCTCTGCAGTGAGCGGACCGTTCGCATACGCAAAGTAGCGCCGTTGAAACGGCATTTCCCCGCTCAGAATCCGATCGATCTGCTGGAGATAGCGATCGATTTCGCGACTGGTGTGCGCTTCGAGGCCGGAAAGGACGGCGAGCGTCTCCTTCAAATCGTCGAGTCGTTTGGCATCGCCCGGGTTGCTCTCGTGGCGAGCGACGATCATGTCGATTTGCCGCTGGGCTTCGTCCTGCCTTTTCGTTAGGGGATTCAGTTTCGCCTGAGCCACGACGAGCTCTTCGTAGGACCAGCGCATGGCCACGAACTCGCAGATGAAGGGCACCTGGAGGCGGCTATCCATTTTCTTATTTTCGTCGCTGTCGGGGTGCTCGTGAAACCAGCGCGCGAAGGTATGCACGAGATCGAGGTTGCGATTCATGTCCTGATATTTGATCAGCGCGCCTCCCATTACGATCTGCGGGATGAGGACGAAAGGCACTACGTTGGCGGCCGTTTTCGGGTCGGCCACGACGGATGAGACCACCAAGCCTAACGATACGCCACTCATTGCAGTCATGAAAACGATCGCAAGATCGGGCCAGAACATGCCGCGAATCCCGAGAATTGTGCTTCCGATGAGAAGGAAGAGAACAGACTGCACGAGAGCGAACACGCCTAACGACACCGTCTTCGCGAAGATATAATAGCTCAGGCGGACGTTGAGATTCCGCTCTCGCTGTAGAGTCGCGCGATCGCGAATAATGTCGTCGGCGCTATTCGTTAGGCCAAGGAACATCGCGACGATGAGCGTGAGGAAAAGGAATGTCGGAATGTGATAGGCCGAGGCGAAGTCGTACTGGCCGCTATCGGAATAACGCAGAATCAACCCGATGAAGACCGCGAGGAGCGGAGCGAAACCGATAGTGACCACGAGATTGCCCCGGTTGCGCAGCTTGCTGAGGAAGGCGCGGCGCAAAAGCGTGCGCAGTTGCGTCCACTCATCGTGCCAGCGGATCGGCTCGCGTAATTTTTGCGGCGGGGCCGGCGGCAACGGCAGGACCGGGTCGCGCCGCAGCGGCACCTGCTTCACATCCTGGATGAGGCGAAACGCTTCGTATTTATCGCGCCAAAATTCCGGCGAATAACGACGCGCCGGCATGAGTTGGCCGCGATTATTCTCCTCGTAAATAATGTCGCCGCTCAGATCGCGCAGCGGCGTTTCGAGAACGTCGAAAATAAATTCCGGACGCGTCGTGCCGCAGGCTTCGCACGCGCCGAGATCCGCGCCGAATTGATGCTGATGTTCCGCCTCCGCGAAATAACGGAGCATGTCGCTCGGCGTGCCGAAAAAGACGAGTCGCCCGCCCTTATCGAGCAGGATGGCCTTGTGAAACATCTGGAAAAGTTTCGAACTCGGCTGGTGAATTGTAACAATGATTATTTTGTTATGCGCCATCCCGCGAATGATCTCGATGACGTGCTCGGAATCTTTCGAAGACAAACCGGAGGTCGGTTCGTCGAAGAGATAAACGTCGGCCGAGCCGATCATATCGAGACCGATATTGAGGCGTTTGCGCTCGCCGCCGCTGAGCGTTTTTTTCACCGGGCTGCCGACGACGCTGTCACGGCGTTCGCTTAAGCCGAGCTCGAGCAATTTCGCATCCAGCCGCCGCGTGCGATCACGCCGCGAAAGATGTGGCGAGCGAATCGCGGCCGCGAATTGCAGGTTCTCGCCGATCGTGAGCTGTTCATCGAACGCATCCTCCTGTGGGATATAGCTAACGTAGCGTTTGAGCGCGTCGAGGTTTTGGTAGAGCGGCTGGCCGTTGAGCAGGATGTCGCCGCGGGTCGGTTGCAGTTGGCCGCCGACGACGCGCATGAGCGTGCTCTTGCCCGAGCCGCTCGCGCCCATGACGCAAACCAGCTCACCGCGATTGACCGCGAAGCTGATGGCTTCCAGCGCCACGTCGCTGTTGCTGAAGTGATGGTTAACGTCCACTACCTCTAGGTTGCGAATGATGTTGCGTTCTTCCTCGATGATTCGTTCCGAAAAATCGCACCGCAGAAATTGGCCGACATCGATCCGAATGGTGTCGCCATCAGCGAGCGGCGCGGTCGTACGCACTGCGAGGTCGCCCACCATGATCGGTCGGTCCGATTCGAGCACTTCGAGCGTGCCGACGCGCTTGTCGTAATCGCACAAAATTTTCAGGAGCACGTCGCCTGCGGTTCCGGGTGAAAGGAGAATGTCGTCCGCTTCGAGCAGGCTCGGATTATTCGAGACGAGATATTCCGACTTCGAGGCCTTGAGTTGAAAACGTCCGCCCATCGCGCGTGCGCGGCGGCGCAGATCGACGAGGTCCAGCTCGGTGTCGTTGTGAAAAACGATCCGATCTTCCAGGGCCGCCTCGACTTTGGTTCCGGCTTTGAGGTCGATTCCATTCAAAGTCGCGCGCACATCGCGCAACGCCTTGACCTTCACTTTCAAACCGAAAGTGACCTCGAGTGAACTATCGCGCGACTTTACGCGCTCCATTTCCACTTCGTCGGAATCGCGATTCACCCGGACGAAAATTTGTGGGAGCGAAACGTTTTTCTTGGCGTTGAAATAAGTCGCGAGATCCTGAAACGAAAGCACCTGATCGCCGATGAGAATGCGCTGGCCCGGATAGATGCGGCAGAAGCCTCCGCGCGCGAGTGGCCGTCCGCGCACCGAGACGGGTTGGGTGCTGTAGTTTTTCAGGAGGATGAGATCGTGATAACGAAACGCGAGGAGCCGATCGCTTTCCGTTAGGCTCTTTAGCACTACATCGGAATGGCCGTTGGTGCCAAACGAAACCGCCTCGAGCGGGGAAGCGCCACGCTGATAAACGCCGGGATCGGATTCCTCCGAAGCGTTCAATTGATAAACAATATCAATCGCCTGCGCCGCCATGCCGAGCTGCGACATGAAAGAGTAAAACGCGACGACCTGTTCCTGCTTCAGCCCGGCTTGCGAAATCAAATCGTAGAGCTGAACACCGAGCATGATTTTGCGATCGGCGCTGAGCGAAGCGGCCAGCTTTTGCGCCATGGCCGAGAGATCCTGCTGCTCGTAAAGCGCCTGCCGGAAAAGCATCCGCAACTCGGAGTAAACCGTCTCCGGATAATCGTAGCGGAGAAAGCCTAACGAGGAATCGATTTCCTCCTCCAGCAGCACGCCATCGGCTTTCGAAAAACTCGCCAGCACCTGGATGAGCAAGGGCAAAAGATTAGGCCCTTCCGAAACGCTGCGGGGTTTGCGCATCGCCCGGCGCATCCAACGCCGGCTGCGCCGCCGAAAGCGATAGGCCAGCGGCGTCATGCGCTGGACGGCGCGATCGATCCGGTCTGCTACTGATGAGACAAATTCTGACATTTTTGGATTCGGCGGCAAAATTACCCGCGTCTATTGCGAGGCGCAATGAACCTCGCGGCCTTCCGCGTTGTCTTAGGGAAAGCAGGATTCGGCCCGGGTCCTGCTCTTTTGCAATGCCAATCGCTTCATGATACTTATTTTGCTCGCGCTTTCCGGACGCGATTTCTCCTATGGCTCAGCCCGATCGTAACTCTTCCAAAGAAAACAAACCCCGCGGCGGCGATCCCAATTTCAACTGGCGTGGCGTCATTCTGTTCGCGATCGCGTTTGCCCTCATCGGGCTCGCGATTCTTTTCCGCGGCGGCGCCGGTTACACCACGGAAGAAAACGTTCCCTACAATCGTTTCCTCGAACTGCTCGATCACAAACAGCTCGTTAACGATCCAAAATATCCGCTCCTTCTTGTGGTCGAGGACGGCCGGCCGACGCAAAGCATTCGCGGCGCTTATTTGCGGCCAGGAGTTGGCAACGCGCCCGCGCAACAGGTGCCGTTCCGCACCACGATCTACCTAAATTTCACGACCGATCTGCAGCAGAAATTGGCTGATGCGAACATGCAGCCCGCGATTCGCACGGAGTCTAATGTTCTCGCGCAAGCGGTCATTGGCTTTGTGCCGATCGCGCTCTTCCTCTTGGTTCTCTATTTTCTTTTCCGCCAGCAAATCAGGATGGCGGGCAAAGGCGCGCTGAACTTCGGCAAATCGAAGGCGCGCATGCTGGCGCGGGATAAAAACAAAATCACCTTCCGCGATGTCGCCGGTGTAGAAGAGGCGAAAGATGAAGTGCAGGAGCTGGTCGAGTTCCTGCGCGATCCGAAAAAATTTCAGAAGTTAGGCGGACGAATTCCCAAGGGCGTGTTGCTCGTTGGGCCGCCGGGAACAGGGAAGACGCTTCTTGCACGCGCCATCGCGGGCGAGGCGGATGTTCCGTTTTTCTCGATCAGCGGTTCGGACTTTGTCGAGATGTTCGTCGGTGTCGGCGCGAGCCGTGTGCGCGACATGTTTGAGCAAGGCAAGAAATCTGCGCCGTGCATTATTTTTATCGACGAAATCGACGCGGTCGGTCGCCATCGCGGGCATGGTGTCGGCGGCGGGCATGACGAACGCGAGCAGACGTTGAATGCGTTGCTCGTCGAGATGGATGGCTTCGATACGCAGGAAGGCGTCATCATCATCGCGGCCACGAACCGCCCCGATGTGCTCGATCCCGCGCTGCTGCGCCCGGGTCGTTTCGATCGCCAGATCACGGTGAATTTGCCGGACGTAAAAGGCCGCGAGGAAATCCTCCGCGTTCACTCCAAGAAAGTGAAACTCGCGGAAGGCGTCGATATGGGTGTCGTCGCGCGCGGCACACCCGGATATTCCGGCGCGGAGTTGGCGAATGTGATCAACGAAGCGGCGCTTCTTGCGGCGCGGCGCGGTTTAAAAGGCATTGGTCTTCCCGAGCTCGAAGAAGCGCGCGACAAAGTGCGTTGGGGCAAGGAACGCCGCAGCCTCGCGCTGAGCGAAAAGGAAAAGACCAACACCGCCTATCACGAAGCCGGCCACGCGCTCTTGCTCGAATTGCTCGAACACACCGAGCCCTTGCACAAGGTCACCATCATCCCGCGCGGCCCATCGTTAGGCAGCACGATGTGGCTTCCACTCGAAGATAAATACACCCAGCGCCGCAACGAGCTGCTCGACGATCTCGTCGTGAGCATGGGCGGCCGCGTCGCAGAGGAAATTGTCTTCGGCGACGTCACGAGCGGCGCACGCGGCGACATTCAGATGGCCACTCGGCTCGCGCGCAAAATGGTTTGCGAATGGGGCATGAGCGAAAAGATGGGCATGGTCGAATACGGTGAACACGAGGATTACGTGTTCCTCGGCCGCGACATTTCGCGGGCCCGCGACTACAGCGAAGCGACCGCCGAGCAAATCGATCGCGAAGTGCGCAAGCTGGTGGACGACGCCTACTCGCGCGCGACGCAAATGCTCACCGCGCAGCGCGCCAAGCTTGAGATCATCGCCAAAGCCCTCCTCGAATTCGAAACCCTCGATGGCGGGCAAATTCGCGAAATCATCGAGCACGGACGGATGCTCAATCCGCCGCCAGGTCCTTTGCCTCCGGCTTCCGGGGAAAAGATGGCGCCGGAAAAACCGCCCAAGCAAGTGGTCATCGCGCCTGACGTCGCTCCGCCTCTGGGCGGCGGACTGAGCGGCGCGCCCGCCTAACGACGCTTAGGCTTTCCGCTTCCGTCATCCCGAGCGCAGTGAAGCGAAGCGCAACGGAGTCGAGGGATCCCGTCGAGCAATCCCGTCGAGCAATCCACAGCTTCGCCGCGTATTGATTTCGCTACGCCCCGCTCGGGATAACGGCCTTCGGTGGAAACAGAACGTTCTCCCGTTCCACCGCCGCGCCGCGCCGCAGAAAAACCTCGAGGATTTCCGGCGTGTAATATTCCCCGGCGTAAGCCGGATTAAGTCCAAAAAAAATCTGTCCGCCTGGATTTAAATGGCGCTCCAGATCCGCGATGAGAAACTCCCACTCGTTAGGCCCCCAGCGCCAGGAGTTGTCTTTCCCGCCGTGAAATGCAGTCGAGAACGCCGTGATCAAGTCGAACTTGCGCCCGAAATCCGGGAGTGCCTCTTCCGCCTCGATGCGGTAAATGCCGCGTTCCACGCCTAACAACTTCACTAATTCATCGAAAACCGGAATCCCGCCGGTATCGAGTCCGAGGCCGCGATGCCCTTGTGCCTGGGCGACGAAAAGGAAAAAGCCACCGCCGCAGCCGAGGTCGAGAATATCCTTCGGACTCGTTAGGTGAAGATTGAGATCCTGCACGCGGCGAATATTGAGGCGCAAATATTTTTCCAGCTCGAGATACTTCGCGTAATGCCGCCAGCTCGCCGGCGCGGTCGACGGCGGCGAGCCTAACTCAGCGCGCAACTTGCGCAGCCGCTCCTGATCGATCCTGGCGAGCAGCGGCGCGAGCGGAATAGGATGCAGCCCGCGCCGCAGACGACGCCACGACCTGCGATACGTTAGCGGCTGAAAAACTTTCGCGATTTTGTGGTAGAACTTCACGCCTCACGATCCGGATTAACGGGAAAATGCTTATTCTTTAGTCTCTCCGGAACTCGTTCGGTTTGCTCCGACTCGATTTCCTCCGTCGCCGCGCCTAACGACTCGTAGGCTTCGCGATTCTTTGGCGCGCGGCACATGTAGCAAACCGCGTGGGCGAGGGGAATGCGCGCTTCCGGCATCCCGACAAACTCAACTGCCTGCTGCGTTGCGATCGCCAACGGGAGCGCTTCCGCATCCGCCAACCCGACATCTTCACTCGCGAAAATCACAATCCGCCGCGCGATGAAGCGAAAGTCCTCACCGGCGTGCAGCATTTTCGCGAGCCAGTAAATCGCGCCCTTTTCATCCGAGGCGCGCATGCTTTTGATAAATGCGCTGATGGTATCGTAATGCGCGTCGCCCGCACGGTCGTAAACGATGGCTTTCGTCTGAATACTCTCCTCCGCGACCTTGAGTGTAAAATGAACAGTCCTTTGCTCGTTAGGCGGAGTTGTCAGAACGCCAATCTCGAGGGCGTTGAGACATTTGCGCGCGTCGCCGTCACTTAGCTTCGCGAGATGGCGTTTCGCTTCCACGTCCATTCGCACCTTATACTTACCCAGTCCGCGCTCCTTGTCGGCCAGCGCGCGATCGATCAGCTCCTCCAGGTCAGTTACGCCTAACGACTCTAACTGGAAGACCTGCGAGCGCGAGACGAGCGCGCTGTTAACATAGAAGAACGGGTTATAAGTCGTCGCGCCGATGAGTCGCAGGTTTCCGCTTTCCACGTCGGGCAAGAGAATGTCCTGCTGCGCTTTGTTGAAATGATGAATCTCATCGACAAAAAGAATCGTCCGCTGACCCGAAGTGCGCCGGCGGTTCGCGGCCGCCGCTACGACCTTGCGCATCTCCGCGACGTTACTTTCCACCCCGCTGAGTTTTTCGAACTTCGACTCCGTCATGTGCGCGATGATTTGGGCGAGCGTCGTTTTTCCGGTTCCAGGCGGGCCGGAAAGAATCACGGAAGGCAGCCGATCTGCCTCGATCGCGCGCCGCAGCAGTTTCCCCGGAGAAAGAATGTGCTTTTGCCCCACAAACTCTTCGAGCGAACGCGGACGCATCCGACTCGCGAGCGGCGCCGCGGGGTCTGTTGCTTCCTCCGTTTCCGGCGCGGTGAAAAGATCATCCACGCGCTAGACTAACGGCGCGTATTTGGTTTGTCAGCCGCTTGACCGAGCCTCACCGCGCCCGCATTCTTTTTCGCGGCTCACCTTTTCATGAAAACCATTCTCGTTCCGATCGATTTTTCTTCCGCGATGGCGGGCGTCGTCGCACAAGCGCGCGAGTTGGCGCGCGCCTGTGACGCGGAACTGCATCTGGTCCACGTGCGCGATCTCGCGAGCTTACCGGCATACCCCGCGCCGGCGGTCGGTTTTCCCGGAATGGGTGTGGCGGAAATGGGAGTGACTGGAGGTGTCACCATGGCGGTGCCCGGACTCCTGCCAGAGGAAATGCCTAACGAAAAGGGACCGGACCGCGTTATAGCTCTGGCTGAGGAGCTGCGCCATCAAGGCTTGCGCGCATCCGTGCACGAGCGCGCTGGAGCCGTCGTCGAGGAAATTCTCAAGTTGGCCGACGAGTTATCCGCCGACCTGATCGTTTTGGGTTCGCACGGTCACGGCTCGGTCTACAACCTGCTTGTAGGAAGTGTAACTGAAGGCGTCATCAAAGCAGGTCGGCATCCCGTATTGCTCGTTCCGATTGCGGTCGCAGCGAAATAGCGGGCCCGCGGCTTGCGTCCCGCGCCGTTTCTCCGAAAGGTCTGTTCCCATGCGCCCGCGCGGACTTTTTTTCTCGCTCCTGCTTCTATTCGCCATTCCCGCTGGCCTAACGAGTGCCGCAAAGCTCCCTTTCGAAACGGTCTTTGCAGGACGCGCGACTTTCGACAAGCTCGTCGCCGAGGCAAAGGCGAATAACTGGCGTGCGCTTCCTCTCGGGGAGCGTGTCGCCACAATCGGTCATGCGCTCACCGGGACGCGCTATAAGTCCTTCACGTTGGAAATCGACGATCACATCGAGGCGGCCTCCGTTAACTTTAAAGGCGTCGATTGCTGGACCTTCTTTGAAATCTCGCTCGCCTTTGCCCGCATGCTCGATGAGTTAGAACCGAGTTGGACGCCGGCGACTTTGCTCCATTACGTCGAACTCGATCGCTACCGCGGCGGCGTTTGCACGGGCGAATACCTTTCCCGTCTCCACTATCTTGAAGACTGGCTCGCGGATAATGATCGCCGCCGCTTAGTGAATGACCTCACGCGCGACCTCGGGGGCGTGCGCGTGAATCACGCCGCGCGTGAGATGACGCTGGGCTGGCGCCATTATCGTTATCTCAGGACGGATCCCGCTCTGCTCGAACCTCTCGGAAAAATGGAAGCGAACGTGAGTAGCCGGCCGCTCTATCAGATTCCTAAGAACCGTGTCGCGCGGATTGAACCTAAGTTAAAAAGCGGCGACATCATTGGCATCATCTCCCGCGATCGTCCGGGGCTTTACTCGACTTCACATGTAGGTCTGGCCTATCGCGCGAGTGATGGCGTGCTTCATTTTATGCACGCTTCCTCACCGCATAACTATGGCCAGGTCGTGGTCGATTCGCGGCTTTCGAGTTATCTCGCCCGCTATCACACGGACACGGGAATTCTTGTCGCGCGCCCTTTGCACTAACAGGGTTCCCACCAAAAGAGTGCGTGTCATCCCGAGCGGAGCGAGGGACCCCGCAAGCGTCTTTTGGCGCTGTTTGCTATCAGATCCCATCGGACGCTTGCGGGGTCCTTCGCCGCGCTGCGCCGGCTCAGGATGACATGCTTCCACTATCTGTGAGATGGCGGGATGGTTTCGAGAAATGGTGCCTCGGAGAACCGATAGTGCCTAACGAGTAAAGGAGCTGACCATCGTCCGCGGCTCGACTTGACGCTCTTTAATCATAGCTATCGCGCAACTGACTTACCACCTCGGCCAAACGCTCGACCGCCTTCTCCGCATCGACACCAGCCGCTTCCAGCCGCGCCACAGCGCCGCGGTCGAGGTTGGCGCGCATAACGTCGATCAGGCTAAGAGCGTTGAAGCGGCCTGCTTTTGTTACCAGCCAAATCTCGGCTCGGAATGAGTTAGCGCGCTTCACAAACTCAGCCGCCGGCCGGGCGTGCAGGCCAAGGTTGTTGACGATCGTGATCTCACGCTCGGCATGATGATGATGACTCTTCATGGTAATCACTGGCTTGTGCCCCAGCGGCGATGCAGAAAGCGTTCGATTGGCGCGAACAAAGTCTTATCCGCGAGCAAACCGATAAGGACGATGATGAACATGATAGCTATGACCTGATCCATCGCGTTTAACTCACGGCCATAATGCAGGAGTTGCCCAAGACCGAAACCACTTAAGATGGTAACGAAGATTTCGGCTGCCATCAGGGAACGCCAGGCAAACGCCCAGCCTTGTTTCATCCCACTCACGATAAATGGCAGCGCGGCCGGAAAAATAACCTTCAGCCAGATATGCATGTTCTTCGAGCCCATGGTGAGAGCCGCCTTGCGATAGATAGGCGGAACATGTCTTACACCGGTATCGGTGGCAATGATAACGGACCAAAGCGTTCCCATGACGACGACGAAAAGCATGGCAGCTTCGCTTTGCCCAAACCAGAGCAAGGCGAGCGGCACCCAGCAGACACTGGGCAGGGTCGTTAGGCCAAGTGAGAGCGTGCCGATGGTATCGTGCAGGATATTCCAGCGCGCGGTCATCAGGCCAAGTGGTATCCCGCCGACTAACCCGATGATGTAACCTATGACGAGGCGCTTAACAGTTATCAACGTCGCCTGCCAAAGAGTGCCATCTTCCGCGGCCGACTTTAAGTATTCGCCTACCTTCATCGGTGAAGGTAAAAGAACCGGCGACCAAATGCGCGCGCGGACAATAAGGGCCCAGAGTAGGACCAGACTGGCGAAGAAAAGCAGTGTTAAGATGAGTCGTTTCATTCCGCGATTTCTCCATTTGTATCTTTGTAGCCTTTAAGTGAGCGCATGATTTTGCTGGCGTGCTCCGCAAGGTCGGTGCTGTTGATGTCCCGCGGCCGCGGTAACTTGATTTGGAATTCCTCGCGCACGCGGCCGGGATGCGGCGAGAAGAGAATGACGCGATCGCCCAGGCAGGCTGCCTCGCGCACATTATGAGTAACGAAGATAATTGTCTTACGACGGCTTTCCCATATCTCTTGTAAGTCACCGTATAACTGCTCGCGCGTAAGTGCATCGAGAGCGGCGAAGGGTTCGTCCATCAGTAGCATCCTCGGGTTAGGAGCCAGCGCACGCGCCAGAGCTACGCGTTGCTTCATGCCGCCGGATAACTCATGGATGTTGGCGCGCTCGAAGCGACTTAGACCTACTAACTCGAGATAGTAACGAGCCACTTCCTTGCGATCCTTGTTTGTAAGATGCGGCTTCATCTTTAATCCGAAGAGCACGTTGCCGAGGACATCGAGCCACGGGAAGAGCGCCGCCTCCTGGAACATAACGAGACGTTCGCGGCCCGGTTCCTGAACACGCAGTCCATCCGCCGTAACTGTGCCGCTATCTGGTTTCTCCAAACCGGCGATGATGTTGAGGAGAGTAGATTTCCCGCAGCCGCTGGCGCCGACCAGACAGAGGAACTCGCCCTCTGCGACTCGGAGACTGACTCGATCCAAGGCCTGCACCGGGCCGGTTCTGCTCTTAAAGCTCTTAGAAACGTTTTCGACCTTGAGTTTGCTTGGAGGTAGAAATTGTAATTCCTCCCGCACCGATGTGCTGGTGCTGGGTGGCAGTTCGAAGGTGTGAGTGACGTACATAGTTCGTATAAGGTTGGTATTTCTGGTAAGGCAGACTTAGGGCGTCACGACCAGCTTGGAAGTGTCGGTCGGGCCTTTGGAGAAGCCTGCGTCCTTCGCATCCCGGACGGCCTTAGTGATGAGTTGAGGTGAGACTTCGGTCGTGAAAGTTATTCGCTTCCAGGCTTGCGCCACGTCTTCTGGCGCGAGAGTGGCTTTGGTCTCAGCCTTTAACTCTTGCACTAACTCTTTTTGCGCCTCTTCCGGATGGGCCTTGACCCATTCGGTTAACTCGACGTTGGCCGCCGCTAGCGTCTTCGCCAAGTCACGGTGGTCACTTAGGAACTTTGTGCTGGAGACAAGCCACGTTGTCAGAACCTGCTTATCTTCGAGGAAGACTTTGCCATTCCCTTCGCGTTCAAGACGGGTAACCCACGGCTCCACTGTCCAAACCGCATCCACTTTCTTTTGCTGGAACAATCCGAGTTGGTCCGGATTTGCAGTCGGTAGCACCGTAACGTCTCCACCGGTCTGAGTAACTTTAAAGCCCTGGGCTTTTAGCCAGGCGCGACAGGAGATATCCTGCGTGTTACCGAGTTGCGGCGTAGCGATCGTCTTACCCCGGAAGTCTCCCGGCGCATTGATTCCTTCGTCCGGCCTAACGACTAAAGCAGCTCCAGCGGTGGCTGCGCCGGAGATAACTCGTATTTCTTCGCCCTCGGATTTGAAGTGAGCGTTCAACGCCGGGCCTTGACCGACATAGGTGACATCGAGCGAGCCGGCGAAGATGGCCTCCATCGCGGAAGGTCCCGCGTTGTAAGTGAACCATTGTATTTCGAAGTTCGGTCCCAGTCTTTTCTCGAACCAGCCCTTGCCTTGGCGGGAAAGACCGTGGGCGATGACGCCCTGGGCATGAGTTACATTCGGGAAGTGGCCGAAGCGCACGACGACTTTATCGGCGGCACGACTGTGAGTGGTCAGGCCGAGAGTAAGCAGGGCAATTGAAGTGAGGATGTATTTCATAGTATTTGTGGAAGTTGGAAGCTCCTGAGAAATCAGGAGCGACGCTCGCTCGTGCCTAACGAGAGTAGGTCGTGCAAGGCCGTGGATTGGCTGGCGAAAGGAACGGCGATCTTATCGCGCCGCATCTTGCGCAGAGTGATTTCGACGATCTCAGCGAGAGTGTAGCGATCGAGAATGCGCGTGATGGCGTTGCGAACATCAAGCATGACCATGCGCAGACCGCAGTGCGCCTCATCGGGGCAGCTGCAGCGTTGGTAGTCGCTCTGACTGACGCACGCGATCGGCGCAAGAGGACCGTCGAGCAGGCGAATGATGGCGCCGAGCTTGATCCGATTGGCGGGCTTGGCCAGAGCGTAGCCTCCGAGTTTGCCGCGCCGCGTCTCGACGTAACCTGCGGCGCGAAGCTGGGAAAGGATCTGCTCGAGGAATTTTACCGGCAGCTTCTCTTTTGCGGCCAGCTCGGCGACCTGAAGCATGGGCCGGCCAAGCTCGCGGGCGAGGCCGAGATCGATCAGTGCCCGAAGGGCGTATTCGCTGCGTTTGGAAAGGTTCATTGTCTAGTAGTGCGGTAGACTTAAGACGAAAGTCTACTAAACGACTAGACATTGCCAGAACTTTTTTAGAAAATTTTTCCGCAAGCTCGAGGCACAGAGTGTGCCCGCGCAGAAAGCGACCCGCACGGGGAGAGTAAGCATCTCCCTTTTTACCAAACGAACAGGGGAGGACTGGCGGCCTCTATCCGTGCCGCTGCTTTTCGACCAAGGTCTTGAGCTGACGCTCCATGGTTTTGAAGGCGTCGTTGATGACTTTGCTAAGCGGCTCGTGCATCTCGTGCGTGGCCTGTTTCTCTTCCGCCACCAGCTCGTGACCCGGCGGCACAGTGAGGTCGATGCGAACGCGGAAAGGATTGCCGGAATGCTGGGAATGATTCGGATGTTCGACCACAACATCACAGCGGCTGATGTGGTCGCAGAAACGATCAAGCCGCTTGGCTTTCTCGCGGATGAAGTCGTCTAACTGATCGGATTTATCGACGCCACGGTAGGAGATTTCGACAGGTAACTGCATCCCAGACGATGCCAAAAGACAGCGCAAGATGCGAACGGAAACGACTCGTTAGGCGAAACGTGCAATCGCGCTCGTTTTACTCCCCCGCCGGGGGCTTTTCCGCGATGGCGGCACCTACCGTTACCGCAGGTTTCTCGTCCCTCTTTTTTGGCGCCGCTGACTCTCTCTTCTTCCACGACTCACGGCTGGCTTGCGCGGTTGATCCCGTAGCGAGCTGGAGCAGCAGAGTGCCGCGCCCACGGATTTCCACCTCGTCGCCGGAAACAAAATTCTGCGGCTGTTTGTGGAAGCCATTCTCCGAAGCGGTGTCGAGGATCAGTTGCCAGGCGACATCTTTCTGGCCGGGAAGCACAAAGGCGATCGCCTCGTGATGCGCGTTAATGATGAAGAGAAACGAGCGGTCGCGGATGGGCTGACCCTCGAAGTTTTGCACGTCGATGGTGTCGCCGCTGAGGAACATGCCGAGGCAGCGGACGTAGGGAGAGCTCCATTCGTCGTCATTCATCTCCGCGCCGGCGGGCGTGAACCACATGACGTCGCGAATCTCGGAACCACGGATGCGCCGACCCTGGAAAAATTTCGGTCGCCGGAAAACCGGATGTTCGTGCCGAAGTTTGATCAGTTGTTTGGTGAATTCGAGCAGCGCGGTTTGCTCTTCGCTGAAGTTCCAACTGAGCCAGCTGATCTCGTTGTCCTGGCAGTAGGCGTTGTTATTCCCATTCTGGGTGCGCGCGAATTCGTCACCCGCGGTCAGCATCGGGACGCCTTGAGAAAGGAGAAGCGTTGTGAGGAAATTGCGGCGTTGCTGCAAGCGCAACTGTTTGATTTCCGGATCCTCGGTCGGACCTTCAGCGCCGTGATTCCACGAATGATTATTGTCGTCGCCGTCGCGGTTGTCCTCGCCGTTGGCTTCGTTGTGTTTGTCGTTGTAGCTGACGAGATCGTTCAGGGTAAAACCGTCGTGCGCGGTGATGAAGTTGATGCTCGCGTAGGGGCGGCGCCCGGTTGTTTGGTAGAGGTCGGGACTTCCCGTTAGGCGGTAGGCGAGCTCGCCTATTTTACCTTCGTCGCCTTTCCAAAAACTGCGCACGGTGTCGCGATATTTCCCGTTCCATTCCGCCCAGAGAACGGGAAAATTTCCCACCTGATAACCGCCTTCGCCGACATCCCACGGTTCGGCGATCAGCTTCACCTGCGAGATGATCGGGTCCTGGTGAATGATCTCGAAGAAGGCGTGCAATTTGTTCACGCCATTAGCGTCGCGCGCGAGGGTAGAGGCGAGGTCGAAACGAAAGCCATCGACACGCATGTCGAGCACCCAGTAGCGCAGACTGTCCATGACGAGCTGGAGCGTGCGCGGATGAAGAAGGTTGAACGTGTTTCCTGTGCCGGTGAAATCCTTGTAGAAGCGCGGATCTTCCGGGGAGAGGCGATAGTAGGCCTGATTGTCAACGCCGCGGAAGCTGAGAGTGGGGCCGAGGTGGCTGCCTTCCGCGGTATGGTTATAAACGACATCGAGGATCACCTCGAGGCCGGCGGCGTGGAGATTGCGCACCATGCCCTTGAACTCAGTGACCTGGCCCCCGGTCGCTCCGCTGCTGGAATACTTTCCCTCGGGCGCGAAGAAACCGATGGAGTTATAACCCCAATAGTTCGTTAGGCCGCGATCGACCAGTGCCTTGTCATTGATGGAGGCGTGCACCGGCAGGAGCTCGACCGCGGTCACACCGAGATCTTTTAAATAACTGATCGCCGGTTCGCTGCCGAGGCCGGCGTAGGTGCCGCGCAGTTCCTCGGGAATTTTTTCGTTGAGCTTGGTGAATCCTTTCGTGTGCAGCTCGTAGATGATCGAGCTATGCAGCGGAATCTGCGGCTTCTTACTCTGGCCCCACTCAAACGCGGGATCGATCACCGCCGCCTTCGGCATGCCCCACGCGTCGTCGCGGAAGTCGCGCGCGAGATCGTCCGACGGGCCGCCGACGACATAGCCAAACATTTCGTCCGCCCAGTTCACCTCGCCCGCGATGGCTTTCGCGTAAGGGTCGATGAGCAACTTCGAGCTATTGAAACGCATGCCTCGTTCCGGATCGTAGGGCCCGAAAACACGGAAGCCGTAGAGCTGTCCCGGTCGCACGTCGGGCAAAAAAATGTGCCAGACCTGATCGGTCTGTTCCGTCATCGGTATGCGGATGTTTTCCTGGCGCGCGTCGGGGCTGTCGAAAAGACAAAGATCAACTGAAGCCGCAGTCTCGGAAAAGATGGCGAAGTTCACGCCGTTCTTCATCCACGTCGCGCCGAGTGGATAGGGAAAACCAAGCCAGATTCGAACAGGAGTCATAAGTGGAGTGGGAGCGGGGAATGTCTATTCCATTCCGCCCACGGGCGCGCAAGGCGGGGGGGCGGGATAAATCCGAAATCCGAATGACGAAGCTTTAAAATCGGGTTTCGAGCTTCCGACCGCCACGGCGCTTCCGTTGCGGTGGCGAGATCAACACCAAATGCGCTGAGACAGCGAAATCCCCCGCCGCGGTCGCCCCTACTTCTTCGCTTTCAACTCCAGCTTGCGATAGAGCGTCGCCATGCTGATGCCCAGGACGGCGGCCGCTTTTTCCCGCACGCCTTTGTATTGGGCGAGCGTGGCCTCGATGTATTTGCGCTCCTGCTGCTGGATGAACTCGTCGAGCGATTGGCCGACCGGCAGTCGATCCTTCGCTTTGCGGCTGACTTCTTCCTTGCTGAAATCGACGATCTGCGGCGGAAGATCGCTCGGCATAATCAGATCCTCTTCGCACAAGGCACACGCGCGCTCGATCGCGTTTTCAAGCTCGCGGACATTGCCCGGATAATTATAGCGAGAGAGCAAATCCAGAGCGTGCGGGTCGATCTTCTTCGGATCAGTCCCAGTGACCGCCGCCTGTTTTTGTAAAAAGTGATTTACCAAAAGCGGAACGTCTTCGAGCCGGTCGCGCAACGGGGGAATCTCCACCGGGATCACGGCCAGGCGGTAATACAGATCCTCCCGGAAAGTCCCGTCCTGGATTTTTTCCTGCAGCGGTTCGTTCGTCGCGCCGACGACGCGCACATTGACCGGCACACTTTTATTTTCGCCGACACGCCGCACTTCGCGTTCCTGCAGAACGCGGAGCAATTTCGTCTGCAGCGAAGTCGCCATCGAGTTCACTTCGTCGAGAAAAATCGTCCCGAGATTCGCTTCCTCGAAGAGCCCCGCCTTGTCCGCCACCGCGCCGGTGAAAGCGCCTTTTTTGTGCCCGAAGAGTTCGGACTCGAGCAAATTTTCCGGAAGCGCGCTGCAATTGATCGCAACAAACGGATGATGCTGCCGGTTGCTGTTGAAGTGCAGCCCGCGCGCCACCAATTCCTTGCCGGTGCCACTCTCGCCTTGGATTAAGACTGTACTGTCCGTATCGGCCACTTTGCTGATGAGGTTGTAAACCAACTGCATCTTTTGGCTCGCGCCGACGATGTTATCGAAGTTGTATTTACTCTTCAGCTCCTTCCGCAGGTAGGTGTTCTCCCGCATCGTCGATTGGTAATCGAGCGCGCGCTGCACCGTCATCTGCAGCTCGTCGATCTTAAAAGGTTTCGGCACGTAACCGTGCGCGCCCATCTTCATTGCCTCGATCGCGGTATCGACCGAAGCGTAGGCCGTGATGAGAATCACCAGCGTCTGCCGATGATGCTCGCGCACATGCCGGAGCACATCGAACCCGCTCAGCGTTTCCATCTTCACATCGGTGATGACGATTTGCGGCTCGATCGCATCGAGTTGCTCAACCGCTTTCGCGGCGGAGTTAAACGGAAACACCTGATGCCCTTTTTCGCGGCAGAGAGTCACAATGACTTCCACCATTGCCGGTTCGTCGTCGATGATGATGATCTTGGCCATGTGGTGCGGCGGAGGTTATTTCACGAATGAGAAAAGAAAAGGCAAATTTGAGAATGGGAGTTTCAGAGTGTCCGCAAAATTCCTCCGGCCAGATGCCACACGATTGGCTCTCGCCAGTTGATGATGTGCTCAAAAACGTCCTCCGCCCTGCCGGTGAACGGAAGTGCAATCAAGTCCGCAGCGAACCCGGGAGCGACCTGGCCGAGGGACGCCGCGCAATTGAGCGCACGTGCGCCGTTGCTCGTAGCCATCTCCAGAATATCCTGCGCCCGCATGGCGGGGTTAGCCGCGCGGACCGCTCGCATTTCTGAGAATAGATTCAGCGACGAATTGCTCGCGAGACTGTCCGTGCCCAGACAAATGTTGAAGCCGAGTGCGCGCAATCTTGCCAGCGCGAAGGGTGAGTGCGCGAAGTAGCGTCCGCTGCGCGGACAATGCGCAATGTGGAAACGCGGCCCGCGCGCGAGCAGCGCGAAATCTTCTTCCGTTAGCTCGTTGAGGTGAACGATGATCCAGCGTTCGTCGAGCGGCTGCCGCGCGAGCATTGTTGCCAGCGGCGTCCGGCCCTGGCCGCAGTCGTCCATGGGCCGGCCGAGACTTTGCAGCAGATCAAAAAGCGAACCGCGACCGTCGCGGAACATATCCATCTCCTCGCGCGACTCCGCGAGATGCATCGTTAGGCGAAGAGTGGAGTTCGTGGCGGCGAGTTGCGAGAGCCTCGGCGAAGCCGTGTAAGGCGCGTGCGGACTCAAACCGAAACCGCCCGGCCAGCCGTCGGTTATTTTGCCTAACGAGAGCGCCTTTTCCACCAGCTCCTCCGGCGGCGCGTCCGTGCGGACATCGATCAACTCCAGAAACCACCACGCGCGCAGCGGCGGGTCCTCCATCCGCGCGAGCAGGTGAGGCAACGATTCGATATTCGCGATCGTCGTCGTGCCCCATTTGCGCGCTTCCGCAAATCCCTCCGCAATCGCCGCGAGAAAATCGTCATCGGAGAGTTCGCGGCGTTTCGCATTGATGGAGCGAATCCAATTCGCGAAGGAGCGCTGAGGAGGAATTTGGCCACGTAGCGAGGTGAAATCCAAATGGCAATGTGCGTTGATTAAACCCGGCAGGAGCACGACATCGCCGAGGTCGGTAATTTCATCTGCGCGCGCAGCGCATACTTCCGCAAAGCCTCCCACCCTGACGATGCGCTCGCCCGTCACGGCGACTGCGCCGCCGTCGATAACCGGGCGGTCCATCGTGACGACCGTCCGCGCGCGGTAAATCACTCGGCTTTCACAACTCGCTGCGCCTCGGCGACGAGGAGGTTGCAGGCTTCCTGGCAAAGCAGCGGGATGACCTGCTCGCCGCGGCCGGTTTGGTCGCCCGGCGCGATGAACTTATCCAGTGGCAGCCGTGTTGACGGACGCGCTTTGGTCTCATCCCTCGCCCAGAGGATTGTGCGCAGACATCCGGGCGCGCCCCCTTGTGAACGGCAAAATCGACTTACTAGCGCGTCGGCTTCGCCATCTGTAACGTGCGCTGCTACTCGATACATTCCCGTTTGCCGGCGGAGAGTTTCCCGCAGCGGCGTGGGATGAAGCCGATTCCGCTCCCAGGCAAGGAGCGCTGCCAGCCGCCCCGGGTAAAAAAAATCGAGCGCCTCCCGCAGTGCCGAAATATCCGGTAGCTCCAGGCACCAGCCGCGGCGCAGATTCGGCGCGGTCTTCAATGGCCGGTAATTCCCCTCTTCGTCGAATTTCGCGATCTCGACCGCGTCGTTAGGCGAATTCCGCGCCGCCAAACCGTCGCGCCCTTCATCGTCGCGATGACAGAGGGTGAACTCTCCTTCCCTTTCCGCGATCAGGATTTGCCCGATGCCGCGGGCTCCGGAAGCAATCCAATCGCTCAGCACCCGCTCAATCGGCGGTGGCATGATGAGTCTTCTTCGCTGTGCAAAGTTTGCCGGCGAGAAGGAGCGCGACGTGCTCGAGAAAGTCGCGGTCGTCTTCGCCGAAGGCGTCGAGCTTGTCGCTCTCCACGTCGATCATCCCCAGGAGGCGTCCGTTTGTTTCACTCGCGATCGGCACCACGATCTCGGACTGCGTGTTCCAGAAAGCCGGAAGCCAGCGCGGATCCTTGTGCACGTCCGCCACGATGATCGTCTCGCGCGATTCGGCCACCACTCCGCAGAGACCCTGCGTGATCGGAAAGCACGGGTAGGTCGGCGGCTCGTTGCCGGTACCCGCGACGATGCGGAACTCGCCCCGCTCGATTTTGTAAATCCCGATCCAGCGATAGCCCCGGTCGGCACGAGTCATCTCCGCTGCGCGCTTCACGGTCTCGGGAGTTTTCGGCGCGGCCAGAAGAAAGGCCGCCAGGTCCTGCAGAAGCTTAGTGGAATCCGATTTCACGAGTGAGCGGAGATAACAGTTTCCGCAATCGGCGCGAGATCAAGCGCGGCTTCGTCGAATGCCGCGACCTGTTCGAGAATGATCCGGGCAAACTCCGGCGCGGTCCCGAGCGCGCTCGCGTAATAAAGATTGCGGTCGTGCAGCCGATGCGGGCTGCGCTGGAATATCGCGCGCGCTCCCGCCGCCGTGTCTCCTTCGCGCTCGATCCCGAGCAAGCCGGGGATGTCCTCGTAACTATGCAAGCCATCGGAAATGAAAAACGGCACCACCACGACATTCGGCGCCGTCGTTAGGCTGACCCAATCCGCGATCAGGGGCGGCTCTTCCATGTAGGCGCTTTGCACGGAAGCGTAGCGGCCAAGGGCGGCGATTTTTTCCACCTCGCGCTTGGCCGCGACGGCGCTTTGGTCGTTCAACGACGTCCCGTGTCCAACGATGAGCAGGCTGGTCTCGCTCTTCGGCACGCCCGGCGCGATCTCACGGGCGCGCTGCAGAAGCAGGTCCGTCACCGCCGAATGATTCCCGACCGGCGCGCAATATTTCCAGAGCTGCCCGTTAGGCCGCGTCGTTAGGCGGCCGGCGAGTTCGAGTTCGCGCGGAATCACCGTCTGCGTGAAGTACCCTTCGCTGATGAAATTCGGCACGACGAAGACCGCACGAATTTCCGGGCCGTCGAAAAAGAGCCGGGCATCGCGGAAACTCGGTTCCTCTTTCCAGAAACAGCACGCCACCTCGCGAAAAATTTCCTGCTCCCGGATCGCCTGCGCCTGAGCCAGACTGGGCGCGCTCGAGTCAGGATTCACGGTCGAGCCGTGACCGGCGATGAGGAGAGCAGCATCGAGTCTGGCAGGCATTTCCCACGCTACCGGGCGAGGGGCGGACGCGAAAGCGCGTTTTGACTCATCCCACGCTCGCGGGGATGATGAAACCATGATCGCGACCGGGACCCGCCGTTGCACGGTGGAAGATTATCGCCGGCTGCCAGCAGACGACTGGCGTTACCAATTGATCGACGGAGAAATCGTTTTATCACCCTCACCTAGTTTTTTTCACCAACGGATTCTCATGAACATCATCGAGCTGCTCGCGCCGTATGTGAAAAAGAAAAACCTTGGCACAGTGATGTTCGCCCCACTCGATTTTTACCTCGACGACCACAATGTCTATCAGCCGGACATCTTTTTCGTGAGTCGGGCCAGGGAGAAAATCATTGAGGAAGATGGCTTGCACGGCGCACCTGATTTCGTGGTGGAAGTTCTCTCGCCCCATAACGCGCGCTACGATCTCACCTCCAAGCGCGCTGGTTACGCGCGTTCTGGCGTGGAAGAGCTTTGGTTGATCGCTCCCAAAGCCAAAACGATTGACGTCTTTCGTCTGCAGGTGAGTGCCGAGCGAGCTGCGGCCAGCTATTCGTTAGGCGAAAATTTTCAGTCGGCAGTTTTTCCGAACCTCGACGTTTCGGTCGATGGCATTTTTGCGCGATGAAATTTCGCACGTACAAAAATACCGATCTCAAAGTCAGCGAAGTTGGCTTCGGCCTCTGGACGGTCTCGACCGGCTGGTGGGGAAATTTTACGGAAGGCGAAGCGATCGCGCTGATGCATAAAGCGTTCGATCTCGGGATCACGCTCTTCGACGCCGCGGATACGTATGGCAACGGCTTGAGCGAAGAGCTGATCGCAAAGGCGTTCCCGACGCAGCGCGACGAGATCGTGGTCGCGACCAAGATCGGCTACGATTTTGTCACCCACGGGGAAAATCGCGGACGGGGTCAGCGCGAGATACCGCAGGATTTTTCACCGGACGCACTCGTTAGGGCGACGGACGCGGCGCTGCAACGTCTGAAGACGGATCGCATCGACTTGCTGCAACTGCACAACATCCGGATGGAACAGGTCTATGACGACGCGGTTTGGCGCACGCTCGATGAGTTGAAAGCGCAGGGGAAGATTCGCTCCTACGGCATCGCCCTCGGGCCAGCCGTGGGCTGGCTCTACGAAGGCGTGAACGCGATTCGTGAACGCGAAATCACCAGCGTGCAGCACATCTACAATTTGCTCGAACAACACCCCGGCTTGGCCCTGCAGAACGCCGCGACCGAGGCGGGTAAGGACACGATGTTTCTCATCCGCGTGACGCATTCCTCCGGCATGCTGGAAGGGCAATACACACCTGAGACAGTTTTCCCGCCTAACGATCATCGCAATCATCGGCCGCGGAGTTGGCTGCTTAACGGGATTAAAAAGGTCGAGACTTTGCGCTTTTTGGAGAATGCCGATCGCTCGTTAGGCCAGGCGGCCTTGCAGTGGCTCCTCGCCGATGAGCGCGTCGCTTCGACGTTGCCGAATATCTACAATGAAGAGCAGGTGATCGAGTTCGCGAAAGCGCCGGATTGCCCCCGCCTAACGAACGAGGAATTGGAAAAAATCGCCGGGCTTTACGTGGAAAACTTCGGCGTCGAGCGCGAAGAGCCGAAGTTCAAAGGAACGATGGAGCATACGACGGCCACAGCCGCGGTTTAGAAAACGTCCCACTGCGTGTCATCCTGAGCCGGCGCAGCGCGGCGAAGGACCCCGCAAGCTACCCACGGCGTTGTTAGGGAAATCGATCTCGCGCAGCGCTTGCGGGGTCCCTCGCTCCTCTCGGGATGACAAGCAAGGAGCGGCGCTCCATTAACCGCAAAACGCTAATCCGAAGAATCGTCCTCCGAATCCGCCTTCTCCTTCTCGGCCTTCCCGAACGTCGCCCGTAAAATCCTCCCGATCATCGGCGCCGCCGCGGTGCCGCCGTGCGCCTTGCTCCCGACATCGCCTTCATAAAGCGCCGCGAACGCATACTGCGGTTTGTCCGCCGGCACGAACCCGGCAAACCACGCCGCGGTCCGCTCTTTTTCCTTCGGCCCCCATTGTGCCGTGCCGGTCTTTCCCGCGACGGAAACATTATCGAGACTCGCCTGATGCGCCGTGCCCGCGGGCGCGTTAACCGCATCCACCATTGCGCCGTGGAGTAGTTTCATCGTCTTCGGATCGGCTCCGATTTCCTTTTTCGCCCGCACCGAGTAAGCCGCTACGATTTCATTGCTCACCGTCTGCACCTGCTGCACGAGCCGCGTCTGATAAAACGTCCCGCCATTCGCCACGATCGCCATCGACTGCGCCATTTGCAGCGGCGTCACGAGCAGGTCGCCCTGACCGATCGAGAGGTTGGCGATGTCGCCGCCGAGAATTTTCCGTCCGTGCGACGCCTTCATATAAGTGTCGTTAGGCAAGCGTCCATCTGCTTCGCCTTTCAACGGCACGCCGCATTTCGCGCCATAGCCCAGCCGCGCCGCCCAATCCATGATCGGCTCCGCCCCGGTCTTGATGCCGACCTGATAAAACCAGGTGTCGCACGATTGCGTGAGCGCTTCGACGAAATTGAGCGAGCCGCGGTCGCTGTGTTTCCAGTTGTGGAAAACAGTGTTGCCGATCTGCAGTTCCGGCACGCACTCATACTGGTCGTCCGGTGTGATCGCGCCCGTCTCGAGCGCGGCCAAACCCACCGCCACTTTAAAGGTCGAACCCGGCGGATAGGTCGCGCGATACGCGCGCGGGAGCAGGGGAATATCGGGGTCGTTTTGGAGCGCCTTGAACTTCGCCGCCGAGATCGACGGCACGAATTCGTTAGGATTAAAAGTCGGCCACGAAGCCATCGCCAGGATGTCGCCGCTGTTCGGATCGATGATCACGATGGCGCCGCGTTTTGCTTTCGCGGCGAGCGCTTTTTCCGCCAGCTCTTGGAGGTGGAGATTGAGCGTCGTGACGACGTTATACCCTGGGACGGGCGGATCGATGATGCGCTCCGATGTCTTCTGTCCGTTGCGATCAAAGGTCACTTTGTAATGCCCGTGGCGCCCGGTAAGCATGTTGTTGAAAGTTTGCTCGAGGCCTTCGCGGCCTTCGGTTTCCGGCCAAAGGAGCTGTCCGTTTTGGATAATGCCGTCAGCGTTGCGACTGGTTTTACCGGTGTAACCGATGAGCGCGCCCGCGATGCTGTCGTTAGGGTAAATGCGCAGGTAAATCGGTTTGAGCGCGAGCGCGCCCGAGAGTCCGCTCTTCAGTCGCGTCCGCTCCGCCTCGTTCAAATCCTGTGCGATCTCGAACGGCAGAAAACCGCGGTTGTGATAGTGGCGCAGGATCGCCGCGTCGGGCACCGAAAGCGCATGCCCGAGCAACCGCTCTGCCGTGCCGATATTCTCGTGCGCGAAGGCGAGCGCGCGTTCGTCGGAAAAATCGAGCGGGGTCGGGAAGTTGATCGTTAGGTTGTAGCTCAGGCGGTTTTGCGCGAGCGGCGCGCCGTTGCGATCGGTGATCTGGCCGCGCGGCGCGGGGAGGTCGAGGACGTAAGTGCGCGCCTGCTTTTGCGTCTCGAAAGTCGGCTTGATCGACTCTTCGAACGGCGTGGGCGTGGGCGTCGGCGGGGGAGTGGGTTCGTTAGGCGCGGTCTGAGCCAGCGCCACCGACCCACAGAGGGGGAAAATCATCCACAGATTACGCAGATTCACACAGATTTTTGGGAACAGGCCGGACGTCGAAAAATTCAATCTGTGTAATCTGCGTAATCTGTGGATGCAGTCAGTGGCGCTCCAGAAAGCGATGCACTTCCTCAGCCAACTTCTGGCCTATCCCTTCGGTCGATGCAATTTCTTCGACGCTCGCCTTCCGCAGTCGCTGCACCGAACCAAACTTGCGCAGCAGGAGATTTTTCCGGTTCTGGCTCACGCCCGGACAATCATCGAGGATGCTCTCGCCGATCCGCTTCTTCATCAGCAGTTGATGATAGGAATTAGCGAACCGATGCGCCTCATCGCGAATGCGCTGGAGCAAACGCAGCGCGCCGGAATCGGGCGGCAACTGCAACGGCAGCGCGCGGCCGGGCCGATAAATTTCCTCAAACTCCTTCGCCAATCCGATGATCGGCAGGTCGTGCAAACCGAGCCGCTGCAGTTCGCGGCACGCGGAAGAGAGCTGTCCCTTCCCGCCATCGACAATAATCAAATCCGGCAGCCTAACGAATGTCGTTGCAACACCACTAGTGTCATCCCGAGCGGAGCGCATCGGAGTCGAGGGATCCCGGTGGTTTTCCGTGAAGCCTTCGATCAAGTCCGGCGCAATCGAAGAGACCGGCCCCGAAGCTTCCAGCTCGCCCGACGGGATCCCTCGACTCCGCTCCGCTTCGCTCGGGATGACAAGCCGCGCCATCGCCTCCGCGGGATTCTCCTGCGAAAATTCCGCCACCTCCTGATTCACCTCCCGCGCCTGCAAGAGCACGCGCGAATACCGCCGCCTAACGACCTCCGCCATGCTCGCAAAATCGTCCTGGCCTTCCACCGTCCGAATCCGATAACGCCGGTAATTATTTTTATCCGGCACGCCGTCGCGAAACGAAACCATCGAAGCGACCACGTGCGTGGTCGAGATATTCGAGATGTCGAAACACTCCATCACGTTAGGCGGATGGGGCAGTTGCAGCTCGTCTGCGAGCGCGCGTACATCCGCCTGCGGGTCGATCGTGCTCGGCAAACTGTGCCGGGTAAAACGCCGCATCGGCTTCGTCGTCCGGCGCAAATCCTCCAGCATGTTGCGCAGCTCTGCCGCCTTCTCGAAGTCGAGTTTCGTGGCCGCCTTCCGCATTGCTTCCTCGAGTGCGTGGATCATCTCGCGCGAATGCCCTTCCAGAAAATCCGACGCCTGCTCCACGCGCTCCCGATACGTCTCGGCATTGATCTCACTCAAGCGCATCGGCACCTGATAGGTGGACGACTTCAACTCCCGCTCCGTCGGCGAACCGCGGCCGAAGGTGAGCACGCCAAATTTCTTCCGCATAAAATTCAACGTCTGGCGCAACGCGCCGGCGTGCGCATACGGACCGAAGTAACGCGCGCCGTCATCCTTTTTGAAACGCGCCAGCCGAAAGCGCGGCCACTCTTCTGTCGGGTCCACCTTCACCACGAGAAAACGCTTATCGTCGCGAAACGAAATATTATATCGCGGCCGATATTCCTTGATCAGCTTGCCTTCCAGGAGCAGCGATTCCGGCTCGCTCGCCACGGTGTGCACTTCAAAATCCCAAACCGCTTCGAGCAGCGCGCGCGTTTTCAAATCCGCCACGGACATCCGCGACGGCATGAAATAAGAACCGACGCGTTTGCGCAGATCGCGCGCCTTCCCCACATAGATGACGCGCCCGAAGCGATCGCGCATGAGATAGACGCCCGGTTTGTGCGGCAACTCGTGCACCTTTTTGTTCAGGTCAGGCTTTTCCTTCGACAGCGGCACAGTCCTGAGAGAGTACCCGCAAATGTGGGATGTCGCCATCGTGGGGAGCGGGCCGGCCGGCGCGAGCTGCGCGGCTTTTTGCGCGTCGGCGGGTTTGAAAACGCTCGTGATCGAGCGCGCGATTTTCCCTCGGGAAAAAGTCTGCGGCGATTGTTTGAATCCGACCTGCTGGCCGGTGCTGGAACGGCTCGGGGTCGCGCAGCAAGTGCGCTCCGCGCCACACGGAAAACTCTCGAGCGTTGAATTCATCTCGGTCAGCGGCCGCTCGGTCACGGCTCCGCTTCCCGAGGGAGAGAATGCGGAAATAGCCATCAAACGTAGCGTGCTCGACGACCTTCTCCTGCGCCGCGCGCGTTCGTTAGGCGCGGAAGTGCGCGAAGGCGAAACACTACTTGCCGCGCAACGCGAAGGCGAAACTTGGAACCTGAGTACCAAAAACTTTTCCGAACGCGCGAAATTTCTGGTCGCGGCCGACGGGCGCAATTCCACCGTGGCGCGGCTCTGCCGTTTGATGCCGCGAAAAGGTCCCGACCGAGTGGCGTTGCAAACGCACGTTCCGTTGCCCTCTGGCTTCGGCGAGCGCGTCGTCTTGCAACTCGTCCGCGAAGGTTATTCCGGCCAGGCACCAGTTGGCGATGGCCTCCTGAATCTTTGCCTAGTGAGCCAGCCTAACGATTTGCCAGCCATCAGGCGCTGGGCGGAGAGAAAGTTTGCGATCTCGACCGAGCACCCATGGCGCACGATCGCGCCGCTGGCTCGTGCGGCGTTGCCAGTGAGCAATCCGGGACTGCTTCTGGTCGGCGACGCCGCGCGCGTGGTCGAGCCCTTCACCGGCGAAGGAATTTACTACGCGCTGCGCTCAGGCGAGCTGGCCGCGGAAGCGATCGCAGCCGTCGATCTCGCGCGGTATCAGAGAGCGCATCGGCATCTCTACGCCGGCCGGTTGTGGGTCAACGCGCTCGCGCGCGCCGCGGTGGAGCACCCGCGCCTAACGAGTGCCTTATTTCGTCTTTTGCCTAACGAGAAGCGAATTCTTCGTCGCCTCACGACCAAAGTCGTCGCTCCTTGACGCCATGCCCACGCACCCAGAGGAATGTTGTCATCCCGAGCGCAGCGAGGGACCCTGCAAGCGTCAAGAAGGAGGCGCGATCTTATTTGCGCGTGGGGGATTCCTCGCTCCGCTCGGGATGACAGCGTTAACGTCTTAGTTTGCCGGAGCGCCTGCTGCCTTCACCGTATTCGCCATCAGCATCGCAATGGTCATCGGCCCGACCCCGCCGGGCACGGGCGTGATCGCTGACGTGTTCGGCGCGACCTCCTCGAAGGCCACGTCGCCAACGAGCCGATAACCGCGTGGCGAAGTTGTGTCGTCCACGCGGTTAATCCCGACATCGATCACGACGGCGCCGTCGCGCACATGTTCGCGCCTAACGAATCCAGCCTGGCCAATCGCCGCAATCACCACATCAGCGGAGCGCGTGATCTCAGCCAGATTCCGCGTGCGCGAATGCACCACCGTCACCGTGGCATCAACGCCTTTTTGCATGAGCAGGAGCGCGAGCGGTTTTCCGACAATCATGCTGCGACCAAGGACTACCACATGCGCGCCGCTCGTCGTGACCCCGCTTTCCTGGAGCAAACGCAAACAGCCTAACGGCGTGCAAGGGACAAACCCGCTCGCGTCGCCGAGCGCGAGCTTCGCGATGTTCAGCGGATGAAAACCATCCACATCCTTCGCGGGATCAAGCGCCCTAACGATCGCACCTTCGTCGATCTGTGGCGGCGGCGGCGATTGCACGAGGATGCCGTGGATCGCCGGATCGCGATTCAACTCATCCACCCGCGCGAGAAGGTCGGACTGCGTGGTGTCGTTAGGCAGTTCCAGTTTGACGGAATGAAGTCCGAGTTCGCGGCACATTTTGTCCTTTGCGCGCACATAGGCGCGCGAAGCCGGATCATCGCCCACGAGTACGACGGCCAGTCCAGGCGTCGTGCCTAACGATTGCAAACGTGCGATTTCCCCGCGGAGTTCCGCGTAAACTTTTTCCGCGACGACGCGGCCATCGATCAACTTAAATTCCTTCACGACTGACAGCGTTTTTAGCGGCGCTCTCGCGCAGCCGCAAATTTTCATCTGACCAAAGCGTGACCGCGCAAACGCCGGGGAGCACGGG
>JACDGS010000096.1 GCA_013821455.1 Chthoniobacterales bacterium
TATGGAAATTATGAACGCAAATCTTCTCACCTCCTGCATCAAACCTCTTCTTTTTTGCGCTGCGTTGGCCGCGCCATCGCTTACGATCGCTGCGGATGTGGTGCTGCAAAAAGCACCGCCGCTCACTCTAGAGCAAGCGCCTGCCTATCCGGAAAACCTCGCCCGTTATCATTTTGGGGCGGAAGTAAAAGCGCTTCCGCAGCACAATCCCGCCGCCAAGTTGGAACTGAGCTCGAAGGAAGGAGATCGCAATACTTCGGAGGCGGCGCTGCTCTGCGACGACCCAACCACCGGTTACCAATTGCCCGCGGGGAAATCCAGCGTCCTTGTCTCGCTCGCTAACATCGAAAACATCCAGAGCCTCTCGCTTCTGAATGATGGGGCGAAGGGTGGCTTGACGATCGCCTTGTCTAACGCGGATGTCCCCACCAGCAGCCCCGAGTGGCGCAACGTAGAGATCCCCGGGATGACTGAGGGAGCAGTCACCGTGAACATTGGTCCCGGTGAAGCGAAATATGTCAGGCTGACTTTCGATATCACGGTGCCTGGGCGCATCGCGGCCTTAGGGGTCTATGCGACTCCCGCAGTTTCTGATTTCACCATGCCGCGGCCACGGAAAGTCAGCTTTGAAAACGAATCGGCCAGCTTCGCCTTGATCAACTACAACTTCACCGACCTGCACGTTCGGGCGCGGGCATTGTATGCGAGCTCAGGTGATCTGGAGCAGGCCAACAAGATGATCGACGATCAGCCCGGCTCTGCTTACCAGTTCGCCGCCGGTGACACGTCGCCGACCGCGGTCATAGATCTCGGCCGCGAACGTGTCCTCAGCCGTATCTCCGCGATCTACGCAGCTCAGCCGGGGAGCGTCGATTTCTACGTGCTCAGCAACTTGCCCATCGACAAACCTGCGGACGCCAGCGCAGCGGACCAGTCGGCTATTCAGCAAATTGCCAATGTCGCCCAAAGCACGGGTCTACCGGGGAGCATCAAACTAAGCGAGGCAGCTTTCGCGCGGCTCAAAGCGGTCGGATCTGCTATCGGTAATAGCAAGGGTCGTGTGTCGCTTGACTTTCCTGCGACTACTGGCCGCTACGTCATGCTAAAGTGGCATCCCGCGAGTCTGAATGGAGAAGCCTTCTCGGTAGCGCAAGTCGCCGCTTTTGGGACCTCGCAGCACAATCGCAACGCTCAGAACGCAAGCCGCGGTCCAGTGACTAACGACGATGAGTTCACGGACGGAAAAGAGATCGCTGACGGTAAAAGCATTCTCGACAACAAGGACATCCCGGCAGAAGGGCCTGGGGCGGAAGCGCAGCCTCCCGGTGAAGGACCGCCCCCGCCGCTGCCTGATGTGCCGCCCTTCACTTTCATTCCACAGGGCCTTCCTGAGGTCCCGCCGACCAGCCCATAACGATAAGCGAACTTCGACTGCGAGTGCCCGTTCACCGGCCATACCGGTTCGCGGGTTTCGCTTTTTGCGGAGAGCGATTCTTATAGCTGGTCCCGAATGATTTTGAAAATGACCGTATTATCGAGAAAGCCGTGCAGCTGTTCGCTGCCCGGCCCGCGACCTGCCGCCAGGACGTCGGTGACGGTACTGCGCGCCGCACGAGCATAGGAGGCCGCCGGCTCCTGCCTCGTGTCAACGCGCGCGCGACCGTTGCTTACTTCAGGAGAGAGAAATCCAGCGCTCTTTGGCTGCGCCTCTTCATTCTGAGTCGGTTGACCGTTAGGTCCGGTCGCCCAAGTCAAGGCTGGCTCGCCGGCGGCGTTCACCCCCAGTAGCGCGATGCCGCTATCGCGCCGAAAGGGTGCTCCGTTAAGGGCGAGCCCACCGATGCCGAGATTGCCTGTTACCAGAAGAGTTGAATTCTTGCCGATGTAGCTGTCAGCCACGGCGATCGCACGGTCGAGTTGGACCGTCTCGGCGAGCGTCTCTTCGCCGTGGTTTTGACGCGCCGCGGTTCCCATAAGACCGGCGTCGACAATCAAGAGGTAACCACCCGGATTCCATTGCAGCAGCTCGATCGCGCGCCGCGTCATCTCCGCCAATGCGGGCTGTTCGCCGCCTGAGGAGATCTCATTCTGAAACGCCATCTCGCCGCCGCTAAAAAGTCCGAGCAAACGTGGACGACGCCAGCGCGGAACATTCTCCAGTTCGGCTTTTGTGCGGACGATTTGAAAGCCATCGCGCCGCAGTTCGAGAATGAGATCGCGGCCATCGCGGCGTTCGCCCCCTTTGGACTCCGGCAGGAATTCCGCCCCCCCGCCCCCGAGAGCGATATCGATTTTGTTTCCCTCCACGAAACGCCGTGCGACCTCCTCGCTGCGTTCTTTACCGGCGGCGTAAAACGAGGCCACTGTTGGATTCGTTAGGCGAGTGTTCGTCACCAGGCCAATGGTCCGGCCTTTCTCGCGCGCGATATCGATGATCGTGGTCCGCGCGAGCGCCGCGGCGTCATCAACTCCGATACCGCGGTTATTGAGCTTTTTGCCCGTGGCGAGCGTTGTCGCCGCCGCGCTTTCGTCGGGCACCGCAAAGTCCTTCGAATAGTTCGAGAGCAGAGCCATCGCGGGCAGCGTTTCTAGGCTCAGTTTGGCATTGGCGCCGCCCACGTAGAGGCGCGTCGCGGCGATCCGATCGGGGGTCAGTCCCTCTCCAATGAAGAGGACGATCCCAAATGGTTTCTGCACCACCCAATGACGAAAATAAAGAACGCCGAGCGCCAAAAAAATCGTTAGGCAAAGGAGCGCCAGGATTTGGTTGCGCCATCGCATCTTCTCGATAGAGCGAGCGGCGCCGGAGTTGTCAACGAAAGAACCGCTTGAGACGCCGCGCGCTCCCCCGCAGAGTGCGCCTTATGGCCAGGCCGGTGCTGTTGGTGATTCGTGACGGTTGGGGAATCAATCCCGGCGGCTGGCGCGAACGCGAGAATAATGGCGACGCCACGCTCCTCGCCCGGACACTTTATCACGATCAGCTCTACCGCGATTACCCGAACTCCACTTTAAGCGCAAGTGGCAGCGACGTTGGATTGCCGGATGGGCAAATGGGGAATTCTGAAGTCGGGCACCTCAACCTCGGCGCTGGCCGCATCGTTTATCAGGATCTTACCCGGATCAACAAAGCCATCGTCGACGGCGATCTGGCGCGAAATAACGTGCTGCAGTCGACCTTACGGCAGGCGCGGACGAGTCGCCTGCATCTCATTGGCTTGGTCTCCGGCGGCGGCGTGCATAGTCACTATGAACACCTCCTCGCGCTCGCGCGGGCCGCGAAAGAAGCCGGGGTCGAAGAGATTCTCGTCCACGCGATCACCGACGGGCGCGATGCTTCGCCAACCGGAGGAGCGGCTTGCCTAACGATATGCGTGGAGCAGTTGGAGTTGAGCGGCGCGCGCATCATCACGGTCATCGGCCGTTATTTTGCGATGGATCGCGACCGGCGTTGGGATCGAACGAAGCTGGCCTGGGACGCGATCGTGCTCGGTCGCGGCGAAGTCTGCGCGGAGACGCCTTCGGTCGCGGTCAGCCGGCATTACGAAAACGGGAAGACCGACGAGTTCATGCCGCCGCTCATCTTTGCTCAGCCTAACGAACAGCGCATCTGCGATGGCGACACTGTTCTCTTTTTTAATTTCCGCGCCGATCGCGCGCGTCAGCTTTCGAGGGCGTTTCTTTTTCAGGACTTCGACGGATTTGACCGCGAGGTCTGCCCGCGGGTGCATTTCGTTACGCTCACGGAGTACGATGCGACCTACGAGTGTCCCGTAATTTTCGGTCCGCAATCGCTGGAGAATATCTTGGGGGAGGTCGTGAGCTTGGCCGGCAAAAAACAGCTGCGAATTGCCGAGACGGAAAAATATCCGCACGTCACCTATTTTTTTAACGGCGGCATCGAGCAGCCTTTGCCGGGCGAAGATCGCAAGATCATTCCGTCGCCGAAAGTCGCGACCTACGATTTGCAGCCGGAAATGAACGCGGTGCAGGTGACCGACGAAGTGCTTAGCCGGCTCGCGCAATACGATCTGATCATTTTGAACTACGCTAATCCCGACATGGTTGGGCACACCGGCGTGGTGGAGGCGGGCGTCAAAGCGGTCGAGACGATCGATGCCTGCTTGGCGCGGCTTGTGCCAGCCGCGCTCTCGTTAGGCGGGAAACTGCTCCTGACCGCGGACCACGGAAACTGCGAGGAAATGCGAAACGCCGATGGCTCGCCCAATACGGCGCACACCACGAATTTAGTGCACCTCGTTTACGTGGCGGAAGATGCCAAAAACTTCCGCCTCGAAAATGGAATCCTGGCCGACATCGCGCCTACGCTACTCTTCCTCCTCGATCTGTCGCAGCCCGCGGAGATGACCGGTCACAATCTCCTGCAACCCGTCAAGTCAGCCTAACGACCGCGGCTAGAACGTTGTATCGCCTCAGCTGAGATCGACGTCCATCAGGAATAGACTGGACGCGCGGAAGCGCGTCCCTCCGGAGGGACATGCTTCCGCATGTCCAGTCTCCACCCCGGCCGTCTCGCTTGTTCCTGAGCTTTAGGAAGCGACTACCGCCGGCTGGCCGCTCTCTTTCCGCGGCGGCAGATTCGGATCGAGGAAGCCGAGCATGTGCGCATGCTCGATGACACGCACGCCTTCCTCGCGCTGCAGCTCGGCGATCTGTTGGTGGAACGCCTCCATTTTCGTCCAGTGCACTTTTGGCCGAAAATGATGTTCAGCGTGATAGCCGTTGTAGAAGAAGATCCAATTATAGATTTTGCCGTAGCTGCTCACCCCCCAGGCGATCGGTTTGTCGGGATTCCCCCCGTAGTGCCGGAAGTAGCCGTTCAAATAACTGAAGCAATGGCCGAGGTAAAAGAACGGCAGGAAAAAGAAAATGATGTAGCGCCAGTTGAAACAGAACATGACAAAGAGTGTGGTCGCAAAAGCGGCGAGCTCGATGTTTCCCCAGCGCACTTCTG
>JACDGS010000016.1 GCA_013821455.1 Chthoniobacterales bacterium
TTTTGGCGCCTCGCCGAAATGCTCTTCGCGCCCAGCGCCATGCCCGCAGAAGCAATCGGCGAGGCGCGATTGCAGCACGCGAGGCGCGTGCGCTCCCCAGAATTGTGTCGCGCTTACTCATCGCGCAACGCCTCAATAGGATTCACTCTGGTCGCGCGTTGTGCGGGCAGGAGACACGCGATAAGCGCGACGCCTGCGAGCAGGAGCGTGATCGCGCCGAGGGTGAGCGGATCAGCCGCGCTGGTCTGGAAAAGCATCGAGCGCAGCGCGCGCGTCGCTGCAAAACTCGCGGCCAATCCCACGAGCAAGCCGAGACCGACCAGCCGCGCGCCGTTGCCGAGAATGAGCCTAACGACGTCACCGGTCTGCGCGCCGAGCGCCATGCGGATGCCGATCTCGCCGCGTCGCTGCGCGACGGTGTAAGCCATCACCCCGTAAATGCCGATGGCCGCTAGGACGAGCGCGACGCCGGCGAAGACCAGCAGCAGCGTCATCGCGAAACGCTGCTGCGCGATGGAGCGGGCGACGATTTCCGCGAGCGGCTGGATCGAACCGATCGGCTGGTCCTTGTCAACCGCATAGACCGCCGGGCGCAACCCGGCCATGACGGCCGCCGCGGGCCCGCCTGTGCGCAGGACGACGTTCAGAGTGTTAAACGGATGCTGTGCAAATGGCTCGTAGCTCTGGCTCGTGGCCGCCTGGTCGATGCCGTATTGTTTCACGTCGGCGACGATGCCGACGATCTCGCGGAGCTTCTCCGGGCCGCCCGCGATGTTCATCCTTTTGCCGAGCGGGTTCTCGTTAGGGAAATATTGCTTCGCCAGGGTCTCGTTGACGATCACGACCGGCGGCGCGGTGGCCGTGTCCCGTGGGTTGAAAACCCGCCCGCGGAGCAGCCGAATCCCCATCGCCCGGAAGCAATCGGGCGTGACCGAGTAAAAATTGGTCGTCGGCATCTCGGTCGGCGCGACGGCGGGCCGGCCTTCGATGTTAAACAGCATTACCCAATCGCCGAGCAGCGGCAGGGTGTGGGTCAGGCCGGCTGCTTCCACGCCGGGCAGCACGCGTAGGCGCTCGAGGAGCGCGTCCACGAAGGCGACCTGTTGCGCGTCTTTCTCGTATTTTTTCTCGGGCAAGGTGAGGCGCAGGACGGTCGCGTGGGCCGGGTTAAAGCCCGGGTCGACGTTCGTTAGGCGAAGAAAACTCCGGGCGAGCAAGCCGGCGCCGCCTAACAAGACCAGCGCAAACGCCACCTCGGCCACGACGAGCGCGCCGCGCAGCTTGCCGCGCGCATCGGTCGAGCCGCGCGTGCCTTGTTTGAGCGCTTCGTTGACATCGGTGCGCGCCGCGAGCCAGGCCGGAGCGACGCCGAAAATCACGCCAGTAATCACGCTGAGCAGGAGTGAAAACAGGAGGACCGCGGCATTAAGATGAATGTCGGCGACGCGCGGGAGATCGGAGGGCGCGAGGGCGAGGAGCGCGTCGAGTCCCCAGCGCGCCACGAGCAATCCGGCCGCGCCGCCACAAAGCCCGAGGAGCACGCTTTCGGTGAGCAGTTGCCTAACGAGCCGGAAACGACCGGCCCCGAGCGCCGCGCGGATGGAAAGCTCGCGCTGCCGCGCGGTGGCGCGCGCGAGCAGGAGATTGGCGATATTCGCACAGGCAATCAGGAGGACGCAGCCGACCGCGCCGAGGAGCGTGTAGAGCACCGGCCGGACGTCGCGCACGCTGTAGTCGAGCAGCGGCCTAACGAAGACGCTCCAGCCTTTTTGCCTGTCGGGATATTGCCGGGCCAGTCGCGCCGCGAGGAGTTGCAACTCGGCATTGGCCTGCGCCGCGGTTACGTCAGGTTTCAGCCGGCCCGCGACATCGAGATAATGCGCGTCGCGATAATTGTTGCTCCGCTCTTCCGCGCTGAACGCCATCGGCACCCAGACGTCCGTTTTTTCGGCCCGTGCGAAATTCGGCGGCATCACGCCGATCACGGTGTAGCTCTCGCCATTAAGCTGGAGCGAGCGCCCGAGCGCATCTTTCGCGCCGGCGAAAACACGCTCCCAAAGCGGATGGCTCAGCACGACCACATGACTTTTGCCAGGCGCGTCTTCCTCAGGCAGGAAGGCGCGGCCGAGCAGGGGACGCACGCCAAAAACGTCGAAGTAACTCGCGGTCGCCTTGAGTCCGGCGAGGCGCTGCGGTTCGCCCTCACCGGTGAGATTCAGCTGCTTGTTTCCGTATGCCGCAAGCGCCGAGAACGACTTCGCCTGTTTTTGCCAGTCGAGAAAGTTCGGAGGCGAGATCGAGAAATCGGGGAACTGCGGCAGATTCGTTTCCCGCACCACGACGATGCGATCCGGCTGCGGGTAATCGAGCGGCTGCAGGAGCACGCCGTTGACCACGGAAAAGATCGCAGTGCATGCGCCGATGCCGAGCGCGAGCGTGAGGATCGCAACCGCGGTAAAGCCGGGCGATTTGATGAGTTGCCGGAAGGCGTAGCGAAGGTCGTTCATTGGATTGCTGATTTATGATTGCTGGTTGCTGATGGAAGCGAGACAAGGATTTCCCCTAACGGCGTCCGGCGGGAATCCGGGGAGCACAGTCCGCTGGCCTGTTGGTTTTGGCGGCTCGCCAAAACAGTCTTTCTGGCACGCCTGTCGCTTCGGATTTCGTCATTCTGCGCAGCGGTCATGGTCAGGGTGCGGTGACTGGTTCTTCTTCCTTGACCCGCTCGCCGCGTTGCGATTGGCCCGCCTGCTGCCAGCTCGCAGCCTTCGCGGGTTCGTTAGGCGAGGCTTCGAAAGTGATTTGCACGTCGATCGATTTCGCGAAAAAGTCGCGCTCGCCCTCGGCGAAAAGCTCGAGCTTTTCGCCGGTGGAGAGAACCACCAGAAGATGGTCGCCGACGCGGGTGACCGTGATCGTGTCGGTCGGCGAATAACGGTAGCGGCCGGCAAGGCGGTCGAGGATCGTCGGCGGGACGGCGATCTCGTGGTGCGGTTCCGGAACGCTCAGATCGACCGGGATATTTGGGTCGAGCAGGTGCAACCCGATGTCGTCGGCGCCGAGCGCGGTTTGCGCATTCGTGAGGGCGACGACTCCGCGGTGCGCTTCCGCATCGTAGCCGAGGAAAGCGCGGTAGCCGCCGACACTGCCGTTTTTCCAGGCGATCGCGCGGCCGTTCGCGGAGAGAACATTCCACGCCAGCGCGATTTCGTTCGACGGCTGCATCCCGCCGGGCCGACGCGTTTTCAGCATCGCTTCCATCGCCGGGCGCAGCGCTGTTTTGCGGTAGCCGAGGAAGGCTTCGAGCCGGGAGAAAGTTCGTCGCGGTGGAACACCGCGACCAGCCCACGAGACGTGTGCGCTACCCGGCCCTCGAACCGATGTCGTTAGGCTATTCATCACTCATAGTGCAGCGCGATCACGGGGTTGATCTTCATCGCCCGGCGCGCGGGAATGAGCGCGGCGAGAAACGCGGCGCTGGCGAGGACCACGATCACCGCCGCGTAGGTGAGCAGATCGGTCGGGCCGACGCCGAAGAGGAGCGCGCTGAGCAGCCGCGTGGCGGCGAAGGCGCTGGCGACGCCGATGACGATCCCGATCGCCGCCATCGTTAGGCTCTGGCGCAGGATCATGAGCAGCATCTGTCGCCGCTGCGCGCCGAGGGCCATGCGAATGCCGATTTCTTTCGTCCGCTGCGCCACGTTGTAGGCGATCACGCCGTAGATGCCGATGGCGGCGAGGAGGATGGCGACGGTCGCGAAAGCGCCGAGGAGCGCGGTGTTGAAACGCGACTGCGTCAGCGTCTGGCTAAGCAGCTGGGTGAGCGGGCGCACCACCGGGACGAATTGCTGCGCGTCGACCTCGTGGACCGCGCGGCGGAGGGTCGTCTCGAGTTCGTTAGGCACGGGCTCGCCGGTGCGCACCACGAGGTCCATAAAGCCGTCCGGGTTCTGGGAAAACGGGAGGTAAAACTCCGGCTGGTTCGGCTCGGCCAGGCTGCTGTGTTTGGAGTTGGCGACGATGCCCACGACCGCGCGCTTTTCTTTGGTGGGACCAATCGCGATGCGTTGTCCGAGCGGGTCCTGCCCGGGGAAATATTGTTTCGCAAACGCCTCGTTGATCAGCAGGACCGGCGGCGCCTCGGGCCGATCGCGCTCGTCGAAAACCCGTCCGCGCCGGAGCGCGATGCGCATGGTGGAAAAATAACTTCCGTCCGTGGTGAGATTGGACGCGGACGGCTGCATCCCGGGAGCAGGCGGCGGCTGTCCGACGAAGCCGAAGCTGGTGCTCCGATCGCTATCGCTGAAGGGCAAAGGCGATCCCATCCCCGCAGCGGTGACTCCCGGCAGGGCGCGGAGTTTCGTCAGCAGCTTCTCGAAGAATTGCGCCTGTTTCGTGGGACTGTCGTAGCGCGATTTCGGGAGCGCCTGCCAGAAGGTCGCCACCCCGCGCGCATCAAATCCCGGCTGCACTGCGCGCAGCTCGGCGAAGCTGCGGATGAGCAATCCCGCGCCAACCAGGAGCACGAGCGAGAGCGCGAACTGCGAAACCACAAACGCCGCCCGCAAGCGATGACTGCGCGTTCCGCCGGTCGAGCCGCGCGACGCTTCCTTGAGCGCTTGCTCGACTTGCGGACGCGAGACCTGCCACGCCGGGACCAAGCCAAAGATCAAGCTCGTGAGCAGAGCGACGCCGAGGGTGAAACTGATCACCGTGCCGTTGACGCGAATGTCGCTCAGCCGCGGAAGGTCCGCCGGCGCGAGCGCGACCAGCGCATCGGTGGTCCACCAGGCGAGCAGCAGCCCCGCCCCGGCGCCGAGGAGCGCGAGGATCAGGGTCTCGCAGAGAAGTTGCCTAACGATCTGAAACCGGCTCGCCCCGAGCGCGGACCGGATCGCGATCTCCCGCTCGCGGGCGGCGGCGCGAGCGAGAAAAAGATTGGCCACATTCGCGCAGGCGATGAGGAGGACGAGCGCGACGGCCGCGGTGAGGACGAGCAACGCCGGTCGGATGCTGCCGACCACGTCGGCTTGGAGCGCGACCAGGCGCACGGTTCTCCCGGCGTTGGTGTCGGGATATTGGCGCGCCAGCTGCGCGGCGATGGTCTGCAGATCCGCCGTCGCCGTGCGCAGCGCGACGCCCGCTTTCAAACACCCGACCATGCTGAGAAAATGCGAGCCGCGCCCGCTCAGCGGATCGGACGAAGCCGTGCCGTAGAGTTGCTCCACGGGCGCGAGGTAATTCACCTGGTCGTCCTGCACCGGAAATTTCCACCCGCTCGGCATCACCCCGGTGATGGTCGCGGGATGTCCGGCGATCGTGACCTTGCGCCCGAGGATGTTCGGGTCGGCGGCGAAATGCCGTTGCCAGAACCCGTAACTAATCACCACCACCCGGGCGGCGTCGCGCTTTTCATCCTCTCGCGAAAAGCCGCGGCCCAGCAGCGGCGCGGTGCCGAGCACCTGAAAAATATCGGCCGTGACCGCGATCCCGGGCACGTCCACCGCCTCCTCGCCTGTGCCCCAAATGGTGGAGGCGTCGGAGTAAGCGGCCATCGCCGCGAAGGTGTGATTCTGCGCGCGCAGATCGAGGTAGTCAGGGTAGGAATGGACCTGCCGATCGTCTCCCGGACGCTGCGGCGCGGTCTCCCAGATCATCGTTAGGCGATCGGCGTGGGGGAAAGGCAGCGCGCGCAGGAGGACGGCGTCGATGACGCTAAAGATGGCGCTATTCGCGCCAATCCCGAGCGCGAGGGTGAGGATCGCGACGAGGGTGAAAGCCGGCGACTTGAGGAGTTGGCGCAGGGCGAAGCGGAAATCGTTCATGGTAATTCAGGCGTCTCGCCTGATGGGTAGCGCGGGCGTCCCGCCCGCAGTTCGTTAGGCGTGCAGGCGAGACGCCTGCGCGACGAGTCAGCCGAGACGGCTGAGTTACTCATTGCGTAGCGCCTCCATTGGACTGATGCGAGTGGCGCGTCGCGCGGGCAGCCAAGTCGCGAGTAACGCCGCGACGGCCAAGAGTGCGGGCGCCACCGTGAAGGCGAACGGATCGAGCGGGCTGACCTGAAAGAGAATGCTGCTGACCACTCTCCCAGTCCCGATCGCGAGCAGAAATCCGAACACCAGACCGGCCGCAATCATCGTTAGGCCTTCCCGCAGGATCATCCAGAGCACGGTCTCGCGCCGCGCTCCGAGCGCCATGCGAATGCCGATCTCCCGCGTGCGCCGCGCCACCGAGTAGGCTTTCACGCCGTAAATCCCGACGGCCGCAAGTGCCAGCGCGAGCGCGCCGAAGATGGTGAACAAGGCCGCGCCCGTGCGCACGATCCAAAGGTGCGGGTTGGCCTCCAAGTGTTTCGCGAAGGTTCGCAGTTCGAGAATCGGCAGCACCGAATCCACGCTCTGCACCGTCCGCCGCAGCAGGTCGGCGGCGGCGGACTCGCTCTCCGGCAACGCAACGAAGCGAACGAAAAAGAAAACGTCGCTCTGGAATCCGCGCGGGAAGGGCAGGAAAATAGTGCCCGCAGGTCGACGATCGAAGAGGCGGTTGTTTATCTGTGGAACGATGCCGACGATCTCGATCGGTTCGCCGCGCCGAATCTGGCCGCTCCCGGGTTCCAATTTTTCCGGCGGCGCATCGGTGCGATTCGGAAACTGAAGGTGTTGCCCGAGCGCATCTTCGTTAGGCCAGAGTTTCTTCGCCAGGACTTCATCGATGATCGCGACCGGCGGGCCCCCGGGCTCCGTCGCTTCCGCCTCGGTGAAAGCGCGGCCGCGCAGGAGTGGCAAACCCGCCGCCGCAAAATAATTCGCGCCGACGCTGTTCCAGAACGGAACGAGCAGTTCACCCGGCTGGTCGGGTGCGCTGCCGGCGCGCTGCACTCTTCTCATGACGAAGCGATCGCTGAACGGCGCGGTCGCCGAAATGTCCGCGTGCTCGACACCCGGAAGTGCGGCCAACTTTTCCCCGAGCGCGCGATAAAGTTCCCGCGTCCGCTTTGCTTCGAATCCGCCGAGGCTCGCGTCCACTTCCATGAGAAAGGTTTGATCGGCGCGCAGCCCCGAATCGACCGCCGCCGCCTTTTCGGCGCCACGCAGGAAGAGCGCGGCGGCGGTGACAAGTGCGAGCGAGCAGGCGATCTGCAAGACGACGAGCGGATGGCGCGGGAGAATTTTTCCGCGCCGCCTAACGACATCTTCGCCGGCTGCTTGTTTTAAATTTCCGAGCGTGGCCGAGCGGGAAAGTTTGAGCGCGGGACCGAGCGCAAACGCAAGCGTGCCGAGCACGCAGAAGAGCAGCGTCGCGCCGAGAATCGCCGGGTTCGGCCCGCTCAGCCAAACGATATCGAACGGGAGAACTTTGCCGAGCGAGGCGATGAGCAAATCGGAAGACCAGAGCCCGAGAAGCAGCCCGCCGAGACCGCCGAAGAGCGCGAGGACGAAGCCTTCGGCGAGGAGTTGCCTAACGATGCGAGCGCGGCTTCCGCCGAGCGCCAGCCGGATCGCGATTTCTCGCCGACGGGTCGTTCCGCGGGCGAGGAGCATATTGGCCAGGTTCAGACAGGCCACGAGCAGGACGACGGCCGCCATGGCCGAGAGCAGGAGGCCGATCGTTTTCTCCGGCCCGGCCGACACTGGATCGGTGCTGGTGGCAAAGCGGTTGAGCGGCGCGGTGATGAAGGTCTGATCTTTTTCTTCGACTGGGAAGGCCTTCTCCAGATTCTCGGCTAAACCCTTGAGCGCGGGCGCGGCCGTCGCGGCGGAGAGACTGGGTTTGAGCCGGCCGATGAGCATCAAGCGGCCATTTCCGCGCGCGGAAGGGAGTTCGTTAGGCGACCCGTCCGCATCGTTCATGATCTCGTCGTAAACTCCGAGTGGGAGCCAGGCAGACGGCGACAAGACACTCTCCGTCCCCGTGAAACCTTCCGGCATGATTCCGACGACGGTGAAGGCGCGACTGTTGATCAGAATTTCCTGGCCGAGCAGTGCCGGATCGAGCCCGCGCGACTGCCAATAACTGTCACTCACGATCACGACGCGCTGGTTCGCGGCGGGCTTTTCTTCTTCCGGACGAAAGGTGCGACCGAAAGCCGGCATCACACCGAGGACTGAGAAATAATTCGAGCTGACGAAGTCCGCTTTGGTCCGGCGGGTCGTTCCTTTCTCGCCGAGACCGACGAGCGCGCTGTCGTGCGCGAGGAGTCCGGAGAAGACGGTGTTCTGTTCCCGGATGTCGCGATAGGTGGGATAAGAGAAGCGGCTAAAGTTCAGCGGATCTTTTTTGTCCTGGGAGAAGAGCTGCACGATCTCGTTAGGCCGGTGATAAGCCGGCGGCTGGAACAACATTTGGTTGACCAGCGTGAAGATGGCGGTGTTTACGCCGATCCCGAGCGCGAGGACGACGACGGCAGCGAAGGTGAAGCCCGGCGATTTGCGGAGCTGGCGAAAGGCGAAGCGGAAGTCGTTCATAGTAATTTCATGAGTTCGTTAGGCTGGATGAGGTTTGGGGAGCGCACGCGCCTCGCGTGTCCATTTCGGCGCCTCGCCGAAATGATCTTTGCGCCGGCGGTCCGTGTCCCAGAAGCAATCGGCGAGGCGCCGATTGCAGCACGCGAGGGCGCGTGCGCTCCCCGGAAATGTCGCGAAGCGCCGCGATTACTCATTGCGTAATGCCTCGATGGGGTTGATGGCGATGGCCCGGCGCGCGGGGATGAGACAGGCGCAGAGGCCGACGACCGCGAGAAGGGCGGCGGTGCCGCTGAGAAAGAGTGGGTTCGTCGCGGAGACTTCGTAGAGCTGCGCAGTGAGTAAGCGCCCAAGCGCAAGCGCCGCGGCGAGGCCAATAACGAGCCCAATAATCACCGGGCTCATTCCTTGCCTAACGACCAGCCGCAGCACATCCGCGGTCTGCGCGCCGAGCGCCATGCGGACACCGATCTCGCCCGTCCGTTGCTCGACGGTGAAAGCGACCGCGCCATAAATCCCCACCATCGCGAGGATAAGCGCGATGGCTGCAAAACCGCCGAGCAGCGCCATCGTTAGGCGACGCTGGCCTAACGATTGCGCGACGATGTCGTCCATGCTCGCGGGCTGGATGATCGGAATCCCGGAATCAATCTGGTTGAGCGCGCTCTTCACCAGTCGCGTCGTCGCTTCGAGCTTGGCGTTACTTTTAATTACGACCCACATGCCCGGCGCGGTGCGTTGGGCGAAAGGCCGGTAGAACTCGACCTCGTTCTGTTGATCCAGCTTGAGTGAGCGCACGTCGCCGACCACGCCGACGATCTCCGTGAGATAACCGGTGCTGTTGTCCGTGCCGAACCACATCCGTTTGCCGATCGGGTTGTCGTTAGGGAAAAGGCGTTGCGCGGTTGCTTTGCTCAGGAGGACGACGAGCGGTTTATCAACCCCGTCGCCGGCATTGAAGTCACGACCCGACAGCAACGGGATGGCGAGCGTGTTTAAGAGCCCAGGCGAAATCGCTCTCGTTAGGCCGAGAGGCCGTTGATTAAGCGGGAGAGGATTTCCTTCTGCGCGCGAATACGGAGACGCACTCGAGCTTCCGGTCAGCGGAAGCCCGTCGGTCATCGCGGCCGTTTCAATTCCCGGCGTGTTTTTCAACTCACTTTGCAGCCCCTCGCTGAAGCGCGCGATGGCGGCGTTGTCTGGGTAACGCGCCGCGGGCAGACCGACGATGCCCGTCCAGATCCCGTTAGGTTTGAAGCCGGCTTCCTGATTGCTCAGGCGCACGAAGCTCGCGATGAGCAGCGCCGCGCCGGCTAAAAGGACCACTGACAAACCGACCTGCGCCGCGACCAGACCGCGCCGAAAATTCTGCTGGCCTTTGCTCCCGCTCACCGAGCGCCCGCCTTCTTTCAAGCCGTCCACCAGATCCGCGCGCGAACTTTGCCAGGCCGGATAAAGTCCCATCGCGATACCGGTGAGAAGCGACAGCGCGAGCGTAAAGATGAGCACCGACGGATTGAGCCCAATGCTTTTTTCCAGCGGCAAGTTGTCGGCCGCCAGGGTCGGCGCGAGCGAGACGAGCCAAAGCGCGAGCGCCACTCCGACCGCGCCCGCGATCAAACTGATGAGCGTGCTTTCAAAAACGAACAGCCTAACGACTCCGCGGCGCGACGCGCCGAGCGCCATGCGCAGCGCAATCTCACGCCGCCGCCCGCTGAAGCGCACGAGCAACAAATTCGCGACATTGCTGCAGGCGATGAGCAGCACCGCCGCGACGGCTGCGAGCAGAAGGACGAACGGATCGCGCAAATTCCCGAGCGCATTCTGCATTGCCGTGACGAGGACCGGCGCCCAGGAATTGTCCGCGTTATCCGGCCATTGCGCGCGATAACTTTGCGCCAGCACCGGCATCGCCGCGCGCGCCTGCTCGATCGTTAGGCCGGGCTTCAATCGCCCGACCACGCGCAGGAAACTTAGCCCGCGCATCAGCCGCTCGTGCTTCATCCCCTGCAACTGGAAAGGCTTCGCCGTGAAGATCGCCGCGTCCGGTCCCCACCAGGCGACCGGCGGTTTTTTGATTACGCCCACGACCGTCGTCGCGACTCCATTCAACGTTAGGCTGCGCCCGACGACATTCGGATCGGAGCCAAGCCGCGTGCGCCAGAACACATCGGTGACGAGCGCGACGTCGGCCTTCATTTCCTCCTCAGGACAAAAGAGCCGGCCGAGAATTGGCCTAACGCCTAACGTCTGCATGTAGTTCGCCGTGATCTCGGCGCCGAAGGTCTGCACCGGATCGCCCGCGCCGGTCATGATGTAATTCGCTCCCGTGTCTGCGGCGATATTCGAGAAGACCGTCTGCGCGTCGCGAAAATGCCAGAAACGCGGGATCGACATCGGGAGATGCTCGAGATTTCTCTCCTTCGCTTCCGCCTCGACGATGACGAGACGGTCCGGATTTTCGAAGGTTAGGCCGCGCAGAAAAAGATCGTGGACCAGACTGAAGATCGCGGTGTTCACCCCGATCCCGAGGGCCAGGGTAATGATGGCAAGCGCGCTGAAACCGGGAGATTTCAGGAGTTGGCGAAGGGCGAAGCGAAGATCAATCATAGCTTTGAGTTGGATTCGTTAGGCGTTAGGCGAAAACTCATTCGGCACGCAGGATCTCCACGGGATTGGCGCGCGCGGCGCGACGCGCCGGCAGCCAGCAGGCCAGTGCTGCCGCGGCGCAAAGCACGAGCCCGCCGCCGCACCAGGTGAAAACGTTAGGCGCGGGCATTTCCGCCCACTGGCTTTGGACAAGGCGAAATATCGCCCAGGTGAAAATGCCGCCGGCGATGAAGCCGGCCACAAGCAGGCGAGCTCCTTGCCTAACGATAAGCTGAATGAGTTGCTGGGCGGTCGCGCCGAGCGCGCTGCGAATGCCAAACTCGCGCCGGCGCCGCGCGACTTGCAGCGAGAGCAATCCGTAAAGACCGACCGCCGCGAGAATCAAACCGAGCACGCCAAATGCAGAGATAAGGATGAAGATGAAACGCTCGGTCGCATGCGCCTGCGCCGCTGCCTGGTCGAGCGAGACGAAGTTGAAAGCGGCGAGACGCGAATCGGCGCGCGCGAGCGCCGCGCGAATCGCGTTGGCGGTCGGCGGCGCGCTGGCGGATCGCACAACGAAGGTAATTTCGTCGAACTGCGCCGGATCGGTGGCGAGCATTTCCGCGGCGGGCCGCGTGATGGTGCCGATCACTTCGCCGTCGCGCGGATCGGCGACCACTTTCATCTCCGCCACAACGCCGACGATGGTGAGCCACGGTCGCGGGCTATCGAGTCGTCCCCACTTCAAACGTTTGCCGACCGCGTTCTCGTTAGGCCAAAAACGCCGCGCAAGATCTGCCGTGACAATGCAAACCGCCGGCGCAGCGGCACTGTCGCTCGAGAGAAATTCGCGGCCGTGCAGAAGCGTTTGCCCCATGCCTTGGAAATATCCAGGCACGGCGGCGCGTTCGTAGGAAAGATGAGACCCGCTCGGCGCGGGTGTCGGCGCGCCCTCGGCGTTAAAGCTCATCAGATCGCGCGGCGCATTCAGCGGCGACGGCGAAGTGACCGTCGCGGAAGTCACGCCGGGCAGAGCGCGCAGTTGCGCCAGCGACGCGTCGAGAGCGTTCAGCTTCGCCGCGGGGGTGGCAAAGAGCCGATCAGGCAGAGTGCTGTGGAAAGCGACGCGTCCGGTTGTTTCAAACCCCCAGGGCTCATTGATCAAGCGGCGAAAATATTGCGTGGTCGTTAGGCTGGCGGTCAGCAGCGCGGCCGAGATCGCGAGTTCGACGACGACAAACGAGGCGAGAAGCCGGCGCGTATTTCGATCGAGCGTTGCGCCGCGCGAGATGGCACTCATCGCGCCGCGCAGATTAGTCCGCGATGCGCGCACGGCCGGGAGCAACCCGAAGCCCAAGCCAGTAAAAAGCATCACCCCGGCAGCAAAGGCGAAGACCGGCCAATCCAGTCGCACCGCGTTATCGAATTCGCGCATCGCACTCCCGGTTGCGTCCATCCCTTCCGGACTGAGGGCGACGAGAAGAGGCGTCGCCCACGAGGCGATCAATAAGCCGACCGCAGTTCCGAGAAGGGAGAGCAAGAGCGCTTGCGCGAGCTGTTGCCTAACGAGTCTTCCCCGACTCGCGCCTAACGCTGCGCGCAGAGCGAACTCCCCATCGCGCTCGATCACGCGCGCGAGCAGGAGCCCGGCGAAATTCGCGGCCGCGATCACGAGCGCGCATAAGGCGGCGCCGACGATGACGAGAATCTTCGGCCGTAAATCCATGACGAAGCTCTCACGCAGCGGCGGCAAATAGGCGGCGCGCGGATTGTTCGGATTCGGATCGGTATGATTAATTGCCGCGCACATCCGGCGCACCGCCTCTTCGGCTTGCGCGATCGTTAGGCCAGCGCGCAGACGGCCGACGCCGTAAAGATAATGATTGTACGGCGTCGCCGCCGTGATGGGTGGCAGCGCGAGCGGCAGCCAGATGCTCGCGCGATAAGGATGCCGAAAAGTTTTCGGCATCACACCGACGATCGTGCGTGGCGCGCCATCGAGGGTGATCGTTAGGCCAAGAACATCGCGTCGCGCGCCTAACGAGTGCCGCCAGAAATCGTCGCTCACGATTGCGACCGCCGGACCGCCCGGCCGATCTTCTTCCGCAGTGAAGTTGCGCCCGAGCGCCGGAGCCAAACCGAGCACGGTAAGAAAATTCGCGCTGATCCGCGCCGCCGGCAGAGATTGCGCGGGCGCGCCGGCCGTTCGGCCGATGGTTGCGTCGGCGCCCGTGGCCGCGCCGATGTCTTCGAAAATATCGCGTCCAAATTCGCGCCAACGTTGCACGGTGCGGTCGCCGAGATTTGCGGAAGCACCGCGCGCTCCGTTTTCATCTTGCGCCTCGTAAACGCGCACCAGCCGATCGGCGTGCGGGAACGGCAGCGGCCGCAGAAGCGTTCCCTCGACCACGGAAAAAATTGCGGTGTTCGCCCCAATCCCGAGCGCAAGTGTGATCACCGCAACGGCGGTAAAGGCCGGGGATTTTACTAACATCCGCCACGCGTAACGTAGATCGTTCATTCGGCGCGAAGGACGGTGACGGGATTGACGCTGGCAGCGCGACGCGCCGGAAGCCAACAGGCGAGGAGCGCCGCCAGCGCGAGGAGAAGTGCGACGGCGCTGTAAATTAAAGGATCGACTGCGTTGACCTCGAAAAGGAAGGTCCGCAGGACACGCGACGAAATAAGTGCCCCGAGGAATCCGATCGTTAGGCCGATGCCTAACAAATGAATTCCCTGTCCCAAAATAAGGGCGCGGATGTCCGAGCGCTGCGCGCCGACCGCGAGGCGGATGCCGATTTCGCGCAGGCGGCTCAACGCATTGTAAGACAGGACGCCGTAGAGGCCGACGGTTGACAGGAGCAGCGCGAGCCCGGCGAAAATGGCGAGAAGGAAACTGATGAAACGCGGGGCGGCCCAAGTTTCCTGCACGCGGTCGAGCATCGAGCGGACTTCGTAGACGGGCTGTGCGGGATCGACCGCGGCCACGGCGGCGCGAATCGATTTCTCCAGGGCAGAGGGTGCGGCATCCGTGCGCACGAGGAGGACGAAGTTAGTGCGCTCGACCTGCGTCTGCGGAAAGTAAACGATCGACAGCGACGAGACCTGATCGAAGCCGCGCAATTTCATTCGCGCGACGACGCCGATGATTTCGAAAAGCCGCGGCTTGCCGGTGTCGTCCGGGTCGATGCGCAAGCGTTTCCCCAGCGGATTTTGTCCGCGGAAAAATTGATCCGCGACCGATTGATCAATGATCGTGACGAGCGGCGAAGTGCCGCTGTCGCGTTGATCGAAGGCTCGACCGCGCAAGAGCGTTCCCTTGAGCGTCGCGAAATAATCTCCCCTAACGATCTCAGTGTCGGCGGAAGTCCCCTGACCGGGAGGTGGCTCGGGCGCGCCTTCGGGAAGTATGTCGGTCTGCCAACCGGCCATCATCGGCGGATTCGAACTGAGCGCCGCGCCCGTCACGCCGGGCAACGCGCGCACCCGCTCGAGCAGGCGATCGGAGAACTGCACGACCTTTTCCTTCGTCGTGTAAACACGGAACGGCAGGTCGAGCCGGGCCGTAAGCATGCCGCGCGGTTCGAAGCCTAACGAGAGCGATTGCGCGCGCGCGAAGCTCTTCAGGACGAGTCCGGCCGCGCTCAGGAGCATGAGAGTGAGCGCGATTTCACCGATGACGAGCGCGTTGCGCGTTCGCCGCGAGGCAAGTGAATCGGAGCTGCCGCGCGCGCCCGCACCAAGCGCGAGCTGCACGTCGGTTTTGGCCGCGAGGCGCGCGGGCCAGAGGCCGAAAAGGAAATTCGTGCAGAACGCGAGAGCGAGGGTGAAGAGCAGAACCCGACCATCGAGCTGCACGGCGTCGAGCCGCGGAATTCCCGCGGGGCTAAGCGCGATGATCGCGTCGCGTCCCCAGAACGCGATGAGAAAACCGCCGAGTCCGCCGAGGAGAGCGAGGAGCGAGCTTTCGAGCAAAAGTTGCCTAACGATTTGTCCGCGACTGGCTCCGAGAGCCGCGCGGACGGCGAATTCGCGCGAGCGCGCAGCGCCGCGGACGGCGAGGAGGTTGGCGAGATTCGCGCAGGCGATGAGGAGGACGAGGCCGACCGCGCCTAACAATAAGGTGAGATTCTTGCGATAAGAGCCGACCTGATTTTCCAGGAGCGATGTGACCGTCGCGGAAACGCCGGTGTTCGTCGCCGGAAACCTTTTCGTTAGGCCAGCGGCGAGCGCTTGCATTTGCGCGCGCGCTTGCTCGACGCTCACGCCGTTCTTCAAGCGGCCCCAACCGTAAAGCCCGGGATGATTTTGGCGATCCTCCCAAACGCCAGCGCGGCGTATGATCGGCACCCACACATCGACGCCATCGGGCGAAGTCATTTGCGGCGGCATCACCCCGACCACGGTGTAGAGCGCGTTGTGCAGATTGATGGCGCGGCCGAGGACGTTTGAGGTGCGCTGGAAGGCGCGCTGCCACAAGCCGTCGCTGATGACGGCGAGGGCCGGACCGCCGCGGCGATCTTCTTCTTCGCTAAAGGCGCGACCGAGTTCCGGCGCAAGCCCGAGGACTTTGAAAAAGTTCGCCGACACCACCGCGCCGGAAATTCTTTCCGCGTCGCGTCCGGCGATGCCGCTGAGATTAAATGATTCGCGCCGGCTGACTGCGAGATTTTCGAAAACGGTGTTGTCGTGTTTCCAATCGAGGAAATCGAGCCAGTTAATCGAGATCGCGGATTGCACCTGGTCGGCTTCGCTCAGGTAAACGATGCGTTGCGCGTCCGGGTAGGGCAGCGGCTGAAGCAGAACCGCGTTGATCACGCTAAAGATGGCGGTGTTGGCGCCGATGCCTAACGAGAGGGTGAGGATGGCGATAAAGGTGAAGCCAGGTGATTTGGCGAGTTGGCGGAAGGCGAGACGCAGGTTGTTCATAAGATTTACTCTGTGCGCAAGGCGACCATCGGATCGACGATGCTGGCGCGGCGGGCGGGGACGAGGCAGGCGATAAGCGCGACCGCTCCGAGCGCGAGCGAGAGCACGAAATAAGTCAGCAGATCCGTCGCCCCCACCCCGAAGAGCAGGCGGGTGAGGAGGCGCATCACGCCTAACGAGGCTAAGACTCCAAGCGCAAGTCCGAGCCCAACCAGAGTCATGCCTTCGCGCACGACGAGGCCGAGGACGTCGCGCCGTTGCGCGCCCAGGGCAATGCGAATCCCGAGGTCGCGCGTGCGCTGCGCGACGGAGTAGGAGATGACGCCGTACAAACCGATCGCGGCTAGAAGCAACGCCACGCCGGCGAAAATCGCCAGCAGCATCATGGTGAATTTCCGCTGCAACAAGGAGCGCGCGACGAAATCCGCCATCGTGCGCGGGTTGCCTAACGGGACAGATTTATTCACGCGCCAAACGGCGCTCTGGGCGGCGGGCAGGAGCGAAAGAGAATTCGCGGGCGCAGTTTTCACGGCCACGAAAACGCCCGGCCACATCGCCTGGCCTAACGGCTGATAGACTTCCATGTTTGGCGTGCTCGCGAGCGACTCGTGCCTAACGTTGCCGACGACGCCGATGATCCGCAGGGTTTGATCCTTCGGGCCAAAGTTCGTGATTACTTTCCCGACCGGATCCTGATGGAGAAACAAGTTCTGCGCGACGGCGTCGTTGATGATCGCGACCAGTTCCGAGCCTTTGGCGTCGTGCTCATTGAAGTTGCGTCCGCGCAAAAGCGGGATGCCCATGGTCGAAAAATAATCCGGCGTCGCGACACGGATGTCGGCGTCGTGGCTCGCGGTCTCGCCCGCGAGTTGGAACGAGCGCGAGCTGTTGCCGCCGGCCAGCGGTAGTCGGCTGACCCCGCCGACCGCTTTCACCCCCGGGACTTCGCGGAGTTGCTCGAACGTTTGCCGATAGAAAACAATTTGCTGGTCTTCGGTCCAGCGCGCGGGCGCGCCGATGTTGAAGATGAGCAGATGATCGGTTTTGAATCCGGGATCGACGTTCGCCAATTTCGCGAAGCTCTTCACCAGCAGCCCGGCGCCGATGAGCAGAACGAGTGACAACGCGACTTCGAGGGTGATGAGAATCGCGCGGCCGCGACCGCCCGCCGCGGTGCCGCCGCGCGCGCCTTGATTCAGCGCGATCGCCGGAGTCGCGGAGGACGCGCTGAGCGCCGGCGCGAGGCCGAAGAGAATTCCAGTAGCGAGCGAAATGCCGAGCCCGAAGGCAACGACCTGCCAGTTGAGGCCGATGGTTTTGAAAACGCTGATCCCGTGCGGACTGATCGAAAGCAGCAACGGGATCGCCCACGCCGCGAGGATCACGCCTAACGACCCGGCCACGAGCGCGAGAAGAATGCTTTCGGTGAGCAGTTGCCTAACGAGTCGGCTGCGGCTCGCCCCGAGCGCGGAGCGGATGGAAACTTCGCGCGCCCGGACCGTCCCGCGCGCAAGGAGCAGATTTGCGACGTTGGCGCAGCCGATGAAGAGAAGCGCGCCGACCGCAGCGAAGAGCAGCAGCAAGACCGGCCGCAACGAACCGACCGCATCTTCATGCAGCGGCACAATCTTGACGCCGGTGTCTTTGTTCGCGTCGGGATATTGTTTTTCGAGACGCTGGCCGATCGTGTTCATCTCGGCGCGCGCGCGTTCCAAAGTCACGCCCGGCTTCAACCGCGCCCAAGCCTCGAGGTAAACGCTGTCGCGCTGCGTGCGCGGATCCTCGTGCGCGCGCAACGAATTCGGCGGCACGCCGTAGGGCGAGGGGAGCCAGAGCTCGCCGTAGTTATCCGGCGAAAAACTCGGCGGCATCACGCCGACAATCGTGCGCGGCTCGCCGTCCAACATCATCTCGCGGCCGACGATGCTTTTGTCCGCGCCGTAGCGCCGCGCCCAAAGTTCGGCGCCGATTACGACGACGTTGTCGTGGCCGAGTTTGTCGTCCGAGGGAAGAAGCGTGCGGCCTAACAATGGCGAAACGCCGAAGAGCGAAAACAAACTCGCCGTCGTCCGCGAAATGCGAATGCGTTCGGGTTGATCGCCATCGGTCAAATCGCCCGACGCACCGGAGCTCGCGGCGGTGTTGGAAAAGACGTCGTTCTGCGCCGTCCAATCGAGAAAATTCGCGGGCGAGCAATCGCCCTGCGACTCGCCGGTGGTGCGATCCATCTGCGCGAGCGTGACGATGTTTTCCGAATCGGGGTACGGCAGCGGATGAAGGAGCACGCCGTCGATCACGCTAAAAATCGCGCTCGAGCCGGCGATGCCTAACGAAAGCGTAACGATCGCGACCAGCGTGAAGCCGGGATTTTTCAAAAGCATCCGCAGCCCGAAACGGAGATCTTGCAAAAGTGTGTGCATAAATTATTCGGCGCGGAGTGTGATCATCGGATTGACGCGCGAGGCCCGGCGGACCGGTAACGCGGGCATCCTGCCTGCAGGTTCGTCGGCGGTGCAGGCAAGATGCCCGCACGACCTGACAGCCAGGATGGCTGTGTTACGCGATCGGCCAAAGTGAGGCGCAGGTTGTTCATTACTCAGTTTTTCGTTAAGCGTTCGGAGGGATCTGGGGAGCGCATGCGCCCTCGCCGAACGGATGAAAAGCGGCTCGCGCACGGGCGGTGACAGCGGCCACAAAGGCCGGCTGCGCAACGGCCTCGTCATGGCGGAAGTCGCGATCGATGTGCGACGCCTGCCACGCTGGAGCGGCGGCGCGCTGACCTTCCGTGCCCCATTCCGCGAGAAGCAGTCCGAAGAGCCCGCCGAGCGCGGAAAGAAGGACGCTTTCGGTGAGCAGTTGCCTAACGACGCGGCCGCGGCTCGCGCCTAGCGCCGCGCGCAAAGCGATTTCTTTTCCGCGGACCGATGCACGCGCGAGGAGCAGATTGGCGACGTTCGCGTTTGCAATCAGGAGCACGCAAAAAACCGCGCCGAACAAAACATAAAGCGCGGTCTGCACATCGCCGATCAAGTCTTCGCGCAACGGCTTTGCGGCCACGTCAAAGTAGCTGTTGCTGTCGGGATATTGTTTCGCCAGCCGCGCCGCGATGGTGGAGAGATCGGCCTGCGCCTGCTCGGCCGAAACGTTAGGCAACAAACGCGCGATCGCCTGCAGGCTATGGTTGCCGCGTTCCTCCGTCACCGGCTTGCCTTCGACCGCCGTGGCGTCGTCCGCGATCGTGACGTACAACTCAATCGGATCGGTCTGGATCGGGTATTGAAAACGCGCCGGCATCACACCGATGACGGTGTAGGAGCGCCGATCGAGTTCGACCGTGCGGCCGAGGACATTCTTGTCGCCGCCGAAATGCTTTTGCCAAAAGTCGTAGCTGAGAATGACTTTGAATCCGCCGGGACCGCCGCCGGCCGTTTCATCGACGCGCACAAACTCGCGGCCGAGCATCGGCTTGATCCCGAGGACGCCGAAAAATTCCGCGCTGCATTTCACTCCGACGAGACTTTGCGCGCCCGCGGTGTCTTTGAAGGCGTAGCTGCCCTCGCGATAAAGCGCGCTGCTCGCGAGCGTGCGGTTCTGAGTTCGGAAATCGAAAAAGTCGGGATAGGAAAGCGAGCCAAGCTGGTCGCGCGAAGTGCCGTCATGCGTGTTGGTCATGCCGACGGCGAGCAGTTGTTGCGGCGCGGGAAACGGCAGCGGCTTGAGCAGAACCGCATTGACCACGCTGAAAATCGCGGTGTTGGCGCCGATGCCTAACGCCAGGGTGAGGATGGCGATGAGGGTGAAACCGGGCGATTTGCGGAGCTGGCGAAGAGCAAAACGAAGATCATTCATAACGAAGAGCAACAATCGGATCGACACGGGTGGCGCGACGCGCCGGGAACCAGCAGGCAAGAAAAGTGACAACGGCGAGAGCGATGAGCGCGGTCAGCAGCGCCACGGGATCGAGGCTGCCGACGTTGTAGAGCAGACTCGTTAGGGCGCGCCCCGCGCCGATCGCACCGAGGAAGCCTAACGACATCCCGATGCCGACCAGCGCGAGCCCGCGGCCGAGGGCGAGCCGGAAAACATTTTCGCGCGGCGCACCGAGCGCAAGGCGAATGCCAAACTCGCGCGTCCGTTGCGTGACGGTCAGCGCCATCACGCCGTAGAGGCCGACGCTGGCGAGGATGAGCGCGAGCGCGGCGAAAGAGCCGAGCAGCGTCATCGTTAGGCGACGCGTCGCCAGGCTGTCGCCGATGTTTTCTTCCATCGTCGCGATCGCCGCCACCGGCTGATCGGGATCGACACTTTGCACCGCCCTAACGATCGCGGGTGCGAGCATGGCGGGATCGGCCACCGCGGCGCGCACGAGCAGGTTGTTGTCGGAACTGACGACTTGCGACGCAAAAAGATATTCCTGCGGCAAGGCCTGGCGGTCGAACTCGTCCCCGGGCGCATCGGTGCGCACTCGCGGCACCACTCCGATGATCGTTAGGGGAACAGGGTTGTCGTCTTCGTTTTGATTATCGTCGAGATGGCGGCCGACCGGGTTTTGGTTCGGGAAATAACGGCGCGCAAAACTCTCGTCGATGATGACCGCATGCGGCTGATGCGGCTTGTCCTCCGCCGTGAAGTTGCGGCCGCGGAGCAGCGGCATCTTCATCAACTTGAAATAATCCTGCGAAACGACGTTGATCTCGGCCGACGGTTCGCGCCCGTGTTCGCTGGGCGGCGTACCGGTAAGGTGAAACGAGCTGTCCCATTCGTTGTCGTCGAAGGGAATATTTTCCCCGATCGCGGCCAATTCGACTCCGGGAACGGCTTGCACGCGCTCCAGCATTTGCGCGAAAAAGGCGCGGCGTTTATCGCTCGAATTGTAGCGCGCTTGGGGCAGCGAAAGCGTCATCGCAAGAATGCCCTTCGGCTCAAACCCGAGCGGCGCGTTTTGCGAACGCCAAAAACTTTTCACCGTCAGGCCGGCGCCGGCGAGCAGGATGAGCGCGAGCGCGACCTGTGTGACGACGAGCGCACTGCGCGCACGTTGCCTTCCTGTGCTTTCGCTGCCACCGCGGCTGCCAGCTTCATTCAAGTCGCCCGCGAGCGCGGCGAGTCGCGAGACCCGCCACGCCGGCCAAACGCCCGCGAGAATCCCGCAGAGCAGCGCGATGATCGTCGCGAAGACAAGTGTGAAAACATCGAGCCGCGTTTGTTGAAAACGTAAAACATGCTGCGGACTCAGCGCGTGAATCGCATCGATACTCCAAACCGCGATGAGCAATCCGGCCGCGCCGCCAACGAGTCCGAGCAGGGTGCTTTCGACCAGCAACAAGCGCATCAAACGCCAGCGACTCGCGCCCATCGCGGCGCGCACCGCGAGTTCTTTGCCGCGCGAAAGGGCGCGCGCGAGTTGCAGGTTCGCGACATTGGCGCAGGCGATCAGCAGCACGCAGCCGACGGCCGCGAGAAGCAAATTCAAACTCTGGCGATAATCGCCGACGGTCGCATCAAGGAGCGGGCGCGCGTTGATGGAGCGACCGGAATTCGTTTCGGGATAACGACTCGTTAGGGAGCGGGCAATCGTGTCGAGCTCGGCCTTCGCCTGCGCCAGGGTCGTCCCATCTTTCAAGCGCCCGAGCGCGGAAAATCCCGGGTGGTTGTCACGCTGCAGGATGTTCTTATCTTTGCGCAGGTCGCCTAACGAAATGAAAACCTGCGCCGTGCGCATCAGCTGCATCTCGTTAGGCAACACGCCCACGATCTCGCGCGGGACGGTATCGACCACGATTTGTTGCCCGATCGCCTTGGGCGAACCACCGAAGCGCCGTTGCCATAAACTCGCGCTGATCATGGTCACTTTCGGACCGCCGGGGACGTCTTCCTTTTCCGCAAAATCGCGGCCGAGGATCGGTTTTAAGCCGAGAACGCGCACCGTGTTCCAAGTCATCACACCGGCATTGACTCGCTCCGGCGCGGCCCCGCCCCCGGGGGCCGACAAGTTGGCCGAGTCGCGGCGATAGAGTGCGAGATCGGTGAAGGTGTGCTGCGCCGCGCGCCAATCGAGGAAATTCAGATAGCTGACCGAGCCCGACTCGAAGATCCGCATCCGCTCGCGCAACAGGACGAGGCGGTCCGATTGTGGGTAGGGTAATGGCCGCAACAGCACCGCCTCGACCACGCTGAAGATCGCGGTGTTCGCGCCAATGCCGAGCGCGAGGGCCGCGATCGCGATGAGCGCGAAGGCCGGCGCCTTCAGCAGCATGCGGACGGCGTAACGAAGATCAGAAATCATGGTTCGTTAGGCATCGTTAGGCACGGTATTTGAGTTCCGGGGAGCGCACGCGCCCTCGCGTGCTCCGTTCCGGCGCCTCGCCGAACGGACGCAGGTTCGTTAGGGGTTCGTTGTCCTCGGACGCGCGCGGAAGTTTTCGGCGGGGCGCCGAAAACAGCACGCGAGGCGCGTGCGCTCCCCGGAATGCGCGCGCGACTATTCATTGCTGTGCGGTTTGCTTTTCCGCGGAGACGATTTCGATCGCACCCGCGCCGCTGCGCAGGACGAGTTTGCGCCCGCCGCCGTTGATCGCGCCTTTGAGCGAATCGTGATCGGACTGCGTTCCCGTCATCGGCAGCTCGCTGTGCACGCTGCCCGCGCCGGTTTCGGCATCGACGTCGAGGCCGGCGTTCCTGGGCGCGAGGACCGTGATCGCGCCGGCGGAAGTTTCCAGCCTGACGTCTCCGACCACCGGCGCGGACAAGATCGCCGCGATCGCGCCGCCGGAGGTTTCGGCGTTCAATTTTCCGCTGATATTATCCAGCCGCAGTTTGCCGCCGCTGCTCTCGACTTTCGTATCACCGGTGAAATTCATCACCGTGATCGGACCACCGGAAGTGTCGGCGCCGAGTTGGCCGCGGCTGTTCGTTACTTCGATGCGGCCGCCGCTGGTATCGAGATGGATTTTGCCATCGCCGTTGGAGATTTTGATTTCGCCGCCGCTCGTATCGGCATGAATATCGCCGCGCACTTGCGCGAAGGTGATATCGCCGCCGCTCGTGTCCGCCTTGGACGCGCCGGTCAGACCCGTGACGGAAATATGGCCGCCGCTGGTGTCGAGATCGGTGCGGAAATTCGCGGGCACGCGAATGGTGTAGCGGCCTTCGGTGCGGTGCGATCCGAGCAGGTCTCGCATCTGCGAAAAGAAGGACTCATGCGAACGCGTTGCGCGGACGTAAACGGTGTCGCCCTCCGTCGTCACGCGCACGGGCACGGCGGCGAAATAGCGCTGCTCTTTTTCCTCCGAGGCGGTCTCTACTTTTCGGTAGGCATCGACCACTACTTTGTCGTTTTCGCCGGGCGAGACGGTGATGCTGCCAAAATCGACATCGACGACTAATTTTCCGCCGGATTGGGCGACGCGCGTTTCGTGAATGGTTTGCTCCGCCGCCAGGGCGGAAAAAGCGGAGGCGAGCAGAATGGTCAGACTGATGGGTGTTTTCATAGGGATGTTCGTTAGGCGGTGGTTAGGTTTATTCGTTAGGCAAAATCGTTAGGCGCCGAAGACATTCCGGGGAGCGCACGCGCCTCGCGTGCTGCACTCGGCGCCTCGCCGAGTGCTTCCCGGGCGAGCAACGTGTGGAAAGAAGTTTTCGGCGGGGCGCCGAAAACAGCACGCGAGGCGCGTGCGCTCCCCGGAAAAATGCGTGCGCGCACACGTGAGTGAGCTCGTGAAGCATCATTGTTAGGCAATTTTTCATTTAATGATCCAACCGTCGCGCAGTTGGATGACTCGGTTGCCGTGGGCGGCGTTGGTTTCCGAATGCGTCACCTGGATGATGGTGGTGCCCTCGGTGTTCAGTTTTTTGAAGAGCTGCATGATTTCCTCGGCCTGGCCGGAATGGAGATTGCCGGTCGGCTCGTCGGCGAGAATGAGTTTCGGTTTTGCAATGACCGCGCGTGCGATGCTGACGAGCTGCTGCTGCCCGCCGGAAAGTTGCCGCGGATAGAGATCCTTTTTTCCGACGATGGAAAAGCGATCCAGCGTGTCGGCGACGAGCGCGGTCCGCTCGGATTTTGAGTAACGGCGGTAGGAGAGGGGAATATCGAGATTTTCGTAAACCGTCAGGTCGTCGAGCAGGTTGTAGTTTTGAAAAACGAAACCGACCTGCTCGTTGCGCAGCGTCGTGCGCTCTTTCGGTTTCAGGCGATGGACCGGGGTTTCATCCAGGAAAAATTCTCCCGTCCAGCCGAAATCGTGCATGCCTAACAAATGCAAGAGCGTCGATTTTCCCGCGCCCGACGGACCCATCACGGAAACGAAATCACCCTCTTCGATTTCGAGATTGATGTCGCGCAGGACGTAGGTGAACTGCTGTTTGCCTAACGGATAGGAGCGCTCGATGTGGTTGAGTTTGATGAGTGGAGCGGTCATAAAATTATCGGTTCGTTAGGGCAACGAGCGGCTCGAGGCGGGCCGCGCGGCGGGCCGGGAAATAGCAGGCGAGGAAGGCTGCGATGATGAGAAGCAGCGAGATGACTGCGAAAGTGGTTGGATCGCCGGCGCTCACGTGAAAGAGGAGGCTGGCGATAAAACGGGTGAGCGCGAAAGCTCCGAAGAGGCCGGCGATTACTCCCATTCCCGTCAGGGTCATGCCCTGCCTAACGATGAGGCGAAGGACGTCGCCGCGTTGCGCGCCGAGAGCCATGCGAATGCCGATTTCGTGAGTCCGCTGCGCGACCGTTTGCGCGAGCACGCCGTAAATCCCGATCGCCGCGAGGAGAAAAGCCAGGCCCGCGAAGAGACCAAGGAGAAACATGGTGAACCGGCGCACCGAGGTCGAGTCGGCGAGCCATTGCTCCATCGTAGCGACATTGAAGACCGCCTGTTCGTTATCGAGCGCGAGAATTTCCCGCCGCACGGTCGCGACCATCGACTCGGGGTCGATCCGGCTGTGCACGACGAGCGTCATCGCCGAGGTCGGCATTTGCGGCAGCGGCACGTAGAGCGCCATCGTGCCGGGCGTGTCCAGGCCGTATTGCTTCACGTCGCCGAGCACACCGACGACGGTGCGCCAGGGCCGCTGCTCAATCGGACCGGAGTTGTAAAAACGGAGCCGTTTTCCCACCGCGTCCTCGCCCGGCCAAAATTTTCGCGCGGTGGTTTCGCTGACCAAAACCGCGAGGGGCGCTGCCGCTTTATCCTCTGTAGTGAGCGAGCGACCCCGGAGCAGCGGGATCGACATCGTGCGCGGATAATCCGGCGTGATGATGTAGTTATCGACCGAAGGAAATTCGCCCGCGCGCCGCGGCTGGCCTTCCGCTTCGATCGTGCGCTTGTCGAAGTTGTCGCTCACTGGCAGCACACTCGTTAGGCCAATCTGGTCGATGCCCGGCACTGCGCCCAACCGCGAGATCATGCGGTCGTAGAAGTTGTTCCAAGCGCGCTCGTTCGGGTATTTCGCCTGCGGCAACCAGACATTCATCGTTACCAAGCCCGCGGATTTGAATCCGGGATCGACGGCCTGGAGGCGGACCACGCTCTTGATCAAAAGACCGGCGGCGATGAGCAGAACCATCGCGAGCGCGACTTCCCCAACGACGAGTGCGCTGCGCAGATTGCTCCGCGTGCTCCCGGCGTTAGGCGTGCGGCCGCCATCGTTCAAGGTCGTGTTCAACTCCGCGCGGGAAGCGCGCAGGGCAGGCGCGCAGCCGAAGAGAATGCCGGTCAGGGTCGAAACCGCGAAGGTGAAAACGAGAACGCGGGCGTCGAGTTGAATCGCGCCGAGGAGCGGAAGGAATCGCGTGCCGGCGGCTTCGATCAAACTGGTCGCCCAGACCGCGCCGAGGAGGCCGAGCATTCCGCCGGCGAAAGCGAGGAGCAGGCTTTCGGTGAGAAATTGCCTAACGAGTCGTCCGCGGCCAGCGCCGAGCGCCGCGCGAATCGCGACCTCGCGTTGCCGGGCGACGGAACGCGCGAGAAGCAGGTTGCCCACGTTGGCGCAGGCGATGAGAAGAAGAAACGCAACCGCTCCGAAGAGGAGAAGGAGCGCCGGCCGCACCGGACTAACCAAATCGCCAGCTAGCGTAACGAGATGCACGCCACCGCCCGTATTCGTCGTCGGATGTTCTTGCTCGAGTTGGCGGGAGATCAAACTCATCTCGCTTTGCGCCCGAGTCAGGGTGACTCCCGGCTTGAGCCGCGCGATTGCGCGGAGGTGGCGGCTGGCGCGTTCCTTTTCGTTAGGCGGCTCCGCGACCGGACGATAAAATTCCGCGGGGGCGTCGAGCAATCCCGCGGGCAAAGATTGAAAATCCGCCGGCATCACGCCGACGATGGTGTAGGGGCGCGCACTTAACATGAGCGTTTTGCCGACGACACTTGGATCGCCCGCAAAACGCCGTTGCCAGAGGCCGTAACCCAGCACCGCGACGAAATCTTTGCCCTCCTGTTGTTCCTCCGCGTTGAAGACTCGGCCGAGCAAAGGCTTGCCTTGCATCACTTCGAAAAATCCGTCGCCCACCTGCGCGCCCGCGATGCGCTCAGGCTCGCCGTTCCCAGCAATGATCGGCCGGAAACTGGCGTAAGTGCTGACCGCGGCGAAGACGTGATTGCGCGCGTTCCAATCCGCGACATCGGTCGCGGAAACCTGGCCGCGATCAATTCCTTCGCTCGGCGAAACACCCCAGGCGAGGACGATCCGATTCGGATCGTGATACGGGAGCGTTTTTAAAAGCAGCGCGTTGACGACACTGAAGACCGCGGTGTTTGCCCCGATGCCGAGCGCCAAAGAGAGGATCGCGATCGCGGCGAAACCAGGCGTCTTCCAGAGCATGCGGAGAGCGAAGCGGATATCTTGCAGGAGCGCGTTCATTGTTCGGATAACGCGACGACGGGATTTAGTTTTGCGGCGCGCCGTGCGGGCCAGTAGCAGGCGGTGAAAGCGACCGCGATGAGAAGAAACAGAATCTCCGCGTAAGTCGCGGGATCGCCGGCGCGGACGTCGTAAAGCAATGTGCCGATCGCGCGCGAGAGAAAGAGCGAGGCTAGAAGGCCCACCGCCGCGCCGGCCCCGGCAACGAGCATTCCCTGCCTAACGATCAGGCGAAGGACGTCGCCGGTTTGCGCGCCGAGGGCCATGCGGATGCCGATCTCGCGCGTTCGTTGCGAGACGGAGTAAGCCATCACGCCGTAGATTCCGACGCCGGCGAGAAGGAGCGCCGCGCCTGCAAAAGCGCTCAGAAGCAACATCGCCGCGCGTCGCGTCGCGGTCGATTTGTGGAGCACTTCCTCCATCGTCTGCACGCGATAAACCGGCTCGCCTTTGTCGAGAGCGAGAACCTGTTCACGCACTGCTGCGGTCAGCGCAGTCGGCTCGATCGCCGCGCGCACTGCGAGCGACATCGCGCCCCAAGTCGCATTTTGCGCGTAGGGCACGAACATCTGTGGTTCGATCGGCGCGTCGAGTGTCGTGTCCTTGGTGTCGCCGACCACCCCCACGATCTCGCGGGCAAATTTTTCATCACGCCAGACGGTGAGGTGTTTGCCTAACGACTGTGCCGGCGAGCCGAAATAACGTTTCGCCATTGTCTGGTTGATGACGATGACCATGGGCGATTTCGCATTGTCGTTAGGCGAAATGTCGCGACCGGCGAGCAGTGGGATTTGTACCGTCTGGAAGTAGCCCGGGGTGGCGACAAAATAATTCGCGTTGCCCTCTGCCTCAGCGGTCTGCGGCCGGCCTTCCGGAACAAAGGCGCGGCCGACGGAATAGTTACTGCCGTTGAGCGGTAAACTCAGGACTGCAGCCGCCGCCTGCACGCCAGGAACGGTTCGGACGCGGTCTACCAACTGGCTAAAGAACTGCGTCCGCTGCGCATCCTCGGGATATTTCGCATAAGGAAGCGAGACCGACATGGTGAGGACGCCGGCGGAATTGAACCCCGGCCGAACATCGCGCAGATGCTGAAAACTTTTGATCAACAAGGCCGCGCCGAGGAGAAGCACGAGCGAGAGCGCCACTTCCGCGACGAGAAGAAGATCGCGACTGCGCCGGGAAGAAACGCCATCGCCTCCGCTGCGGCCGCCTTCATTGAGTGTCTTGTTGAGGTCGAGCCGCGAGGCCTGCCAGGCGGGCGCGGCGCCAAAAAGCAATCCGGTGAAAAGCGAAAGCGCGAGCGAAATGAGAACCGCGCGTTGATCGAGCCCGCTGGCGAGCTGCGGCAAATCCGTTAGGCCAAGTCCAGCAAGTAAATCGGCCAGCCAGATGCTGAGCAGCAATCCCAGACCGCCGCCGACGAGCGCGAGAAGCAAACTTTCGGTCAGCAACTGTCGCCAGACCCGCGCGCGGCTTGCGCCTAACGCCGCCCGCAGCGCGATCTCGCGACGGCGCGCGGCGGCCCGCGCGAGCAGCAGATTTGCGACGTTCGCGCAGGCGATGAGGAGAAGGAAAAAAACCGCACCGAGCAAAGCGAGAAGCGAGGGACGAACTTCCCTAACGAGTCGATCCTGCAAACGGTAGAGATGGACATCCCAGCCTTTGTTCGTCTCGTGAAATTGTTGCGCCAGTTGCGCGTTGATCGCGCTCAGCTGGGTCTGCGCCTGCGTCAGACTCGCGCCGGGTTTGAGCCGGCCGATCGCTTCGAAAGAGCGATTGTCGCGCGCTTCTTTCGCGGGATTTACTTGCAGCGAAGTCCAAACCTCGGTGTCGCCATTCGGATAGGCGAACCCCGCAGGCATCACGCCGAGAACGGTCACCATCCTTCCGCTCACGCTCGTTCGTTGCCCGATCACGCTCGGATCGGAGTTAAAAAAGCGCCGCCAAAGATTGTTGCCTAACAATGCCACCGGCTCCGCGCCCGCCTTGGCTTCCTCCGCGCGGAAAGTGCGCCCGAGCACTGGTTGAACGCCGAGCGCGGGAAAGAAATCACTCGTCACGACCGCGCGCGGAACGCGCACCGGCTCGCTTTTTTCCGGCGCGAGAATCGCCCCGCCGCTCACGAAAAGGGCCGAGTGTTCCAACGCGTCGCAGCGTTTTTGCCAATCAAAAAAGTCGGGCGCGGAGAGATTGCCGTCGGTGATTCCGGCGGAAGGATTGATTGCGTCGAAGGAAACAATTCGTTCGGGATTCGCATAAGGCAGCGGCCGCAAGAGGACTGCGTCGACGACGCTGAAGATGGCTGTGCTCGCGCCAATCCCGAGAGCGAGCGTGGCGATGGCGACCAGAGTGAAGCCTTTGTTTTTCAAAAGCATCCGGCCGCCGAAGCGAATATCTTGCAGGAGCGTTTCCATATTTTATCCGCGGCCGAGTGCGAGCATCGGATCGGCACGGGTGGCGCGACGCGCCGGGATGTAGCTCGCGACGAGCGCGACGAGAGCGAGCGTGAGGGTGACGAGAACGAAAGTAGAAAGATCGAGCGTGCTCACGTTGTAGAGCACGGAATGGATAACCGAGGTGCTGAGCAGCGCGGCGATGAGACCAAGGATTGTTCCGGCGCCGATGAGAAAAGCGGCCTGGGAAATGACCAGTCGCAAGACGTCGCGGCGTTGCGCGCCGAGCGCCATGCGCACCCCGATCTCGTGTGTGCGCTGGACGACAAGAAACGACATCACGCCGTAAATTCCGACCGAAGCGAGGATGAGCGCGATGCCCGCGAAGGCGGCGAGGAGGAGCACGGCAAGACGCCGGGGCGCGACGGAATCCGCGATGACCTGCTCGAGGGTGCGCACATGCGCGATCGGCAGGGCCGGATCGATCGCCTGTACTTCGCGACGGATCGCACTCGTTAGGCTGAGCGGGTCCTGTGCGCTGCGCACATTGAGGATGGTCGAAGAATAGGGGATCTGCGCGACTGGAATGTAATACTCCGGCAGCACCGGTTGATCGAGTCCGCGGTGGTGCATGTCGCCGACGATTCCGACGATGGTCGACCACGGCGGCGATTTACTGAAAGGAACCTGGATTCGTTTTCCGATCGGACTCTCGTTAGGCCAATAGCGCTGGGCGAGCGCCTGGTTGATGATCACGACCGACGGCGCGTCCAGTTTGTCGGCCGCGTTAAAGAAGCGACCCTGCACGAGCGGAATTTCCAGTGCGCGAAAATAATTCGGCGAGACGATGCGGTCTTCTTCGTCCGGGCCGGGGTGGGCGTCGTCGTTAGGCCGGCCTTCGATCATGAAAGAAGCGTCGCTGTTGACCCCGCTCATCGGCAGGATGGTCGTTAGGCCAACCTGGGTTACGCCGGGCAAATTGGTGACACGGCGCTCGAGCTCGGCGAAGAAGTTGGACTGGGATTTATTGTCGGGATAGCTCAGCGCCGGCAGCGAAATTTCGGCGGTGAGGACGTTCTTCGGATTGAAGCCGGGGCTGACGTTTTCCAGCCTAACGAAACTCTTCAGAAGCAATCCTGCACAAGTGAGGAGGACGAGCGCGAGGGCCACCTCGCCAATGACGAGCGCGTTGCGCAGTTGATTGTGACGACGACTGGAAGTGGAACCGCGACCGCCTTCTTTGAGCGCTTCGGTCAGATCAGGTTTGCCGCTGGCGAGAGCGGGGACGAGTCCGAATATCAAACCGGTCGCGACTGCGACCGCGAGCGTGACGAGGAGAACAGTCCCGTCGATCTGCACTTCGCCAAGTCTCGGGATGGTTTGGGTGCCGATCGTTTTCACAAGTGCGATCGCCCAAATCGCAAGCAGCGTTCCAACAGCCGCGCCGCAAATGGAGAGGACAACACTTTCCGTTAGGCCCTGGCGGAGCAAGCGTCCGCGACTCGCGCCGACCGCCACTCGAATCGCCATTTCGCGTTCACGCGCGGTGGCGCGGGCGAGGAGCATTGTCGCCAGGTTCGCGCAAGCAATGAGCAGAACGAGCGCGACCGCGCCTAACAAAATCAGGAGGAGCGGCTTCATTCCGCCGATGACCTGTTCCTTGAGCGGATAAACCGTCATGCCAAAGCTATCGGTCTTGCCGTAGTTGCCGGGAAAACGCGCGCGCATCCCCCTAACGACGGTCTCGATTTCCGCCTGCGCCTGTTGCGGGGCAACGTTAGGCGCGAGCCGGCCGATCGCTCCGTAGCTGCGCGAGCCGCGGTTTTTCATTTCCGTGTCGGTGAATCCGAGCGCCTGCCAGATATCGGCCTGCTCGCCGAACTGCGCGCCGGTGATGTTAAAGAGCGGGAGCGGAAACTCGAAGCTCGCCGGCATGATGCCGACAACGGTGAGCGCGCGACCGTCGGCGGTGATTTTGCTCCCGAGCACTTTCGGATCGCGATCGAATTTCCGCTGCCAGAGCCGCTCGCTGATGACGACGACGTCATCGCGACCGGTGGCGCATTCCTCCGGACGAAAAGTACGGCCGCGAATTGGCTGCACGCCTAACAATGGGAAAAGCTCGGCAGAAACAGTCGCGCCGAAGACGCGCTCCGGTCGGTCGGCCTGCGCGAGGTTATAAGTCGCGGGGGTAAAGGCAGCCAGTTTACTGAAGCTGTGGAGCTGACTTTTGTAATCGAGGAATTCCGGCGGCGAGATCGGAATAGCGTCGAGGTGTTGCTGTTTAAAATGTTCGAAAAGCAGGACCAACTCCGAGGGCTTTTCGTAGGGCAGTGGCTTGATCAGGAGCGCGTCGACGAGTGTAAAAACCGCGGTGGTCGCGCCGATCCCGAGCGCGAGGGTGAGGATGGCAACGAGAGCAAAGAGCGGGTTCTTGAAGAGCAACCGCAAGGCGTGGCGAATTTCCTGGAGCATGGGTTTATTCGTTAGGCGAGAGCCGTCTGGGGAGCGCACGCGCCTCGCGTGCTGCGCTCGGCGCCTCGCCGAGTGCTCGGGTGTCGGCAACGCGCGGAGGGAAGAAGTTTTCGGCGAGGGCGCCGAAAACAGCACGCGAGGCGCGTGCGCTCCCCGGAGTTGCGCGCGCCGCCTTTTCGTTAGGCGAAATCTCGGACGTCTGCCTCGGTCCCTGCGGCCCTATCTTTAACCTGACTTGCGCGGGATCTTTCGACTGCGCTGCGCTCCGCTCAGGATGACGAAGTGGCGACGCAATGTTTGCCAGGAGCAACGCCATGATAACGAGGAGTGCCTTGTCGGCTCTCGCGTTGGCTTCCGGCGCGCGCATTCGCGTTCTCGTTAGGCAGCTACGCGGCGATTTTGTCTTCCACCACGCGCCCGTCGAAGAGGTGAATCGTGCGGTCAGCGTGTCCGGCGAAGCGGTCGTCGTGCGTCACCATGCAGATGGTGGCGCCCCCGGCGTGCAGCTCTTTCAAAAGGTCCATGACGGCTTCGCCATTGCGGGAGTCGAGGTTGCCGGTCGGCTCGTCGGCGAGGAGGATCGCGGGTTTGCCCGCGAGCGCGCGCGCCACCGCGACACGTTGTTGCTGGCCTCCGGAAAGCTGGCTTGGCAAATGTTTCGCGCGATGGCCCATGCCGACGCGCTCGAGCGCTTCGTTGGCGAATACTTTGCGCTCGCTCGAGGGCATGCCGCGATAGGTCAGCGGCAGCTCAACATTCTCAAAAACAGTCAGGTCGCCGATGAGGTTGAAGCTTTGGAAAATGAACCCGATCTCGCGGTTTCGAATGCGCGCGCGCTCGGGGAAGGTCAGTTTCGCGACCTCGCCGCCTTTGAGCGAGTAGCTCCCGTCGGAAGGCGTGTCGAGTAGGCCGAGAATGGAAAGAAGGGTGGATTTGCCGCAGCCGGAGGGGCCGGCAATCGCGACATATTCGCCCGTGCGAATGTTGAGGTGGATGCCGGAGAGGGCATGCGTTTCAACTTCGTCGGTGAGGAAGACTTTGGTGACGCCGTCGAGGTGGATCAGGGTGTTATTACCGTTGTTCATATTTGATTAGAGACGTGAGGAGGTGAAATGGATTCGTTAGGCGACGACTTAATTCAGCTTGATGCGATCGTGTGAATCGTACGCGCTCGTGTCGGAAAGGATGACCTGGTCGCCCACGTTGAGCCCGCTCAGGATTTCGATCGTATTGACCGAGCTGCGGCCGAAATGCACGGGCCCGCGGATGGCCTCGCCATTGGCCGCGACTTTGAAAACGCCGACGGTCGCGCCGTCTTGCGCAAAGGCCGGCCGGCCGACATAGAGGACGTCGTTCAAACGTTCCAGCTCGATTGTGCCGTCCACGCTCAAGTCGGGTCGTGCGCCTTTCGGGAGCGCGTCGTCGAGTGCGACATCCACTGTGACGGTTCCCTGTTCTACGGCCGGATCGACACGCGTGACATGACCAGCGACCACGCCGTTGCGCGTGTCGATCGAGGCTGGCTGATTGATCTGCACGTCCTTCGCCTGCGTTTCAGCGATCTTGACTTGGGCTTTTAATTTCGTCGGATCAGCCACGCGGGCGATGTTGGTTCCAGGGATCACGCGCTGGCCGACTTCAACGGGAAGCTGTTGCAAAACACCCGTCATGCCCGCGCGGACGTGAAGGTTCTCGACCTCGTTCACGCGCATCTGCGCCGAGGCCTTGAGTTGATCGACCGCCGCCTGTTTCGAGGCGAGCTGCGGCTCGATCGAGTCGCCAGCGAAAGTCAGACGTTTCTTTTCGATTTCGTCGCGGCTGGCGAGTTCATCGCGCTTAATGATGGACGTTTTGTATTCGAGATCGGCGATAAGACCGTTCTTTTTCAGGTTGTCGTTAGTCTCAGCTTGCATCTTGGCCTGCTGATATTCCGAGTGCACCTGGGCCGTGGTGGATTCCTGGTTGAGCAGCTCGCGCTGCAAGGTCGCGCGCAGAGTAACCAAGTCGGATTCCGCCGCTTTCTCCTGCAGCTCCGCGTCCCGCGCGGCTTGTTGCAGATCGGAACTGGAAAGCTCGACGAGCAAGGTATCCGGCTCAACGTGAGCGCCTGGCCTAACGACGATCTTTTCCACGCGTCCGTCCTTGGCCGCGGCGACCCAGCGAATGTCTTCCGGCACCAGCGTGCCGAGGCCACGCACCTGCCGGAGCATCGGTCCGCGTTTCACGGTATCGACCCAGACGGAGGAGCGATCCACGCTTGGCGCGGCTGGTTTCAAGCGCGAGACTGCGATCCAAATCGCGGCGAGGCCGAGAACGGAAGCGCCGATGATTATCACGCGGCGCTTCTTTTTTTTCCGGGCGAGATCGGGCCGCGCGACATCCATCGAGGAAGTCGGAGCCACGAAACCGGAAGCGCGCTGGGGTTCTTTTTTTCCGGGAATAACTTCGAAGCTCCGTTGTTCCATTTCGATCGCCGCGTTCACTTAGAGCAAACCCAAATGATGAACGAGGGTGGCCACAGCCTGGGCGCTATTGACGATGGGGAAGAGGGCCATCGCGACGAGACCGGCGAAGAGGCTCGCTTCCACCGCGAAACCGCGCGGGGCTTCTTCGGCAAAATAATCTTTGCTGATGTCCCTGAAGGCCGTTTCGAATTTGACCGGTTTGCCGCAGCCGCCGGTAAAGTTATTTGCCTGAAATTGTGGCGCGATGGCAAAAGCGCGTGCGGCATTGCGGCCGTCGCGAACTTCGGACTGATGGCGTTTGCTGAGGTTGTGTGTGTGCAGTGTGTTTTTCATTTCGTGAGTTCCTGTTTCCATTGAGATGCGTTCGTTCTCGGTTTGGATTCAGAAATTTCCTTTCGTTGTTCATCCCTATTGCAATGGCCGTGCCACAGAGTTTGAAGAGTTATAAAGCTCTATAAATCAATATGTTACCAATATATCTAAAAATTGCGATGATCGAGAGATGCGTCGGTCGTGGGATTGCGCCGTCCCAAACCCGGGACGTTTTTGCCACATTGTCATCCCGAGCGGAGCGAGGGACCCCGCAAGCGTACTTTGCGCTTCGGTTCTCGTTAGTCGTTAGGCAAAAACAAATCGAAGGACGCTTGCGGGTCCTTCGCCGCGCTGCGCCGGCTCAGGATGACAAGCATGCGGCGTCAGCCTGCGAATTCGTTAGGCCCTAACGAGGCAGCCGGAGTAACGCCTCGCCGCCGCGGCGGTCCGGGCGATTCGTTAGGCTGAGCGAACCGCCGTGCGCTTCCGCGATCTGGCGGCTCAGCGCGAGACCGATGCCGGAGCCGCCTGGTTTCGTGGTGAAGAAGGGCACGAAGAGATTTGCCGGATTCAAAATTCCCGGGCCTTCGTCGCGCACGACCACCTCGGTGCACTCTCCGATGTCGCGCCAATTTACCGTGACGGCGCCATTAGTTTCCAAGGCGGCGTCCACGGCGTTGTGCAAAATGTTGATCAGCAGTTGTTCGATCTGGACGGCATCGGCGAAAATTTCGCTGGGCGGCCCCTCCTTTATTCGGACCGCGAGGCGCGTTTCCAGACTAACGACTCGCCTAACGAGTGCGCCGAGATCGACCGTTTCCTTCTGCGGCGGAGGGAGCCGCGCGAGCCGCGCATAGGCCTGCATGAAACGGCTGAGCGATTCCGCGCGTGTGGCGATAACGTGTAACCCACTGCGCGCATCGTCGCGCCAATCGGGCGGCTCCGGGTCGCGGCGGAGAAGCGATTCGAGGCTGCCCGCGATCGATTTGATGGGCGCGAGCGAGTTATTCATTTCGTGGCCGAGCACCCTAACGAGTCGCTGCCACGCCACTCTTTCTTCCTCGCGCAAAGTGCGGCTGAGGTCGGTCAGGACGAGCAGCTTGTGGGGGAGACCATGCTCGCGAAACTCGCTCTTACGTACGCCCCAACGGCCGGAGCCGCCGGGAAAATTCAGGCTCAGGGGAGCGTCTTCGTCCGCGTCGAGGCAAACTGCGAGGCCGAGATCAGCGGCGCGTCGGCCGAGCAATTTGTCGATTGGCTGCCGCAATAAATTTTCGCCGGCGCGATTCACCAAACGCAAGCGCCGCTCCGGATCGAAGGTGAAAACGGCGACGTCGATTTCCGCCATGATCGTGCGCAAAAGCGCAGTTGCCTCGAATGCACCGAGCCGCTGTTTGCGCAATGTTTCGCCGAGCTGATTTATTTCCAAAAGCACTTCGCCCAGCGCGTCGTCCACGCGCGCGCCGCGGGCGCGAATCGAGTAATCACCTTCGCGCAGAGCAGCCAGGAGATTGCTCATCGTTTGCAAGGGCCGAACGGTGTGTTCGCGGGCGCTGGCCAGAAATCCGAAGGCGCAACCAGCGATCAGCATCGTCAGGGTCCAATCGACTTTCGCGCTGAAGTCGCCGAACCAAAGCAACGCCAGCGCGATGATGATGGCGGGCCCGCCCGCGGCCAAGGTGAGCCAGGTAAGGCGGCCTTCGTGCGAAATTCGCCAACGCGGTTTGGGCGCGTTTTTCATGCCGGGGAGCGCGGGCGCCTCGCCCGACGTCTCAGCGCGCGTGGGAGCCTAACGACGTGGAGCGTTTCCGGAGGTTTTCGGCGAGGCGCCGAAAACAGCACGCGAGGCGCGTGCGCTCCCCGGAATTTCGCGACGCAGCGCTCACAAACCATACTGTTGCAGCCGCCGGTAAAAAGCGCTGCGGCTTAAGCCTAACGACTCCGCGGCCTTGCGCGCATTGCCGTCGTTGCGGGCGAGCGCCTTCTTGATCAGGAAAGCTTCCACGTCTTCCAAGCTCATCTCCTCGAGCCGCGGTGAAGTGTCTCCTGCACTCGTTAGGCCGAGATCGTTCGCTTTCAGTTGATTTCCGCGCGCCATGAGCACCGCGCGTTCGATCACGTGATCGAGCTCGCGCACGTTGCCCGGAAATTCATGCCTAACGAGCGCCTCGTGCGCGGCCGGTTCGAAGCCGGTCAGTTTCTTGCGATAGCGCTCCGCATGCTGGCGGAGGAAATGCGCGGCGAGAGGAGCAATGTCGTCACGCCGTTCGCGCAAAGGTGGGAGCGCGACCTCGATGGTGTTGAGGCGAAACAACAAGTCCTGCCGAAAACGTCCAGCCGCGACTTCTTCGTGCAGGTTAGCATTGGTCGCGGAAATGATGCGGACGTTGGCGTGCAATGTTTTCGAAGAACCGACGCGTTCGAACTCGCCCGTCTCGATCACGCGGAGCAACTTGGCCTGCTGACTCATTGGCAGGTTCGCGATCTCGTCGAGAAAGAGCGTGCTTTCATCCGCGAGCTCGAAACGCCCGGCGCGATCCGTTTTCGCATCGGTGAAAGCGCCTTTCACGTGACCGAAAAGTTCGCTCTCGAAAACACCTTCCGAGAGTCCGCCCATGTTCACCGTGATCATGATTTTGCTCGCGCGGCTCGAGAGAGAATGCAGCGCGCGCGCGACGAGGCCTTTGCCCGTTCCGTTTTCGCCCGTGATAAGAATGTTCGCGTCGGACGGTGCGACGCGCGTGATGAGCTCGATCACCGGACGCATCTGCGGCGAATCGGAAATGATGCTCGGCATTTTTCCGCGGAGCAGTTCGTTCTTCGCTTCGAGTTGCCGGCTTTTGCGCAGCGCGCTGCCGAGCGCAATCTGCGTGCGAACGATGGTCAGTAGTCGATCGTTGTCCCAGGGTTTCGGGAGAAAATCGCGCGCGCCAAGTTTCATCGCTTCCACCGCGAGATCGATCGTCGCCCACGCTGTCATGACGACGATGGGGAGGTTTTCGTCGAGCGCTTGAATGCGAGGGATGGCTTCGAGGCCCTCCTGTCCGGATGTGGTATCGCGCGTGTAATTGAGATCCATCATGAGCAGCGCGTAATCGCGTTTCTCGAGCGCGTTGAGGACCGCGCCTAACGAAGTCACTCCGTCGGTCTGATAGCCTTCGCCTTTAAGTAAAATGCGCAGCGCTTCGAGCACGTCGCTCTGATCGTCGGCAATGAGGATGCGGCTCATCGCGGTGTCTCGATCCGCAGGGCGGGGAAGAGTTTTTGGAAGTCTCGTGCGTTGCGGGTAAGCAGGCCGTCGAAGCGTTGCGCGAACGCGCCGATCAGAACGTCAGCGATGGGACGTTTGTTAGGCAAACGCCGCGCTCTGATATGCGAAGCCCAGGCATCGAAAGCGCACTGGGTGTCGAGCCATGTCCAACTTTCGGTCCAGGCGACTCCGAGGTTGGCGAGGAAATGCTCCTGCGCCGTCAGGACGCCGTCGAAAGCAGGAGCGAGCTCGACAAATGAAACCGGCGAGATGACCAAGCCACGTGCGTTTTTTTGAGCCAGGAAGCGCGATGAGACGTTACCAAAACGCGGGTCGGCGTCTGCGATATCGATGAGCAAACAGGTGTCAACGACCCACGACACTACTTTTCCCCTTCGCGCAAAATGGCCATCCACTTATCGGTCGGTCGGCCCTTCTCCCCGCGGAAACGGGCGGCGAAACCGAGCATGGCTTTGGCGCCGAGCGGCTTTTTCTTTTGCGGAATACGAATGAGACATTCGCGGTCGGAGAGTTTCTCCCAGACTAACGGTTGTCCGGGTTTCAGGTTGAGTTCGCGGCGGATCGCGGCTGGGATGGAGACCTGGCCGCGCTCAGTCACGACGGTGGTTTGGGTGCGCATGCGGGTGATTCTATCATGCAATTTTATCATGTCGAATTTTCGCCGTCTTAGAGGGGTTTTAATGCGATCAACTTCTGCTCGAAACGCCCGTCGCCGGCGCGCAAGGGATTAAGGAAACGCCGGGCGTTGTTTTTCAATCCGAGGCGGACCTCGGCGTCGAGACCACCGGCGAGCGCGCTGCGATTCTCATGGAAGGAATTATCGGGAGCCGTTCCACCTTTCTCGGCAAGACATTGCGCGACCTGAATTTTCGGCAGCGCTACGGCGTTCTTATTCTTGCCGTTCATCGGCAGGGAGAAAATCTGCGCAAGCACTTCGAGGATGTGCGGCTGGCGTTCGGCGACACGCTGCTCGTGCAGGGCCCGGTCGAAGGAATCCATCGCCCCATGCAGGAGCGCGATTTTCTCAGCCTCACCGAGACGAAGCAGCGCGCTTTCCGCCGGCATAAAGCTCCGCTCGCAATTCTCGCCATTGGCAGCGTGATCGTCCTCGGCGCGCGAAGCGATTGAGTGGCGGATTCTCTTCATGATTTTCGGCATGCTCGCGCTCGGCACGGCGATGGAAACGACTGGCGCGGCGCATCTCATCGCGAGCGGTGTTACAGGCGCAGTTGACGCTTCGGCCCGGCAGTCACTCTCTCAGTCATGTGTCTCGTCGCGACCTTGCTTACCGAGTTGATTAGTAATAACGCCGTGGCCGTTCTTCTCACTCCGATCGCCTTTGAGATTGCGAATACTAATGGGTGTGGATGCGCGGCCATTTTGCGTCGCGGTCATCTTCGGGGGTGCGGCTAGCTTCGCCACGCCTATAGGTCATCAGACTAATACCTATGTCTTTGGCGCGGGCGGTTACCGCTTCTCCGATTTTCCAAAAATCGGTGCGCCGCTAAATATTATCCTTTGGATCGCGGCTAGCATCCTTATTCCTATCTTCTGGCCTTTCGCCGCCAGGCCGTAGATCGCGCTATTTGCAGGCAGCCCATTAACAACGCAGCCTTAGCTAATGAATCCCACCCTTTTTCGGGTTGCAGCCACTCTTTGTTTTCTCGCGGTAGGACTGGGAGCTTTCGGTGCGCACGCTCTGAAAGGAACTCTTGCAGCGAACGGCCTAACCGACGTTTGGAACAAGGCTGTCTTATATCAATTTGTCCATGCGCTGGCTCTGCTCCTTCTCGCTACCTTACCGGGCGCAAATCGTATTGCCGCGTGGCTATTCATAAGCGGTATTATCATTTTCAGCGGGAGCCTCTATCTCCTCGCCCTAACGAACATAAGATGGCTCGGCGCGATCACTCCGATCGGCGGACTCTGTTTCCTGGCCGGTTGGCTTTGTCTTATTATCTGGCCGCCGCGCTAATTCCTAGCCCGGTAGAGCCAGATAGATAGCCAGTGCAGGGCAGACCCGCCCGACCGCGAGCGATACGCGACCATCGATCACTAGATCTTCAAAGCAGAGTTAGTCAGTCTTCGCGGAGAAGAGTGCTTTGCTCGTTAGGCACTGGTAAGGCGCGTGGCGGTTCCCAATGTCATAAAGCTCCCCGCCGCCCTCCGTTTTCGTCTCCGCGAGCGATGCGACGAAGTCCAGGGCCAGAAAGGGAATAAGCGCTAGCCCTGCCACCAGCAGGCCGATGAGCTGCAATTGTTGAAATTCTCGCAGCATCAAGGGAGTGAGCCAGGCTGGTTTCATTGCCGGTTCCGATGAGATAGAAGTGAAGAGTAAAGCTCAATCTATTTGTGGAGGCACTTCCGTGATCAAATGTTCCGAACTTACAACAAGAGACACGTGAAGTTGATTGCAAACTTCTGACTGGCCTACACAATTGAACATGCCCGCCTTCCGAGTCCTATCTTATCTTCTACTCGCGAGCCTTCCTTGTCTTAGCGCCCTCGCGGCGGAGAAAGAATCGGAGGATATGCGCTTTTTCCGGGATCTGGCAGAGACTCGGAGCTACTCGTTAGGGCAACCGGTTTCTCCTCAACTCACTCCGGATGGAAAGGCGGTCATCTTTCTGCGTGGCGGAGCAAGAGACCCGGTCTTGCGCCTCTATGAATTAACGATCGCCGATGGCAAGTTGCGCGAAATCCTCAGCCCTGAGAAAATCCTGCAAGGCGCGAAGGAAGAGCTAAGTGCGGAAGAGCGCTCACGTCGGGAGCGCGCGCGCCAGAGCTTGCATGGTTTTACCAGTTTCCAGTTATCAAAAGACGGTAGTAAATTGCTCATAGTCTTATCCGGCCGCATTTACGAGATCGCGCGCACTGATGCGAGTGTGCGAGCTTTGCCGGGAGAGGATTGGATAGACCCGCGCTTTTCGCCTGATGGGCGATTTGTCGCGGCGGTTCATGGTGACGAGTTACACGTTATAGACTTGGAGAAACTAACGGATCTCGCCCTAACGACAGGTGCCAGTGAAACAATTCAACATGGACTCGCGGAATTCGTCGCGCAGGAAGAGATGGATCGCCGCGAAGGTTATTGGTGGTCGCCCGATTCCCAGACACTGGTATATCAAGAAACTGACAACGCGGGAGTAGAAAGCCGGTTCATCGCCGACCCACTTCATCCTGAGACTCCGCCTGCGAAAAATTTCTATCCGCGGGCCGGCACGAAGAACGCGCAGGTGCGCCTGGGGCTTATCGCGCGCACCGGCGGAGCAACCCGCTGGATCGAATGGGATCGCGAAAAATTTCCCTATCTCGCGCGCGTCGTCTGGAAGGAAAAGGCTGCGCCACTTTCGATCCTGGTGCTGAATCGCGCGCAGCAGGACGAACGGCTTCTCGCCGTCGATCCGCCGACCGGCGCGACGCGTGAGTTGCTGCACGAGAGTGACTCAGCGTGGTTGAACCTCGATCCGCGGCCTATGCCGATTTGGTTAAGAGATGGTAAGGACTTTCTTTGGACGACGGAAAGGAATGGCGCATGGCAGCTCGAGCTGCGTCAGGCTGACGGCGCGCTCGTGCGCGCGGTGACTCCACCTGAGTTCGGGTTGCAGCAGTGTGTCGGGCCGATCGATTCCGATCATGCGGTCCTGGTCGCGGGCGGGATGGATGCGCGGCAGCGTCAACTCTTTCGCTTTTCGCTCGATAAGTCAGACAAAGGAGTAAGCCTAACGAGTAAAGGTGGGTGGCATAATGCCAAAGTGGACGAAGAACAGGAGTTATACCTCCATCAATTCGCGCTGCTCGACGGTCAAACTGGCTGGGAAGTGTCACACGCCGCCGATGGCTCGACGGTTTGTAGCCTGCCTTCCGTCGCAGAACATCCTGCCGCCTTACCTGTCCTTGAATTAACCCGGACGGAGGGCGCGCGGCCAATGGACGCCGCCATTGTGCGGCCACATCATTTCCAGAAAGGCCAGAGCTATCCGGTCCTCCTCGATGTTTATGCCGGACCCCACGGGAAAGAAGTGACTGCGTTACCGCAAAGATACCTAACCGATCAATGGATGGCGGACCGCGGATATATCGTTGTTGCGATCGATGGCCGCGGCACACCAGATCACGGACGCGCATGGGAGCGAGCTATCCGCGGCAACTTGATCGACCTCGCGCTCGAGGATCAGGTTGCAGGCTTGCACGCACTCGCGCAACACGAGACCGCGATGGATCTGAAGCGAGTCGGTGTTTTCGGCTGGTCTTTTGGCGGATATTTTTCCGCGATGGCGACGATACGGCGTCCTGATATTTTCCGTTGCGGCGTAGCAGGGGCGCCGGTGGTGACTTGGGAAAACTACGACACTTGTTACACCGAGCGCTATCTCGGATTGCCCTCGGAAAATGCGGAAGCGTATCGAGTCAGCAGCGTTTTGACTTATGCCGCGAACCTCAGTCGTCCGCTTCTTATTATTCATGGACTAACGGACGATAATGTTTACGCCCAGCATTCCATTCAACTTATGGAAGCGCTTTTCACCGCGGGTAAGACCTTCGAGTTTCTTCCGTTGCTTGGAACACATATGGTTAGTGACCCGCTGCCTGAATTACGCCGGCAAATGCGCATCATCGATTTCTTCGACCGGGAGTTGCGGCCCGAAGTAGGAAACAAGTGAGTACGCAAGGTAGTCCTATTTCCGGCGAGACGCGGCGCGATCGCATTGATCTTGCGCTTTTATTAGGGTTAGCGTCACTAACTATTCTTTACCACCTCGTCACTGGTAACAACTACGGTTACCATCGCGACGAACTGGCTACCCTGCATGACGCGCGCCATTTCGCCTGGGGCTACGTGGCTTATCCACCTGTTACTCCTTTTCTCGCGCGCCTCTCCCTGCTGCTTTTCGGCCCTTCTCTAACAGGCTTTCGCTTTTTCGCTGTGCTCGCGTGCGGTGTCTCCATCCTGCTTGCCGGACTTATGGCACGCGCGTTGGGCGGCCAGCGCGGTGCTCAACTCCTCGCGGCCTGCGCGGCAACTGCCTTTACTCTCGTCGCTGGGAGTTTGATGCAGTATGTCTCGTTCGACTATCTCGCGTGGGTTGCGGTTTCTTACTTTGTTATTCGCCTTTGCCAAACAGACGATCCTCGCTGGTGGCTTGCGCTCGGGTGCGCGATTGGCTTTGGTATGCTGAGCAAATACAGCATGCCGGTATGCGTCGCCGGCGTCGGGGTTGCTGTCTTCTGCACTCGGCTGCGCGTGCATTTGAGGAGTAAGTGGCTCTGGCTCGGCGCTGCTATCTCGCTCCTTATCTTTCTGCCTAATTTCCTTTGGCAGATGAGTCATCATTTTATCTCGCTCGATTTTCTCCGGCATATTCACGAGCGCGATGTTCGTATCGGTAGGACGAAGGATTTCCTACCCGATCAGCTCAAGCTCACTCTGCTTGCCTTCCCTTTAGCTGCGGTGGGAATTTACTTCTACTTCTTCGCGTCGATAGGTCGCCGCTTCCGCGCGCTGGGTTGGATGTTCGTCGTACCGCTTATTATCTTTTTGGCCGCAAAAGGACGTGGTTATTATCTGGCCGGGGTTTACCCGATGCTTTACGCTGGCGGCGCGGTTTGGGGGGAGAAATGGCTGTCACGCTTACGGAGCGGATGGGCGATTACTCTACGGTCTGTCGCCTGGTTTGCTGTGGTAACCGACATGGTTTTCATGCTCGCCTTTTTTACTCCGCTCGCGCCGTTTAACTCACGCTGGTGGTGGACCGCCGCGAAACTCAATGGCGACATGCACGAAGAAATCGGATGGCCCGAGTTAGTGCAAAAGGTCGCGCAGATTCGTAACTCACTTTCGCCGGAAGACCGAGCTCACCTGGGAATTCTAGCCGCTAACTATGGCGAAGCCGGTGCGATCGAACTCTACGGGGCGAGCTATGGTCTGCCGCAGCCAATTAGCGGCATCAATTCCTTTTGGGCCCAGGGGTATGGCGATCCGCCACCGGAAGTATTGATTGTGCTTGGTTTCTCGCCCGAGTCACTCGCGCGCAAATTCGAGTCCGTTGAGTTGATCGGTCGCTTTGATAATCGGTATCACGTGCCTAACGAGGAATCGACGGATAACTCCAGGATCTATCTTTGCCGTCGTCTCCGCAAATCCTGGCCGGAATTCTGGAAGGATTTCCAATACTTCGGCTAACTGTGATTCTAACCTAGCGGAAAGCTGCACGGGGGAAAGTCGCTCAGGAGTATTTTAGCGCCTCACTCCCAAGTGTGAGGTTGGTCGTGCGGCTTGCCTAACGAGTAAAGCTATAGATTAAGGTGAGCCGGGGCGGCGGGCCCCTCGGCGCAGACCATCTGGAGATAGCTGCGGTATTCGCCTTTGGGGAGGTCTTTAATCAGACTCTCCAGGTGCGCTTGATCGATGAAGCCGGCCCGTAAGGCGACTTCTTCAAGACAGGCCACTTTCAAACCCTGCCGGTGTTCGATGGTGGCGATGTAGTTGGCTGCCTCGAGCAGACTGGTCTGGGTGCCGGTGTCGAGCCACGCCATCCCGCGACTGAGCAAGCGGACGTGCAGAGATTGATCCTTGAGATAGGAAAGGTTGAGGTCAGTAATTTCCAGTTCGCCGCGCGCGGAGGGGCGCAGGGAACGGCAGCGTTCCACCACTTGTTCGTCATAAACATACAAACCCGGAACCGCGTAATGGCTTTTCGGTTTGGCGGGCTTTTCTTCGAGGCTAATCACCCGGCCGTCCGCGCCGAACTCAACCACGCCGTAGCGTTCCGGGTCGCGCACCTGATAGCCAAAAATGCACGCGCCTCCTTTAGTCGTTAGGGCGTCGCGGAAGAAATCGAGCTTCCCGTAGAAAATATTGTCGCCCAGGATCAGTGCCGCGCCGTCCTCACCGATGAAATCCGCGCCAATCAAGAAGGCTTGGGCAATTCCTTTAGGCTCCGGTTGTTCAGCGTATTCAAGGCGAATGCCAAGACGCGAGCCATCACCGAGAAAGTCGCGCAACATCGGAATGTCTTTCGGTGTCGAGATGACAAGGATCTCGCGCAGGCCGCCGAGCATGAGCGTCGCGAGCGGGTAGCAAATCATCGGCTTGTCGTAAACCGGGAGGAGTTGTTTGCAGACAATTCTCGTTAGGGGATGAAGCCGTGTGCCGGCGCCGCCGGCGAGGAGGATAGCTTTCTTGTTCATGCGCGGCGCGTCCACTGGGTCAGTAGCTCCGACCATTCCTGCCAAAAAGTACGCCCGCCCGTCCATTCGATTTTTGCTTTGCGGCTGAGCCACGGGCCGATGTCGTTGACGGACGGTTTGTCGAGCGTTTGATCGAAGAGGAATCCGCGGCCGCGCTGCGCCAGTAATTCGCGATCGGCGGTGCGACCGCCCGCGCACTGGTCGAGCGCTTCGAGAATGACGGCTTCTGAGAGAAGCGGCTTCTCTTCCACGGTGACGCTAATCGTTAGGCCAAGGAGCTGTCGCAGCATGACGGCGCAGAGCAGCGTCCGCGAGCTGGTAGCATGAACATGGCCGATGCGATGCGCTCGAACTATTCGTCGCAACATCAGAGCAGCTCGCGCCTGTTGGAGGAAAAGATCGGACGGCGGACGATGTTTCTGATTAGCGCGCATCGTTTCCAATTCTCGCACGAGAATCTGGTTGGCTTGCCATTCTGCCTCGACGACCATGGCGTCGGGTAAATATTCGAAGTCCATCACGAACTCCGGCGTTTTCGTGGGAAGTTTGTTAGGCGCGGAGAGCACGAAGGGCACATGGCTCACATTATTGCGACGCAGCGCGGTCAATTCAATTTCCAGAAAGGGCGCATTCTTATCGGGCCAGCGATCAATCAGGTAGGCGACACTTTTTTCCGCTGGATTGAGCACCGGCCGGAGAGGCGCCGAAGTAGCAACGGACGCACCTACCTCGAAAAGCTCGAGCAATGGGACGATCGTTCTGCTCACGCTAAATGCGGTCTCGGCGCGTTTCCGCCCTGCGTCACCCATTCGCGTCCGCAACGCGCGATCACGGATCAAGCGATCGAGCGCGACGGCGAGCGCTTCCCAATCTCCCGCAGGTACCAGAAATCCCGTGACATTATCGACGACCGACTCTGGAATGCCCGCGAGCCGAGTGGAGACGACCGGTCTCGCACATGCCATCGCCTCCATGATGACAGTCGGGAAGACATCGCTTGCTCCGTCATCATCGACCACACTGGCGAGCGCGAAGATGTCGCAACTTTGCAACCGGGCGAAAACGTCTGCCTGCGAAAGCGCCCCGCAAAGCTCGACGCGATTTTTCAGGCCTAACGACTGAATCATTTTCGCGAGCTTCTCGCGCAACGGACCGTCGCCGACGATCTGGCAGCGGAAATCGAAATTCCGCCGGTCCAGTTCCGCGCAGGCTTCGAGCAGGATTTCGAATCCTTTAAATGCGACAAGGCGACCAATGCTCAGGATGGTGACCGGCCCGGGCGCCCGCTCTTCCGCGGGCGGAAGCGGGAGATGCGCCAGATCAAGCCCGTTGTAAACGCGATGGATTTTTGCCGCGGCTTCGGGACAGCGTTTCTGCATTAGCTCACGGCTGTAATCGGTCTCGACTGCGACGAACTCTGCCGCGGCACAAATCTCGCGCAGCAAATCGTCGCGTCCGAGATCACTCATGAAGTCCTGCCCATGCGCGGTGATGCTGAAGGAAATGCCAGCGATTTGTTTGATGAAAAGCGCGGTGTGCGCGGCGCGATTCGCGAAGTGGACATGAAAATGAACGATCCCGCGCTGGGTGAAAAGCTCCGCAAAATAGGAGGCGTTGCGCGCGCGCAGTTCTGCTTTGTAAGCCGGACCGTATTGGCGCTCGTGGCGTTCGATCAGCGCTTCCGGCCAGCGTTCGTCCTCGCGAATTTTCTTTTCCCAAAGTCGCAACACCGGCGTCGGCGGCGCGTAAATAACGGGCGAGCGCAGCCGCAGGAAATGCTCGTGCCGCAAACTGGTGAGCGGCGGATGGACCGAGCCGATGAGCAATTCGTACCCACGCCGTTCCAGCTCCAGCATCTCCATGTCGCAGAAGGTCTGAGAAATGACTGGGTAGCGAGAGTAGAGATAACCAAGCTGCATCGTGCGGAAACTACGCGAGACCAGATTGAAAACGCAGCAGGATGAGAGCCTGCCGGATCGAGCTGCCGCTGAGGGATTCGAGCGTGCGCGCGCGGGGCGTCACGCGGCCAGATTTACATCTTTGCCCGGATCCATTTCGTAATCTAAACCGAGATATTCCGAGGTCAGCGGCTTGATCACTTCCTCGACGAATTTGATGTAGATCGGGTCCTCGCGAAAGATGGCCTGCTTATCCATCGACTCGAAATCGATCGCGATAAAAAAGGGCCACGGATTTTTCGGATCGATGCGCTTCCCGCATTTGATGCTGAGGATCTCGTCGATCTTGAGCAACTGCATCCGCGCATTCATCATCATCTCCTCGGTGTCCTCCGGCGTGACGTGAGGTTTGAGTTTGTAGAGCGCGACGTGATGGACCATGCGTGGCTAGCTATTAGGCGCGGTCCCAGATGGGCGCAAGCGAGAAACCACGACCGCAAAACGCGGTTAGTTTTTCCAGTCGAGCGCGCCTTTTTTCAGCGCGTAAACGTATCCAACCATGAGGATGGAAACGAAGCCGAGCATGCTCCACAGAATGATGTGACTGTGCGCGATCGCCTCGCGATAAACGACAGCCCACGGATACATGAAGACGATCTCGAGATCGAAGAGGATGAAGAGCATCGCGACGAGATAGAACTTCACGCTGAAACGCGGCTGCGCTTCGCCTTGCGCGACCATGCCGCACTCGTAGGCGGTGTCCTTCGTCCGGGTGCGCAGGCCGCTTTTGCCGAGGAGCACGCTGACGATGAGCGCGCCCGCGGCGAAGCCCACAGCGACGACGATCTGCAAGAGAATCGGAATGTATTCGCTGATCATGCGAACCCTAGCGCGCAGCAGCGGTGCGCGCGGCCGCTGCGATCCGCGCGGTCGCCGACATCGGCAGATGCGGCGGAGGCGGGATAAGCGCTTTGGCCAAAGCTGAAGGGAGCCCTTTATATTTCTTGCCGTTCTTTTTCACCATCCCGCGGGAGACTAGGTTCTGTAGTTTTTCGTAGGCGCGCAAACGAAGCATTTCCTCGCCGCCGCTGGCCGCGTTCCGGGCCCGCAAATTCTCGTGCAAGATCTCAAAGAGTTGTTTGAACTCGAAGGTGCTCCGGCGGGAAAGCACCGCGACTAATTCCTCGGTCACAAGATCGGGTACACGACGTGAAAATGCGTTCTTTTTTAGGATGGCCATATGGCCGCAGAGAATAACATATTCGTCAATAGCTACAGTAGTCTTCTCGGCGGATTTACGGCTACGGCGGGGTTGGGGAAGGAGTTGCGCTAAGAGCTGGCGAAAGCGAGTGCGGTTGACCGCCAAACCCGCTCCCAAAATAGGTATACGCGCCGATTCCGATGGCGGCGAGACCGAAGGCGGCCTCGTTGAAAGTCACCGGTCCGATCGATTCGTTCAGGTATCCTTCGTCGGTGAAGCGCTGGGTCATCACGATGGGCGACAAATGTTTGGTAATCGTGTCGATCGGCGGAAGTTTCGAGGTGGCGAGTTTGTTTCCCAAAGCGGGATAAAACGTCGCGCCCATGAGCAAGAGCGGACGCAACGCCGCGTCGGCTCGCTCAAGGAAAAGCTGCGGGTCGAGATAACTGAATCCAGCGTTGCCGACGGGGAGTTCGCCTTCGGCTTGCTGAAAGGTTGCGCTTTTTGTCAGCGCGCCCGCGGCAGGAGGTTTTTGCCCGACAGCCATCGCCACCGCCGCGTCATCCGAGCCAGCAACGAACAGCCGATCCGAAAGCGCAAGCGTAGGACGAACGGGCACAAATCCACCGAAGCCCGCGCTCGTGTAAAAGCTCACGCCATCCTTCTCGCTCCGCGTCCAACCGGCGCCCGCCAATTCCACCGACGCCAGCGCGTCCGCGATTTTGCCGGCGCGGCTTTTGTCGCGCACCGGCAGAACCAAGTAGAGCACCGGCCAATGCGCTTCGGGCGGCCATTCCGCCACCACTTCCATTTCGTCGCCGAAAGCCGCGCTCAAGTCGGTGGACGACACGCCCGCGCGAGCGAACGCGCTTTCATATTGCCGAAAGAAAGCCGGCATCGCCTGCGGAGAAGCGCCATACATGCTCCAGCCCGCATGCCATTGCGTCAGGGCCGCGGAATAGAAAAATGTATTCTGGCTCGCCGTGGCCAGCGACGGACGGCTGATTTTTTCTCCGGCATCCTTGCGCGGCATCGCCACAAAGGTCGCTTCGCGCATTTTCCCGTGATCGAAACCAAGCGTGCCCGCAATGCTGCGGAGCGACTTGATCTGCTGCAATTGCTCCGCCGCGACCGGTTGCCCCGTCATCGCGAGCACCGGCAGCAATTTTTCCACGAACGGATGCGGATCGAGAAAAAACAAACCCGCATAGTCATCCGAAAAATGTTTCGTCGCGGCGCGGTAAAGCTCGCTCTGCTGCAACGATCCGCCCGCGGCATTCGCGCTGCGACGGTCGGCGCGATCGAGCGCGCCCTTCAGCAACGCGAGATCGTTCGAGGCGAAAAACCAGTTGCGATCGTAAACCGTCGCGAGCGCGAAGCGGCCCGCATTCACGGTCTCGATCTGGTGATCGAGGTAGCCGATTTTTTCCCGCTTCGAACCCGATTTCGCCAGCCACGGCGCCTCCCGTTCATCGACGAATCGGCGCGCCTCCGTTTCGGTTTTATCGAAATGAAAACCACCGATAAACTTCGGATCGTTATTGTCGATCGAAGCGAGCGCGACAAAAACATCCCTCGGCTCGAGCCCCAGAAATTGATGCAACGTTTCGTCGTTGCCCCGCTTTTTGGCCAGGTCTGCCAGCGGTTTTTCCAGCCACGCCTGTAGCGCGGGCTCCTGCCAAAGCGCGTAAAGATCGCTCGTGTGCCATTGCTCGCGCGCCTTTTTGCAATCGACCACTTGCGCCATAACGAGCGTCGTCTTCGGCAGCAGCTCGGTCACGCGCAACGTACGATTCGCCTGCTGGACGCGCAGAATCAAAACCAGCACCAGCGCGATCACGAGCGCCGCGGAGACGACGACGAGGAATTTTTTCATCGCCCGAATCTCGCATCGAATCCGCGCCTCGCGAGCCGCGCGCGTTCGACTTTCCGCGCGGCATCGACGATCTCATCTTATGAACGCGTGCGCGGGCTCCAGGCTTCTGCTCGGCCAATTTTCGGAGAAAGCGGTGACCGCGGCGGCCGAAGAAGCACTCGCCGATTGCGGCGGCCAGCCCACCTGCGGATTTCTTTTCGTCTCCGCAGATTGGCTGCCACAGATCGGAGAAGCGCTTGATCTCATTCGGCTGCATGGTCGCGTTCCGCTCCTCGTCGGCACGGTCGGCGCCGGTCTCATCGGCGCGGGGAAGGAGGCCGAAGCGTCCTCGGGCATGTCGTTGCTTCTCGTTAGGCTGCCGGAAACGAAGCTCACGCCGGTCCTCATTTCCGCGGCGCAAATCGAGGAATCGAGCGGGCCGACTTTCTGGCCGGAGCAAACCGGCGTCGCGCCTAACGACGTCGACAGTTGGATACTTTTCGCCAATCCGTTCGTGCCCGGCCTCGAAGGATGGTTGACGGAATGGAACTCGGCCTATCCGAACACGCCAAGCATCGGAGGCCTGGCGAGCGGCGGTCGCGAACCGGGCGAGCACGTTCTACTCCTCGATGGCGCGGCGACCGAAGCCGCCGTACTCGCGCTTGCGGTCAAAGGGGCGAAAATTCGCACGATCGTGAGCCAGGGCTGCAAGCCGGTGGGCGAGCCTCTCACGATCACGCGCGCGGAAGAAAATCTCGTTTACGCCATCGGCTCGCGGCCCGCTTACCAAGTGCTGAGCGAAACTTTCAACGCCTTGTCCGACGACGAAAAGGAACGCGCGCGCGGCAATCTCTTCGCCGGTTTGGGTGCCTCGGAATATGTCGCGGAATTGAAGCGCGGCGATTTTCTCGTCCGCAATTTGTTAGGCGCGGACCCGCAAACTGGCGCGGTCGCGATCGGCGCCCGCGCGCGCACTGGGCAAACGCTGCAGTATCAACTGCGGGATAAAATCACCGCGCACGCCGATCTCGTCGAGCTGGCGCGAAGCAACGGCTGCGAGTCCGGCAAACCGTTTGCGGCGTTAATCTTTTCCTGCAACGGCCGCGGCCGCGGATTCTTCGGCGTGCCGGATCACGACGCCGCGACCCTCGCGGAAATCTTCGGGCCCTTGCCGAGCGCGGGGTTTTTCTGCAACGGCGAGATCGGGCCTATCGGCCGCGCGAGTTTCCTGCACGGCTACACGGCCTCGGTCGCGCTCTTCTGTGCGTAGGTCGCATAAGACTCATAGGTCATATAGGACTTATATTCGTTAGGCACGCGGATGGAACTTGTGATGCACCGCCTTCAATCGCTGCTGATCGACATGCGTATAAACCTGTGTCGTCGAAATATCCGCGTGACCGAGCATTTCCTGAATGATGCGCAAATCCGCACCATTGCTTAGGAGGTGCGTCGCAAAACTATGCCGGAGCAAATGCGGATAAATATTCGCCTCCAACCCCGAACGCCGCGCACACGCTTTCACGATCTGCCAGATCCGCACCGTCGTTAGGCGCCCGCCGCGCACAGACAGAAAAACCTCGCTCCCGCTTTTTGGCCTAACGAGATCGGAGCGTTCCTGTTGCAGATAGCGACCAAGCGCCGCGCAGGCTTTTCGACCGACCGGCACCAGCCGCGTTTTGTTTCCTTTCCCCGTCACCCGCACCACGCCTGCTTCCAGATCGAGGTTCTCCAACCTCACGCCGGCCAGTTCCGAAATACGCAATCCGCTCGCGTAAAGCAGCTCGAGCATCGCGCGATCGCGCAATCCCAGCGGTGCCTTTTCATCGACACTTTCGAGCAGTTGTTCTACCTCGATCTCGTTCAAAGTCTCAGGCAGGAATCTCTCGATCCGCGGCAAACTGAGCGACTCGGTCGGATCGCGCACCACGAAATCGTGTGTTGCCGCGAACCGAAAAAAAATCTTCAGCGCGACCACGATCAACTTGATCGATGCCGCCGCGAGCCCGCCGCGTTTCCGCTCCGCCAGATATTCTGTGATCAAGGGCAACCCGACATCGCGCGGACGCACGATCTGTTTTCGCTCCGCGCACCAGGCCGCGAATTCGCCTAACGATCGCGCGGTCGAGAGCTGATAATTCTCGGAAAGACCGCGCTCCACCGCGAGAAAGCGGATGAAGGTTTCGATCTCGTTTTCCATCGCTCTTCAAGTTTCCAGCATGCTTTCCGCCCGCAAGTTGGAAGCGCCGCGCCTTGCCCACCCGCGTTGACAAAGCATACGCGAACTCGATTGTTTCTCGCGATGAGCCTCGATTTGAACTCGATCCTGAACGGTTGGCCCCACGAAAACGGCACCATCAAAGTGCGCAAAGTTCCCGGCCTCGATGGCCGCGAAAAGCTGCAGTTGCGGATCGATCTTGGCCTCCTCCAGATGGAGATGGAAGGCCGGCCCGACGGCCAGCGCCCGCATAATTGCGAGTCGCTTCTGGTCTATCATCAGCGGCGCGCCGCACGCGCCACCGAACGCGGCGAGGATTACGATCTCTCGCCCGAACAATGCGGCGAATTGCAGCAGGAAGGCGTGCAGTACTATCACCGCTACCTCAGTCTTTTTCAGATCGACGATTTTGAGGGCGTGATTCGCGATACGCAGCGCAATCTCGATCTGTTTTCTTTCGTCGACGAACACAGCGAGCGCGAGGAGCTGGTCTGGACCTTCCAGCAATTTCGGCCCTATGTGCTGATGATGAACACGCGCGCGAAGGTTTCCATTTTGCTCGCCGATGGCCAGTTCGGCGATGCCATTCGCGGGATCGAAGCGGGCAAGGATCGGATCAGCGACTTTTTTCAACAATCGGCATTTCCCGAGATGGAAGCGAAGAGTTCCGAGATGGCTTTCCTCGACGAATGGCTCGAGGAAGTGCGGGCGAAACGGCCGCTCTCGAAACTGGAATTGATGGAGCGCGAAATGGAACGTGCGATCGCAAGCGAGCTCTACGAACGCGCGGCCGAGTTGCGCGACGCCATCCGCAATTTCAAGACGCGGCCCGAGGTTGGGAGCTGATGTTTGGGGGCACGCGCCGTTGTCATCCTGAGCGGAGCGAAGGACCTGGCAAGCGTTGCTCGACGCGGTTTTTGTGTAGCAGGTCGAGGAACGCTTGTGGGGTCCTTCGCCGTGCTTCGCCGGCGCAGGATAACAGCGATTGCTGCCGACGTTTTCCGAAATGAATCCGCCTGCTTCCAGCCTAACGAGTCCCAAGGAACGCTGGGCGCGCAAAATGAGCGGGCGCGCGAAACCCGCGGTGCGGTCGGAAAATCGCCTCCCGCCGGGGCAGCATCTCACCGCAGGATTCCCCGTGCTTGATCTCGGATTGCGCCCGGAGATTTCGTTAGGCGAATGGCGGCTCGAAGTCGGCGGCGCGGTCGAGCACCAGCGCACTTTTTCCTGGGAGGAATTCAACGCGCTGCCGCAGTTCGAAGACGTGAGCGATTTCCACTGCGTCACCACCTGGAGCAAATACGATTGCCGCTGGCGCGGCGTAGCGTTCTTCACTCTCGTCGATCTCGTTAGGCCAAAACCGGAAGTGCAGCACGTGCTCTTCACCAGTTACGACGGCTACACGACGAATGTTCGCCTGACGGATTGTCTCGACGACGACGTCCTGATCGCGACGCAGTTCGACGGCAAACCGGTGACGCGTGAACATGGCGGACCGGCCCGCGTCATTATCCCAAAGCTCTACGCGTGGAAGGGCGCGAAGTTCGTTAGGCAAATCGAATTCGCGGTCGCGGACAAGCTGGGATTTTGGGAAGTGCGCGGTTACAGCAACACGGCGGATCCCTGGACGGAAGATCGCTTTTCGTGAGCGCCTCTCCCGCGGCGCCGCGCAGGTTTGCCGTCGTCGCCGCCTTCGCTGCGCTCTATCTCATCTGGGGTTCGACCTATCTCGGGATTCGTTTCGCCATCGCTTCGATTCCGCCGTTGCTCATGGCGGGCACCCGTTTTTTTCTCGCAGGTCTCATCATGTATGCGATCGCCGGCTGGCAAGGTACGCGTAAATCCTCACTGCGAGAATGGCGCACGGCGTTTGTCATTGGCGCCTGTTTGCTGCTCGGCGGAAATGGCGGCGTCACCATCGCCGAGCAGTGGGTTCCCTCTGGCCTCGCATCACTCCTTGTTGCGACCGTGCCAATTTATATCGCACTTCTGGCTTGGTTGACCGGTTCCGCCCCGCGTCCGCGTCCGCTGGTTTTGCTTGGCCTCGCTGCTGGTTTTGCGGGGGTTGGGATTTTGGTCGGGCCTGCCCTAACGACCCCGCCAAAAGGCGGCTCGCAACATCTCGGCCTCGGCATGCTTGTCCTGCTGTTAGGATCGCTCATCTGGTCGATCGGGTCGCTGTATTCCAAACGTGCGAGTAATTCCGCGTCGCCCTTTCTCTCTTCTGCGCAGACCATGCTCTGCGGCGGGGCGCTCACTGCGATTGTTGGATTGGCCACCGGCGAAGGCCGCGCTGTTGATCTCCGGCACGTGACCGCGTTGTCGTTAGGCGCATTTGTTTATCTCGTCCTCATCGGCGCGATTGTCGGCTACACCGCTTACATCTGGCTGCTGCGCCATTGCGATCCGGCGAAAGTCGCGACCTACGCCTACGTCAATCCGATCGTCGCTGTTCTCCTCGGCGGATTTTTCGCGAGCGAGACGTTGAGCCTGCGCACGGCCGTCGCGGCTCTGGTCATCATCGGCGCGGTCGCGGTCGTGATCACAGCCCAACAGACGCAGGGAAAAGCCGCGCCGCGCGCGCTGCCGATGGTTGCACAAACAAAGTAAAAGCGGCTAATAAAGCTGCGAAAAATGAAGCCGGAAAATGCGAACGCTCTCAACGTGCTCCAGGCCAACTGGCGGGCGGAGCGGGAGACCGCGCTCGTTTACCGCGACCTCGCCGCGCGCGAGCCGGATGAAAAACGGCGCGGCATTTTGCTCCGCATGGCGGAGGCGGAAGAGCGTCATGCGATCCGTTGGGAAAACAAAATGCGCGAGCTCGGGGCGGAGCCACCAAGTTTGCCTAACGATCTCCGCCGCCGGCTCAATCGCTGGTGGAATCGCGCCGCCGGCGCGGAGATCGCTATCCGCCGCATGGAAGCGGCGGAGGATCGCGATCAGGAACGTTACCAAGCGCAACGAAAGAGCGGCCTAACGCCTAACGAGGAGGACAGCGAATTCCTCCGCCGGACCGCGCTCGAGGAAAAAGCGCATGCCCGCATTCTCGGAAGCATGAACGCCGCGCCGCCGTCGTTAGGCCCGCGCGGGATTCTCGACACCATTCTGAAGCGCGAGCGCTGGCATGGTCGTGGCGGCGGCTGGGTGGCGGATGCGATTTACGGCGTGAACGACGGACTCGGGGCGGTCTTCGGCATCGTCTCCGGCGTGGCGGGCGCGACGAATAATCAGCAGCATTTAATTCTCATTTCAGGTCTTGCCGGGATGATGGCGTCGGCGCTGTCCATGGGCGCCGGCTCTTACCTCGCGAACAAGAGCGAGCGCGAAATTTACGAGGCCGAGATCGCGCGCGAAAAAGCGGAGGTCGAAGAAAATCCCGAGGAAGAAATCGAGGAGATGGCTCTCTTCTATCAGCTCCAGGGTTTCGCCGCAGATGAGTCGCAACGCATGGCCGAGCGGCTCGCCGAGCAGCCCGAGCAAATGGTGCAGGCGATGGCACAAAGCGAGTTGGGTTTATCCCAGCATCATTTTCCCAATCAATGGACCTCCGCTTTTTCTGCTGCGCTTTCGACGGCAATCGGCGCCTTCATCCCGATCATTCCCTTTTTTTTCATGACCGGATTTCCGGCGGTGATCGCGGCGTTCGTCATCAGCATTCTGGCGCACTTCGTCGTCGGGGCGGTCAAATCGCTCATCACCATTCGTTCCTGGTGGGCCTCGGGATTTGAGATGACCATGGTCGGCGTCCTCGAGGCGGCGGTGACTTATTCGCTCGGCCTTGCCTTTGGCGCGGCTCGTTAGGCATGGATACACCAACGCTCGCGGTGGTCGTACCAGCATATAACGAGGCCCGCCGGCTCGATCATACGCTGCCGCTCATGCTCGATTATTTGCGGACTCATCGTCCGACGAGCGAGTTGCTGGTGGTCGATGATGGCTCGACCGACGAGACCGCGCAGGTCGCGGAAGCCATCATCGCGCAGCATCCCGGCATCGCCGCGCGCTTGCTACGTTCGCCGCAGAATCGCGGCAAAGGCCACGCCGTGCGCCAAGGCTTGCTCGCGACCGACGCGCCCATCGCTCTCTTTAGTGACGCCGACCTCTCCACTCCGCTCACGGAACTTCCGCGCATTGTGAGCCCGATTGAAAGCGGCGAGTTCGACGTTGTCTTCGGCTCGCGCGCTCTGAATCGCAGATTGATTGGTCAGCGCCAATCGTGGCAACGCGAGCAAGGAGGGAGGGTCTTCAACGGGCTCGTGCGCCTAACGACGGGCCTTCCTTTCTCCGACACGCAGTGCGGCTTCAAAGCCTTCCGCATGGAGGTGGCGCGGCCAGTGATCGAGAGCGCGCAGATCGACGGCTTCGGCTTCGACGTGGAGCTGCTTTTTCTCGCCCATAAGGCAGGCCTGCGCTTACTCGAACTGCCCGTGCGCTGGGATCACAATGAAGGCAGCAAGGTTCATCTCGTGCACGACAGCCTGCGCATGTTCGGCGAGATCATGGCCCTGCGCGCGCGTTCTGCGCGCGAATCCGCCTAACGAATTCATTGTGTTAGCGAATTTGAAACTCGTTCTTGCCGCGGGCCTGCTTTTCCTCCCTGGGCTGGCCGAAGCGCAGGAAATCCGGCGCGCGCTCCCGGTAGAACAATCCTCGCCGCCGCCGGAAATTCGCCGGGCCGTTCCGGTCAACCCCGCGCCGCCGCCGCCGACACCGACGTCCACGCCCGTTCCCCGTCAACCGGTTGCGCCGGCATCGGTCAATGACACCGCGCATTTCCTCGCCGGCCTTCCGATTTCCGAGAACTCATCGCTTGTCCCCCTGACCCACCAATCGTCCTGGCAACAGCATGCTAATTTTTTCAATCAAGCGTGGGCGAAACTCGAGGCGCGCCAGCTCTCCGGCATTCGCACTTGGGAAACGAGCTACCTGCCGGAAGCGCGCGATCCGGTTCCGGTCGTTTACTACCTCTTCAGTGGTCCCGACTTTCTCTACGCAGATCAGTTCTTTCCCAGCGCCAGCAGTTACATTCTCGCCGGTACCGAACCCATCGGACCGCTTCCGGATGTGACGCACTTCGGCGATCCGGCGCTCGACTCTGTCCTGCACAATCTCCAGACTGCGCTTAATTCGGTTCTCAGCTTCAGCTTCTTCATCACCAAAGACATGAAGACCGATCTGCAACGCGAAGAACTAAAGGGCACATTGCCTATCTTTTATGTCTTTCTCGCGCGCGCAGGTAAGACGATCACTGATATTACTTTTCTTACTTTGGATAAGAATGGCGATCCGCAAATTGCTACTTCGCCCGGTGCGCATGGGACTACGCCAGGTGTGCGTATTACCTTCACGGGCGAGGCCGGGAGTGCGCCGCAGACTCTCTATTACTTCACGACCGACTTATCCGACGAAGGGATTCGCTCGCACCCCGGTTTCCTAAAATTCTGCGCCGCCCAGAGCATTGGTGATAGTCTGCTAAAGTCCGCGTCATACCTTATGTTTGAGCCCGGGTTTGTCACTGTGCGCAACTTCCTTCTTACTCATAGCAAAACACTTATTCAGGATGACTCCGGCATCCCGATCACGGCCTTCGACCAGGCAAAATGGAACCTTCGCTTCTTTGGCAGTTACAGCACGCCGATCGATCTCTTCAAGCAACACTTCCAACCAGAGTTACAAGCTTTGTACATCCAGAGTCACCCGCCACCGCTCACCTTCGGGATTGGTTACCGCTGGAGCCGCACCCGCTCGACGCTGATCGTAGCCGAACATAAATGAGAGCGAAGACTCTTCCTGCTTGCCCAGTGCGATAGGAAAGAGCGACGATAACCCATGCTGAAACGCCGCAAAATCGTTCCGGGTGAATCGCCCGGGCTCCTCAAGTTTCCAGCGAACGCGCCTAACGAGCCGCCGGTCATTACCTTGATTGAGTATTGCGCCGATTCCCTCGAGGAAAAAACGCACGCTAACTGCGACGAGTTACTAACCCATATCAACAACGACCTCGTCTCCTGGATCAATATCGACGGCTGGGGCGACCTGAGTGTTTTGCGCCAGCTCGGTGAGCGATTCAACCTTCACCCCCTGGCGCTGGAAGATGTCGTTAACGCCGGACAACGCCCTAAGGTCGAACAGTACGATGACTATCTCTTCATTGTCGCGCAGATGCTCTATCTTGATAAGAAAGGCGAGATAGAAGTCGAACAGCTAAGTATGTTCCTCGGTAAGACCTTTCTCATTACCTTGCAGGAGGAGGGCAGCTTCGATGTCTTCGAGCCCGTGCGCCAGCGTATCCGCAGCGCGAAAGGCCGCATCCGCAAAGCAGGAACCGACTATCTGGCCTATGCGTTGATCGACTCCATTATCGATCACTATTATCCCGTCTTGGAATCGATCGGCTCGGAGATAGACGCGATCGAGGATGAGTTAATCGATAAGCCTTTGGCGCGTCCAGTTGGGAGCTTGCATGGCCATAAGAGAACCCTCACGCAAATCCGCCGTATGGTCTGGCCCATGCGCGACGTGACTAACTTACTCTTGCACGAAGAACCGGGCTTAATTCGGCCCGAGACTAAGATCTACCTCCGCGACTGCTACGATCATAGCGTGCAGTTAATGGACTTGGTGGAGAGTTATCGCGATGTCTTATCAGGGCTTACCGAAGTGCATATCTCCAGCATAGGTCTGCGCACGAATGAGATCATGCGCGTGCTAACTGTTATCTCTTCCGTCTTTATCCCACTTACTTTCATTGCCGGTGTTTACGGAATGAACTTCGCGCATATGCCAGAACTGGCGCATCCCTACGGTTACCCGGCGTGTTTGCTCTTGATGCTCATTGTCGCGATCGGGCAGCTTATCTATTTCAAAAAGCGCCACTGGCTGTAACTCATCCCATGTCGAAATACCTCGTCGTCAGCACCAGCGGTAATCCGTCGAGTAACAGTCGCAAAATGGGCCGGACGGCTTACGCCTACATGCAGAAAACGGCGACGGATTGTGACTGGCTTGATCTAAGTGGTCTGGGCCTGCCTTTGTGCGACGCGGATGCCTGTTATGGCGAACCCGGAGCGCAACAGTTAGGCAAGGCTATTAAAGCCGCCGATGGCATCCTGGTGGCCGCGCCGGTTTATAACTATGATGTCAGCGCAGCGGCTAAAAACATGATCGAGCTGACCGGAAAAGCATGGGAGGATAAAGTAGTAGGGTTTCTCTGCGCGGCGGGCGGGATGGGTAGTTATATGTCAGTCATGGCTTACGCGAACAGCCTCATGCTGGATTTCCGTTGCGTTATCATCCCACGTTTTGTTTACGCCACGGGCGAGGACTTCCACGACGACGGTATCGCCGATGCGAAAATGGTGCGGCGAGTCGAACAGGTCGCGGCAGAGTTAGTCCGCTTCACCGAAGCATTGCGCGGAGTCCCGCGCTAATTCACTCGCCGACCGTGTCAGGAATGGCCTCGTTCCCAAACTCCGCCCGGCCTCGTTCCCAAACTCCGTTTGGGAACGCACCTGTCCCGGCAACTCCGGTTGCCTTTCTTAGCGAGATGGTCTAAACCCGTCCACTTTGGCATGGTACATCTGGGGGGCGTAGTCGTCTCCTGAACAAAAGCAACGGAGTTGCCGGAACAAGGGCGTTCCCAAACGGAGTTTGGGAACGAGAGTAAGTTTGGGAACGAGAGTACGAGGGTAAACGAGAGTCGCTTTCGCTGCGTTATCACCCCTCGCTTGTTGTACGCTACCGGCAAGGACTTCCACGACCGATGGTACGCCGATGCGAAAATAGTGCAGAGAGTCGAACAGGTCGCGGCAGAGTTAGTCCGCTTCACGGAGGCGCTGCGCGATGTGCCGCGCTAACTCTTCCCGCTAGATACGGCCACGGCTGTGCCGGGGACCTTTGCGTTTAACCAGACCTCGGTCCCTTCCCGCGCCGCATCGACTTCCATCGGTTTGCCGCTTTCCAGGACGAGCGTGCGCGCGGCTTCGACTATCTCATCCAGTTTCGCGTCGTCGTGTTCGGGGTCGTGATGGAAAAGGAAGAGCTTGTGCACGTCGGAGTCTAGCGCGAGTGAGACAACACTACTCAAGGAACCATGACCCCAGCCGACTTTTTTGGCATATTCATCATCGGTATACTGCGCATCCATCACGAGCACATCTGTGTTGCGCAGGAATTGGACTAACTTCGCTCGTTCCGCGACCGCGTAGGCGCGCGCTTCACCCAGGTCCGAGGCTTCGGGCGAGTTTCTTTTCAAGGTATCGTAAGGCTCGTTGTCGGGCAGGTAGGCAATCGAGCCGCTGCTCGTGGCGAGACGATAACCCGCGCAGATGCCCGGATGATTTACAAACCGCGCGCCGACTTGGATTTTTCCGATGGAGAATTCCATGTCCTTTAACTCTTCGATCGTGATCGCGCTCGGCATATCTCTTAGACTAATAGGGAAGAACGATGTCTCCATTTGTCCGGCAAGAATCGCGGCGAGTCCTTTGCGCGCTCCTTCATAACCCAGGACGCGGAGCGCGTTTTTTTCTTTGTAAGCCGGGAGGAAGAAGGGCAGACCTTGAATGTGATCCCAGTGCGTATGAGTAAGAAGGAGAGTTAGTCTGATTGATTTCGAACCAAACTCTTCTTCGAGAGAGTTACCGAGTAAACGCAATCCCGTGCCGGCATCGAGAACGATGATCTCACCATCGGCGCGCAGCTCGATGCAACTCGTATTACCACCATATCGCACCGTGGAAGCGCCGGGCACCGGAATAGAACCGCGCACACCCCAGAATTTCAACCTTGTCGAAGGACGAATGAAGTCCGGCACTTCTTCGCTGGCTGACGAAGGCGGGCCGTCCGCAGGCATGACGCGCTCCATGACCTCGCGCAAATTTTCCCATAAGACCGGCTTGACCATGTACTCATCCGCGCCGGCCTCGATGGCACTGCTCCGGTCCACGCCGTAGTCGCGCCCGGAGATGATAATGATTCTTGTGCGCAGTAATTTCTGCCGAATACGACGGCAAGCCTGAAAGCCGTTCGACTTCGGCATGAGCAAATCGCAGAGGACCAGCTCGGGTTGTTCTCTTAGCGCAATCTCGACTCCCGCATCACCGTCGCCGGCTTCGAGAACCTGCCAGCCTTCACGTAAAAAAAGTTCGCCCGTGGCGCGGCGCCCTTCGGCGTCATCCTCAATTAATAGAACGGTAGCCATTTAAGCGGCAAGTTCTCTCAGACTCGCGCACGCGAGACAAGTCTTTTCCTAACGAAACCCATTCCGCGGGGACCTGCGCTCGTTAGGCCGGAGGCAAATACTTCCAGCGCAGCTCGGGCCGCAGGTTGACATCCTTTGGCGGCACATCGAAACCGACCGCGCGGAGGAGGTAGGATACCCCTTCCGGACTTTCCATTGTTTCCTTCAAGCTGCGGGCGAAGACTTCGATGTATTCCTTGTAGGATTCGAGGGCGAGCTTGCCGTCGGCATAATGCGCGGCGAGCGCGTCGTCGTGATTGTCGATGAGATCGATCAGCGCGCGGCGCAGCTGCAGGCGCATCTGCGGGTCCACGACGATCTTGAACGGGCATGCGCCCGGGTCGGGCGTCTCCGGTAACTCCTTTTGCGGCGCAGGGACAAGTTGGAATTTCGAGCGGTCCATTGTCTTTTACTCGTTAGGCTAGGTCTTAGAAGAAGATCGGGATGATAAGAATGGCGACGATATTCGCTACTTTGATCATGGGATTGATCGCAGGGCCGGCGGTATCCTTGTAAGGGTCGCCCACCGTGTCGCCGGTAACTGACGCAGCATGTGCAAAGGAGCCTTTGCCGCCGAGGTTACCTTCTTCGATATACTTTTTCGCATTATCCCAGGCGCCGCCACTCGAGGTCATGGCAATGGCGACGAATAAACCAGTAACTATGGTACCAACCAGTAAGCCGCCGAGAACGACGGGGCCGAGCGGCTTGATCATCGCCACCGCCACAACAACCGCCACAGGCAAGAGCGCGGGGATAATCATTTCGCGCAGGGCCGCTTTGGTCACGATATCGACGCAGACTCCATAGTCAGGTTTGTCCTCTCCGCGAAGGATACCTGGCTTCGCGGCGAATTGGCGGCGCACTTCGCGCACGACTGCGCCCGCCGCCTTACCTACCGCGTCCATACTAAAAGCGGTGAAGATGAACGGCAGTAACCCGCCAATAAAAAGACCTATGATGACCTTGGGTTCGGTTAACGAGAATTGGAAAACAAAAGGGCGACCGGCCGCAGTCACATGCGCGCGTAACTCTTCCACATAGGAACCGAATAGGACCAGCGCGGCGAGACCAGCCGAAGCGATGGCATAACCTTTGGTCACAGCTTTCATGGTGTTACCAACGGCGTCGAGGTCATCGGTGACGGCGCGGACTTCTTTCGGCAGGTCACTCATCACGGCAATGCCGCCGGCATTGTCGGTAATAGGACCAAAAGCATCGAGCGAGATGATGATGCCAGCCATCGAGAGCATACTCATGACAGCGATCGCAATGCCGTAGAGTCCGGCAAAGTGGAAACTAAAGAGAATAGCCAGACCAATAAAACCTACCGGCAATGCCGTAGCATGTTGTCCGATAGCAAGACCGGCAATGATGTTAGTAGCGTGGCCAGTCTCGGAAGCCTTGGCGATCTTACGCACCGGCGCATAACTCATCGACGTATAGTAATTCGTAATCACCACCACGATACCGGTCATGAGTAACCCTACGAGCGAGGCGCAATAGAGATCGTTCGCCGTGCGCAAGGCATTCGCGATGATGATACCATCTGGAAAAAGAAGGTGAGTCGCGGGCCAAAAAAGAATAGCGGAGACCAGCGCGCTCGCCATGACACCACCCATAAGGACATTGCCGGGTTTGGCATTGCTCGTATTTACGAAAAGGATGCCGACGATCGCGCCCAGGACAGAGATCCCTCCGAGGACAAAGGGATAGACTATCGCCGCGGGCGAGTTTGCGAGTGTGAGTGCGCCAACCAGGATCGCTCCGATCAAACTAACTGCATAAGTCTCAAAAACGTCCGCCGCCATCCCCGCGCAGTCACCTACATTATCGCCCACGTTATCCGCGATCGTCGCCGGATTGCGCGGATCGTCTTCGTCGAGTGTGTTCTCGATCTTACCCACAAGATCGGCGCCGACGTCGGCGGCCTTGGTATAAATACCGCCACCTAACCGCGCGAAAACGCTGATAAGACTCGCACCCAGCGCGAGACCTATAAGACTCCGTACCGCCGGTCCGTGACCGATCATGTGGTCGGCAATGGTGTAGAAGAGACCGACCGAAAGCAGCGCCAGGCCCACCACGAGCAGACCTGTGACCGCGCCGCCGTTAAAAGCCACCCGCATCGCCGCCGTGCGCGATCGCGTGGCCGCCTGCGTCGTGCGCGTATTCGCGAGCACCGCGACGCGCATCCCGATGAAACCGGCGGCGAGCGAACAGGCCGCTCCGATGACGAAACCGACCGAAGTGGCGTGATCTTTGAAGATAAAAAGAAGGATGAAAATCACGACCGCGATGGCACTGATGGTGGCCACCTGACGGTTAAGGTAAGCCTTCGCTCCCTCCTGAATGGCACCGGCGATTTCCTGCATGCGAGCATTGCCAGGCGAGGCCTTTATGACTGACAGAATCAAGTAATAGGCGAAAGCCAGGCCGGCCAGAGCGCAAAGCAGGGAAAGCCAGATACCAGAATCGAGGATGGTGAGAGCGAGAAAGGATGTAAGCATGGGCGATAAGGTGGCCGGACTTTAGAGGGATTTGCCGGGGAGGCAACCCGTTATCTCGCCGTGCGAACGCGCGCCGCCTAACTCTCGCTCTTTCTCCTGCTCCTGCTCTTGCTCCTAATCCTTTAGGAATGGGAGTAGGATTAGGAGCAGGAGGAAGGAAAGCAGACGGCCAGAAGTTACAATTCGAAGAAGCCGCTGAGCCGCTGAAGGAAATTGGCGCGATACTCCCGCGCCATATCGTCCGCCCCCGGTTTGCTGGCGTCTCTTATGATGCCTTCGGTCTCCAGCTTCCGCCGGGCCAGCAATTCGCTCAGTTGATTAACGCACTCGGGCGCATCCCGCAGCAACTTTGCCATGGCTGGCTTGCCGATTTCCAAGACCTCGCAATCGTTCTCCGCCCGCACCGTCGCGGTCCTCTTATCGCCGGTGAGGAGCGACATTTCGCCGAAGCAATCACCCGTGCGCAACACACCCACCCGAATGGCGGAGCCGTTTTGCGCGACGGAGACTTGCGCCGTTCCGTCGAGCAATACGAACATGGATGACCCGTCGAGCCCTTGCTCGACGATGGCTTCGCCGCGCCCGAAATGAATCGTGCGCGCATCTTTGATCAGCGTCTCGACCTGGGTTTCATCGAGGCAACTGAAGAGCGGTTCGGTTTCCAGGATGGTGCGCGCTTTGCCATGTTCTTCCGCCGGTTTCACCGGGGACTTTCGGTTAAACTCCAGAGTCCGAATCGGAAATGGAATAGTTATCTTTTGCCGCTTGAATTCGTACCAGACATTCGTGCGAATTGCGTCGCAGACATTGTTGTAGTTCTGATGACTTAGCATCCAAAACTTGATCTCATAGACAATTGAGAAGTCCGCGAAATCCACCAGAAACACCTTCGGCGCCGGCTCCGCCTGGACCCAGTCCGCATGCAAAGTCGCGTGCATCAGTGCGTCCTTCACCTTATTCGGCGGAGTGTTGTAATCCACACCTACCCGGATGCGCATGGCATGCAGCTCCTGTGGGTAATGCAGATTTACGATCGTGCCGCGGACGATCTCGTTATTCGGAATATCGACATAGATCGCGTCGTTCGTGCGCAGCCGGGTCGAGCGCCAGTTGATCTCCATGACCTCGGCAAAGCGCTCACCTATTTGTAACCAGTCACCCACTTTGTAAGGCTTGCTGATTTGCAACGACATTCCCGCGATGACACCGCCCAGCATGTTTTGCGTGGCAAAGGCGAGCACGATCGCGGCCACTCCGGAACCGGAGAGCAGCCACTTCAACTGACTCTCCGCGTGATAACCCACACTGAGCACGAGCAGGAGCGCGATCAGGAAAATAATCAGCGCGACTAACTCACGCAGAAACTTCGGGATAACTGTCTGCCGTCTTTGTTCGAAATAGAGATCCCAGAGATAGCGATCGATCAGCGCGATCACCACCCCGGTACTAAGAAGAGTAAGAGCGGCACCGGCGTGATTGCGCCAGCGCAAATCCACCCCATAAACCCAGACCGCGGCATAGAACGCGAGCGCGAGCGCAAAGAGCTGAAAGAAGATGCCAAAACGCACGCCCGCGCGGCGTTTCAACAGACGACCGATCGACAGGGTAATGAAAAAAGTCGCGAGAAAGACCGCGACCGTCGCGAAAGCGCGTTGAGGTTCAGCCAGGGTGGGCATTCGTTAGGTGGGAGAATAGCAGAACGTGGCGCATCGGGAAAGCCTTTCGCAACACCGTCATCCCGAGCGGAGCCGAAGGCGCAGTCGAGGGATCCCGTGGAGCAACCTTGAAGGCTCGCACAGACGCTTCACGGAAACACATCGGGATCCCTAGACTGCGCCTTTCGGATCCGCTCGGGATGACACCCCATGAGACGTCTCGTCACCCCATCTTAATGCCTAACGAGTATAGGACTACTCCCATGCCGGCAGGCGCATCAACACGCTCGTTGTCGAAACGAATCCCTCACCTAAAGGTGCAGACTAGTCCTTCCGCAGAAAATTCACTTGCACGCACGCGCCCGAGAGTAAACAACCTACACATGCAACTTCTACTTGCGCGCATCGTTCTCTTCCTCCTCCTCGCTCCTCTCAACATTGCATTCGCCGCCGAACCCTCTCCTGCTCCCGCCTCACCAAAGTCCTCGTCTATCGGAGTCACTCTTAACTACCGCGACCTCAAGGTAAAACCCGGCGACGATTTTGATGGTTACGCCAATGGTGGCTGGCGCAAGCGCGCGGAAATACCACCGCAATATTCCTCCACCGGAGTCGGCCTCGAAGTCTTCCTGCGCGCGGAAAAGCGCAACGCCGATTTGATTCGCGCTGCGGCCGCCGCCCACGCCGCGCCGGACACACCGGAGCGGATGATTGCCGAGCACTACGCCGCCTACATGGATACGGCGACGATCGAGAAACGCGCGCTCGACCCACTGCGAAAACAGTTGGACGAGGTGAACGCGATCACCTCGAAGACCGACCTGGCCCGCGTCATGGGCGAGCGGCTGCGCGCGGACGTCGATCCGCTCAACGCGACTAACTTCGAGACGGAAAATCTTTTCGGGCTCTTTGTCACTCAGGCCCTGGCGGATCCGGCCAAGGTTATGCCCTATCTCTTGCAAGGCGGCCTTGGTCTGCCCGACCGCGAATACTATATCTCAAAGAAGCCGGACATGACTAAGATACACGCGGCCTACCAAGTCTATGTCCGCGATTTGCTAAAGCTGGCCGGCCTGAGCGAACCCGCCGCGCGGGCTGAGCGGATTGTAACTCTGGAAGATAAGATAGCCGCCGCGCACCTCGATCGCACCACCAGCGAAGACCCACACAAGGCCAACAATCCTTGGAACACGGACCAGCTTCCTACGAACGCTCCGGGCCTCGACTGGAAGACCTTTCTCTCCGCCGCTCATCTTAAGGAACAGCCGACCTTTATCATCTGGATGCCCGACGCGACTAAAGGGTTATCGGCCCTGGTCGCGAGTGAGTCACTCGATACCTGGAAGGATTGGCTGACCTTTCATACTTTGAACCAATTTGCCTACTGTTTGCCCAAGTCCTATGACGACCTCCATTTCGCCTTCTACGGTAAGACACTCCAAGGTACGCCGAAACAACGCGACCGTTGGAAAAGGGCAATTAGTGGTGTCAACGCCTACTTAGGCGATGCGGTCGGAAAGATTTACGTCGGCAAATATTTCCCGCCCTCGTCGAAGGCCGAAGTAGAAGCCATGGTGAAAAATCTCCTGACCGCTTTCGACAAACGGATCGATGCGCTGGCGTGGATGGCCCCCGCGACCAAGGCGGAAGCGAAGAAAAAAATCCAGACACTTAAAGTAGGAGTTGGATATCCTGAGACCTGGCGCGAATACGATGGTTTGGTTATCAACCGCGACGATGCCCTCGGCAACGCCTGGCGCGCCAGTGAGTGGGAATATCAACACCAGCTCGCCAAGCTCGATCAACCGATCGATCGCGGCGAATGGTGGATGACTCCGCAGACGGTCAATGCGGTTAACCTGCCGTTGCAAAACGCACTTAACTTTCCGGCCGCGATCCTGGAAGCACCTTTCTTCGATCCGAAAGCCGACGCCGCGTCTAACTATGGCTCGATCGGGGCTACGATTGGTCATGAGATAAGTCATAGCTTCGATAACTCTGGCGCTGACTTTAACTCGTTAGGTAAGATGGAGAATTGGTGGACACCAGAAGATCTGGCTCACTTCAAAGAAGCCAGTAAGAAACTCGTCGATCAATATACCTCCTACGAACCGTTGCCGGGCGTTCACATTAATGGCGAACAAACCCTGGCTGAGAACATCGCGGATGTAGCAGGCCTCGCGGCGGCTTACGATGCTTATCATCTGTCGCTACAAGGACAGCCTGCACCTGTCATCAACGGACTCACCGGCGATCAACGTTTCTTTCTCGCCTTTGCCCAGGGTTGGCGCGACAAGGTCCGCGAGCCAGCCCTCCGGCAACAATTAGTGGCTGACGGTCACGCCCCCGCGCGCGAGCGGGCGCAAACTGTGCGAAACATAGATCCCTGGTATGACGCCTACGAGGTCAAACCCGGTGAGAAACTCTATCTCACGCCGGAAGAACGCGTGCGTCTCTGGTAAGACTTAAAAGACTTAATTTCGAGTCAGTCTACAGAGGTTGAGTTAGCAGGGCAGGATGGTTACTCGCCTGACCTCTGTGCGAATTCGAGCGGCTGAGCGCGTCGTCGGCAAAGCCGCCGAGCATCCGGTAAGTGTGTTTCACGCCGCGACCCGTGATTCCAACGGCCTAACGAGTATAGGATGGAAGCGTTCTTCATTGTGGAACACGCTGGCCAAGACATCCTGCGAAGCATCTTTTGCTTTTAGGTTCTGGCGGAGGCCTGCCGTAAATGCTTCTCATACACCGCCTGCGTCTTGACCGCGCCATAACCCATTGCGGGATAAAAGATGTGACTCTCATCCCGCTGTGTATTACTGCGCACAACGACGGCCTCGGCACCAATCTCTTTCGCCCACTGTTCCATCGCGGCGACCAACCTTCGCCCGATCCCGCCGCGCCGTGCCTTTGCTGATACTACCAGGCCGACAATCTCCACGCGAAATCCGATCTCGATGATGCAACTGCGATTCGCTTGGATAAATGCTACCGGTGTGTTCGTAGGAGTCACCGCAACGAGCAGGAGATCGGATCGCCGTATAATCGCTATTCGTTCGTCGATAGTCTGCGCGTCGTTAGGATAACCCAGTTCTACCGCCAACTTCGCCACTGTCTCCGCGTCCGCTTCCACCATAGGTCGAATTTGCATATCGTTTGCTATCGTTCCGCGGAGATCGTTCACGGCCGTTGGAAAATAGTATAGGACAGGATAGGACGGTATAGGATAGAATATGAATTTTCTTCTCCGAATTCGCCGCCAAGTCCCTGGGGCGACTTACTCGACACCGAGGGCGATATTGACCTGATCGATGGTAGCGGCGTTAGATACTTCGTCGCAGTCGGGTGGGTAGGCTTCAATGAAGCCGGGGGCGCCGAGGAGTTGCTCTCCCACCGCACAGACTTGCGCGAGGTTCCCTCCGGTATCGGGGTTGGAGGTGGGATGGAGGAATTGGAAGCCGCAGGGATGGCTTGCGGCGTAGGTACTGACAAGACCATTAGGCGGGTATTCGACGGCGCTGCTCTCGCGCAGTGCGCTGGCCATGACGCCGAAATTTGCGTAGTTACTCATGCCCCAATCGATCAGGGCCGGCAGGGATGTGTCGTCACCGGGGAAGGGTTCCGCCGCGGCAACGATGACGGGCGTTCCACTGAAGCTAGTGGCATAGGCGGTGATGATCTGCTGCGCTCCGGCGATCCAATCATTGCCATCGCCGCCGAGAATATCGGTGTCATGCGCGCTGCGGGAAACATAGGTCTCGAAGCCGGGGTTGGTGCCGATACCGCCGATGATGACGGCGGCGAGATTAGGGTCGCCATCGTAGCGGGCGGCGAAGGCTTTTATAAAATCGAGCTCCGCCTGGATGAGAATAGGATCCCAAGGGGCCGCAGAAACGCCATCGCTGAGCGGATAGGTTTGCGCTTTCACCCAGGTGGGCATGGCCGTGCCGGTCCACTGCACGCCTACAGTCCATTGTTTGCCGTTGGCAGCGGCGAGGCCGGCGGCGGTGTCCAGCGCGGTCCAAGTGTAAACCCCTTCGGTCTTCTCGAGCGAGGAAGCACTCACGCGCAAGCGGACGATCGGGACGTGATCGTTGCTCCAACAATTTTGTGACGCGGAAATGGTTTGATCGGCCGCGAGAAGATAGGCGACGCCGCGAGGCGGCCTTTTGCCGGAAGGCGGAGTCGGCGTCGGCGTTTCGGTGGGGCTTGGGCTAGGGGTCGGTGTGTCGGTAGGAGACGGCGTTGGGGTAGGTGGTGGCGTTGGCGTGGGGATCGGCGTGGGCGTGGGGGAATCCCAGGGATGATGGTGGTGGTGATACCATTGCCAGACGCGATCGGACATGGGAGGCGCTTCCGCAAAAGCGGAGACGCTCAGGAGAAAGGATAAGGTTGAAAGGAAAAAGATTTTCATGCCGGGAGTGGCATTGTTCTGCTTCATGCCTTCAGCACTAGTGGTGCCAGGCTCGCGCTTTTCTCGCAGCGTAGGGTTGGGCATCGCACGACCCCCGCAGGGCTGAGCTTCCAATTTCTTGTCGGTCCTAACGACAACTATCTGGCAGCGCTCGCAGCAGATAGGCCCGGCCCTCGATCGCCGTATTCCAACGATTCGTTAGGCCAAGCCAAAGGTGGACTCAAACGTAGGCGTAAATGCGGTCATATTTCTCACGGGCGTGCCTGACCTATGGCGTAGAATAGATGCATGACAGATTCCACCGAGCGCTTTTCTGATCGCGTCGAAGACTACGTCAGTTACCGGCCGCACTATCCCTCCGCGGTGCTCGATTATCTCCAAGTGGAATGTCAGCTCGAGCCATCGGCTGTGATCGCGGACATCGGCTCAGGCACTGGCATCCTGAGCGAGTTGTTTCTGGAAAACGGCAATCCAGTCTATGCCGTGGAACCTAATCAACCGATGCGCGCAGCGGCCGAACGGCTCTTGGGACACCACGTCTGTTTCCATAGTGTGCATGGCGCCGCCGAAGCGACCACGTTGCCCTCCGCGAGCGTTGATTTCGTCACTGCGGGCCAGGCTTTTCATTGGTTCGATCGTGCGAAGGCGCGGGTCGAATTCGCGCGCATCCTTCACTCGTTAGGCTGGGTCGTGCTGATTTGGAACGAACGCCTGGGATCAACGACCCCGTTCGCGAAAGGGTATGAATCACTCCTGCGCACGTACGCCACCGACTATCTTACCGTCGATCACCGGCGCATCGACGAGCACGCGTTAAGCAAATTTTTCGGCGGCGATTTCGGCTTCTCCATCTTTCCGAATCGCCAGCACTTCGACTTCGCCGGTTTGCAAGGCCGCCTTCTTTCTTCCTCCTACGCTCCCACTTCAGGACATCCGCGTCACGAGCCGATGCTCGCGGAACTCAGGCGCCTCTTTGCCACTTATCAGGAACGGGGCGAAGTCACCATCAAATACGAAGCTAAGGTCTTCTGCGGCCATTTAGGCTAGTCCACCTCTCGACCGCAAATCGAATCTGTCTCGCCTAACGAGTATAAGACTTCGGCGCGGGCCTTTTTACGGCTCGGGTTTGCGCGCCGCCTTCAGCGTGCCGTCACGCAACTCTTTGCCGTCATGTTTGACCTTAAGGCGCAAGATGTCGCCGACTCCTTTATTCATGACCTTCTTCAAATCGTCGGCTTTGGCCCCGTCCACCTTTAGCCCTTGGATTTCGACGACCACATCTCCCGCCACCAGATTAGCCGCAGCGGCCGGCGATGCTGGCCAAACCTTTTCTACTTTGATGGAGTGCACGATGGGGTGAAAAATTCCATCCGCCTCGACTGAAAGAGATTCTTTTAGGCAAGGAAACCTCCGCGGTAGTCAACGCGGACCTTCCCTTAATCGTTAGGCTACGGAAGGAGCCCGCGCCCGCGGCGAGCTCAGCGTAACAATGCTGTTACGATCGAGTCCTGGCTCCCACCGGCATGGACCATCCATAGTGCCCGCATGAAAAAACTTAAGCTATTGTTATTCCTAACCCTTCTTAGCCTCGTTAGTCAGGTCGTCCGCGCGGGCGATTTGACCACCGTGCCAACTCCCAATGTCGGGAAAGGTGCGAATAATCTTCTCGGAGTCGCCGCGGCGGGCGACAACGATGTCTGGGCAGTCGGTGATTCCTTTAACCAACAGGCTAGTGTTTATCGCACCTTGATCGAGCATTGGGACGGTGCCCGATGGTCGGTCGTGCGCAGCCCAAATTCGACAACAAGTTGGAACTTCCTTAGCGGCATCGCGGTTAATTCCGCGAGCGATATCTGGTCCGTCGGCCAGGCTTTGACTGGGAATATTTATGGCACCCTGATCGAGCGTTGGGATGGCCAGCGCTGGCAGGTCATTCCCAGTCCCAGTGTCGCCGGTGTCTCCAACTTCCTCCTCGGGGTGTCGGTCATATCAACTAACGACATTTGGGCGGTCGGTTACACGCAAACGGCTAGCGTCTTTCACCCGCTTAGCCTGCACTGGGATGGCGCGAGCTGGACGATCGTGGCCACGCCCGGCCAAGCCCGCCTCAATTCTGTGGATGGAGTTGCTTCTAACGATGTTTGGGCGGTTGGCATCACTGAGCCCGGCGAAAAAACTCTTACCATGCATTGGAATGGCAGCGTCTGGAGCGTAGTTGCCAGCCCTAACGACGGCGCCGAGGACAACATTCTCTGGGCTGTTAATGCTATCTCCAGCAACGATGTCTGGTCGGTAGGAGATGCCGGCACGGGGAACGCAATTGCTCTGCATTGGAACGGCACGCAGTGGAACCTGGTGCCGCTCCCGATCGTCTCTAACGATGCCACCAATGCGGTCCTGGTCGGCCTCGCGGTGCGCTCGAGCGCTGATATCTGGGCCACCGGTCAATACATCGTGCCGCTTCTCGGCAGTGCGGAACAAACGCTGGTCGAACATTGGGATGGCGCGAGTTGGAGCATTGTCACCAGTCCCAACGCGAAGAACTCCAATAACCGTCTCGATGGCGCGACGCTGACGCCTAACGGCACTCTCTGGACCGTCGGCACCGTCGGTCCTTTTGGCAAGGCCGAGCGCACCTTAAGCCTAGCGAAAACGCCTTAGCGTCTCGAATCGTGGGCGCGTGCGCGAGCCATCCTCGCGTACGCCCTGCCACGTCCTGCCAGCGCTGGCTGATGGTTACCGGCATGCCTGAATCTTCTAATAACCAGTAGCCAATAACCATTAACCAAGTTCCCCCTTCCTTTACTCGTTAGGCGACCCCAGGTTCGACTTTCACCCCGTTTCCGTTTGTCGAGGTCGCTTCTGCTGTTAGATAGCAGGAAAGACATGCCAGCAAGAACACGCGCTCCTATCCCGGTCCGGTCGGGCCGCACCGAGTTCCTCAAGATCAACGCCGCTCCCCGCGATTGGCGCGATAGTTATCACTGGGTCCTTTCCCTCACGTGGCCGCAGTTCGCTCTCTTCCTCGTCGTCGGCTACCTCCTGCTCAACACCATTTTCGCGCTTCTTTACCTCGTCCGCGGCGGCACCATCGCCGAGGTCACGCCCGGCTCCTTCTCCGCGGCTTTCTTCTTCAGTGTCGAAACCCTGGCCACCGTCGGCTACGGCCATCAGTATCCCGCCACCGCCTATGGGCATATCGTCGTTACGATCGAGATTTTTCTCGGGACGATTTGGTTCGCCGTCATTACCGGACTTATCTTCGTCCGCTTCTCCCGGCCGACTGCGCGAATTGTGTTCAGCCGGAACATTCTCATCGGAAATCACGATGGAGGGCCGAGCGTCATGTTCCGCGTGGCGAACCTGCGCCATATCAGCATGGTGGACGCGAAATTTCACCTTCTCCTTCCCGCGACGAAAAGGTGGCCGAAGGCGAAACGATCCGCCGGTTTCATCCGCTCAAGGTGTCTCCCAAACGGATGGCGCGTTTCCCGGCGGCCCTGACCATTCGCCACACCATTACGCCGGGCAGCCCGCTGCATGGCGAGACGGCCGAAACGCTGGAAAAGAGCGATGCCTTTTTCATCGCCGAGGTGAACTCGGTGGAGAAACTCATGGCCGCGCCGGTGCAGAGCCAGCAGGATTATTCCTACGACGACATCGTTTGGGGCGAACGCTTCGTGGATATCTATACGGAGCTACCGGACGGGAAATACGAGGTCGATTACGGCCGAATCCACGAGACCGAACCGGTTCCGCCAGCGGTGACCTGACTCTACTGCCGTTTCTGCCTGCGCTCCGACGGGAGTCATGGCGCACGGTAGAACTATGCGGGTTAGCTACCAGCCAAAGCCGGGACGACTCAGAGGCGTCGTGCGTGCCTTCTACCAGAACGATCGACTACCAAAACGCGCTAGAGTTAAAGCGGGTTGAGTCAACCCGGCAAAAGCTAGGTGGCGCTAGCGACTTAAATTTACTCTAAGAGGCGGTTGATCAAATGAAGTGACGAAGCGGCTGCGTCTCGGATTTGCTGCTTTTCGCGTGGTGCGAAACGGCCTTTCTTCTTTTGAACGTTCCGACTACTATTCTCCTGTGAGCACGGCCCAAGAAATCGAACAGGCTATCCGCTCCCTTCCATTGTCCGAGCGAGATAAACTCCTTCGGCACATTCCGGAGATCTTCCCGGAATTTGCCGGCGACGACGAATGGGATCGGATTATTAACGACGAAAGCGTCCGCCCGGCCCTGACAGAGCTACTCGATCAACACGAAGCTAAACTCGCGCGTAACCCTGAGACTTACTCGGAGATGAACGCGAGCGACCTCGGCTCGCCTGCGTGACCTCGCGGGCGACTCCTGAGTTTTGGCAGCTCTATCACGAGCTGCCGCCCTCGATCAAAACTGCCGCGCGCAAGACTTACCTTATTTTCTTGGCGAATCCGGCGCATCCGAGCTTGCGTCTCGAACGTTTGCGAGTTGATCCACGCGCGTGGTCGCTTCGAGTGACCCGAAACCATCGTGCCGTCGCCCTTCGCTCCGGGGATCAATGGCTATGGTTATGGATTGGCACGCACCGCGACTTTGATCGCCGCTTCCCCTCGTAAAGATTGCTAATCAGCCGAGGACTATTCCTTTGGTCAGGCGCGAACGCACCAGATCCCCGGCAAGACCGCTCACCACCGCGGGTGTGACGACCACATTCGCCTAAGGCCAGCCTCACGCAACGATCTTGAACCGTTTTCAAACAACCACCGCGGCGGGACCGGCAGGGGTCGGCGCTTCCTCCGCAGTCACCTCCGCTTTGTCGGTGATCAGCTTGCGCAGAAACGGATTGAGCACGACCAGCGCAATGCCGACCAAGAGACTGCCGAGTCCGAGCTCCGCGAAGAGCTTCGCGTAACCGGGATTAGTGGCGACTGCCGTGGTCCCGTTCGGTGAAGGAATCATGCCCGAGAAATCGCCCGCGAAAAGCGAGGCCAGGCCTGTGACGAGCATCCAACTGCCCATCATCACACCCTGGTATTGGCGCGGCGCGAGCTTGCCGATCATCGCATAGCCGATGGGGGAGATGAGCAGCTCACCCAGACTCTGCAGGATGTAGCTCGCGAACAGCCAAACGAACGCACTTCTGCCATCGCCGCCGGCCAGCTTGATGCCGACCGGCAGAATGAGAAAAGCGAGCGCCATCAGAAGCAGCGACGCGGCGAACTGCCGCGGGATATCGATGTTCCACCCGCGCCCGCGCATCCGAACGAAGAACGCCGCGAGCAGCGGACCGCCGACCACGATGACAACGGTATTGATATTCTGAATCCACTGCGGCTGAATGCTCACGCCTCCGACCAGCAACTGCACATTATTGACCGCGAATAACTGCAGGCCGCTCGGCGCCATCTGGTAAAGCGACCAGAACATGAGCGAGCCGACAGTGAGAATCAGGTACGCCGTCATATTCCGCCGCTCCCGCCGATCCGGGTGGCGCAGGGTGAGGTAAATCAGGGTGAGCGCGACCACTCCGCAGATCGCTTTCACCAGCGTCTCGGTCATGCCGGGCCGCTGCAGCAGGAGCCACACGACCGGGACGAGGCCGATGAGAATCGCGATACCCGCGAGCTGTCGCAGCCGGAATTGTTGCGGCGTCGCTTCGAGCAAGCCGGTGTTGCGGTCGGCGAGTGTTTTCCACATGATGGAGGCGAGGACGATGGCGCCGAAGTTGCCAATCGTCGCGAAGATGAAGAGGCTCGAATAACTCTGCGTCGCCTGGAAATAACCCGCAGCGCTGAACCCGACGAAAAAGCCCACATTCATGCCGGCGTAGTTCCAGAGGAAAGCTCCTTCACGGCGCGGATCTTCCGGGGTGAAGCGCTGCGTCAGCATCATATTAATGCAGGTCACATTGAGACCGCTCCCGGTGAGGAAAAGCGCGAGACCGACGTAGAACAACGCGAGCGAGCCACCGGCGATGCAGGCGCAGCCCATAACCTGCAACGCCATCCCACCGACAAACAAGTTCCGGTTCGAAAGGAAGCGTCCGCCCAGATAACCGCCGAAGAGATGGAGACCGTAATTGAAAGCGCCGAAGACGCCCATCAACGTGGTCGCTTCTTTCACGCTGAGCTGGAGATGCTTCGTCGCGTAGAGAACCAGCGTCGAATAAAGAACTGCGAAGCCGAGCGTCGCGAAGATCTGAATGAAGAAGAGCGTGGCTGTGCCTTCGGGAGCCGCGGAGAAGCGGCGTGTCAGCGATTTCATTCGCGTTCTTTGTCGCTCGCTTCGCTATCCGATGTCAAGCCATCGGTTAGGCCAAAAATGAAAGCCTGCGTCTTTAGTCTTCCCATCGAACCTGCTGAGCCCGTCCAGCCATGAGTGCGAACTCGAGCCTAACGAGTATAAGTCTCGCGCTATTGTCTTCCCATCTCCAGGCCACTAAGAGCCTCATGGCTAAGGCGGAGTAAGGAGTCAGAGATCGGGATCAAAGCTTACTCTTGACTTTCGGAGGCAGAACTTCCTAGTCTTCTTTCACGATGAAAGCTCGTCCTCGATTCTCCGCAAACGCATCCCTTTTTTCCCGCGTCCTGCCGGTCGCCCTTCTCGCCCTCGGCGCAGTGCCCGTTAAGGCAGCGCCGCCAGCATCCGACGCATTCACCGTCCAGAGTTACCCAGTGGGAAGGTGTCCGCGCGGGATGGTCTCCGACGGCGTCAATCTCTGGGTGGTCAATCTCTGCGATAACACCGTGAGCAAGTTGCGGCAGAGCGACGGCGCGCTCCTCGGCACTTTCCCCACCGGCGTGCAACCCCTGAGCTGCGCTTTCGATGGGGCCAACATCTGGTGACAAATTACACCAGTTCAACCCTGAGTAAGATCCGCGCGAGCGACGGCGCCCCGCTGGGAACGTTCCCGAGCGGTGTCACGAGCCCGCTGGCTATGGTGTTTGACGGCGCCAACCTCTGGGTGATCGGCGAGACCGATCCGACCAAGTCAGTCAGCAAAATCCGGCCCAGCGACGGTGCCATCCTCGCGATTCTCGATACCGGCACCTCACCTGCCCAAATGGTCTTCGATGGCGCCAACGTCTGGGTGACCGACCAATCCGACCACACCGTCACCAAGATCCGCGTCAGCGACAACGTCATCGTCGGCACCTACAGCGTCTCCTCCGCCTTTGGCCTTGCTTTCGATGGGACGAATATGTGGGTCGGCAACAATCTCGGGAGCACGTTGACAAAGATTCGCGCGAGCGACGGTGTGATCCTGGGGACCTTTACGGTTGGAAGGATGCCGGGCTACCTGGCTTCTGACGGCGCGACGGTCTGGTCGACCTTCTTTATCCGCGCCGGCAAGCCCCCCAGCAATGTGGTGACGATGTTACGCACGAAGAACGGAGCGCGCGCTGGGAGCCTCACCGTCGGGACTTCGACGTCAGAGATCTACTACGATGGAACCAATTTCTGGGTGGGCGACGACGCTACGGCCAGCGTGAGCAAGTTTACGAAGAACTAGAGCGTCGGGTCCAACTCCCCTCCGTCATTAGACGGAGCGTCGATGCTGCGACTCGGCGGCGGCGACCAGCGGGGACTGCCCAAGCAAAGAAGCGGCGCGGCCGTCGGGCGGTTTCATGTCGAGGTTAAAGGAGCGGTGACCTCGCAGGGTAGCACCCGGCGCGATTTAGATCGCCTGCCGCGTCGGAAAATAGAGAATGCCACAATCATCGGCCGGGATCACGCCGGCGCTCACCCATTCCATGCGAAACCTTATTCCACGTCTCGGCGTCGCGGTGCCCGACTGCCTGACCGCGGCGACCTACCTCGTCGCCTGGACCGCCCCCACGCAATTGGACCCCGCCCGTTTCCGGAATCTGCTTGCCGCGATTGTGATCGAGTTTCTCGTCCTGCACGCCAGTGCACTTTATGGCTTTGGCATCGCGAAACGCGAGGATCGCCTGCACCGGCGCGCCTGGATTCTCGGTGGGCTCAGCGTCCTCTATCTCATCCCCATCACCTTCATGGCCGTGCAGCTCCGGACCGATGGGCCGATCCTCGCCTTCTTCTGGCTGTTCACCAGCCGCTTCGCCTTCATCCTCATCCACCCGGAGTCCGCCGCCGCCGAGACTCGGCGCACCGTTACGCTCTGGGTGATTTCGCTGCTGGCCTTCATCGTCGGCACCATCGCGGTCAACAAAATCCCGCTGCCCTCCTTCGGGCTCACCCGGCAATTCGTCGCTTCGCTCAGCATGTCGGGCCACCCCAATCCCAAGGCGCAACCGCCCCAGATCACGATCGCCTTCGGCGTCTTCTATTTCCTCGTGCAAGCCGGCGCGAAGTTCTGCCTCGCCGGCGCGGGCCGGGAAAAGGAACGTGCCGCCACCTTCGACGATGGTCAGTCGATCGGGTGAACTGAGTTGTCATGCAGGAGTAGGGTTAGCTTCCTCAACTCCTGTCTTCAGAGACTGCTAGAGATGATCGGGTAGCGATTCTGAAGCTGACCCCATCTATCGACATCACCGCGCTGCGTTTTGCCGGATCGAAAACGTCAGGCACCGTCAGTCAGGCCGTCTTACGGAAGCGGTCGAACTCGGTCGCCAGGAAGGGCAAGAAACTTGTTGGCAATCATGCCGCAGAGGTAAAACGTAAAGTCCAATTGGTTTGAAAGGGCGGCCAAACGGCGCGCCGCACCCTTAACGCTCGACCCGGCGACGCGGCGGAAAATCCACCAGCCGCGGTGAACGTGAAACGTCAGTGGCGTTTTAGTTGCCCGTCGGAGTTTTGCTCCGGCTCTGCTGCAGATCGCCGATGCTCTTCGTGCTCACATTGTTGACGTTCAGGCCTGCGGCGGAGTCGGCCAACACCCAATGTCCCCCCACGTTACTCCCGAGCTCACTTTGCGCCCAAACGTATTTCTCGCCGTTGATGTATTTCACCTTACGACCATCGGCCTGCACAACGGCATCGGTGTTAGAGGCGGCCTGACCAGCCTGTGCGACCTGTCCGGTCACGCTCATCGCCTTATCGACTTTCAGCTTCATCGCGATGCCGCCCTTGGTGAATTTCGAGCCCGGCACTGATTCGGCGACGACTTTCTTTTTGCCCGCGCTCACCACCACTGCGAACGGACCGCCCTGCGAGGAACTGGAATTGAACTGCACTACGTAATCACCCGGTCCGAGCGGCTTCGTGGTGAAGAGACCGGCCCCGTCGGTCTTGCCATTAAATACGAGCTTGCCAGTCCCGGTCACGACCTTGACCTCCATGATCGGCACGGAGGCGCTGACCAGCGAGGTCGCGGAAACGAGCGCGAGACAGGTGAAGAGAAGCGAGCGGCGAAGAGTTTTCATCCTGCCAGAAATATGAGACCGAATCTGGCGCGTGGCAAGAAAGTTCCTGTTCCCGAGGCGGGAGCAAGCGGCGGTCCCGCCTAACGAGGATCGCCTTCTTCTGGCTGTTCACCAGCCGCTCCGCCTTCATCCTCATCCACCCGGGGTCAGCCGCCGCCGATCGCTAAGGCTAGATTTCGTTAGATCGAAAACCGAGCTGCAAGGTTGGCTAACCGCAGACCACCTTTACTCGTTAGGCTGGCTTTCAGCTTCCGGGGAGCGCACGCGCCTCGCGTGCCGGTTTACGCGCCCTCGCGTAAACGAACTCTCGCGCCAAGGACTGGTGCCGCTTTTCGCAGAAGCAAGTCGCGATGGCGGGGCGCCATCGCCAGCACGCGAGGCGCGTGCGCTCCCCGGAACGGGTTCGTTAGTTTAATTTCTAAGCAGGACTCGTCCGGGCTCGCTACTTTTTCGAGAAAGTTGCGGTCGGCACAAGTGATCGCGCACCGGGATGTTGACGAACTTGATATGTTTGATCACGGTAGCGTCCTCATAGAATCTGCATCACGTGTCACAGGTCCCTCGCATCCTTTTACGTCCCGTCGAACCGGGCGATTTGCCGTTGTTCTTCGAACACCAGCGCGATCCTATCGCGGTGGCGATGGTTGACTTCAAATCGCGGGATCGCGCCGCGTTCGACCAGCATTGGGCGAAGATTCTCGCCAGCGGGACGGGCCTGATCAGGACGATCGTTATCACGTCCGATGTCTCGCCGGAACCTCCGGTCGTTGTAGCGTCCGGTGTCTCACCGGAATCCGCAGAGCACGTCGCCGGGAACATCGTCAGCTGGGACTCAGACGGGAAGCGCGAGATCGGTTACTGGCTCGACCGCGCCTATTGGGGCCGCGGCGTCGCGACCGCTGCGCTCGCCATCTTCCTCCGCCTGGAACAGACGCGGCCGCTTTACGCCGGTGTGGCGAAGCACAACGTCGCTTCGGTCCGCGTCCTGCAAAAATGCGGGTTCACGTTCCGCGCCTCCACCGACGAGTCATCAGCTGACGCCGGGGATTCGCACGTTCTTCTGGTTCTCAGAGACGTCTGATTGCGGCGATCGGCGCGCTCATCGGCCTCGCGCTAAGCCCGATATCCCGACCGCTTCGACGTAGGGTATTTTCTTTCTACTTTAGCCTTTCTCCTTCCTACTTTCCCCACACCTTCGCGTTCATGGCTAGCTGCTTCCTTGACTGGGCGAATGATTACACCCTATCCTCCCCGAGTGCCTTGCCGATTCTCGCTTCGCCTCGACGATTTCAGTTGAATAAACGAGGTTAAACTCATGAGCGTAAAAGAACAGGTTCTCCAGGCGATCCACCGTATGCCATCCGACGTCAGTTACCGCGATGTGGCCGAAGAGATTGCGTTTCTTTCTGCCCTGCGTGAGGCGGAGAAGGACATCGAAGAGGGACGCGTGCTCAGCAACGAGCAGATGAAAGCGCGCATCGGTGAATGGACCGCAGGCTAGTCTGGACGGAGAAAGCTTCGGGAGACATCGAAGCGACTGTTCGCTATATCGCGCGTCGTGATCCGGGCGCCGCGGCGCGCATGGGTCTCGGCATTTACGATCGCGCGCAGATTCTCCTTACCCAGCCCGAAGCTGGAACAATTCTGGATGAGCAACGCGACGGCGGTTGGCGCAAACTCATCTTCCGCCGCTGGAAAATCGTTTACGCAATACGCGGTGATGCCGTCATCGTAGGTCGCGTCTGGCCGGCGGCCATGGGAGAAGCGGACATGCAGACGCCCCTCTGATCGGGCATTTCCCGTGTCATCAACTTTCGAACGCTTTGCGCAAGTCCGGCTCGGACCGCCCACGCTCGGCGCACCGAATCTTTCTGGCGCGCGTTTAGTCGATAGAAGCTGCGCCAGAACTTTTCGACCGCGCGATACTGGTAGCTCACGCGCCCGGCGGCTCTTCGTTCAGCACCGTCTCCATCGAAACGAAGCGGGCATTCTCAAAGTCGTCCAAAGCGTCGAGAAAATCCTGCGGGATTTCGGCCTCGCCGAGTCGGCGCAGCCCATCGGCGAGGCGCTGTCGTTCAGTTGCGGGCAAAGCGCGGATTTCTTGGAGAATTTGTTCTGCGGTCATTGGACTATGCAGAGCCTTATCAGCTCAAAAGGTATCCGGTCAAGGGAGCGAGAAACAGCGGATCGGTGAGAATCAATCACCACTATCAGCGGTCCGGCTTGGTAAACCTGCGGTTCAGCTCCGTCGGATACTTTCCCCAACCATTCGATCTTGGTCATGCCCGGCGGACGGTATCCGGCGCGCTGCGAAAAACCGTGTTCGCTCCGGCCACGCTGCTTTCCCTCGATAATGAGACTGCCGTGATTCGCGAGTGATATTTCCTGGAAGCGGACAGCGCTGAGACGAACTCCGGAATGCCAGAAAACAGCACCATGCCGCCAAAGATCAGCAGTACGACCACGGCTGCGAAGACCGCTAGGCCAATCTTAATTGAGCGAGGCATTTATTGCCTCAGCACCGCAAGCTTTGTACCAGCAGGTTATAAGGTGTGACTCTAGACGATTAAGTGGCTATGACGAGCTTGAGCTCTGTTCCCGAACTAATTAACTCCCTCGTAGCGCTAACGTCACGAGAAATGCCGAGATTCTAAGACTTCTCTGAAAGAGATTGTCCAATGTTAATATTTCGGGCCTTTACTCGTTAGGCTAGGAAGGAAGATACGCGATCATACTTCTTCTCTGAAAGAGATTGTCCAATGTTAATATTTCGGGCCTTTACTCGTTAGGCTAGGAAGGAAGATACGCGATCATACTTCTCTGGGCGACGCTGGCGGCAGCTCGCAAGGTAAATAATCAGATCC
>JACDGS010000017.1:0-4709 GCA_013821455.1 Chthoniobacterales bacterium
GTGTCGGTGTCGGTGTCGGTGTCGGTGTCGGGACCGTATATGCGATCTCAGTCGATTTCTGGCTCTCCAGACCGTCAGTATCAAAAGCAGTGACGGCAAAAAAGTATTTCGTGTCAATCGCCAGGCCCGAGGCCGTAGCGGTGGTAGTCAAAACGTCGATCTGGTTTGTGTAGTTGCCGCTCGTGACACCGTAGTACAAGCGATAACTAGCTATATCCTGCTCTGGATTCTGCGCCCATTGGATCGTTACGCTTTCCGCCTCACAGATCCCGCAAGACAGGAGAAGAAAAAAAACAATACGAATGCAACCGCCAATTCTAGAAATTATAACCACTATTGAAAATATAGCAGATAGTGTGCCCGCGAAACGCCTAAAAACGCGTCCGGAGAGACACGGGGCCGTTTAGTCGTGCGAATGGGGCGAACGATCTTATCGCTCCCGCCCCCCGGACCGATCATGGCCGCCAATACGACTCTGTCACAACCCGCACAGCAGGCGGAGCTTCAGGCGTTTCAAGCGAATCAGAGACGGCTAATAAAGCGCCTTCGCCTTCGCTCCATCTGGGAACAACGGTGCATGCCGTTTTACAACAATGGAACCTGGCCGGCTGGCGCAAACAACCGCTGGCACTGGAAGCCATGAAAGAAGTCTTTCAACTAGCCTGGGCAACACCGCGCGATGACGCCGAGATTAACTGGAACGGGGAAGAGGAAACGGCCCGGCTAAGTGCTTGGTCAATCTTGGAGACTTACTTCCAACAGACTCGTCTTCCGGTCGAGGACCGGCCGGAAGGAGTTGAGGTCGGCGTCGAAGCCGATTTGGGCAGTCATGGCTTGCCAACGCTGATAGGAGTTCTTGATCTGGTCCGCGCAGGCGGAGGAATCGTGGACTTCAAAACGGCAGCACGCAGTCCGGTGACCGAGATGCTGGCTCATACCAGTGAGACTCAGGTAACCGCTTACTCGGTTCTCTATCGGGAAGCCACCGGCCAAACTGAGTCAGGAATCGAGTTACACCATCTAATCAAGACTAAGACGCCCCAGGTCATAGTTACTACCGGCAGGGCAGCTCTGATAAGCCTTGTGCAACAAGACGGCGGCTATGTCGTCTTATTCGCCTACGGCCGGCGCGGCACCACGCTGCAAACCGGGACCAAAACAACAACTCCGCTAACCTGCGATCAGGCCAAAGAGACCTACGACAAACTGGTCGCCGGTAAGATGGCCAAGGGTTACACGCCTGGCGCCAACGGCACTCCTTACCAGCAAACCGAAAAGGCAGCCCGTGTCAGTGGCATCCTGCCACAGCTACTCAATCCTATTGTAGCCACACCAGCCCGACAGTTGCTAGACGATTCCGACTGGTGTGTGCAGGAGAACCAGTCTATCTCGGATGGCGCGGCGATATCGACCCCACGGAATGCGTTATCACCCAGCTCAAGTTCAAAGAGCAGGAGGCGGCTTGAACTGTCCGATCAACTGGCAGCAGGTCGCCAAGACCGTGCTGTGTCGCACCCTGAGTTTCGTCGGTTGGCTGCTCCCCCAAAGCGGCGAAACTGGAACGTCTCTGCGGGCATAAATTCAAACAACTCAGCGCCCGGCTGAAAGAGCCGGGCCGCTAACTCACAACCTAACTTGGTCAGACAGCCCGCATACACATGCGGGCTGTTCGGCTTTTAGCCTAACGAACAAAGGAAAGGAAACCTATGAATCCAATTACACTTCCGGTGGCCGAGCTTAAAACCGCTCACTCCGGTCGGTGAATCGTTCTTTCGTATTTTGCGCGCGCTTAAACAGGAGCGGCATGTCGGGGCAAGCCTAAGTTGGTTTTACGGAATTAGTAGTGTATCGCTCGTCTGGATGTTGAGTGAAGGGCCGTAATCTCGCGTGGGTTGAGTAACCTTTCGCACCGTGAAGGTATACAACCCGCTCGACGTCGTGGAGAACGTTAGCGTGGCTTGACTCGTTTGGTCGGTTGTTACTGGAAATGAGACGACTTGCCCATCGGGAAACGTGATTTCGATCTAATGCACCCATCGTTCAAATATCGCCTAGGCCAAGTGCTGAATGAAAAACGCTGTCGCGTCGGTCAGCGTTTTGCCGTAGTCGCGCAGTCGCTCTGCGCGCTCCCGCGCCTCGAGGATCAATAACGCATCAAAGCAGGTGGTTTCACGAGGGAAACGAGCGTTTTCAAAGGGGGCGCGCCCACCAAAACTCGAACCTGCGACCGACGGATTACAGCGTTGCTCTATCCGGCTGGGCTATGGGCGCCTTTTGCTGCGGCTGTCGCCGCTATCGCAGAGTCAGTCTTGCTTAAGGCTTGGTCACCTTCAACCGGATAAATCGTTTGTTCGCCGCGCTCGCCGCCGTGAGGTCTCGCACTACTACGGTCTGTGTTTTGCCGTCCGGGTTGTTAGTCACACTTACGTTTGTCGTCGCGCCGCTGCCGGACGACCAGGTTTGCAGGTCTCCGGAAACCTCAGGCAGATAGGTGATATCCGTGGCCGCGATGACTTTGATGTAAGTCAGTGTGAGATAACTCTGACCGGCAATGGCAGTCATCGATTCTACTGGCAAACCGGAACTGCCATTGGCTTTCGGCGCGAGATTAAGCGCGTATTTCATCAGGTTCGAGATGCCATCGTTCGCTGGCGTCGCCAAGGGCCCGCTAACATTAGGATCATAGGTCTCCGAGTTAGTGAACCAGAAGGACTCCCATGCGGCGAAGGAAGTCTGCACGTTTATAGTAAGAGTAGCCGTGCCTGTGCCGCTGGCGTTCGTTGCCTTGATCGTTGCCGTGTAAGAGCCGGCCGTAGGCGGGGTGCCCGTGATCAGGCCGGTGGTAGGATTAACCGTTAGAGGCGAGGGCAAGCCGACTGCGGAGTAGCTAGTAGGAGTATTCGTGCCTGTGATCTTGTAAGTAAACGGACTGGAGGTAAGAGCCGTGACCGTGGTCGCGCTGTTAACGGTGGGCGCGGTCGCGGTCGGATCGCCGGACAGGCCAATGACCTGGAAATCATAAAGCGAATAACCGTAAGGACCGTCGCGAGTGATGCCATACATGCGCACATACTGCGCGGAGGCGTTCAAGTTGGGATAGGTCTTAATGCCAGAAGTAGAGTTGCCCGTGACTTGCTTTACGATATTCCAAGTCGTCGAGGGATCGTTAGTCACATCTATGTTGTAATTCTGGCCCGCGGCGTTTTCCCAGTTGAGGATAACGGTGTGAATCGAGCAGATAGCTCCGAGATTCACATAGATCCACTCTGGATCTATCCCATGGGCGCTATCCCAGCGGGTGATAAGGCTTTGGTCGAAAGCCCCGGCCGGAACATCAGTGCCGTTGTAGGACAAGGCCGTGGGTGGTTGAAAGATGGCGAGGTTAGTATCGGTCTGGGGCGCTAGTCCGGTATGAAAAGCGGAAGTGACGAGCGAGTCATCGCTGGCATTGATCGCACCGTCGCAGTTCACATCATAGAAAGCGGTCGAGCCATTGACCAGTGTCGTATGAGTGTTCTGAACGATCGATAGGTCGAGATTATTGACAATGTTATCCCCATTTACATCTCCCCAGAGAACGTTGAAGGGCAGGTCCAGCGTGCCATTCCCCGGATAGATGTTAGAGAGATGCAGGCTAAGTGGCTGAGCATTCCCTACTCCGCTTAAGGTGACGGTAACGATCTTGCCCGTGGAGTCATAACTCACGCCTGTTACTCCGCCAACTTCAGTTAGACCATCCTGCCGCCTTAAAGTAGCTGTAACTCCTGAAACTGGGGCGGAGAAATTCAGAGTCAGATTGTATTGGCCCGGCGTCGCTCCTTTGCGCGGCTCGATTTTGCCGGAGGCGGGCCAGATGATGAGGCCATAGTTACCCGCGGATCCCTGCAAGACCGTTGAGCTACCTTTCAAAACGGGAGGTCCCATCTGGTTAGTGACCTCACTTGCCGCGAGAGCGCGATTGTAAACACGAATCTCGTCCACTATGCCAGGGAAGGATTCGAGGTTACCCGAGACGTTTTGCTGACCTATCCAGAGCGGGCCAGCGCCATCACCGGCCTGGGCCGCGCCGCTTCCGGACGCGAGCCCGTTGACGTAAATGGTACGCATGTTAGCCGAACCATTCTGTACAATTGTGACATGAGTCCAAGTGCTACCAATAGCAGTAGGACCTACGACGTCGCCGGCGGGGCCGCGGAAAACCCATCGGTTACTCGCGTCAATCCAAAGACCGTAGTAGTTACCCTGGTCTCTGGACTTGGCGACAATGGCTTCCTCACTACTGCGCAAGGCTGAAGGATAAACCCAGGCGGAAACAGTGAAGCTCTGGCTCGCGGTATATTGCAGGTCACTCGCGTTAGCGACGCTGATGTAGGAAGGGAATTGGCCGGTCCCATGCAGGTTCAATCCATTGTTGACGACCGCATACTCAAAGTCTGTCTCACCATTCACAGTGCCGGTGTGGCCGTAGGCCGTTGCATCGCTCACCACCGTGCCGCTGCTCTCATCAAGGTTCCAGTAAGCTACGAGACCAGTCTCAGCATAAGTAGGGAATGTCGTTCCGGCCGCGACATTAGTGGCGTTGGAGTCCCCGTTCGTATTGTAAGCGACGACTTGATAGTAGTAAGTCGTCTGCGGAGAGAGACCGGAGTCGGTGTAGGTCGTGACTCCGGGACCGGTCGTCCCGACCTGGGTGAAAGTCCCTGTCGCAG
>JACDGS010000017.1:4719-81171 GCA_013821455.1 Chthoniobacterales bacterium
GAAGTTGAGCGCTTCACTTTGAAGCCTGACTCATTCGACGAGTGACTGGTCCAACTCACGTTGATCGTCTTCGCGGTCGTGCCGGCGGCGACCGCGTCCGTGGGCGCGTTGGGCGTGCCGGTCTGAGCCGGGAAGAGACCTGAAACTAAAAGATAACCGGCATAGTTAGTGTCACTATTCTGCTTATAAGCGGTGTAATAGAGTTTGCCGTTGGCTACGATGGGCAAATCGAATTTCGTCGTCTGGCACGAGATATTGCCCGGAACGACCGCGCTGGCCGAATAGATCGGCGTGCCGGAGACATTGGTAGCATTATAAGCCTTCACGCCGGAGCCAGTCAGGATCCAGACAATGCCGTTGCTCGTGCCTTGCGACGAGATAAAGCAGCCGTAGCCCTTGTTATTAAAGGTATCGTCCGAGGTGATAGCCGTGGAGGAAATGTAACTCCCATCCACCGGGTTATAGCCAACCGCACGCTGAGAGAGGAGTCCACCTGAGGCCGAGTAATAGATATAGCCATTGTAGTAGGAGGGCGTAACGAAAAGGGACTTACCGGATGGCTCGGGTATCTCCTGGATGGCGCCATCCGGAGTTTGCAGGCCGCTTAGGTTATCGCGATCGACTACATATAAGACAGCGCCCTTGCTACCGCCGACCATGATATGCGGGTGCGGACCGGCCTGATCGGGCAGGAGCAGGAGGCCGCCACAACCAAGATCGGCGTCACCATTATTAAGAGTCACATAGTTATTGGGCGTGAACCAACTCGTGGTATTAGCAAAACTCACTGTGAAAGCTCCCGTGGTAGGAAGCTTGAGCATACTTTCGCCCCAGTTCGTGCCGTAGGATGAGTTAAGCTGATCCCAGTTACCGTTGCCGACAGCGACATACATATTTCCACTGCTATCGACGGCCGGCCCTGCGCCTGATTGCCAAATACCGCCTTTAGGACTTCCCCCATTCGGCGTGGTGATGAAGGTTTTGACTAACTGCAGGGTGGTGGCGTTATATCCCAAAATCTCGCCGTGATAAGGCGTGGTATCGCTGTGAGAAGCGAAGCTAAGATAGATGATACCATTATACAGAACCATCGCCGGCCGCATGTGCTCGTGCAGCGCGCTAAAAGGAATGACATTGCCGGAAGAGTCATTCGAGGTTCCAGGAAAAGTAGGATTAAGTTCTACCGGGCTGCCAAACTTAGTCGCCCCGGTCGAGAGATCCAAAGCGTAGAGATATTGGTGATAAGTGGTGTCCGAAGTCCTTTGCACCTTCGAAACTACGTAGATGGTATTGCTAGCCGTATCGATGACCGGTGTCGTCGTAATGCCTAACTCCAAAGGAATGTCACCCGAGCCGACGACACTCTGCGGGCAAGGCACCGTCCCTGCCGGAAGAAGGATATCGTGCCAGAGCGGATTCGCGTTGCTGCCGGTATTGTTATCCGCGTCAAAAGCATAAAGGCTGCAATGCTCGGTCGCGGCGAAGACGACATTATGAGTCACCCCGCTGACGTTGAGCGCGCTGACATAGAGAGGCTGGCCGTAGGTCTCCCCATCCATCGGTTGCGAAAAAAGAAAGCCGAAGTTGCCCGGCGAGCTGACAACTCCCGGAGTTAGCGTTGTTTCACTGGCATTGTTCCCGGTGTGGCGCAGGTCCATTTGCCAGGTTGTGATATTGACCTGGGCTGAGGCCTCGCCGGCAAAAAGGAGAGCGGCCGCGGCAGCGACGAGACAAGTAAGAAAAGATTTCATGGCAAACGTGAGTTGCATATTTTTGCACAGGTCCCGACCGTCGCCAAGGATCAATTGATATTTTTCCGCACCGCGACCGATTTCGTCCTATGAATACGCAAATCCCCTCCTTTACAACCCTATCTTTCTGGCCCTATGATGGCGAAATCGGAAGATTATGAGCAATACAGGGAAATTCTTTATCGTGACGGCAATCGCCTGTGCCGTTCTGCTCATCGGCGGGGTTGCTTTTCTTCGTTCGCCGCGACCGGCCGTCGCTCCCAAATCAGCCGCGGAAATATCCCCACAGATCCCCGCGGCTAGTGCGCAGGCCGCTATCGTTAGGCAAAGCGCCGCCGCTCCGGCGCAGGCCGCTCCTGTAGAGACGACTTTGGTAGCCGAATCATTGCCGCCGCTTTCGCCCAAGGCCACTTCCGTGCCGGATAAGTATCTCCTCAATCTTTCGTCCACGGTTGACCTCCCGCACGCCGGTCTTCGGCCTCCCGACAAAGCGCGCTGGGCCCAATCGATTCGCGTCGCCGAACAGCTCCTGCAAGGACCTTGCGACTGCGAACAGCGCAACTGGCTCAATCATTTCGTCGCAGCCGGAAATCTCGCGCTCACCGGCTCCGTCGAGGATTACCAAAAGGAACTAGCGCTTCTGGTCACGCTGGCGCGGAACGATAGTCAGCCGATCGCGTCCAACTCTCGTTAGTTAGTCGCTCTCCTTCGCCGACGTGGCGGTGGGAGTAGCATTTGGCAGCCTGGCCCGCAGCGCCATAATCTTCACTGTCCAGGCAGGCAAATTCTTGGAGAGAGAAAGCGCGTAGTCGAGAGAGTCCTTGTCGCCCGCAGCGATCAGCCCGTCCACATAGTCCTTCAGGCTAACTGTGCTCCAGGGCGAAATGGGTCGCACCTCGCTTTCCATAAAATACCAACGACCGAACTTCTCCCACGGATCGGCCGAGGTGGAAGCGAGCAATCGCTGGCGCAGATCCTGCATGAGGTCCATGCGCGGCCCGCGCAAGGCGTCATAGCGAATCTGAGTCGAGGCGAACTCCGCCAAGTCCGCCAGCCACGCAGGCGGCGGCGCCTGCGGCGGGACATCCCAGAATTGTATCACCGGACTTTTCGACGTAACGAGAAGCGAGGTCCCAGCCGGACTAAAGATCGCCGAAGTCACCTCACCTTCCGCACGCAACGGCAGACTTAGCGGGTTGCCTGTGACCGAGTCCCATAACCGCGCGGTATGATCGCGTGAAGCGGTCGCAACTATCTTACCATCCGGGTTAAAGACCGCGCCGTAAACTGCATCAGCATGTTGCAGCGGAGGAGTTATCGGGTGACCAGTCTGCGCGTCCCAGATACGTGCGGTGTGATCCCATGAGGCAGTTACAACCTGAGTAGCATCCTGATTAAAGAGCGCGGAAAAAACCCAGTAACCATGTTGCATCGCCGCACCGATGGGCTGGCCATTCTTAGCATCCCAAACCCTGGCTGTCCTATCCGCGGAAGCAGTTAGTATCCGCGTGCCGTCAGAGTTATAAGTGGCGCTATAGACGTTGTTTTGGTGCTTGACGTTTTTCAGCACGGGCTTAGCCGTCCTGGCTTCTAGCACATCCGCACGTCCTTCCGCGCTCGCGACAAGAATGTTCGAGCCATCGGGACTAAAACGAACTGAAAAAATACCGCCATGATAATGTAGCGGTGGACTTACCGGTTGACCTGTTGCCGCATCCCAGACTCCCCCCGCACCCTCATCTGCACCGGTAGCGACCATTTTTCCATCCGGACTGAAATGCGCGCTGGATAGCTCATGCGGTTCGACGATCGGTGCCCCGATTGCCTTTCCCGTTGCCGCGTCCCAAACCTGAGCCGTCAAATCTTCTGAGGCAGTCACGACCCGCGTCCCATCGGAGCTAAACTCAGCCATTTCCACATTGCCCTTATGTTGCAAAGCAGGTCCTACCTGACGTCCGGTTTTGGCATCCCAAATCCGCGCGGTGTGATCCTCCGACGCTGTCACAATCCTACTGCCATCGGTGCTGTAAGCCGCGCGCAAGACACCGTTCGTATGTCCACGAAGAGTAAGACTGCTATTGGTGCGCAATTTCGTCAGCAGCTCGAAAGTAATCGCCGCCGCCGGGTTGCCCGTCGGCTGCAAGCGAAGGCTTTGCGCGAGCAGACTAAGGGCTTCCGGCTTGCTTCCTTCGCCCGCCAGGTTCAGCGCACGAAGATAAGCGACATAGGCGGGACCTGGCGCACTCCTTTGCTCGTTAGGCGGACTCTCGGCGCGCATCTGCAGTCCTGAGAGAAGGATAAGAACCGACAGAGCTAGACACTTAATCATAAGTCAGTGCGCGGGGACCGGGTTCTGGCGCATTTGCCATGCTTCGGTTGCGCTGGCTTGGTTGATCTTTTCCAGAACGCGATCCACTAGCTCGCGGTCGGGTGAGAGAGTGCACACAGGATCGGTCCGAGCCGCATCGTTCGTGAGCAGAGCGGCCTGACAACGACAACCGCCAAAGTCAATTTCGCGCCGCGGACAGCTACGGCAGGGCTCCTTCATCCACTCATTGCCGCGGAAACAATTAAAGCTGGATGACTCATGCCAAATCCAGGCTAGCGGACGCTCGCGAATGTTTTCAAACTGCAAACCAGGAATACTTCCCGCCGTAGGGCAAGGAAGAACATCGCCGGCTGGGTTAACCGTCAAGTAGCGCTGACCCCAGCCACCGAGGCAAGGCTTGGGATAAGTCTCATAATAATCCGGCAAGACATAGAATATCTCCATCTCACCGGCATATCGCTTTTTCGCTTCAGTCGCGACGCGCAAGGCTACCTCTATCTGTTCGCGCGTAGGTAGAAGTTGCGTGCGATTCAGAAAGCCCCAACCGTAGTACTGCACATTTGCCAGCTCCAGACGCTCAGCTTTGCGCGAGGCCGCGAATTCGATGATCTCCGGAAGCCGGTCAATTGTCGCCCGATGAAGGACAACATTGAGACTTAGGGCGATGCCAGCGTCCCGAATTGCGCGCACCGCTTCTAACTTGCGATGGTGCGCCTTTGTTCCAGCGATCTTGTCCGCTAACTCTGCGAAATCCGCCTGAAAGCTAACCTGCGCGGAATCCACACCGGCGCCACGTAATTCTCTCGCACGCCGCTCCTCGAGACCTAGTCCACTAGTGATAAGGTTGGTATAGAGCCCTGACTCACGAGCCGCCGCCACGAGATCAGCCAGGTCTCGACGAAGGAGCGGTTCTCCACCCGAGAATCCTACGTGCATGATACCAAGAGCCGCAGCTTCCCGGAGGACGCGCACCCATTCGGCCGTAACGAGATCGTCGCGCGTCGGATAGCTGGTAGGATTGGAGCAGTAAGGGCAATGCAGCGGACAGCGGTAGGTCAGCTCGGCCAGAAGCGCGTAGGGACGCGGGGCGCTCATAGGTTAAAAACAAGAAGCCGCCGTTGGTGCAGCTCGGAAAAAATCTCAGACACATCCGAGCGCAATGTCTCCACACCTACTTCGTATTCCTCGCCTAACGAACATAGGATATCATCAACGCTAATTTTCCCATCGCAGCGGCTAACTACGGCTTGCGCGGTGGAATTAAGTTGCAGCAATCCTTCCGGATAGAGCAGAACCGTCTTGCCTGTGACCTGATCGGTTTGCAACCGCACCTTGGGCGCGAGGGCGGGACGGCTTTGCGGATTAATCTCCGTATTTGGCATGGATGGCATCGAGAATCGCCCAGAGCACGTCGCATTTAAAAGCCATCGCGCGCACGGCGGCTTCCTGCATTTCGCGGGAGTTACAATAAGTGAGAGTCAGGGCCAGGCCTTCGTTGGAATCACGTCGCGCCTGAGTCACACGGCGTTTGAAATAGTCGAAGCCCCACGGTTGGACCCAGGTGTAATACTTTTCGAAAGCTACCAACCGCGTCGCCATGAGATCGGGCGCAAAGAGTTCCGTCAGCGACGAGGAGATAGCGACCGGCCACGGCTGGGTGCGCGCGAAATTAAAATAAGCATCCACCGCGAAGCGAACACCGGGTGTTACTTCACGTTCTGAGACTAACTCATGGCGCGGAATCCCACAGGCATCCCCTAGATGGAGCCAGGCTTCGATTCCACCTTCGTCGCCTTGTGTGCCGTCGTGATCGATGATGCGATGAAGCCAGGCGCGGCGCACCTCCCGAAGCGGACAGTTAGCGACAATCGCGGCGTCTTTACGCGGAATATTGAGTTGATAGTAGTAACGATTCGCGACCCAGCCGCGAATCGCTTCGCGCGAGAGTTTGCCTTCGTTCATTAAGACATGGAAAGGATGCTTGTCGTGGTAAGCGCCTTCCCCCGCCTCCCGCAGTTTGGCGGTGAAAGTCTCTTCGTCCCATGGTGGTTCGAAAATCATAGCTCAAACTCCATCCCATCCTCGGCGATGGCAATACCGGCATTTTCCACCGCGGAGCGCTCGGACGTGCCGGGCAGAAAGATAGGATTGGTATTATTAATATGCACGTACATGCGATGACGCGCTGATAGGTTCCGTAACACTTCCAAACTTCCATCCGCGATCGGGATGTGTCCCATCTCCGAGGCAGTGCGAGCTTTATTATGTACCTCCCGGAGCTCGTTCTCCGACCAGAAAGTGCCATCGAAGAGAACCGCATCCGCACTTTCCAAGGCGCTTTGTAACTCTGGGGTAATGGTAGCGACATCCGGAGCTATCACCAGCTTCCGGTTGGTCCGTGGTTCGAGAAACTCGAGCGCTACACTTTGCCCGCCAGTTAATTCGACCGCGTTATCGTAACGCGGAGACTTACCGCCTAAGTCAAGGGCACGATAAGCGAGACTTAGCAGTGAGCCGAAGGTATAGGATAACTCATGCCATTCGATTCCGCAGAAACTGCTCAGAAGCGAATCAAGACGAAGGGAGCGACTAAGAGTTTCCCGTACCGCCGAAGTGCAGTGGACGCGCAGTCCGTGACCTAACTCGCGCAGCTGAAAAAGGCCGAGAACGTGATCGAGATCGGCGTTGGTCAATAGGACATCGCCAAGAGGACTGTGGCGCGCTCCGTCACGATCAGGTTGCAAACGCGGAAATGACTCGACCTGCGCGCGCAGGTCGGGTGATGCATTAACTAATAACCAAGACTCACCATCCGCGCTGAGGGCAATGCTGGATTGTGTGCGCGAAGGAATTTTATCTGCGCGCGCGGCGCGGCAACCCGAGCAAGCGCAATTCCATTGCGGTAAACCCCCGCCGGCCGCGGCACCGAGAATTCGAACGCGAATCGATGGCTCCCGCGCGGTGACTTAGACCGCTCCGGCGTAGCACGTGCACTCAAAAAAGATCGGCACGTCTTTCATCGAGGGTTTTACCCACTGCTTTTTCTCGGTCGGTTTCATAGCGGGCGGAGCATGATGCAAAGACAGCGGACGCGCAAGTGCAAATTCGCGCACCTGTAACTTCATTCTACCAAGTCCAGGATAACTCGAGTTGGTCTTTGGCTAGGCCGGAATATTCTAATCGAGGCGACCGTAGAAGCCATAGAGACGGTTCTCGGCTAAGTCCCCAATCTTTTCACCTAATGTAGCACTTACTTTCTGGTAGTTCTCTTCGCTATGTCCGCGGTAGCCAATAAGTATGTGATTCGCGACCGAACCACGAAGCTGTCGAACGAGACGCGAGCGCTAAAGATCGACCGATTGTAAGTCAACGTGGTAGAGATATGCTTCGCGGTCGGCTTGGTTAATTGCGATACCGTCAATTAGGACACTTAGACCACTGAGGTCCTCGTTTTGCACCCCGGAGCCGCGGATAGAAACCTTGTTATCTTCCGATCCCTCTCCCGACTGCACAACCAGTCCCGGCCGGTAGCGAATGAAGTCTTCGAGATTAGCGCCCCGGCTGCGTTTCAGGTCGTCCGCATCCACGACGTTAACAACCGCAGGCTGAGTCCGATGTTCCTCCCTGGCAGTGGCCTGAGTCGAGCGCAGTGAGACTCGCGCCCAGCGGCTCGGTCGCCGTCACTACGCCGCTGGAAGCTTTGGGCTGGCCTATCCTGCGCGATTTGCGCGGGAAGAATTTCTGGAAAACAAAGGGCCGCAGCGCTCCCGAACGCCAGCCTGATCGCCTCCCCGCTATTCGCGAATTCCCTGCTTCAGTTCCCAAACCCGCAGCGCCGCCAAGAGCAGACTCTTGGTGCGCGTGAGCGTGCCGACGGCCGGACGAGCCTTCTCGCCGTCCTCGGTCTTCGCTGCCGCTGCGGTCTTCGGACTGCGCTTGAGCTTCTTTTGCATCTTTCGTTTCGGCAACTTTCTCACTGTGGCTTCACTCACCTTGAGTTCTCCCCCTGTAGTTATCGGACCCATATGTTCGGTTCCTGAACTAGCAGCTTTCCTGCCACATCCGTTCGGTGCGCGGTGGCGGACGCGTTTTTCGCCGCGGAAAGCGCTTGTGCCCTCGCGGTTCTTCGGCGATTTCATGCCGTCATGCCGGCGAGCCGCCAACTGGGTTGTCTCAGTATTTTTTTATTTGTCGCGCTGTGCGTGAGTGTGTTGATCAATCTCACGCTCGCGACGACGGCGTTTCGCCGCTTCCGCGGTGTCGGGAGTAACGTCGAAGACCGTCCACGTTTTCAGGAGATGATGCTGGAACACGGGACGCGTGGCAGCCGGGATAAGATTGCCGTCATTACCTTGCGCGGGCTCATCAGCTCCGGTGTCGCGGGCAACGTCGGTGATTCGATGGTGGACGACTTGCGCTGGGAACTTGAGCAAGCGCGGAATGACGACTCGGTGCGAGCGGTCGTGCTCGAGGTCGATTCACCTGGCGGCGAAGTGACGGCTTCCGACATGATTTACAACGCAGTGGTAAAGACCCGGGCGAAAAAACCGGTGGTGGTATATATGGAGTCGCTCGCCGCGTCCGGCGGTTACTATGTTTCTTGCGGCGGCCAGTACTTGATGGCGAACGAGACGAGCATCACCGGCAGCATCGGCGTCATCATTCAAACGCTGAACTACGAGCAGCTCTTCAACAAAATCGGTCTCGCCTCCGTCGTTTTCAAAAGCGGGAAATTTAAAGACATGCTCAACGGCGCGCGGCCGATCACGCCGGAAGAGCGCGACTACGTGCAAGGCTTCGTCATGAAAACCTACGAGCAATTTCTCGGCATCGTCGCCAGGGAACGGAAGGTGCCGGCGGACGTGCTGCGCAACGGCATCGCCGACGGCCGCATCCTCTCCGGTCACGACGCACTCGATAACAAGTTGATCGATGGGCTCGGCCAGATCGAAGACGCGTTCGCGAAGGCGAAAGAACTCGGCGGTGCGTCCGATGCGGAGATTGTGAAATATGCGGCGCCGTTTAGTTGGGGCCGCGTCTTTCGCGTCCTGACAAAGGCGGGCGATCACAAAATCGAGCTCACGCTCCCGGGGCAACTCAGCCCGCAGTTGGAAAGCGGACGCGCATACTTTCTGCCGAGTTTCTACGCCCCGTAACTGCGCGGCCGCGAGATGTTCGACAGCTTGCTCAACACGCTGCTCGTAGTCGCGGCGCTCTACGTTTACCTCTCGCTCGCGCGCCAGGTCGCGGCCCGGCAGCTTGATGGCGCGGCCTCGTTAGGCGAAAAACAATTCGGTTTGCCCGAGGTGATCGCGGCGACCATTCTGCTCGGCTGGTTTGGCTGGAACTTTAAACTCGCGCTCAGCCACGGTGAGATGTCGTTAGGCACGATCGATCTCGTCTTCAACGTCGTCTTTTCTTTCTTCGTTCTTTTCGCGCTGACCTCGCTCCTGCAGTTGCGCGGGTTCAGCGTTGCGTCGTTAGGCGGATTTTCGCGCCTCAGTTTCGGACGGATTGTCAGCACGGCGGCGGTGCTGCTGCTTGCGGCTTACCCGCTCCTTTACGTGGCCGATACCATTTCGCGGTGGAGTCTCGGCGGCGGCTCCAGCCGGCAGCAGATTATCGAGATGTTTACCGGGTCGGAGACGCTGCAGCAGCGCATCCTCATCATCATCCTCGCGATCGCCATCGCCCCCATGACCGAGGAATTCATCTTTCGATTTTTCCTTTATGGCGTGCTGAAGCGTTACCTCGGCCGCGGCGCTGGGATCATTCTCAACGCGCTCCTCTTCGCCGCGGTGCATGTGCATCTGCCGAGCTTCGGCCCGCTCTTTCTCCTGGGCGCCTGCCTCACGCTCGCCTATGAGTGGAGCGGCTCGATCCTCGTCTCCATGACGATGCACGCGCTTTTCAATTTCCTCACTCTCTGCGCGCTCGCGTTTCCCAGCCTCCTTTCGCCATGAACCTGCGCGAGTCCGCCAAAGGACGGATTCGCTGCGGCGAACTGGGCGAGGACCGGCTGATCTCCGCTCTCGTCGCCAGCTTGAAAGCGCATCCGGGCGTCATCGCGGGTCCGGGCGATGACTGCGCGGTCGTGGACGGAGCGGGCGCGGGCGAGCTGCTGCTTCTGAAAACCGATTGCGTGGTCGAAGGCGTGCATTTTTTGCCTAACGAAAAGCCGACAGCGATTGGCTGGAAAGCGATGGCGCGGACGCTGAGCGATTTTGCCGCGATGTCGGGCCGGCCGCGTTACGCTCTCATCACGCTCGTCGCGCCGCGCGAACGCGAAGCGCGCTGGACGCTGGAGCTGTATCGCGGTTTGCGCTCGGTCGCGGATCGGTTCAGCGTCGCGATCGTCGGCGGCGAGACCAGCAGCACCGCAGGTCCCGTGGTCATTTCGATCAGCGCGACGGGCACGGTGGAAAAGGAGCGCTGGGTTTCCCGCGCCGGAGGCGAAGCGGGTGACGCGCTTTTCGTCACTGGAAAACTGGGCGGCTCAATCCGCCGGAAGCATTTGAATTTCCTTCCGCGAATCGAAGAGTCACGCTGGCTCACGAAACACTTTCGGCTGCACGCGATGATGGATTTGAGCGACGGTCTCGGGGCCGATCTGCCGCGGCTGGCGCAAGCGAGTGGCGTCGGGTTTGAGATCGACGAACGCGCGCTCCCGCGCACTCGCGGCTGCTCCATCGCGCAGGCGATCAACGATGGTGAGGATTACGAGTTGCTCTTCGCGCTTTCGCCTAACGACGCCGCAAAACTTGCGGTGCAGTGGCGCAAAAAATTTCCGCAGCTTCCCCTCACTCGCATCGGGCATTTCACCGCGTCGTCAGAGTCCGCGCCACCTCCCTCTTTTCATGGCTTCCTTCATTTCTCGTAGCGTGGAGGAGACGATCGCGTTCGCGCGCGCGCGCGCCGCGGCGCTTCAGCCTAACGACGTCGTCGCGCTCTGCGGCGATCTGGGCGCGGGCAAGACGCACTTCGTCAAAGGTCTCGTCGCCGGTTGCGGCAGCGATGAGCCTGTCACGAGTCCGACGTTCACTTTGCTGCACGAATATCGCGGCGGGCGATTGCCTGTTTTTCACTTCGATTTTTACCGGATCGCGCAGCGCGCCGAGATCGAACAGCTCGGCTTCGACGAGCTCCTGAATGAAGGCGGCGTGGCGGTCATCGAATGGGCTGATCGGTTTCCAGAGCTCCTGCCCTCGCGCACGCGCTGGATTTGGATTTCCGCTACATCGGAAGGCGAGCGTTTCGTGGCCGAAAACGAATGAAAATCCTGGCGCTGGAACTCTCCACCGCGGTCGGGAGCATTGCCTTTCGCGACGGTGAGTCGGCGAGTGTCGTTAGGCGATTTCCGGCCGATCGAAAACACTCGGGATTATTTTACGAAAATCTCAGCGCGATCCGCAGCGAGCGCGGATTGCCGGACACAATCGTGGTTGGCTTGGGCCCGGGCTCGTATGCGGGCACGCGCATTGCCATTGCCACCGCGATCGGGCTGCGCGCGGCGTCGAATGCGCGGCTCATCGGTTTGCCTTCGATCTGCGCGATCGACCTGCCAGAATATTTTGTGATCGGAGACGCGCGCCGCAGCAGTTATTTTCTCGCGCACGTGCGCGCAGGAATTTGCGTGACCGGCCCTACCTTGGCGAGTGAAGAGGAACTGTGGTCGGCGATGACGCAGCACCAGCAAATTCCCTTCGTCGCGAGCGAGCCGCTGCCGAAATTCGCCGACGTTAGGCTGGCGCATCCTTCAGCCACGCTCCTTGCCACGCTCGCGGAAAATGCCGAGGTCAGCGACAAAACTCTTGAGCCGATTTACCTGCGCCAGCCTTACATCACGGCTCCGAAAGCAACACCTTGGACTCGTTAGGCAAAGAACGTTGCTGGGCGGAAATCGATCTCGCGGCGGTGCGGCACAATGCCCGCCTGGCCCGCGAACGATCCGGCTCCGAATTGCTCGCAGTCGTAAAAGCGAACGCTTACGGCCACGGCATGATCGAGATCGCGCGCGCGCTCCTCGAGGAGGCCGCGCTCTTCGGAGTCGCGAATGCGCACGAAGCGGGCGAGCTGCGCGCGAGCGGAAGCGCGCGTCCGATTTTGATTCTCGGGCCGGCGTTGCCCGAGGAACGCGCGGTCATCAATGCCGAGGGATTCATCCCGTCGGTTTCGAGCGCGGCGGAAGCGCGCGCTTTCGCCGAAAATCCGTCCGGAATCAATTTCGTGATCGATACCGGGATGGGCCGGATGGGCTGCTGGCACGAGGACGTTGGCGCAGAACTGGAGAAAATTCCCGCGCGCCAACTGCACAGCCTTTCAACCCATTTGCCGGTGGCGGATGAAGATGAAGCTTTCACGGACGAGGAGCTGACTCGTTTTGCGGAACTCGTTAGGCAATTGCGCGCTCGCATTCCGGGCGACTACAAGGTTCACGTTCTGCTCAGCGCCGGAATTCTTGGTTTCGCACAACATCGCTTCGATCTGGTGCGCGCGGGTCTCATGCTTTACGGCAGCTCGCCCTTGCCTAACGAGCAAAGGTCTTTGCGCCCGGCGCTCACGCTGAAGACGCGCATCGTCCTGCTGCGCGGTCTGCCCGCCGGCCGCAGCGTCAGTTACGGGCGGACATTTACGACTTCACATCCGACGCGCGTGGCGACGATCGGCGCTGGTTACGCCGACGGTTATCCGCGCTCGCTTTCTAATCGCGATGCCGCGGTATTGATCAGCGGAAAACGCTGTCCGATTCTGGGCCGGATCACGATGGACCTAACGATGGTGGACGTGACCGCGGTTCCTGACGCGCAGATCGGTGACGAGGTTGTGCTCATTGGCCGTCAAGGCGACACAGAAATTCTCGCTTCGGAAATTGCTACGCGCGCGGGCACAATCGCGTGGGAGATTTTTACCGGAATTGGCAGCCGGGTGCGCCGTGTGTATTTGTGAAGCGTCGATGTTTCAGATCATCTTCAACGAACTCAGCGCGGCGGAAATGGCGGCCTTGCCGAAGATTTTGCAGCTCGAGCTGCTCGCCGAATTTCAGATTCCCCCCGAAGACCTCGACAACCTCGACGCCAGCCGCTTCGGCGTGATCGAGCGCGAAGGAAAGAAGCTCCATCGCTATCGCGCGAAAGATTACCGGATTTATTTCGAGCGCAGTTCCGAAGGCGTGACCGTCCATCGCGTGCTGCACAAAAACACGTTTCGGGATTTCCTTTTCCGCAGCAAACTGCCGATGGCAGAAGACGACCAGCTCGGCAAAACGCGCGAGTTTTGGAAGTTGATCGAGCAGGGCGAAAAGACCCGCAAAGCCTAACGAAATGAACAGCCGGCGTTTCGACCATGTTGATCTGCGCGTCCGTTCTCTGGTGGAAGCGCTGCCCTTTTACGAAAAATTCCTGCCGGCGCTCGGGTTCAACCGAATAAGCGGTGAGGGCCACTGGAGGACGTTTTCGCTGGCTGAGCCTGATCCGACCGAGTTCGTCTGGATCGTGGAAGCGTTGTCGCACCAGCCGAATGAAACCCGGATCGCCATGTGGGCGGACAGCCGCGCAGAAGTCGATCGCGTGGCAAAGATTGTCGCCGACGCGGGCGGGCGGGTGCTGGAAGGTCCGGAGTTGTGTGAAGATTACGGGCCGTCGTATTACGCATTCTTTTTCGAAGACTCGTGCGGCAATCGCTGGGAAGTCTGCTGCCGCAAGGCCGAGGGTTAGTCTTGACGGATCCGTCGGGATCTTTCGTTAGGGAGAAGCTTGACGCTCCTTCCGTGGGCGCCACCAGCTGAAGGCGGTCAAAGATTGACTTCGACCCGGCCGGCAGGTGGATTCGCCGAATCCGGGCCGACCTTTGGCAGCTAACGAAAGGAAAACATGAAAACATTGGCATCCATTCTCGCGCTCACGCTTCTGGCGGTGAGGACGCTCCCCGCGCAGCAGTCGTCGCTCGACGCGGCGAAGGCCGCGCCGAAAATAACCGACGTCTATCACGTCTTCTTTGCCAAAGCCGCACTCGGGAAAGCGCAGGAACTGGCGGAGTTCCTCAACGAACCCGACCCGAACGCGCCGAATCCAAATCATCGGATTTTGTTGCGCCACCAGGACGGCGACGGCTGGGATTACGTCGAGATCGAGCACCTCGGGACCAAAGCTATCGTGGACAACAACGGCACGCCGATGCCTCAGGCCAAGCGCAGCCTGATCGAATGGCATAACGACAGCTTCGCCAGCGGTCCGCCGTGGGCGGAGTTCGCCAAAGCCCTCGGCATCGACGGCGACGCGAGCAAGACCGCGGGCGCGGTGTATCTCGTCGCCGATTATCGCGCGGCTTCCGGCCATCGCGACGACATGGTAAAAATGCTGCTCGACGTCCCGCCGGGCGACACTTCATCGGGCAACGTCCTGCTGCAGCATCTCGAAGGCGCCTCCTGGAATAACCTCGCGGTCGTGCGCTACGATTCCTGGGAGAAGTTCGCGGAGAACGAGAAGAACAGTACGACGCAGACAAATAAGAAATCGGGCGGCTGGTTCGAACTGCGCAACCATATGGTTTGTCATCACGATACCTTGACGGATCGGCTCCTGCCCTAGCGTTCACCAGATAAAAATCGATAGCGGTCGAATCGCCCGAGGATTCGGCCGCGCATTAGTCACGCCGCACAACCTCGGACGGCCGCGGCGACGATTTCTGTTTGATGAAAGACACCAGCGTGACCAAGGTCACTTCCGAGTTTTCGCCGCACGGTCCGGAAGGGGAGAAGTATCTCGCCTCAGGAATTCACGTGGCGATGCGGCTCTGGGAGAATGAGAAGCCTAACGATAAGAAGCCGCCTTCAAAACACGACTACGAAGTGGTCGGGTATGTGATTAAAGGCAAGGCCGAGCTGCATCTGGAAGGTCAGACGCTGATCTTGAATGCGGGCGATTCTTACGCGGTGCCGAAGAACGTGGAGCACACGTACAAAATTCTGGAGAATTTTACCGCGGTCGAGGCGACGAGTCCGCCGGCGATTGCGCATTAGTAGATCGTGAGTTTGCCGTCATCCTGAGCGGAGCGGCAGCGGAGTCGAAGGATCCCGTGGAGTTTTGTGGCAGCGGGACTTCACGGAAACCCTGCGGGATCCCTCGGCTTCGCTCGGGATGACAGGTGGGAAGAAGCGTTCGGGAGGATTCGTTAGGCGCGAACGCCTCGCTACTTCATCAAGAGCACCGACCGGCTGCGCTTGATCTCGCGCGTGATCTTGCGGTGCATGTGCGCGGGCATGCCGGTCACTCGGCGCGGGAGAATTTTTCCGCTTTCGGTCACGAACTTCCTGAGCAGATCGGGATTCTTGTAGTCGATGGCTTCGGCCGCAATGTCGATGCGACGGCGCGGCATCGTGCGATTAGCGCGGCGGAAAGCGGAACGGCGTTTGGCGGTCTTGGGTTGCATAATTACTTGGTCTCCCGGTGGAGCGTGTGCCGTTTCATAAATGGATTGTATTTTTTCTTTTCGAGCCGGTTCGGCGTGCGCGGACTTTTCTTATTCCGCGTCGTCATGTAACGCGAGGCCGGCATCCCAGCCGCTTTCGCTTCGGTGCATTCAAGAGTGACGATTTCCTGGGCCATTTTCGTTATTCCTTCGTTTCTTCGGCTTTCTCTTCTTCCTCGCCTTCGCGCGTTTCTTCATCCGTTAGGCCAAAGAGCGAAGTGACAGACTGGCGAACGCGTGAAGCTTTATTTTGCTTCTCGAGCTGCGACTGACATTCGACGGTGTAGCGCGCAAAAGGAATCGCTTCGAGCCGCGCGTGCATGATCGGCTTGCCCGACATTTCGCACTTGCCGTAACTGCCGAGATCGATCCGCTTCAGCGCTTCATCGATTTCATAAAGCGCGTCCTGTTCCTGCGACAAAAGGCTGAGCGCGAAATCGCGATCGTAGGCATCGCTGCCGGCATCGGCCTGATGCATTCCGAAAGCGGAAGCTTCGCTGCCCTCGGCGCGCGCGCGCAAAGTGTCCTGCGCGACGCCAGCCATCGAATCGACCATGGCGTCGCGGAGTTGCAGGAGCCGTTCTTTTTGCGCTCGGATGAAAGGATCGAGCCGGCGCGCATTCGCCTTCCCTGGCCGACCGATGATCTGCTGAGTCTGGCTGCCATTTTTTTCGTGACCTTTTTGCGCTTTGACCGGTTTGTTTTTTGCTGGCGCGGATTTTCTCGCGGGCGCGGCGGCGTGCTTTCGGAGTGCCTTCGCGGGCGTCTTTGCCGGCGCGGATTTCTTCACCGGCGAGGGCTTGGATTTTTTTTTCGCTTTGGCAGGCGGCGCTTTTTTCTTCGCAGGGGGAGCCTTGCGCGTGGCGGCCGCTTTTTTGGGCGGGGCCTTTTTCACGGGCTTCTTCGCGACGGAAGTTTTCTTGGAACTAGCCATAAAATTGGGTGCTTATCTCCGGTTTTCAGACCTGTCCGGAAAAGGGGAGGCTTAAATAAGAGCGATTCGTTTTTGACGCAAGCGGTTTCGGGCCGATTTGCGGGCCGATTTTTTCGAGGCGCTACGAGCTGGCGCTGGAATAATGCCGCAACGCAAACCGCCAGAAGAAGCGGCTCAAAAGCGTTACGATCGTGCCGGCGGCGGCGAGGTGCACAAGCAGCCACGCCGGTTGGCCTAACGACTTGATCAGGAGTCGCGCGGGAATGTTCGCAACGATGATGACGGGGACGATCCAGCCAAAAACCCAGCGGAAGAGCGGCGGGAAAATCACGTCCGGATAGCGCGCGATATTCAGGAAATTAAAATAGCCGTAAACCAACCCTTGCGCCCTAACGATCCAAAAGCTGACCGCGGCAAGGCAAATCATGATCGAGTAATGAATGGCCACGCCGAAGCCGAGCGCGATGACATAGAGCAGGATCGCGACCGGTCCCGGGGTGACGTGCAGCCTAACGAGTGAAAGCACGACAACAAAGACGCCGACGAGCGCATTGACGATGCTGTCGAGCCCGAATTGTTTTGTCGAAACGACGAACTGGCTGTCGAGCGGGAGCACGAGAAGCGAGTCGAGTTTCCCCGTGCGCACGAGCTCGGGAATGTTGGCCACATTCACGAAGAAGAACGCCTGAAAAAGCTGTCCAATGATCTGGTGTGTGCCGACGAGCAGCACCACTTCCCACTTCGTCCAATCCCCGATCCGATCGACCTGCCCAAAGATGATGCTGAAGAATAAAATCTGTCCGAGGAACCAAAGCACCTCCACCACCATCCAGAGGAGAAAATTCGCCTTGAAACTCAGCTCACGAATGAGCGAGTTGCGCAGCATGATCCAATAGATTTCGAGGTAACGACGCACCGCCGCTTCTTGTCATATAATTATATGATCAGTCAAACGCGCCGAGTCGGCGCGGCGGATTTGCCTAACGATCATGAGCCTCACGCCGCCCGCGTGGTTGACGTTCGCCCGGCTTCGGTCGATGCAACGCGCAAGCCGATGAAACGCATAATCCCGATCCTCTTCGGCCTGGCGTTGGTGATTCTCGCCGTCTGGTTTGTTCGCCGGCAAGGGGGCGGCAGCGAGACTTATCGCACGGCTCCCGTGACCCGCGGCGCGCTGACTCAAGCCGTCACGGCCACCGGCACACTTAACCCGGTGGTTAATGTTCAGGTGGGCAGCCAGATTTCCGGCAACGTTTCGAAGCTCTCGGTCGATTATAATTCCAGTGTAAAAGCCGGTCAGGTCGTGGCCGAAATTGACCCGGCGATTTTTAAGGCGGCGGTCACCCAGGCGCAGGGCGACCTGGAAAATGCGCAAGCCGGCTTGGAGCTGGCGCAGATAAATCAAAAGCGCATGGTGGACCTGGTCCAAAAGCAAACGACATCGCAGTCCGAGCTCGATCAGGCGAACGCGACGCTCCATCAGGCGCAGGCCAACGTCATGATCAAACAAGGCGCGCTCGATCGCGCGAAAACCGATCTCGATCATTGCACGATTACTTCGCCAATCGACGGCACCGTCATTTCGCGAAGCGTCGATGTTGGCCAAACCGTCGCGGCCAGCCTTTCCGCGCCGATCATTTTCACGATCGCAAATGACCTCACGAAAATGCAGATCGACACGAACGTGGCCGAGGCCGACGTCGGGGTAATCGAGCAAGACCAGAATGTCGATTTCACGGTTGATGCATTCCCGAATCGCACTTTCCACGGCACGGTCGTGCAGGTGCGAAACGCGCCCACGACCGTGCAAAACGTCGTCAGCTACGACACGGTTATCGGCGTGACAAACGCGGACCTAAAATTGAAACCGGGCATGACCGCGAACGTCTCGATCATCGTGGCTCAGCGAGAGAATGTGTTGAAAGTGGGCAACGCCGCGTTGCGCTTTCACCCGCCTGAAGAAGCTACTGCGGCGCCGAACAGCGATGGTGCTGCGCATCGCCCGGGTCGCGGAAAACCCGCTGCACGTTCGAGCGAAAAAACCGTTTACGTCCTTGCGTCCGACGCGTCCTCACCGCAACCGATGAAAATCAAGACGGGCATCAGCGATGGAATTTACACTGAAGTTTTGGAGGGTTTAAAAGAAGGCGACCAGGTAGTGACAGCGGCGGTGGGCAAGTCGGCGGAGGCAGCCGCCACTAATAATCCCTTCTCCGGCGGGCGCCGCTTCTAAGAGGGCGCGAGATGGCCGAACAAGTTGTCGTTAGGCTGGAAGACGTTCACAAAATTTATCGGACCGGCGAAGTGGATGTGCACGCGGTCCGCGGCGTTTCGCTCGAAATCGGCAAAGGCGAGTTCGTCGCTTTCATGGGTTCGAGCGGTTCCGGGAAATCGACTTTGATGAACATTCTTGGGTGTCTCGACCGTCCTTCGCGCGGCCGCTATCTGCTCGATGGCATCGACGTCTCCGGCCTCGCGCGCGATGAGCTGGCAGATATTCGCAACCACAAACTCGGTTTTGTGTTTCAGAGCTTCAACCTTCTCGCGCGCACGTCTGCGAGGGAGAATGTCGAGCTGCCGTTGCTCTACGGCACCCATCGCCTAACGAGTAAAGAACTCACAGCGCGCGCCGACAAGGTCCTCGAGTCCGTGGGACTGGCCGGCCGCGAAGCTCATCATCCGAGTCAGCTTTCCGGCGGTCAGCAACAGCGGGTCGCAATCGCGCGCGCGCTCATCAATGAACCGGAAGTGGTCCTCGCCGATGAGCCGACCGGCAATCTCGACAGCCGGACAAGCGCCGAGATCATGGGCGTTTTCCAAAGCCTGAACGAACGTGGCATTACCATCATCATGGTGACGCACGAAGCCGACATCGCTTCCTATGCCCGGCGCAATATCGTCATGCGCGATGGGCTTGTGCAGTACGATCAGCCGGTCAAGCAGCGGTTCTCCGCGGCGGGGGAAGCACGCAAACTTTCCGATTCGGTCGCGCTGGAGGTCGAGGCGCCGACGTGACTCGTCTAGTTCTTGTTAGGAGTAAAGCAGTGAGCTGAATTCCATGAAAATTTTATCCACTCTCAAGATTGCCTTTCGCGCCTTGCGCCGAAACAAGCTTCGCTCCGTCCTCACCGCCCTCGGCATCATTATAGGAGTCGGCGCGGTCATCGCGATGGTCAGCATCGGCAACGGCGCCAAGTCGCAAGTGGAATCGCAAATCGCCAGCCTCGGCGAAAACGTTATCCTGATTTTCTCCGGCAGCGTCACCGCGAGCGGAGTGCATACTGGCTGGGGCAGCGCCGGCACTTTGAAAATCGAGGACGCGGAAGCGATTCGCCGTGAGGTTCCCGGCGTCGTCGCGGTGAGCGATGAGATCGTTTCGACAGGCCAGGTCTCGGCCGGAAATCAAAACTGGTTTACGCGCATTTACGGTGAGTCGCCGGAGTACTTCGACATCCGCAAATGGCCGCTCGAAGATGGCGCGAGTTTCACCGCACAGGATGTGCGCGGCGCGAACAAGGTCTGTGTCATTGGCGCGACGACCGCGCGGCAGATTTTTGGTTCCTCCAGTCCGCTCGGGCAAATTTTGCGGATCAAAGGCGTCCCCTTTCTCATTACCGGCGTCCTGACTTCCAAAGGATTAAGTCCACAGGGAACAGACCAGGACGACATCATCATCATGCCTTACACGAGTGCGATGAAACGCGTCGTCGGTGGCACCACCTTGCGCGGCATCGACGTCCAGGTCGGTTCGCCTAACGACCTCGACCCGGCGCAACAACAGATCACCGCGCTTCTGCGGCAGCGGCATAACATTCGTCCCGGTCGCGACGACGATTTCACGGTGCGCAACCAGCAGGAAATCGCCGAGACTGCCACCGCGACCGCGCGCGTCATGACTTTGCTGCTCGCGGCCATTGCCTGCGTCTCGTTAGTCGTCGGCGGCATTGGGATTATGAACATTATGCTCGTAAGCGTGACCGAGCGGACGCGCGAGATCGGGGTGCGTCTCGCGGTCGGCGCGCACGGGCGCGATATCCTTACCCAATTTCTTATTGAAGCAGTGACTTTGAGCGCGATCGGCGGCGTGATTGGAATACTTCTGGGCCTGGGAACATCGCGCCTGCTCTCGATCTTCGCGCATTGGCCCACACTTATCTCGATCCCTTCAATCGTCGCCGCCTTCTTTGTTAGCGCGGCGGTGGGCATATTCTTCGGCTTCTATCCCGCCCGCGAAGCAGCCCGGCTCGATCCAATCGAAGCCTTGCGCTACGAGTAGGCTCGAAAACAGTCCTTTACTCGTTAGGTGATTACTGGCCCAGGGAGCAATCGGGCTTGATGTCCTGCGCGTAGATATCGCCGCCATCGTTCCGTCCGTCGCTCCAGACCGCGAAGGCCACGTCATTGACTGATAACGTCAGATCAAGCCGCGACTTGGAGGAAAGGATCGAGGAAACCGCAAAGGGTGGGCATAGGAAAGTTCCGCTGGGAGATAGTTTCGCTCCGGTAATGGAATCCTGCCCGAAAGACGCTTCTGACGACCAGACCACAAGCGGCCCAGCGGCAGTAAAGACGTTCGTCACATTCAACACTGCCGATGAGGTGAAGGGTTGCACGACCAAACCAAAGTCGCCCCATTGCGCCACGCCAGTGGAGTTGAATTTCTGTCCGGAGATTCCTTCATTCGTTAGGGGGCCTTCCAGAATTTCATCCCAGAAAAGATAGGTGTCACCACTCGCCTGGTCATAGGAGACAGCCGGGTTTACCTGGTCATGTGGCGTGTTCGTGGAACCTGGAGTTCCGTTATGCGGGAAAGCTTCCGTGCCGTCGGCGAGAATATGCTGCGCGCGCGCTTGCAAAGGAGTCACTTCGTACCAACCGAAGACCGCGCCGCCCGCTCCGTCCGTGACGAACGGCGGAAAATTTCCAAACTGCAACGAGCCTCCGTCAAAAACGATGACGTTATCAGTCCCCCAAAGGAGAGTTCCATCCGCGCCGATTTTGTTCGCAAGCAAATGCTTCGGCCCAGTGAATCCCGCCGCGGAAACCCATGACGCAATCACCGATCCGTCATCACCCGCATGCAGATCGGCTAACGAGTAAGTCAGACCTGCCGGAGCGGCGATGGTAATCCCACTCGGCCCCCATTGTTTCCAGCCACTGCGATTGATTCTCTGGAACATAAGGTTGTTACCTTCAATCCAACCCGCGACCGCGGAGCCATCGGAAGTCGCAGTGACTTTAGAGTTACCGAGAAAGTCAGCGCCGCGCGCGACTTCGCGGCCTTTGCTGCCATAAAGTTGTTCGCCAGCCGGACTTACTTTCACAACTGTGACAACGACGTTGGGATTATGCTTGCGGCGATCGTCAAGAAAGCAAACCAGCGCGTTGCCGTCTTTGTCGACATCGAAGCCATAATCCTGAGTGGAACTTAGACCCAGGTCGGCGAGCCGAATTCCGCCGGCGGGAAATTGCGGCACGCCACTCGCGTCGAGCCGTTGCAGAAAAACGTCGTAACCAAACGGCGGGTTACCGGAAGGGTCGTTATCGAACCAGCTAATATAGCAACCGCCATCACCTGTCGGACGAACCTTCGGTTGCACCTGATCGTCGGGCTTCACGGCGACGCCGAGATTGGCCATCGGATCGGAGCTCCATTGGGCGAAGGCAGAGCCAGGAAGTAAGAGAGAAAGCGAAAACGCCAGAATAGTGTTTTTCATGCGCAGGAAGCATATGGGGGACATCAATTCGATGAGAAGATTATTCCGTAAAGTCGCCGCCAACATCGTCCATCTATCCCGAATAGCTCAGCATTCTGCTTGACGCGCAGACGCAAAATTGAGAGCATGCGCATCTTTACAGGGCAGAGTTGCGATTTCTTCCATCGCGACGTAGAAAAGGGGCCTCATCGCTAAATCCATGCGCACACGAATACAGTTAGTAACGAGATATCATTCTCTCGTCCTTCTTAGCCTTACTCTATGCGCCGCCTTCGTTGCGACGAATCTCGAGGCGCACGAACCCGGCACAGGTAACTGGAAGCAGACACTGAAAGTTCCGCCGGCTTCTCCGCCGACGCCCTTGGTCGATGCACCGGTGACGGATGGCTCGTGGACCACGCTGCCTTACTTGATGACGATCAATCCTATTCACGTTAGCCTCATGCACACGGGCAGGATCTTGATTGTCTCCGGCTCGGAGAAAGAATCCGGTAACTATACCGCCGGAGAATTCTACGGCGGTGTGCTCGATCTTGCCGCGAGCACGCTCACGGTCCAGGAAATTCCCTGGGATGTCTTTTGCACCGGTATGAGTGCGATGCCCGACGGGCGCTTCGTGATCATCGGCGGCACACAAAACTACTTTCCATTTGAAGGACTATCTCTGACCACGGTCTTTGATCCCTTGACGGAAAAATTCGCTCAGGTCGAAGACATGGCCCACGGACGCTGGTACGGAAGCTCGCTGACACTTACTGATGGCAGCGTGATGGCTTATTCCGGCCAGAATGAGAATCACGAGATCAACAAGGCGGTCGAGCTTTACAAGGCCGGTATTGGTTGGAGCGCTGAATATATCTCACCGCTGATCCCATCGCTTTATCCCCGGATGCACTTACTGCCAGACGGCGATGTTTTTGTTTCGGGAACGGTTCCGCAATCAAGCTTATTTCATCCTTCCACTAAGACCTGGACCACCAATGTCGCGACCACAGTTCTGACTCAGAATCGCAAAGGTGGTTCGTCGGTTCTTCTCCCCTTGCGCCCCGAGGCAGGCTATGACGGTCGCGTCATGATTCTCGGCGGACTGACACCTGCTACTAAGACTTGTGAGATTATCGACTTTGCGGCCGCGACTCCGGCCTGGCGCTCAACCGCTGCGATGATGTTACCGCGGATTCGCTTGAACGCGGTCCTCCTGCCTAACGGAAAGGTTTTCGCGTCCGGCGGTTCGTTTTTGGATGAAGATGCCAGCACCGCGAGTCTCGCCGCGGAGATTTTCGATCCGGTAGCGGAGACTTGGACCTATGCGGGCACTGCCGTTTATCCGCGGTTGTATCATTCGAGCGCGCTCCTGCTCCCCGACGCCACGGTCTGGATCGCCGGCAGTAATCCCATGGACACCTGGGAAGAGCATATGGAAATCTATTCTCCCCCTTATCTCTTTACGACGGATGCTAACGGGAACTCGATCCCGGCCGTGCGCCCGACGATTACAAGTGTGCCTGCCGAGGTCGGCTATGGCGCATCGTTCGCGCTCAAAACACCGGATGCGGCAAATATCCGCGATGTGGTTCTGGTTCGCCCGGGATCTTCGACTCACTCTTTCGATTTCGATCAAAGAGTCGTGGGACTTACTTACACGACTCTCGCGACGCAGCTAAAAGCAACCACCCCGCCTAACGGATCGATCGCGCCGCCGGGTTACTACATGGTTTTTATTATCAACCAAGCCGGCGTGCCATCGGTCGCAAAGTTCGTTCATCTTTCCGCTAACCCAACGAATGCCGGGCCCAAAGGAACGATCACCGCGCCAATGGGAGATCTTTCTATCGGGGAAGGCGACACGATTAATTTCTCCAGCACCGCGACCGACCCAAATGGTACCGTCGCCTCTTATAAGTGGGTTTTCCCAGGAGGCGTTCCCGTTACCAGCAGCCTGCAATCTCCCGGCGCGGTTCGTTTCGATGCGGGCGGCACTTACACTGTTTCCATGACGGCGCTCGATGACGCGGGCGCGAACGATCCCAGTCCTCCTATCCGCACTATCACTGTCACCACTAATGACGTGCCGCTTGTCGTGGCCATTACCCAGCCGGCGGCGGGCGCCACGGTCAGCGGAAAAAAGATCAATGTGACGATGACTGTGAGCGGGACCGAGGATGGTTCTTCGAACACCTTCATCTTTTCCGTGGATGGGACCCAGGTCGCCTCGCGCACTGCAGTGGCGACCACGATGAGTTTTGTTTGGACCACCGCGAGCTATACTGCGGGCTTGCATACACTCACGGCGACAGTGGTCGGTTACGATGGCAACCAGGGCGCTGCCAGCGAACAGGTAACGCTAAACAAGTAAGGCGCGCAGCTTACCTAACGAGCAAAGGGCTAACGAGCTCCGAACCTCCCGAGCCCGGCCGCCGGGCGACGCACGAGGTCATCCGTGGACTCCTGAGCGCGCTTGGCCGCGTTGGCCGGAGGTTGGCGCCTTTCCAAGTGAGGCTCTGTCGGACGGAAACTTTACCTCTCTTCTGCTCAGCATGCCCCGGGCCGAGCCAGGCCCGTCCCAAATTTTAATCGGAATTTAATTGCTGGCCTTCAATCTGCTCACGGGTATTGGATTGAATCTGAACGCCATGTCGCCCTTGGTCAGCATAGTCATCCCGACGTTTGATCGCCCCACTTACCTGGAGGAGGCGGTGCTCTCCGCGCTCGGGCAGACCTACGCGAATATTGAGGTGCTCGTCGGCGACAACGGCGGCGGTGAAGCGAAGCAGAGATTGTCGCCAGAAATAGTCGCAGATCCGCGTTTTTCTCACCGGCAAAATTCCCATAATCTCGGGATGTCCGGCAACTTCAACGCGCTGGCCGAGGCGGCGCGCGGCGAATTTTTAGTCGCCATGGGCGACGACGATCGTCTGCTGCCGGATTTTATCAGCCGACTCGTAGAGGAAATGAAACCGGACGTGAGTCTCGCTTTTTGCAATCACTACCTGATGGACGGCCAGGGAAAAAGACTCGAAGCCGAAAGCCGCGAACAAACCCGGCGCTACCATCGCGACGGCCTCACGAGCGGCGCGCTCGCCAGCGCGCAAATCGCCGCCTGGGAACAAGCGATCGCGCTTTCCGCCGCCATGATGCGGACCGCGGATATGCGGCGGCTCCGTTTTCGCGACGACCTGAACACGCCCGATGCCGAGTTCTTCATTCGTTTGGCGCAGGAAGGAGCGAAGTTCGTCTTCGTCGCCGATTACCTGGTGGAATATCGCGTGCACGTGGCCGCGACTACCACCTCGGGTCATTGCAACGAACGCCTGGTCGAACTACTCCTGCCCGTCGCAGTCACTCCCGCGGTCGAGCCTTATAAGAAGAAGCTGCTTGGTCCATTGATGATGAACGCCGTGAGCCGTTGCCTGCAAAGAGGCGAGAGAGATCGCGCGAAAAGATTCCTCCATAGCCGTTACTATCCCAGCCGCGCGCCCGTCGATCGTCACTCATCTTCTGCGGCGAAGAGGTTAGCCGAAGCGGCCGAGCACGCCGTTAAGTTTGGGCTACAACATTTTTGCGCCAGCCTGCCGACAACGATCGGTTGTCCTACTTATAGAGTCATGAGGGCAGCAAAGGATTGGGTTAGGTCATGAAGATACTCGTCACAGGAACAGAAGGCTATCTTGGCTCCCTTCTCGCGCCGCTCCTTATGCAGCGCGGTCATGAGGTCACTGCGGTAGACACCGGGTTTTATAAAACCGGCTGGCTCTATCATGGTGCGCCACTTACACCTCGTACCCTTAACAAGGATATCCGCCATCTTACCAGCGAGGACTTGGAGGGCATTGAAGCGGTCGTGCACATGGCCGAGTTATCGAACGATCCTTTGGGGGAGTTAGCACCACATATAACTTATGAGATCAATCATCTGGGATCGGTCCACCTGGCACAGTTAGCCAAGGCTGCGGGAGTAACACGATTTGTTTATATGTCGTCGTGCAGCGTCTATGGCGTCGCCGATGGAGATTATGTCACGGAAGACTCTCCCGTGAATCCGCAAACGGCTTATGCCATTTGTAAGACCCTGGTCGAACGCGACCTTAGACCGATGGCGGGTGATAACTTCTCGCCTACTTTCATGCGCAACGCGACGGCTTATGGGGCTTCACCCCGCATGCGCTTCGACATCGTCCTAAATAACCTCTCCGGCCTCGCCTGGACGACAGGCGAAATTAAATTGGTTAGTGACGGCACACCCTGGCGACCACTCGTGCATGGGCTTGATATAGCCCAGGCCATCATCTGCGCGCTCGATGCGCCGAGAGATAACGTCCACAATCAGATCTTCAATGTCGGTGACACGACTCATAACTACACCGTTAAAGAAATCGCTGAGATTGTAGGTAAAGTCTTCACCGGATGTCAGGTCACCTTTGGCCAGCAAGGCGCCGATAACCGCAGTTATCGCGTATCGTTCGAGAAGATAAGAAGCGCGCTGCCTGACTTTAAGTGTCAGTGGGACGCGCGGCGCGGCGCGGAACAGTTACGCGCCATCTTCGAGCAAGTCGCAATGACTCCCGAGACCTTCAACTCTCCCGGCTTCACCCGTTTGAAACAACTCGAATACCTTATCCGCACCCGGCAGATAGATCAGAACTTCTTCTGGAAGAACGGAACGGTTCCCGCGAAGTGACCTTCACCGAAACTCCCCTCGCCGGCGCTTTCTTAATCGAGCTGGAACTACACAAGGACGAGCGTGGCTTCTTCGCCCGTACCTTTTGCCGCAGAGAATTCGAAGCACACGGACTCAACCCCGATGTCGTGCAATGTAACACTTCCTATAACCATAAGGCGGGAACGATAAGAGGCATGCACCGCCAAAAACCGCCCGCGCGCGAGGCCAAGCTCGTCCGCTGCGTGCGTGGCGCTATCTATGATGTTATTGTCGACGTGCGCCCTAAGTCACCCACCTACGGTAAGCACTTCGCGGCCGAGCTCACGGCGGATAATCGACGCGCGCTTTACGTGCCAGAGTCTTTCGCGCACGGCTTTCAAACCTTGGAAGATAATTGCGAGATAGAGTACCAAATGAGTGAGTATCACAGTCCCGGCAGCGCTACGGGCTATCGCTACGATGACGCTGCCCTCGCGATCACGTGGCCCTTGCCGGTAACGTTGATTTCAGCACTGGACTTAGCCTGGCCTTCCTTCTTCTGATGCAAACACATGGAGAAGCCATGATGGCGCTGATCACGCGTTTGTATCCTATCGGCCGGAGCATCACTGGCGCTGGCGTCCGCGAAACCTTGGCGATCCTAAAGGAACATATTCCGCTCGACACTCACGAGATCCCGAGCGGCACCAGGGTCTTCGATTGGACCATTCCGCAAGAGTGGAACATTCGCGATGCCTGGATCAAAGACGGGGCCGGTGAGCGGCTGGTGGACTTCCAGAAACTCAACCTGCATGTCATGAGTTATAGCGTTCCTATTCAAGGCCGCATGCGACTCGCGGAGTTGAAGGACCATCTCTATACCGTTCCGGGTTTTCCAGACTGGATTCCCTATCGTACTTCCTATTACAATCCGAATTGGGGCTTTTGCCTAAGTGAGAACCAGCTGGCCCAGCTTAATGACAAAGAGGAATACGAAATCTGTATCGACTCATCCCTAAGCAATGGGCACCTAACCTATGGGGAGTATCTCCTGCAAGGTGAAACCGAGCGCGAGTTTTTGATTTCGTGCCATATCTGTCATCCTTCGCTTGCGAACGACAACCTCTCCGGCATCGCCGTCGCGGTCGAATTGGCTCATCAACTGTCCACCAAATCTCGACGCTACACTTATCGCTTTGTTTTCGTACCTGGCAGTATCGGTGCGATCGCCTGGCTCGCTCGTAACGAAGAATCCCTGAGTCGTATTCAGCACGGGCTTGTCCTCACTTGTGTCGGCGACGAGGCCAACCTCACTTATAAACGGAGCCGCCAGGGAAACGCCGAGATCGATCGCGCTGTCGCCCATGTCCTGGGACACTCGGATCGGCCTTACCAAATCGTGGAATTTTCTCCTTATGGCTACGATGAACGACAATACTGTTCGCCGGGGATCAACCTTCCCGTTGGTTGTATGATGCGATCCGTGCACGGCACCTTTCCCGAGTATCACACGTCTGCGGATAGCCTTAAGTTCGTTAAGGCTGAAGCGCTCCAAGACTCACTCGATAAGTGTCTGAAAATAATCGATCTCCTCGAACATAATGACAACTATGTGAACCATAGCCCGAAAGGCGAACCACAACTCGGCAAGCGTGGCCTTTATCAAGGTCTGAGTGCGAAAGAAGATCGACGCGAGCACGAGTTAGCCTTTCTCTGGGTCTTGAATCTTGCCGATGGTACTCACTCGCTTCTGGACATCGCCGAGCGGGCCAAACTACCTTTCACGGTAATCCGCACCGCTGCGGAGGCCCTTGCCGCAACAGACCTTCTCTCGTTAGGAACCACCGCAAATCTATGAGCCCTGTCATCCCGAGCGGAGCCGAAGGCGCAGTCGAGGGATCCCCGCCGGTTTTCCACAAAGCTCGTGCGCAGGTCTGCAAGGTCATTCCACGGGATCCCTCGACTGCGCTACGCTTCGCTCGGGATGATAAGTAAGATGAGTCGTCCATTTACTCAATGAAAGTCGATTGCGCCATCATCGGCGGCGGCATCGTCGGGCTAAGTGTCGCCCTGCAACTTGGGCGACGTCAGCCGGGCGTGCGCATCGTTGTCTTGGAGAAGGAGACTCAGCTCGCGAGCCATCAAACCGGCCGCAACAGCGGAGTTATCCACTCCGGAATCTACTATCCGCCGGGGAGCCTGAAGGCCCGCTTCGCCCGCGAGGGGAATCGCTCGATGATCGCCTTCTGCCAGGAACATGAAATCGCGCATGACGTTTGCGGCAAAATCATCGTCGCCACTCGTGAGTCAGAGCTTCCCCTTCTCCACGAGCTCCACCGCCGTGGAGTAGAAAACCAACTCACCGTCACCGAACTATCCGCCGAAGAAGTCCGCGAGATTGAGCCGCACGTCGCTTGTCTCCGCGGACTAAGTGTGCCTTCCACTGCCATTGTTAGTTACCGTGAAGTTTGTGTGAGGTTCGCCGACCTTATCGCCGAACAAGGGGGCTGCATACAAACTGAAGCAGAGGTGAGAGAGCTGCGTCACAACGACAGTAGTCATACTCTGGAAACCGCTCGCGGTACGGTAGAAGCAAAATTCCTCGTCAATTGTGGCGGCTTGCAAAGCGATCGCCTGGCGCTTGGCGCTGGCCTGCCACTCGAAGCGCGAATCACACCTTTCCGTGGCGAGTACTATGAGTTGGTTCCTGAACGTCGCCACCTCGTTAACTCACTTGTCTATCCTGTGCCGGATCCTTCCTTTCCTTTTCTTGGGGTCCACTTCACCAGGATGATAGACGGCTCGGTTCATGCTGGACCTAACGCCGTGCTTGCGCTGAAGAGAGAAGGCTACGCTAAGACCGACATTGATCTCCGCGATGTCTGGGACACGCTGAGTTATCGTGGGTTTTGGAATCTCGCGCGCAAACATTACAAAGAAGGTTTCGCGGAAGCATATCGGTCGCTGAATAAGAGAGCATTCGTGAAAAGTCTCCAACAACTTATCCCGGAAGTAAGCGAGAAGGATATTGTTCCCGCTCCCGCGGGCGTAAGGGCGCAGGCCCTGCTCCCGAGTGGCGCGCTCGTGAATGACTTCCTTCTCGTCCATGGTCCACAGTCGATTCATGTCTGTAATGCCCCCTCACCGGCGGCGACGGCTTCTCTGGAGATAGGAAAGGAAATCGCAGAGAAAATCCCACAGTTACGAACGTCCACGTCGGTCCATTTTGCGTCGAACGTTGAACGTCGAACGTCGAACGTTGAACGTTGAACGTTGACTTAGGTTATGGCCACTAACTCTGCCTATCTCTGCCGCTTTTGCGAAACCCCCTTGCGCCAGACCTTCGTCGATCTGGGACTCTCGCCTCTGTGTGAGTCATACGTCTCGCCCGAGCAGATGAAAGAACCCGAGACTCTCTATCCGCTGCACTCTTTCGTTTGCGAAGAATGCTATCTGGTCCAACTGCCGGAATACGTCTCGCCGCGGGCCATCTTTGAGGAATATGCCTACTTCTCTTCCTATTCCGATAGCTGGCTCGCGCACGCGAAGAGCTATGTCTCGGACATCTCCGAAAGACTAAACCTAAATGCACAATCACTCGTCATAGAGTTAGCGAGCAACGACGGCTATCTTCTCCAGTATTTCCTGGAGCGAAAGATTCCGGTATTAGGAATTGAGCCGGCGAAGAATGTCGCGCAGACAGCCATCAAGAAGGGCATTCCCACGGTAACGGAGTTCTTCGGCGTGAAACTCGCCCGTAAGCTTGCCACCGAAGGCCGCCAAGCCGATCTGTTGCTCGGTAATAACGTTCTGGCGCACGTGCCCGACATCAATGACTTCGTCGGCGGCATGAAGATCCTCCTGAAGCCTACAGGAGTGATCACGATGGAATTTCCTCACCTTATAAGACTGATTGAAGAAAATCAGTTCGATACCATCTATCACGAACATTTCTCCTATCTCTCCTTCACCACCGTCTCAAGGATCTTCGAGGCACACGGACTTAGACTCTTTGACGTCGATGAGATAAAGACTCACGGCGGTTCGCTGCGAATCTACGCTTGTCATGCGGACGATAACTCGAAGCCTGTCTCAGCGACGGCGAAGCGGCTTACTCAAACAGAGGCCGATTGGGGAATCGCGAAGTTAGAACCCTACACGGCCTTCACTCAAAAAGTCGAAGCAACTAAGCGAGGCCTCCTTCGCTTCCTCATTGAAACCCGGAGCGCCGGTAAGACCATCGCCGGCTACGGAGCGCCCGGAAAAGGAAATACCTTGCTCAACTACTGCGGAATCCGCACCGACTTTCTCGATTACACGGTGGATCGCAGCACTTATAAGCAAGGGAAGTTTACTCCGGGAACGCGTATCCCTATTTATGCTCCGGAAAGGATCAGGGAGACGAAGCCTGACTTTCTCTTCATCCTGCCGTGGAATTTGAAGGATGAAATCATGCAGCAATGTTCCTACATTCGCGAGTGGGGCGGGAAATTTGTGGTGCCGATTCCCGAGGTAAAGGTATATGACTAGGAGCTTGTGGCGATGAAGGTAGTTCTATTTTGTGGCGGTCAGGGAATGCGGTTGCGTGAAGGTCCGCAACCGGTGCCGAAACCGATGGCGGTGATCGGTTATCGCCCGCTCCTTTGGCATTTGATGAAGTATTATTCCCACTACGGGCATAATGAATTCATCCTTTGTCTCGGTTATGGAGCAGATATCATCAAACAGTCATTCCTTAACTACAATGAGTGTGTCTCGAACGACTTTGTCTTATCCGATGGCGGCAAGAAAGTAGAGTTACTGCGCAAGGATATCGAGGATTGGCGAATAACTTTTGTCGATACCGGCCAGAACTCTAATGTCGGTCAGCGCCTCCTGCGCGTAAGGCGCTTCCTCGAGGGTCAGGAGGTCTTTCTGGCTAACTATGTTGATGGCCTGACCGATCTGGTCTTACCGCACGAGATCGATTATTTCCTGGCGAAGAAGAAGGTGGCTTGTTTCCTGGGAGTGACACCTACGGCCAGCTTTCACACAGTCACGGTCGAAGCCGATGGAGCGGTCAGTGAGATTGCGCACATTGCTCGCTCCGGCAATCTGATTAACGGCGGCTTCTTTGTTTTGCGACAGGAAATATTTAATTACATCCAGGAAGGTGAAGACCTGGTCGAAGAACCTTTTCGTCGCCTCATCGCGGAACGCCAGCTTATCACTTATCCTTACGACGGCTTTTGGGCTTGCATGGATACCTTCAAGGAGAAGCAACAACTGGAAGACTTGCACGCCAGCGGTCGCGCGCCTTGGCGAGTGTGGGACGCGATCTAAGTCTGCGGGAAATAACTCATGCTGGAACTAGCTATCCCTGAAGGCGCGAAAAACATCCTATGTCTCGGCGCGCATGCCGATGACATCGAGATAGGTTGCGGCGGGACCTTGCTGAAATGGATCGCCGCGCGCCCAGACCTTCGTGTGCGCTGGGTGGTTTTTACTGCCGAAGGGAAGCGCGCGGGAGAAGCGCGCCAAAGTGCAAAGGTCTTACTCGGTAAGTCGGCCGGAAAGGTCGTGTTAAAAAACTTCCGCACGAGTTTTCTTCCCTTCCAGGGAACCAAGGTAAAAGAGTTCTTCGAGACTTTGCGAGATGGTCACGAGCCGGATGTTATCTTCACACATTATCGCGACGATCGGCACCAGGATCACCGGCTTCTTTCCGATCTGACTTGGAATACTTTTCGGAACCACCTCGTCCTGGAGTATGAAATTCCGAAGTATGACGGCGACCTGAGCAGCCCTAACTTCTTCGTCCCACTCGATAAGCATCTAAGTCACACAAAAGCGGCGCATATCTGCCGTTACTTTCAGACTCAGGGCAACAAACACTGGTTCGCGGAAGAGACCTTCCTCGCCCTTATGCGCCTGCGCGGTGTTGAATGCGCCACGCAGTACGCCGAAGCGTTCTACTGTCGCAAGCTGGTCTGCGCCTGACTAACTCAAGGCGGCCTGCGCCGCGGCGAGTTTGGCGATCGGGACGCGGAAAGGACTGCAACTGACATAGTCGAGTCCTAGTTTGTCGCAGAACTTCACGCTCGAGGGTTCGCCCCCATGCTCCCCGCAGATACCCAGCTTGATGTTTGGTCTGGTTTTGCGACCCAAATCACGAGCTATCTCCATCAGTTTGCCGACGCCATTTTGGTCTATGGCTGCGAAAGGATTCGTCGCGACAATGTCTAACTCTGCATAGGCCGGGAGAAAGGTGCCCGAATCATCGCGACTCATTCCCAGAGTGGTCTGAGTGAGATCATTCGTACCAAAGCTAAAGAACTCGGCGTCTTTCGCTATCTCGTCCGCTACGAGCGCGGCGCGCGGAATTTCTATCATAGTTCCAACCAGATAGGTGAACTTGGTTTTCTTTTCCTTCGCTACATCGGCCGCGACGCGATGGACTATATCTATCTGTAGCTTTAGCTCGCGCGGGAAACCAACCAGCGGGATCATGATTTCCGGGCGAACTTTCTTACCTTTCTTCTGCACTTCCGCGGCTGCTTCAAAGACAGCGCGGGCCTGCATTTCCGATATTTCCGGATACACAATGCCTAAGCGGCAACCGCGATGTCCCAGCATGGGATTGAACTCATGTAACTCATGCACGCGGCGCGCGATCTGCGCGGCTTCCACACCGAGCTTTTCCGCCAGCGCGCTTTGTTGCGCGTGATCGTGCGGCAGGAACTCATGCAAAGGAGGATCAAGGAAACGAATCGTAGCCGGAAGACCTTCCAACGCCTGGAAGATTCCTGCAAAATCCTTGCGTTGATAGGGCAGCAATTTCTCGAGCGCTTTCACGCGCGCGGGCTTGTCTTCGGCCAGGATCATTTCGCGCATGGCATCAATACGATCGCCCTCGAAGAACATATGTTCCGTGCGGCAGAGTCCTATGCCGCACGCGCCGAAGGCAACAGCATTGCGCACTTGTTCGGGTGTATCGGCATTCGTGCGCACATCCAACCTTCGCGCGCGATCCACCCAACTCATGAGTTTGGAGAATTGCTTATAAGTCGCGCTCTTATCACCTTTGAGTGAACCATCGACTAAGACTTGCACTATCTCAGACGGAGCAGTTGTTACTTCCCCGGCAAAGACTTCGCCCGCAGTACCATCGATGGACAGATAGTCGCCTTCTTTCAAAGTAACTCCACTCGCGGTGAGAGTACGCTTTTGGTAATCTATCTCTATTCCAGATGCGCCGCAGACACAGACCTTGCCCATCTGTCGCGCCACCAGCGCGGCATGAGAAGAGACACCACCACGTGAAGTAAGAATACCTTCGGCCGCGATCATGCCGCGTAAGTCTTCGGGAGAAGTCTCGATGCGCGCAAGCAGGACTTTCTCACCGCGACCGGCGCGACGGACTGCTTCTTCCGCGCTAAATACTACCTGGCCCGAAGCTGCACCCGGACCCGCCGGTAAACCGGTCGCAATCTTCTTCGCCGCAGCGATGGACTTACGATCAAAGATAGGCGCGAGTAAGTGTGCCAGTGAGTCAGCGGGAATGCGTTTGATCGCGTCCTCTTTTGAGATGAGACGCTCATCCACCATCTCGACGGCGATACGCACGGCAGCGAGACCGGTGCGTTTGCCGTTGCGCGTTTGCAGGATGTAGAGACGATTTTCTTCGACGGTGAACTCAAGGTCTTGCATGTCCTTGAAGTGCTTTTCGAGTAGGGCGCGGACTTTGAGTAAGTCTCTATGCGCCGCTGGCATTTCTTTAGCTAACTCTGCGATAGGTTTCGGAGTGCGAACACCGGCGACTACGTCTTCGCCCTGGGCGTCGATAAGATACTCGCCGTAGAACACCTTCTCGCCACTCGCCGGGTCGCGCGTGAACGCTACTCCAGTCGCGCTGCTGTCGCCCATGTTACCAAAGACCATGGTTTGCACGTTGACGGCGGTGCCCCACTCATGCGGGATACCATACTTACGACGATAGACATTCGCACGGTCGTTATTCCAGGAACCAAAGACAGCTCCGACCGCGCCCCAGAGTTGTGCGCGCGGATCTTGTGGGAATGACTTACCAGTGCGTTCTTTAATTAAGTCTTTAAACCGTTGTACTAACTCTTGTAAGTCATCAACATTAAGCTGTGAGTCGGGAAACTGATGATTACCGTAGCGTTCGTCCTTTAAGTGTTCGATCACACTCTCGAAAGGCTCATGGTCTTCGCCTGCGCGTTTCTGGACACCCATGACGACGTCGCCATACATTTGCAAAAAGCGGCGATAGGAATCCCAGGCGAACTTAGGGTTACCTGATTTCTGTCCTACAATCTCAACCACGGTATCGTTCATTCCGAGGTTAAGAATCGTATCCATCATCCCTGGCATGGAATCGCGTGCGCCGGAGCGGACCGAAACAAGCAGCGGACGTTCCCTATCGCCGAGCTTCTTGCCTACTGACTTTTCTACCTTGGCCAGCGCGCTCTCGACCTGAGCTTTCAGGACCGTCGGATAAGTGCGCTTGTGATCGTAGAAGTAAGCGCAGACTTCGGTAGTGATGGTAAAGCCGGGAGGCACCGGCAGCCCAATGCGAGTCATCTCCGCCAGGTTAGCGCCCTTGCCGCCGAGGAGCGGTTTCATGTTACCCGCGCCGTCGGCTTTGCCATCGCCGAAGTAGTAAACATAGCGGCTAGACTTAGCGGCGGACTTAGTCTGGCTCGACCTCTTTTTGCTGCCGGAAGATTTTGTTTTGGTAGGCATGGGAAGCGGTTGATTTTAAGGAGGCGCAAGCTAGAGGATGAAGCTGGCGTGTCAACGACTCCGCGCCGGAAGGAAGGCGCGCCGCTGTAGAAAGGCCGAAGGGCCGGCGCTCGAAGAGTGGAAAGGCTGGACTAGCCCTGCTCAGCTGGCTCTGCGGCAAGGACGTCGTCGATCGCGTCCGCGAAATCATCGACACCGGAGATGGGAACGATGATGACATTGCGATGCCCCTGACTTTCCTCCGTGATGCGAAGGAACCTGCCGCGGCCGTTTTCGCGCAGGTCGATCGCGAAGGTCTTGCGCTCGATCTGCAACTCTTTCGATTCAAGGATGCTGTCCATTTTTTGAAGGTCTCGATCCTACAATCAATCGCTGCCACAGGGGAAGAAGAATCTTACTTCCCGCAGCCGCCGGTAGGGTGATCTCTCGCGTTAACATCGCGATCGAAGCGCGCGAGCCCGTCCTTTACTCGTTAGGCGAACGGATAGCGGTGCCGCGGTAAGATTAGGTTGCCTTTCGTCCGGGAGCAGGCAGTTAAAGACGCACTTCCCGCAATGACGAGAGAGAATTGGCAGCGCCTGAGGAACCTTTCGCTTTTTAAGCTTTGCGTGACGGACCGACAGTTGCGGCAGCTATGGCCGGCCGCCGCCCTGATCGCGCTCATTCTCTTCCTCGTGACGGCGGTGAGATACTTCTTTTTTACCTGAGCCGCCCGCGCGAACCCAACTACCTACCGAGCGCTATTTCTGCCGCGCGAACGCGGGCGCGGCGAAGGCGAAGCGGGTTTGTCGCTGATGATCGCGAAGTCGGCCTGTTGTTTGAAGATGTCGATGCGCGCCACTCTGACTTGCAGAGTTTCGCCGACGGCGAGAGTGCGCCGGGATTGACGCCCGATGAGCCGGCGGCGCGCGCCGTCGAAGACGTAGAAATCGTCGGCGAGAGAAGAGATATGGATGAGCCCGGTAAGAAGCACGTCGGGCAGCTCGATGAGAAGACCATAGTTGCGCACCTCGATGACGATGGCGCGAAAGACCTGAGGATTTTTGGCGCTCACTTGCGCCTGGAGAAACTCCAGCTTTTTCATTTTCACCGACTCGTTTTCGGCGTCGGCGGCGACGCGTTCGGTGGTCGAGATGTGCTCCGCGATGCGGGAGAGATCGCCCACGCTGGCGCGCGCGCCACGACGGTTGTTGATCTCGGCGAGCGTGCGGTGGACGACGAGATCGGCATAGCGCCGGATCGGGCTGGTGAAGTGGGCGTAATTGTTTTTCGCGAGGCCGAAATGACCGAGCGGCTCGGTCGCGTAACGGGCCCGCTTCAAACTTTTGAGAAGGCCGATTTTTAGGGCCTGCTCTTCGGGCTTTCCACGAAATGAGGCGAGCAGACGTTGCAGCTCGGCGCGATTCGTTAGGTCGCCAGCTTTGAAACCGTAAGCAAGCACCAACTGGCGATACTCAGCGAGTTTTTCCGGATCAGGCTTTTCATGGACGCGATAAATCGTCGGAATGAGGCGGTTTTTTAATTCCAGAGCGACCGCTTCGTTAGCCGCGAGCATGAACTCCTCGATGAGTTGGTGCGACTCGTCATTTTCGACGCGGTCGAGGCGCAACGGGCGGCCGGTTGCGCGATCGAGCACGACTTTTACCTCTGGAAAATCGAGATCGAGCGAGCCCTGCGCAAAACGGCGCCGGCGCAAAAGCGCGGCGAGCGACCAGGCGGTGTGCAGGTGTTCGCCGAGCTTATCGTTAGGCGGATCTTGCAGAAGGGCGAAGGCTTCCTTGTAGGTCAGCCGATGCGCGCTGCAAATGATCGTGCGGGCGAAGCGCGCGCTTTTCGGGGCGCCATTTTTCGCGAAACGGAGGAAGCAGGAATGCGTCAGCCTAACGACGCGCGGGTTAAGGCTGCAAACGCCGTTGCTCAGGCGTTCCGGGATCATGGGGACGACGCGATCAACCAGGTAAACACTGTTCCCGCGTTTCAAGGCTTCGCGGTCGAGCGCGCTTCCCGGCGTCACGTAGGCCGAGACATCCGCGATGTGCACACCCAGTTCCCACTCGCCGCCGGGAAGTTTTTCGACATGGATGGCGTCGTCGAAATCGCGCGCATCGTCGGGGTCGATGGTCACGATGAAGCGGTCGCGCAGGTCTTCGCGTTCGCCGTAAGCCTGTGGGTCGACAGTCTCGGGAACGCGCTCCGCTTCGGCGAGGACGGCGGCTGGAAATTCCGTCGGCAAATGATGCTTTCGGATGATGGAAAGCATGTCCACGCCGGGATCGCTGGCGCGTCCGAGCAACTCGACGATCTCGCCTTCGGGATTGACGTGGCGCGATTCCCACGGCTCCAGCCTAACGACGACCTTGTCGCCCGGCGCGGGCGCGCGCTCGGCGGCGGGAAGCGCGCGCGGTTGCACGTAAACGTTGTGCACGATGCGCGGATCGTCCGGCACGACGTAGGAAAAATTCCGCGATTGTTGCAGCGTCCCGACGATGGTGGCGTGAGCGCGCTCGAGGATGCGAATGACGCGGCCCTCCGGACGATCGCTCGCTCCGCGTGCGCGAGCGTAAGCAACGTCGCGGGTGATGCGCGCCACGACGCGGTCGCCGTTCATGGCCGTGCCAGTGTTTTCCGCGGAGATGAAAATGTCGCCCTGGTCGGAATTTTCGCGCACGAGAAAACCAAACCCGGCCTGATGGATTTGGATTTTCCCGGTGATGAGATCGGCTTCGCCGGGCAGGACGTAGCGATTCTTGCGAATACGCGCGATATCGCCGTCGCGCTCGAGCTGTTGGAGAGCTTGTCGCAGCGTCCCGCGCGCATCGCTCTTGAGGCCCAGGGCGCGGCTCAGCTCGATCTTATCGAGCGGGCGATATTTCGGCGCGCGCATGAGGGCGAGGATTTGTTCCTTGGTGTCGCGTTCTTTTTTCATCGACGAAGTGAGCGAGTTTCGGGGAAAGCGGCGCGATTGAAAGCGGACATTTTCCGGCTTGCGCGCTCCGGTTCTCACCCGACTCTTGGCGGCATGGGAATCGCGATACAAAATCTCTACATCGGCATGCAGGTGCGGCATCCGCGTTATGGCTTGGGGAAGATCAAAGCTCTCACCGAGCACACGGCCGATATCACGTTCGACGACGCGCCGCGGACGGTGGATCCTGCGTTGAGCGAACTGACCTCCGCCGAGCCAACCGCCAGCCTAACGGATTTGCAGATGCCCTTGAGCGCGCTCATTCGGCAAACGGCGCAGGCGGTGGTGGATGCTCTCGGTCTCGAACCGGCGGAGAAAATCGTGCAAGGGCTGGCCGGGCGCTGGCAGCGAGGAACCCTGACTCTGCAATCCGCGGACGCATCCCTGCAGCCGAAAGAGGTGCCGCTGGAGACGTTCTTTCACAAGGTCGTCATGGTCCGCAATAACCTTCGCGTCCTGGAGCAGAAAGTGAACTCGAGCGAAAAGTTAAGCGACGCGGACAAGTTTGATTTGCAGCAATACATCACCCGCTGCTACGGGTCGCTCACGACGTTCAATGTTCTCTTCAAAGATAAGGAAGATCACTTCGGGAACTAACCCTGCGTTGGTGTGCGCAATATTTCTCGGAATATTCAGTCTGGTTGTCATGTGCCATCCGAAGTCAGGAACCCGATTATCGCTTGCGGAAAATGATTAGTAACCGATTCCTTTTCGCGCTGGTCATCCAAAAAAAGTAGCCAAGGCCGGCCACTTATATAAAGCTAGATTCTGAAAAACTTATGAAATCATGCCGCGTTTTTTTTCTGTTGGTCGTTTTTGTCCTTGCCTCGTCCTTTTCCCCGCCTCTGGAGGCGAGTTCCGCTCTCTTTCTGACACCGGAACGCACCGGTCATACCGCCACGCTCCTGCCTAACGGGCAGGTCTTGATTGCCGGCGGCGTGAATGAAACAGCAACTCTGACCTCCGCCCTGCTCTATAATCCAGCGACCGGGAAAATCACCCCGACGGGCAATATGACGACCGCGCGCGCGGATCAGACCGCGACCTTATTGAACGACGGCCGGGTGTTGATCGCAGGCGGCGACCAAGGCGGTGTGACCTTGAAGACAGCAGAGCTTTACGACCCATCGACCGGCGCTTTTACGAAGATTTTGAAGCCAATGAAGTTTCCACGGATGCAGCATACCGCCACCTTGCTGTCGACCGGACGCGTTCTCCTCGTCGGAGGCAAAGGGGCCGAGATTTTCGATCCGATCAAGCTGACCTTCACGCAGACATTAGGCACAGCAATTAACCGCCGCTCGCATGCGGCGACGCTCCTCAACGACAGCACCGTCCTCATCACAGGCGGATACGTTGACGGCATCGCCTCGACTGCGGCGGAAATTTACAATCAAACCCTCCAGACTTTTACTGTGCTTCCTCTGGGAATGAAAATTGCCCGGGCTAACCATACGGCGACCCTCCTGCTCAACGGGAATGTCTTGATCGCGGGTGGCTTCTCCGGCACGAGCCCGCACGATGAGGCGGAAATTTATACTCCTAACACTATGACCTTTGCCATCACCACTTCCATGGTGTGGCATCGCTCCAACCATCGCGCGATCCGGCTGTCGGATGGGCGAGTCATCGTTCTCGGCGGCGTGACTTTGGAGAGCGGCTTCCTCGCGGTAGACGAAGTTTACGATCCTAATACCGCCACTTGGACGCAGGATGGCCAGCTCAGCGAAGACCGCGCCGGTCATACGGCGACCTCCCTGCCCAGCGGCACCATCTTCGTGGCGGGAGGCGTCACCGGTAACTCCACGCTCGTCTCGGCGGAGATGCTCGATCCCACGACCATGGCCTTCACCTCCCTCGGCAACATGCATTCCGGCCGCAACCAGCATCGCGCGAATTTACTGATTAACGGCAAGGTCCTTCTGAGCGCTGGCAGCACCGACACCAAAACGCTCAAGTCCTGCGAAACCTTCGACCCGACGACCAACACCTTCACCGTGGTGGGCAATCTTGCTCAACAGAGGAAAAGCCACACCGCCACGAAGCTTCAGGATGGACGTGTCGTAGTAACCGGCGGGAAAAGCGAAACCGGCGACCTTGTCAGCGGGGAGATTTACGATCCTTCGACGACTCAGTGGCACCTTACCGGCCCGATGAATACGGGTCGCGCCTTGCATTCTGCCACTTTGCTCAATAACGGCATTACTCTCGTCGCTGGAGGAGTTACGACCGGCGGCGACGAAACGGATATCTGCGAGCTTTTCGATCCCGTTTCGGAAACATTTTCTCTCACCGGTTTGATGACGCAAAAACGCAAACGCCATCGCGCTTCGCTGCTCAATGACGGCACCGTCCTCATCACGGGCGGCAACATCCTCTCCAACGGAATCGGCGGAAACGACCGCACGACCGCGAGTTCCGAAGTCTACACGCCGTCTTCGGGAACGTTTGCGGCGGTGCAGGATATGAACGCCGCTCGCACCGAGCATGAATCCACTTTGCTAACCGACGGCACGGTTCTGGTGACCGGTGGGACCGAGGGCGTCGCGCCTTCTGACGACTACCAGCCCGGCACTCAAGCTTTCACGGCGGTCGGGGCCCTGCTTCAGACTCGCGGGCGTCACGTGGCTTTGCGCCTAACGAGCCCCAATTGGGGCTCGCTCGTGGGGGACGTGCTCGTGACTGGCGGGTCGATTGCGGGGGGCCCCGTTTTCGGCGGTGCTCAACAGGCACTTGATTCGGTGGAGCTTTATAATCCCTCGACCGGCCAATTCACCCTTCTCGGGACAATGACCGTGGCACGCCAAAATCACACCGCGACCGAACTGCAGGATGGCCGCATTTTGATTACCGGCGGCGTGGGTCGCCCTTTCATCAGCAATACCGCGGAGTTGGTCACGCCGTGATTTAACGGATCCACGCGGGAAAGCGCGCTGCGATTTCGCGAATCGCAATTCGGTAGGCAACGATTTGGGAAGCCGCTCCGAGACCCTCGGCGAAAATTCATTCGCCTCGAGGCTAAGAAAAACTGTGCGCATCCGCCGCGGTCGCGCTTAGAATCAGGCTCGGCAGAATCATGAAACGGTTACTTTACGAGCTGACCGAGAGCTGGAAAATAGCCGCCGCGCAGATGACGGCGAACAAGACCCGTTCCATGCTTACCGCGCTGGGCGTCATCATCGGTATCGTCGCAGTGACGTTGATGGGCACCGCGATCAACGGCATCTCAACGGGCTTTGATAAAAGCATGTCCTTCATCGGCGATGACGTGCTCTACATTTCGCAACACTCTTGGATTCGGCAGGACGATTGGTGGAATTATCGCGACCGCAAAAAAATCCAGACCGAGTACGGAGAGAAAATCAACCACACCATCGCGTCCACTCCCGGTTCGAATCTGATCGTCGCCGTGCCGACGATGAGTCTGACCCGCAGCGTAAAATATGGCGATAGCAGCGTCGATAACGTTTACATCCTTGGGACGACCGCCGATTACGCCGTGATTTCGACGCTCGATTGCACGGAAGGCCGCTTTTTCAACGAAATCGAATCGCGCGGCGGCGCGGAGGAATGCATTGTCGGCTACGACGTGGCCGATGCGCTTTTCGCCGGGCACAGCGCGCTCGATAAACGGCTTCTCATCAACGGACACGGATTCAAAGTGATCGGCACCCTCGCGCGCCAGGGAACGTTCCTCGGCTTGTTCAGCCTCGACTCGATCGTAGTCATTCCCCTGCCCGCTTTCAAAAAATATTTCAGCGCGAAAAGCGAAGCCGACGTGCGCGTAAAAGTGCGCGATAAAACCCACATGGCCGACGCGCGCGACGAGCTGACGGGTATCATGCGCCGGCTGCGTTCGCTCCCGCCCGAGGCGAAGGACGACTTCAGCATCAACGAACAACAGGCCTTCAAAAGCACTCTCGACGGTGTGAAAACCACCATCGCGGTCGCGGGACTTTTCATTACCGGTCTCTCGCTTTTTGTCGGCGCGATCGGGATCATGAACATCACTTTCGTGAGCGTAAAGGAGCGGACGAAGGAGATCGGCACGCGCAAGGCGCTGGGCGCGCGGCGGCGGACGATCCTGCTCCAATTCCTGATCGAATCGACCGCGCTCTGCCTCGTCGGCGGGTGCATTGGCCTAACGATCGCCTACCTGCTGTGCTTCGGCATGGCGAAAGCGCTCCCGTCGTTCCCGATCAGCTTTTCGTTAGGCTTGGTCCTGGCCAGCATGATCGTTTCTGTTCTCACCGGTCTTGCCTCGGGCATTGCTCCCGCCTGGACGGCGTCGCGCCTCGATCCGGCAACGGCCCTGCGCTACGAGTAGTTCGCGAGATTGAATGAACTTCCGCGAGATCCTAACTATGGCCCTTTCCTCGGTCGGGGCGAACAAGCTCAGGTCTGCCCTAACGATGCTCGGAATAACGATCGGTGTGTTTTCCGTTATCTCCGTCATGACCGCGATCGGTGCGGTGCAATCGTCCATCGAGACCGGGCTTACTCTGTTCGGCTCAAATATTTTTCAATTCGCCAAATACCCGGTTTCGGTAAATGCGGGTGGCCGGGACTCAAAAAAATACGAGAACCGGCGCGACATCGATTATCGCGAGGCACAGCGCTACGCGGATTTGATGGAGGGTTATGCAACCGAAGTTTGCCTCAAGGTTTTCGACGGCGGCAAACAGGCGGTTTACAACGGAATCAAAACGACGCCGAGCATTACGATCGTCGGGACCAACAAAAGTTTTCTCGCCGCCAACGCCTACACCCTGGCCTACGGACGCAATCTCAATGAAGAAGATGTGGCGCTCAGCCGTCGTGTTTTAGTCATCGGGCGCACGATCGAGAAACGGCTTTTTCCCCACGAATCGCCGATCGGACGTGAGATCAAACTGAACGGACACAAGCTGACGGTGATCGGGGTGTTGGGCAGCCGCGGCACCGCCTTCGGACTGAGCCAGGACGATATCGCGGCGCTGCCAATCACTCGTTTCTTCGAAGATTTTGGTTCAGCAAATCGGACGATCAACGTTGCCACGCAATCTTCCTCGCAGCTCGATTATGGCCGCACCTTCGATCGCGGAGTGGGAGCGATGCGGATCGCACGCGGCTTGCGCGCGGAACAGCCCAACGACTTCGAAATTTACACCAACGATTCGCTGAAGAGCGCATTCGTCTCCATCGCGGGCGTGATTCGCATTGGCGCATTTGTCATCAGCACGATCGCGCTCCTCGCCGCCGGCATCGGAATTATGAATATCATGCTCGTGAGCGTAACCGAGCGGACAAAGGAAATCGGCGTGCGCAAATCCATCGGCGCGCGCAATCGCGACATCCTCCGTCAGTTCCTGACGGAAGCGGTCTTCATTTCGGAAGCGGGCGGCATTCTTGGAATTTTGTTAGGCGTGCTCGGCGGCGATCTGCTTGCCTACTGGCTGGATGTGGATCTAATTTTTCCGTTCGGCTGGGCCTTGGCGGGATTGTTCGTTTGTTCGGCGATTGGAATTGGTTTTGGGCTCTATCCCGCCTATCGCGCGGCCTCCCTCGACCCAATCGACGCGCTGCGCTTCGAATAAAAGCGCCGCTTTCAGCCTAACGAACACGGCTAAAATACGACGGACGCATCGCGACGCTTTACCCGCAGCGCTGCTTATCCTATTCTCGGACGCCAATACGCTGCCTAAAGTGCCTCCCGAATCTTCCCTCGCTCCCTCCCATGAGACTTCCAGAGGCATCCTCCTGCTCGAAGAGTACGACGCGCTCGCGATCGCGATCGCATCTGCTCTGAAGAAATTCGCGCCGCAGCACGGCGTACGTTTGGCCCGCACTCTGGGCGAAGCCGAAGCGGCAGCAGCGGAGATGCGCCCGGAGTTATTCGTCCTCGATCTCGATCCACCGCCGGGCGGGGAAGTCGATTTTTTTAACAAACTGCACGACCGTTTTCCAGAGGCGCGCGTTCTCGTGATCGCGGCCGGCACGTCGCCGGAATTGCGTGCGGAACGCGGCACCGCGGGCGCCGTGCAGTTCATCGAGAAGCCATTCGACCTGGACCAATTTGGAGCCGCCGTGCAAGCACTGCTCGGCCCCTGGGCGACGCAGAATGTTGGAGAGGAACGCGGAACGCTGCGCGACCTCAACGTGGTGGACATTGTACAGTTGGAGTGCGTCGCGCTCAGCTCGGCGGTCGTCCGTCTCGAAGCGGTCGATGGCCGGATAGGCGAGATTCATTTTCATCACGGCGAAATCTGCCACGCCACGACGGGTGATTTGCGCGGCGCGCTGGCGCTGGAGGAAATCATCAACTGGCGCGGTGGGAAAATGAGCGAGACGGAATTGCCCCCGGACGCGCCGAAAACTATTGATCTGCCGTGGTCGATTCTGCTTTTGCGCGCTGTGCGCAGAACGACGGAGAATGGTTCTTCGCAGGCGCACCATCCACCGCCGGCGCCGATCCTGCCCTTGCCTAACGAGTCCCGAGGCAAGACAATTCTCGTGATCGACGACACGGAAATGCTGCTGGTGTTTGCGGCCGACGTCCTGAGTGTCGCGGACGAGACATTTTACATTGTCACCGCGCTGACCGGACGCGAAGGACTTGCGCTGGCGTCCACCCTCCGCCCGGATTTGATCGTCCTTGATTACAGCCTAACGGATATCGACGGCGCGGAAGTCTGCCGCGAACTGCTGGGCGACCCGACCACTGCGCGCATTCCGGTTTTGCTCATGTCTGGACATCTTCCCGAACTGGCGACCACGGCGGCGGACTGTAGAAACGTGGTCATGACTTTGGCGAAGCCGTTCCTCTCCGGCGCGCTCATTGATGCTGTCGAAAAAATGCTCGCGGCCGGACCTCTGCCGCCGGAACCCACAGCGGTTCCGCCCCTTCAAACTCAGCCGCCTGTCGTCGAAACGCCGGCGTCACCCGCGTCAATGTCCGCGCAGCCTAACGGGCACGGAACGGAAGCCGCTGTTCTGCAGGCTACGCCAGTGCCATCTTTTTCTTCATCCCTCGAGACTCCCACATCTCCCGCCAGTTCGCCTAACGAGTCGCAGGAAGAGACCGTGACGTTTTCCCTGGAAGTGCTGTCGATGACGTTGACTCCCGATTTCCGTTTGGACTCGTTGCATTTGAAACCGGCCGCCACGGCGGTGGGAGTTCGCGTGGCCGAGAACGGCAAGGTCGGAATGCTGGTGGAGGCAGGCTTTGAGCTTGGCCCGGCGCAGCTTGGGCCCGATGGAAAAATCGCAACGCTCCTTCTCGTGCCGACGCTTCAGCCTCCGCAGATTTTCATCGGTGGAAGTTCTCTCGTGGTCGGTGCCGTCCGCGCGAATTCTTCGGCAGAAAAGCGGACCATCGAAATTTCCGCCACGCAAGCTGAGCCGATGCGCGTTCAACTGACGGCCAACTTTACGCTGGCTCGGCTCGAGTTTTCACCCACCTTCGAAATTACTGCGGTCGTCCTGCGCGCGGCCGGCGGCATCGTGCGAGTGGGCGCAGGGCACGACGAGACCGCGCTCTTCGAGTTAGAGCAGGTGCAACTCGATCAGGCCGGGCGGCTGCAGGAAATGTTCGTTAGGGCGAAACGTTAGGCGCTCAGTTCGCCGAGTGTTTGGCGAGGAATGGCTCCAATTCCTCGACCCCAAAATTAGCGAGCACGTCGCCTTCCCAAACCAGTGTCGGCGTCTTTTTCTGACCGGAGATTTTCTCCAGATTCTTCATCTCCGCCGGAACGGAGGTGACTTCGATTTCTCGATACGAAATCTGTTTGCGATCGAGAAAATCTTTCGCGGTCTTGCAGTAGGGACAGCCGCGTTTCACGTAAAGGATTGGTGTTTCCATGAGCAACTGTTTCGTTAGGCCGCGCGTCGCCGGTCGCAAAAAAAATCTGCCGGCGGCGCCATCGCCGCCGGCAGACATTCGTTAGGCGCGAGATCTGTTAGTCCCGATCGTATTCCTCGAGCAACGCAATACCGGATGGGTTCGGATTCTTGCCGGTGAGCACCACGGTGTAAGTGCCGGGCACGAAGATGCGATCGATGACCGCTTCCTTCGGACTGCTCGGCGCCAGGCCGGCCGCTATGATGTCAGCCGCTTCCGGCGAGTTCATCCAACTGTCGTTCATGCCAACTTGTAAGCCATTCACGTCGTAGGCCGTGAGGACTGGATCTGCCAGCGGATTAGGCACATTGCCCGCGAGACTCGGTCCCAGTCCCCGGATAATGACTCGTTTATCGATCGAGCCTTCCACCACCATGCCGCTGATGAGCGCGTCATCGCCGGGAGCGACTTCGGCACGGGCAGAGAGGTTGGCGGTCTTCAGGCCGTTGCCTTCCTGGACGTCATAGACTTCTTCCAGCGCAATACCACTTCCGTCGGCGACACCCTTAAGAATCGCGGTGTATGTTCCTGCGGGAAGGTTAGCAATGATGACACTTTCCCGCACATCCGTTGGCGCAAGGCCAGCGGCCTCAATCTCCGCCTGAACCGCAGGCGTGTTTTGCTTCCAGTTATCGTTAAAGGCAATCTCGTCTCCGTTTACATCGCGCAACGACAGGGTCGGATTTGCGAGCGTGCCCGTGAGCGGGACACCCGCAATACTCAACGACGGCCCGAGACCACGGATGATAAGTTCCTTCGTGGCTCCCGCGGCCGGCGGCACAGTAGGATCCTGCGCCGTGATGATGAATCCGGAGATGAGAATTTCATCTCCACCACCGATCACGTGGGCGCGAGACGAGAGATTCGCGAGAACGCTCGCCCCCGTCGCGTACGCCAAGCCGGAAACGCTGCTGTAGCTGAAGTCAGGCGTTGCCGCATCCACAATCGTGGCTGCTCCGGTCGTGGTGTTGATGGTATAGAGCTTGTCGTCGATCGCGCCGTAGAGCGTCCCATCGGGCGAGAAGGTCAGACCCGCGATGGGACTGTTCTTCGGCACACCAATCGGTCCGATCTCGGTCAGCGTTCCAGTCACTTGATCGACGCTGTAAAGTCTGGCATCGATCGAGGATGGAGCCGCTGTGCCCGCATCAGCTTGCCCGAGAGCATAGAGCGTTTGCGGTGTGCCGTTATCCAACGCCAGGCCGTCGATCGCGACCGCGGTGTCATTCAGGAGCACTGCGACGCCCGTGTTGACGTTGAAGCGATACAGCGGGTGCGTCGGGGCTAAGCTCGGATCGAAGGCCGAAGCGAGAAATCCCTCGCCGCTGGTGCCGATGACGAGATCGCCTTCGCCTCGCAACCCCGCCACGCTGAGCGCGGTGCTGGACAGCACACGTGCATCGATGGCGGACAACTGGTCGAGCGTTCCCGTGATGGGGCTAAAGGTGTAAAGACTCCCGCCGAAGGACGCTAGTCCGTAGCCTCGCTCGGGCTGACTGATATAATTAACCAGCGTGCCAACGCCAGTCGTCGGATCAATTTTGATGATCTGGTTCTCAAAGAAGGTGACGCCGAAAAGCACCTGATCGCCCGTGGTCACCTGCGCGCGCGCAGAAGAAGTTAACCCCGGAAACAACACAAGCACTCCCGCCGTCGCCGCTGCGAAAATAAGTTTTTTCATTGGGACGTAAGGATGGTCGCTGCGTTACTTGGTGATCGAACCGTTCATGCCGTTCGGATAGAACAAGCCCTGTGCGGCGCCCACTGCGCCGTAAACAATGTTCAGAACCTGCCGCGTCGTGCGCATGAAGACGAGACCATTGGCGTTCGTCGGCACGATGTTGGCTTTGCCTGTGACGGCGCCGTTCAAGGTGACAGCCTGATCTTGATCCTTGTCCGTACCATCGAGCACATCGCGCAGGTTGGAGATCTTCGTGGCCAACCCAACCGCGGGCGTGCCCAAACCCAAAATAGCCGCGCGGACGTTGGCCGCGTGATAAGCCTCGGTGCCCAAAATACCAGCGGCACTGCTGACGATGTCTTTATTGGTCAAAAGACCGGCTCCGCCTCTGTAAGCCGTCACGCCCACGTCTTCGAAAATGAAGGCGCCCAGCAGGAAATTGGTGTCGTTCGCGAAAGGATCAAAAGTCGCTCCGATCCCCGCGGCGGAGGCGAGCGTATTGAAGCTGTTCAGCAAATCCAGCGGCGGACGGGCCACCGGCTCGACGCCGACAGCGGTCAACGAAGCGCGCAAAAATTCGACGTGATGCTGCTCGTCGTTCGAGATTTCGGTCGCGTATTGCGAAATGATCGGGTCGGTAAACGGCACCTTCGGATTGGCCTTCACGATGGTCGTGCCTTGCGTCCCGCTGCCGGTGATGTCCGTCGCCGACAAGCCCGCGCCCGTCGTCGCGTAAAGATAATATTCCGCCTCGAGATATTCGAGATTCAGAGCGAACTGCAGAATGGCCGCGTCCAGGCCGGCGCCGCTGGCCGCTTTGGAGGTGCCGGTGAGCATGCGCATACCCGCAAGGCCGAGGGCGCCCGCGCCAAGACTTTTCAACGCTTGTCGGCGAGTGGTGCCGCGCGTGGTGAGATGTTTCGAGATCGAATTAATGTCCATATCGTATTCCTAGGTTGGTTTGGTTGTTAGTGGTTGCCGCACTGTTATGCGGGGTAACCGGGACTAGATACGCTTCGTCCCGAAAATCGGATGCAGCGATTTCGAAAGAGAATGGGCGCAACCTGCGCCCATACTGCCTAACGAATCGGCGCGGGCGCGCGTTCGCGCAGAAACCAAAGCGCGAGCAGGGCCAAAAAAAGCGCTCCGTTGAGCACGAAATGCCAGGTGAGCGTGAGGTTGCTGCTGACTGTGCCGAAGCATCCGCAAGAGACATCGATGCCGTGCGCTCTCGCCCAGATCGTCACGCCGATGAAAACCAGGATCATCGCGATCGTTAGGGCAATCGCGCCCGCAAACAATCGCTGGAAGATGAGCGCCACTCCGGTGACGATTTCCAGCCAGGGCAAAAAGAACGCAACCCGCACTCCGAGCGGCCACGAGATCACGGCGTAGTTGCTTACGTCGCTCGCGAAGAGCAACGGGTTGCGCGCCTTGAGCACTCCCGTAAAAACAAAAACCGCCCCGACGAGAAGCGCGAGTATAAGCCTAACGATTCGCATTTTCCTTCCATTCCTCCCAGCCGCCAGGGAGCACATGCACATTCTTCAGCTTCACTTCGTTGCGCAATCGATCCGCCACCGCCCGACTGGCATTGCAACTTTCCCGGCTGCAATACACCACGAGCTCTCGCTCTTTCGTCCAAGCCGCCAGAACCGCTGGCAAAAGACGATTCCATTCGTCTTCGTTCAAGGACATGGCACCCGGCACATGACCTTCCTCAAACTCCTCGTTAGGCCGGGCATCGATCCAGAGCACACTTGCGCCCCAGCCTTTAGTCTGGGCCAAAGTCACCTCTCCCGGATCGGGCGGTCGCCCATACAGAGCGGGGTTCCCGCGGTAGTAAAGCGCCTGCCCGATCGCTGGCAAAAAAGCAAGGCCGACGAGAATGACGACCTGCCGAACCAGCAGCGAGGCGCGCACGACTTACTTCGGAGATGCGGACGGAGACGCCGCGGGCGAGGCCGACGGCGCCAGCTCGGGATGGCCGTCGATCCGCACGTTGGCGTAAAAAACTTTCGGCGCTTCCTTGGGAAAGTCTGGCGTGATCTTTAACGCCGCGTTGATCGGGCGATTACCCGGCTTCGGCGTCACCGTGATGCGAAACGACTTCTCGTTAGGCACCTGTTCCGCGACAGCCTCCACATCCTTATCCGTGGAGTCGATCTTCAATTTCGTCACCGCAAAATCGCCGCCGACTTTCGCTTCGATCGTCCGCGGAGTAAGCGGCTGGTTTTTCGCCCAGTAGAGAAAAGTCGGAGCAACGATGAGCACCTGCGGCACATCAGCCTTGAGCGTTAGCACGGTTCCCTGATCGCCTGCTTCATCCGTCGTCACGTGGATGGTTTTCGTCTGCGCCCCCACCCGATCCCCGATATGGAAAGTCGCCGTGATTTCCCCGCTCTCACCCGGCGCCACAACATCCTTGCCCAGCGCCGCTGTCGTGCAGCCGCAGGAAGGTTTGACCCCGGTAATCTTCACCGGCTTGTCGCCTGCGTTCTTATACTTGAAATGCCCGACCGCATTCTCGTCGTTGATTTTTGGGTGCAGACTCACTTCGCGGGTTTCCCATTGCAGCGCGGCACGCGCCGTCAGGCCGAGAGCACAAAGAAAAACGAGGACGCAGAGTGAAATTTTCATACGCATCTTCTAAAAGGAAAACCCAAAGCCCACGTTCCCGCCAATGTTATCCAAGCCAAAGTTCGGTTTCTTGATTTCCGCATTCGAGACGTGGCGATAAGCGGCTTCGACCACGACCGACCAACGATCGTTCAACATATAGCGCAGGCCCGCGTAACCCTGGAGATTAAACTCCACCGGCAGACTGATCAACCCGCGCGACTCGCTTTCGCCGATGTTGGTGTAAACCCCGCCGCCGCCCACTTGCAGATAAGGAATGAGACGCGCTCGCGGTTGCACAAAATTATAACGAAAAATCAGCGTCGCCCCCGTCAGCACATCGCCCGGTCCATCAAAAATTCCCCCTGCGAAAACTTCGCCCAAGAGCTCGAAGTTCCCCGCCAGGAGCCCGGGACCCTGCGGATCGTAGAGCATGAGGCCAAGCCGAAGACTCGTCGCCGTATAATCGATCGCGGGCCGATTATTTTGCGCGGTATCGAAAAAGAAGTAAGCGCCGCTCACGCTCTGAAACTCGAACTTGCCCCTGGCGAAAGGGTTTTCATCTCGAATCGCCGCTGCCGCCACCGGCTCGGGGGCGTTAGCCTGCGCCGTAGCCGTCGCGAAGAACGCCAGCGCACAGAGGGAAAAAATGCTCTTCATCTGCGCGCGATCAAACCCCACCCGCACCACCTTGTCAAACCCCGAACTTCTCACCGATACCAACGCGACCCGTCAGAGATCGCGCACTACTCGCGGCGAACCTATTTTCAGTATTTCAGATTTCAGCTCCCGCCTCTCGTGCCTAACGAACAAAGGACCTATTTACTTCCCCTTGCAGTGCGTGTTGGTTTCACTGTTTCACGAATGCCACTTGTCACACGCTTAACCGCCGAGGCGACTAGCTTCCCGGAGCAGTCAACGTCTGCGAGGAAGTTATGATTTGATTGCGCTTCCGCCAGCGGTGGCTGATCTTGTTCTCGTTAGGTCAACGACCGCAAACAACTCAGGGACGGCAAGGCATCGAATGAAGAAGTCAAAGAAATACCTTATGGCTGCGGTTTTCCTTACGACGGCATTCCCACGCTCGATGCCGGGACTGCCTATAAGCGGCGACACCCCTCGTCCCTCCCCCGACGCAGTGACAGAATTAGCGCGACTGACCGAGGTGGCGAACACAGCTCGTAAGTCCGGCGATTTGCAGGCTCGCCTGCAGGCTATTCTAGCAGTCCAGAAATTGGTGAACGACGCTCCAAATTCCATCGCCGCAGCGGCCCGCGCTTATGCGGAGGTCGGTAACTCCCAGCAGGTGATAGCAGCTCTCAGTCGATTCGCGGATCTGGGGCAGGCAGACGATGGGCTGGTGAGTAAGGAATCCAAGACTTTCGCTGCGATTAAAGCTCTGCCGCAAGACGAATCCATCCTAAAGCGTTTTGCTGCGAATAAGACTCCTATTTCTCAAGCCGAGACCGCGTTCTCGCTCCCTGGTTCCATCCTGCTGCCGGAAGATATTGACTACGATCCTAAGTCTAAGTCCTTCCTCGTAACCAGTGTCCTAGGCAAAAAGATCAGCCGCGTTAACGAAGAAGGAAAGGCGACGGATTTTGCGGAATCGCCCAGCCATTGGCCGATGTTCGGTCTTAAGTTAGACCCTGCGCGCAGACTCTTGTGGGCGACTGAAGTAGCTCTCGAGGGTTTCAACGTTGCCCCAAAGGCCGACTGGGGACGCTCGGTTGTCCTTTGTTTTGATCTCGACACCGGGAAGATGAAGCAGCGCATCGAAGGGCCGGCCCATACTGCCTTGGGGGACATGAAGCTTACCCTACAGGGCGATCCGATCGTGAGTGATGGCAAGGGCGGCGGAATCTATCGGGTCAGTCACGATCGCCTGGAACGGATCGACGGAGGGGACTATATCTCACCGCAAACGGGAGTGATGCATCCGGACGGCAAACGCCTGTTTGTCCCTGACTATGTGCGTGGAGTTAGCATCCTCGATCCCGCGACAAAGCATGTTACCTGGCTTGATCAGGGCGCGCACCGGGACCATGCCCTGAACGGGATAGATGGCCTTTACCTGTACCATAACTATCTGATTGCTACTCAGAATGGAACTTCGCCTGAGCGGGTCATTTGTTTTGGGCTCGATTCTAGTCTGGCTCGTGTCAACTCCGAGCGAATCATCGAAAGGGCAACTGCCACCCTCGGCGATCCCACCCATGGAGTGATCGCCGGCGACTTCTTCTATTACATCGCCAATTCCGGATGGGACAAAGTGGACGAGCATGGCGACCTGAAACAAAACTCGAAGTTTACTCCCGCTCATATAATGCGTTTCCGGCTGGCTAAGCTGCGTTAGTGGGACTGTGCGAATCTACCTGCGCGGCTGATCTTGTTCTCGTTAGACCTTTAAGACGATGGCGCATCCTTACCGCAATGGCGGGACTGTTGCTTCTCGAACCGGTCACTTATGCCCGGGCCGAAGCATAGCGGCGGGCAGACATTTACCTTCTGCAGTGGGAGCTTAAGACTGCTATTCGAGTCCAGGCTCGCTCCGGCATTTCAGCCGCTCTGCGTATAACGAGTTTTAATGTGCTCCATGTCGTCAGTCCACACCTCATGCACCGGGTCGTCCAGACGCGCGACCCGGAAGACGCCCGACTTCTCGTAGATTTGTTCGATAGGTGCGGCCACCGTGTCGCCTTTTATGCCAGTCGATTTAGCCTGGCGACCGCAGATAACTCACCGAAGCATTCGATCGATTAAAGATTTCGCGGGGACTTACGAGGGATTACCGGCGTCAGGCCCTCCGTGAGGGCCGCCTCCAAGATCAACTGAGCCCGCCTTGCGCGATGCGCAGAAGACTTGCCAGCACAACCTGCTCTTTTGTAAGCTGGGATCGTGAAAGGTCTTCCCGGAACGCTGCACAGCGGCGGCGCGTCTTTCGCCACGACGCGCTGGAGCGTGGTCGCAGCCTGCAGCGATGAGAACGTGGCCACCGCCGTGCAGGAGATGGCGGTCGCGCAGCTTTGCCGCGATTACTGGCCACCGCTTTACAGTTTCGTTAGGCGGCGGGGCTCCTCGCCGGCGGATGCGCAGGATTTGGTGCAGGGGTTTTTCAGTCACTTTCTCCGAAAAAAAATCTATGCCCAGACGAACAGCGCGAGGGGAAAGTTCCGCACGTTCCTGCTCGCTGCACTCAAAAATTACCTGATCGATTCCTGGGAAAAAGATCGCGCCGGCAAACGCGGGGGTGGCGGCGAACTGGTCCTCCTGGACGATGAACTGCAGCGCGTCGAGCAATCTTACATCAGTGAAGGTGCGAGCCTGGACGAGGAACAATTCTACGAAAAACGCTGGGCGATTGCGCTCGTCTCGCGCGCGCTGGAAAATCTGGCTGTTGAATTTCGCGCCGGAAAAAAGGAGGAAATTTTTCGCGAACTGAGACCACTCGTCGTGGGCGGCTCCGGCGTACCGCCACAGGAAGAGATTGCCGCTCGTCTGCAGATGCCGCTCGACACTTTGCGCAGTCATCTCTCGCGGCTCCGCGCGCGCTATCGTGCATTGCTGCGCGAGGAGGTCGCGCGCACGATTGGTTTTGCCGACGACGTGGAGGAGGAACTGCGCCAGCTCAAGCGCATCCTGATTGCCGCAGCCTAACGAGTAAAGGAGTCGTCGCTCGTGAATCTCGCCGAAGAAGAAGCGTTATGTTGTGAGCTTTGCGGAACGCCGTTGAGCGTGAGCAGCGGGGCCCCCGGGTGTCTGCAATGTCTGCTCGCGGGCGGTGAAGACGAAGCAACCTCGCGGATTTTCCAGCACTACGAGGTGAGTCTGGCTAACGATGGCGCGAGCCTGGCGGAGCTGGGGCGCGGCGCGATGGGGATCACTTATCGCGCAGTCGATCTGAATCTCGGAGTGCCGGTCGCGCTCAAGGTGATCAGCGCGCGCTACTCGCAGCAGCATGAAGCGCGGAAACGCTTCCGGGAGGAAGCGCGGGTCGCGGCGCGACTGCGTCATCCTAACGTGGCGAGTGTCTTTCATTTCGGCGAAACGCCGGAGGGTCATTGCTTTTACGCCATGGAGCTGGTCGAGGGCGGAACCCTGGAGGACCGGGTGCGGCGCGAGGGTTCGCTGGGTGCGGAAGTTGTGCTCGAGATTGGCGCGCAGGTCGCGCGCGCGCTCATGGCGGCGGAGAAGCACGTCCTCATTCATCGCGATCTGAAGCCGAGCAACCTGATGCTTGTGCCTAACGAGCAAAGCAGCGCGGAAGATTTTCTCGTCAAGGTGATCGATTTCGGCCTGGCCAGGATTGTGGGCGAACACGATGCGCCGTCCTCGGGTTTTAGCGGCACGCCGGGCTTTGCCAGCCCCGAGCAGACGGCTGCCGATGCGCGCACGATTGACGCGAGATCAGACATATACTCGTTAGGCGCGACTCTCTGGTTTGCGCTCTGCGGTCATGCGCCGGCCGCCGACGAAGCGCTTCCTCGCGTCCTGGAGACGATCTCGGGTAAGGCCCCGGAACCGCTGGTGCGTCTCCACCGCAGGATGCTCGCGCCTCAGCCTGATGATCGCCCGCAATCCGCCCGGCACCTTCTGGAGGAGATCGAGAGATGCCGGGCTGAGCTGGTGGCCGCTCGCCGCCGTCCGCGGCGGTTCGCGGCCATGGCGATCCTGGGACTTTTCATGGCGGCCGGCCTCTTTGCGATCGTCAGGCCCTTCTGGTCGGCGCCGCCAGAGAAAAGCATCGCGGTTCTTCCTTTCGAGAATCGGAGCAAAGATAGCCGGGATACTTATCTGGCGGTGGGAGTGCAGGACGCAGTGCTTTCCGATCTTGCTCGAATCGCCGACCTGAAGGTCATTAGCCGCCGCTCCGTCATGCCTTACGCCAGCGCGACCAGGGCCAGCGTAAAGAATATCTCGCGCGAGCTCGGTGTAGCCAATGTCCTGGAAGGCTCCGTCCAGCGCAGCGGAGGCCGGGTACGGATCAACGTGCAGTTGATCGATGTCGTGCATGATCGCGAGCTCTGGTCGGAGGACTACGACCGCGATGCGAAGGACGTTTTCGGGCTCGAGAGCGAGATTGCCCGGCGAATCGCGGACGAATTGCAGGCCCGGATCTCGCCCTCGGAAAACAGTCTGCTTACCGAAAATCCTACAGCCAACCTGCAGGCTTATGCTCGTTATGCGGAAGCGCTCACCCTGGACTTTTGGTGCAATCCAGAGAACTGGCGAGCAGACTTCAAACGGAAAGAAGAACTGCTGCGTGGGGCGATCCGCCTCGATCCTACTTTCTTACAGGCCTACTGCGCCCTGGCGCGGCTTTACTTCAATTGGCATAACCAAAATCATTTTTTCGGAGGCTCGTCTCCAGCTTCTTTACAATCCTGGGAGGAAGCGGTGGACACCGCCATGCGTCTCCGACCCGATCTGGGCGAGCCGCACTTGGAGCGCGCCCGCTACTATCTTTTCCGAAGTGAATTCGACCGGGCGCAAAAAGAAATTGAGATTGCCCGTCGCCTTCTGCCTAACGATTCCGAAGCGATCTTCACCGGCGCGCGCATTGAACGCCGGCTCAATCACTGGAACGAGGCGCTCCAGGATGCGGTCGCAGCGAACGCACTTAATCCGCGCGACAATTTGATCGCGGTTTGGACGGCAGAGACTTTCCGGCTCACGCGGCGCTATGAGGAAGGCCTGCAGTTTATGAAGAGGATGCAGGAAAGATTGCCGGCTCTGAATGATGCCCTGCGCGATGAGGAAGTATCCATAAGACTGGCGCAGGGGAAGCTGGACGCAGCTCAGAAGCTACTCGCGGAATTTCCACCGGAGGCGGAATTTGAGCATCGATTTCAGCTCGCCCTTTATCGCCGTGCCTACGACGAAGCAGCTCGTCTTGTTGCCGCCGCTCACCGCAGAGATCTGGGACCTCTCTCCTCCGGCAAGTCACCGGAAACCTTCTACGACGCGGTGGTGGATGAGTCTCGCGGCGACGGCAGAAAAGCCCGAAGCATCTATCAGAGTTTGAAAGACGCGCTGCTCGTGCCAACAAGCCAGGACATTGTAGACCGGGCGGATTATTATCAGCTTCTTTCTGGGTATGAGGCGGAGTTGGGCGAAAAGGTGGAGGCCGTTCGAGACGCGACCGAAGCGACTCGTCTCGTTCCCGTGGCTCGGGACCCGTTCCGCGGAGCGGAGTACGCTGAAGGTCTTGCCGAAGTATATGCTTCGGTCGGAGACCGTGGTCACGCCCTTGACCAACTCAGTTTACTGGCCCGCATTCCGGGCACTACTTCCTACGGCGACTTGCTTTACAGTGACAGTTGGGACTCCCTCCGCGGCGATCCCCGCTTCGACAAGCTCATCGCTTCGCTGAAGCCGAAGTCGTAGGAATCATTTCGGGCCGCGCATATTCGGGCGCGTTTCGTCCGGGACGAAACTTTTTTGCAATGCCAGCAAATATTTCCCGTTGATAGGAGTGAACACAACTCACTCAACCTATGAAATACCAATCAATTGCATCTCTTCGCGCGCGCTCGGCCTTACTCGCCGGGTCGCTCCTCATCGGGCTCAGCCTTTCCAGCTGGGCGCAAAGCAATGTCACCACCTTCGCGACCGGTCTGAACAATCCGCGAGGCCTGAAATTCGGCCCCGACGGAGACCTCTATGTCGCCGAAGGCGGCACGGGCGGGCTTAACCCAACTAACACTTGCGATCAAGTCATGCCGCCGGTCGGGCCCTATACTGCCAACGTCAGTGGCGCGCGCATCTCGAAGATCAACCCGGCCGGTTTGCGGAGCACGGTGATTGATAACCTGCCCTCAAGTCAGACCACCCCGGAAGCCGGTTCAGGTGTGAGCGGGGTGGCCGACGTCGCCTTCATCGGAGACACTTTGTACGCCTTGCTCGGGGGAGCCGGTTGTTCCCACGGCGTCCCGAACATTCCAAATGGAATCATTCGCGTGAACGCCAACGGCACTTACGACATGGTCGCGAACCTGAGCAATTATTACATGACTCATCCGGTGCAGAACCCGAGTACCACCGACTTCGAACCGGACGGCGTTCCTTACAGCCTGCTCGCCTATAAGGGAGACTTGTACGCAATCGAACCCAATCATGGCGAGCTGGACCGAATCACTCCAAATGGGCAGATCACCCGTGTCATCGATACCTCCGCGATCTTCGGCACGGTCTATGTGCCAACGGTGATGACCGAGCGCAATGGCAGTTTCCTCGTGGGCAATCTAGGTTCTTTCATCGCGGGCGGCGCCAACGTTCTCAGAGTTACCACCTCCGGAGCCCAGAAAATTCTCTATAGCGGCTTCACTGACATTCTCGGCATCGCTTACGACAAAAAGGGACGAATCTACGTCCTGGAAACCAGCACCGGCGACATGGGGCCGGTTCCTTTCACCGGAGACGTGATCCAAATCGACAAGCAGGGCCAGCAAACGGTTATCGCTTCCGGCCTCTTTTTCCCGACCGGTATGACGATAGGCGCCGATGGGGCGCTCTATGTCTCGAATGTCGGCTTTGGTCCCCCTCCCAATGGCTTGGGCGAGATCTTAAAAGTCACCATACCTTAGGTAGCTCCTCAGAATAACAAAGCGCGGCCGAGGGAGCAGTCCCTCGGCCGCTGCTTTTTCTAAGCATCGATAAAGAGCTACACTCTTCGTCCCACGCCTCCAGCTCTCCGTATCGAATACCCACTTTTTGGGAAATTGTCACGGTCGGCCGGCTTTCCTCTATCGTGCTGCTTGTTTGCTATTGCCTTCCCGACAACGAACCAATAAAGACAGGCTATATTACTCATCTACTCATTCGTCATCGCGTCGATGACTTCTCCAGTTGGAAGACCGCATTCTAAGCGCACGCTTCCGCCCGGACAGCAGTGGAACTCAAGGACAAAGAGGTGTGGCACGATCTCAATGACCCAAATCAGGTCTTTCTCCTTTTCGAGGTGGACGACGTGCAAAAGGCCAAAGAGTTTTCCGAATCCTCTGAGTTGCGCTAGGCAACCCGTGGCGCGGGTATCACCGACAAACCTGCCCTCTATTTCCTCGAGCGCTAAGATACTGCCCCACAAACATGGACTTGCAATGCTGCGGCCAACCACGCGCTGTCGCGCGATTCAGTCTTATTCTCGTTAGGCCTTTGTTAAGGCCTCTTATCAAATGGCCGCGGACAATGTAAGTCTTATGGGTCACACTCCGGAAGACCTGCGAGCACTCTCGGAAAGCCGGGAGGCTTATGAGCGTCGAGTTGGCCGCGCACTCGCAGAGGGAGTGAGAGAGTTTATGATCGGGCCGGAAGTCTCACCTGCTTTCCTGGAGCAGCTTGAGACTTCGAGCGAGACTGATCCGTGGAGGGACGGATTTGGCGTGCTCCATCTCGTGGATAACGTAATCATTGGCCTCTGCAGTTATGGTGGGCCGCCGGGAGATGACGGAGCCGTGGAGATTTCCTACGGGGTTTCGCCGGCTTATCAGGGACGCGGTTATGCTACCGAGGTGGCCCAGCTTCTTATTGAGCGAGCAGTCGCGACCGCACAGGTCAGGGTCCTGCGCGCGCACACGCTGCCCGAGAGCAACGCATCGACGAGAGTTCTCGAAAAGTGCGGCTTCAAATTCGCCGGAGAAATTGTAGACCCGGAGGATGGTCTGATAGGGCGCTGGGAGCTACCACTCGCGGCGGGTTAGGCCGCCGAAGGAGTTTGCTTCGCGGCACCCACACTTACTTGAGGTAAAGCGCCAACCGGCCGACGTCGATGATCGCACTACGCTGATAGAGTAACTCGCTGCCTAACAAACCAAGGACATTGCGCTTCACTCGTACCGTGCGCGCGTCGTAAACCTGAATCCTGTTAATCCCAAGGGAAGTGCGGACTGGTTTGATCGCCGCGAATAAATCCATCACGGCAAATTTCTGCGGGGCGACCGGGAGACCGCCGATGCGCAGGTTATCAAACTGCGCGACCTGGAGCGGCCGGACTCGGCCGGAGGGCGTGCGCGCACTGAGTTTGGTCGCGCTTTCCTTTAACTCAAAATCGCGCATCGATTTCTGGTCGAAGACCGTGACGAAGGCACCGGTGTCGAGCACGAGGTTGCCGCGTTTCCCTTTAAAAGAACACGGGACTGTGAGCGCGCCTTCTTCGTTCTCAATCAAAGGGACGCGGGTGAAACCTAACTCCCGTGTTATAGCACTCAAGTCGAGCGGCGAAGCCGGGCCGGTCTGGAGATAGAGTTGCTGCGTCCGGCAGTTAACGATGGCCTTGTGTTGCCGCAGGAATTTCAGGCCTAGGATCCCATCGGCAGGTTTGCCTTTGCGACCAGGCACTGGCCCGTGGAATTGCGCCGGGTCGTAAAGAGCTATCTCGACTTTTGTCAGTGCGAGCGAACCGATGTGCAGGTTAGCGATCTCGCCCAATTCAAACCAACGATTACCGCTGCGCGCCTGACGCCCTAACGACTGCACGCCGAGCGGCTGCGCGCGATCCCTTTGCAGGTAGTCAATGTCCTCTCCGGTATCGAGCAGGAAAGTCGCATCGTGTCCATTCACGTGCGCAGGAACGAGCAGATGATTCTGCACGCCACGCAGGAGTGTTATGTTGGTGGGGCCTAACGGGAACTCGGTTTTCGCCGCGGACACTCTTTCCGCGACGGCTAAAAGCAGGAGCAAATTTAGAAGCGCGATCCCAAGGCGGACCATGGCTAATCTCTCCGCTCGCAAGTTAACTCCTGCAAGCTGCGCAGACAAAGCTAGAACTCCCGTCGTTAAGTCTGGCCGACGTTCGTTGCCGATCCATTGAGATAGGATAGGCAGTGACGGAAGTACCAAAGAAAAGTAGGAAACAAATGTAATGCAAACGGGAAAATTCCCGCGATTGATCCTCTTCGCTCAGGTTTCGAGTGTTGGCGCAGGCACGGCCGCCGTCGGGCCGGGGACTCCCGCGCCCTTTAGTGCGCGCGTGCCTTTAGCGAACTCTTCGATCATCTTCTTGTTGAAAAGCCGGGATGTCGTCGGGCTTGCGGCTGGTGACTAGCCCGTCATCCACCACTACTTCTTCATCCACCCAAATGCCGCCCGCGTTTTTCACATCGGTCTGGATGGCCGGCCAGGAAGTCAAAGTGCGGCCGTCCACGACGCCGGCATCGATCAGTACCCATGGCCCATGACAAATCGCGGCCACTGGCTTGCCGGCATCGAAAAAGTGCCGCGCGAAATCAGTCGCCTCCGGTGTCGAGCGGAGTTCGTCGGGATTCATAAGACCGCCGGGGATAAGAAGCGCGTCGAATTCCTCAGCGCTGGCGTCATCGAGCGTGAGATCGACGTCGAATTTATCGCCTTTGTCGGCGTGATTCATTCCTTGGATCTTGCCTGACTTCGGGGAGACGATTTTCGTCTCGGCGCCGGCTGCCTTTAATGCCTCGCGCGGTTTCGTCATCTCGACCTGCTCGAAGCCATCAGCGACCAGAATCGCCACTTTCTTACCCTTCAGTTTCTCGGCCATAAATTCTTTCTTCTCTCTCAAACCTTCGCGGGCGCGTGGGGTATCGGACGTAGTGAATGCGAGAATGTTTCGGTAAGGCTTGAGGGTCGTCTCGGCGCAGGTTACCGCCGGACCGCTGCGTTTCGCAGACTCGTTAGGCGAAGAGCGCGGGCAACTCGCGTTGACAAGCTCGCACAAGCTGCTCGTAACCCTGACGACTGTGGTCGCCGACGCCCGGCTGAAGTGAGTGAGAAGGCTAAAGAAGTCCGCGACCCCATAATCGTTTCGCCGAGGTCGGAATAATCCCACCCGCGAAAGGCCCCCGCGGGACGGAGCGGCTAATTTTTTAGTCGCAGATTAGGGCGATAGGACCGTGAGGGTAAGGTCGTTTCCGTCCCCGCCTTCGTAGCTGACCCGGTAAGCATTGTGACTCAGGGTTACTGTGGACTGGTCGAGCAGGTTTTGGAAATTCCCGCTTATCGGAGCCGCGGACGTATTGTCTAGCAGGGTAAAGGTCGTGCCCGCGGGTAAAACTCCTGTCCCGTTATCCACCAGTGAGATCTGACCGCTTTGAATGGTGACTCCTTGGGCAATGACTTTATCGGAATCTATCCGAGCGCTGTTGATGGCACAGTCATAGATAGCCGTCCCGCTAAAAGTCACGGAGCTTTGCAGAGTCAGAGTTCCAAGGGTAGAACTGTTCCCGGGGGTGAGAGTCGCTGGACTGCCGGGTTTGGCGCCCACCGTCACGGCGCCGGCGATGATCCCCGTGCCTCCGAGCTTGCCTCGGTTAACCGTGACTGGTCCGAGACCAGTTGCCGAACCGGCAGTATTTCTTGTCAGGACCGCACCTCCATCGATCACGGTGCCGCCATGAAGATTCGAACCCGCGAGGGTAAGCGTTCCTCGTCCTCTTTTGTAGAGGGTGCCCTGACCGTTAAAGCCGTGAATCACGCCGCCAAAAGTGGTGCTCAAGTTATTGCCGCCAACAATCAGATCGTGGAATTGATATCCAACAGAATAGAGAAGAACCTCCCCGTTCCCCTCTAACGATCCGATCGCAAGGGTGGGCGTCGGCGCGTGCTGGGTCAAATCGAGCACTCCGTTGGTCTGGCTGACGGTGCCGTTACCATTCACAATTACCCGGGCTAATCCCCCATGCTATTTTCACGAAACTCGATCTCACCGCCAACATTAGTGGGACCGGCCTCGGCGATAAGGGTAGCATTCGCAGCGGTGGAGTGATTGTTGAACATGATTACGCCGTGGTTGGCGGTCACAGTGGCACTGCCTGCCGTCGCATCGTCTAAGAATTCCACCTGGCCGGGAAGCGTACCGGTGGCGCGTCCTCCCGCGAGAATGGCGGTATCGCTGCCCGCGCTCGCTTCACCGGTAAAGAAAATGGTCGCGAAGTAATCCGCCGCGCCCAGGTTCTGGATCGTTCCGGAGTTGTTGCTGATGCCTGCTCCGGTGATGGCAAAGTAGAGTACGGTGTCGAGGACGTGGGGCACGGTGATCGTATAAGGACTCGCCCCGGGATTAAAGACGATTTCGCTCACCGTTTCGGTTGGATCATTTATTCCGACGTTAATCGCGGTCTTATTAGAGATACCAAAGGTAGCGACATCATTCGTGCCATTCGGAATGGTGTTCGGCGTCCAGTTCGAAGCATTGTTCCAATTCCCATCGACTGGGTTGAGGTTCCAGGTTGCACTTCCCGCAAAACTGGGATTGACCCACAGAAGTGCGACCGAGATGAAAAGAGCTAGTAGGTGCGGACGGAAAAATGTCGGGATCATTCTCACTTTCTCGCAGGAGATCTGAACGATAGCAAACACTTTACCGTTGCCGACGAACGCCTGATTTAAGCCGCCTGGTACGCTTCACCTCACCACCCAAAGATTGCACGGAATCACATCCGTGATCCACGCACTCTGACGCGGCAGTTTAGCCTCCCCGGTGGCTTTGGATTCCAAAGGCACCACGAGCAAATCCGCCTCTACCGCCTGCACAAAATCCGACGCCGCAAATCCGGTGTTACCACGAATCAGCCGCGTCTCCACCGGCACTGGCGTCGCTCCCGCGGCAAGGACAAAATCCTGCAACGCCTTTTCCTCTTCGTCGAGGGTGCGAGCGGTGCTGCGCGGATTTTTTCCGCGACGCCGCGCCCGCGCGCGATCAAAGGTTGTGTAATTGCGAATCACATAGAGGCGCTCGCTTTTCTCCCCCTCCGCGAGTTGCAGCGTGCGCTGAAAAGCGCGCTGCGCGTGCTCGCTGTATTCGGCGATGAAAACAATGTGGCGCAGCGGTTTCGGCTCCAGCTCCGGCTTCGTAAAAAGCATCACTGAACAAGTGCCTTCGCGAAGCAGCCGGCGGGCTACATTGCCTAGAAATTGCCGGTGCACCGCCGCCTTTTCCAGCGCACCGGCGATCAGCAGCTCTACCTGATTTTTCCGTGCCGCCGCCAGGATGCTTGCCGCCGGATCGCCCTCCTCATAATGCACCACCGAATCGGCCGGGAGCTGCAACGTTTTCCAAGCCTCGGCGAATTTGCGCTGCGTCGCGGCATCGCGTTTCCCCACGTAGATGAAACTGAGCGTCGCCTCGAAGCGATCGCGCACTCGGCGCGCCTCGGCCAGCACTTGGAGAAAGCGCGGCGAAAACGTGGCGGCCACGGCGATCGATCGATAGGAGGCGTCTCTCATTTTCCCCGCCATACATTGGAGCGCTCATAGCGGAGGGCAAATGAAGGCCATCGCAGCCGGAGCATCGGCCCCATGGTTCCAGATGCCCGCGCCCTGACGCGATCCTGATTCAAAACCGTATCCTACACTGCACCCTTCGGCAGTTGATCTAGTTCTCGTTAGATCACGACGAAGCCGTAGCGCAGATAATCGTTTTTTTCGGAGTTCCAGACGGTAAATTCTTGCCGGATAACGAGGCGCGCGGCGCCCTGGCCTGGCTGGTAGCGGAACGTTCCTTTGCTTCGACAGCTTTGCGTTTGTCATCCGCGGGACGGCGATATCGTTCTTCAGTCCTTGCCGCATGGCGAACCGGTCGATGCGATCGAAGATGTAACCCCGCTCGCGATGGTGGCACTGTGGCATCGTGGTGCACGAAAATCACGGAAGCCCTATGAAAGACTGACTAAATGGACGGAACAGGGGAGATTCCGCTCGACAGGCGCATTATTACGCCCATCGGCCTCATCCGTGCTAATCTTCCCACCCATGTCTATCCCGACGACATCTCACAACGCCGTGAAGAGCATCCCTATTCGGCGTTTCCGACTTTTACTCGTTAGGCTATGACGTGGGCAGGCAAATGCACTTGGGCGCGAATGGCGATTGGTGCTGTCTTTCTTGTTACTTCTCAGCTCGTGTCCGGACAGACGCCCTTCGAGACCAACCCTCCGAAGCTCGGCGAGCCTTTTACTTTTACTCTAAGTCCCCAGCATGACTACGCCTTGAGCGCAGTCACGAAATCCATCGAGCAGCACGACGAAATTCTCCGCGCGAGGGAGTTGGACGAGGCCAACGCCGCCATCTTTAGCAAGGCCGTCGACCTCCTTCGCTACATTCCGATCAAGTTAGGCGGCAGCGATCCGGAGGATTTCTTTACCCCAAACTATCTGCGTCAGGGTTACGCGGCAACGCCTCCTAAAGCGCATCTCGTCGACCAGCCCTAAAATTTACGCGCGGCGACAGGGGCGTCGATGAGCACGAAGGTGCTACATCGTTGGCGGACATCTAATCGCCGTGATTTCTATTTGTTATCGGACTCGAGCGCCGTTTGCGGGATCCCTCGACTTCGCTGCGCTTCGCTCGGGACGACAGGTGGGGCGTCGCGGCGTCCCGGAATTCCGTGGAATAACGGCGACTTTTCATTTCCCTCTTCCTCTGCGAGTTTTCGCGCGATGCGCCGTGCGATTTATCCTGGGAGTTTCGATCCGGTGACCAATGGCCACATCGACGTGATCGAGCGCGCTCGAAAACTTTTTGACGAGGTTGTGGTGGCAGTCGCATTTAACGACCAGAAGCAGCCGCTCTTTTCGCTGGAGGAGCGGCTCGATCTTTTGCGCAAAGTCACCGCCTCACTCGACGGCGTGAAGATCGCGCCGCTCGATGGTCTTCTGGTCGATTTCGCGGTGCAGCAAAACGCGCGCGCGATTGTGCGCGGTTTGCGCGCGGTCTCGGATTTCGAGTTTGAATTCCAGATGGCGCTGATGAATCGCAAACTGGAAGGAAACGTGGAGACGATTTTTCTGATGCCGAAAGAGGAATACACTTACATCAGCTCTCGCATCGTGAAGGAGATCGCGCGGCTGGGCGGCGATGTGCGCGCGTTTGTGCCGCCGTGTGTGGTGGAGAGCTTCCGGGAAAAATTGAAGCGATGAAAATTCACCTGCGCCAAATCCCTCACGAAGGCCTGCGTCTCGAGGGCGATGAAGAATGTCCGCTTCCGCAGCTCGATCCCGAGGAAGCGCAGTGCGCGGGACCGTTACGCTACGCGCTCGACCTCGGGATTTCCGGCCACGCGCTTTGGGTGAAGGGCGATCTCACCCAGCCGGTGGAACTGCATTGTGTGCGTTGCCTGGAGGCGTTTCCCTTTGCTCTCACGGTGAAAGATTTCGCAGTCCATACCGAGTTGAGCGGGCCTGAGGTGGTCGATCTCACGCCCTTCATACGCGAAGATCTTCTGCTTAATCTTCCGGCGTATCCGCGTTGCGATCGCGAAGGCGGCCGGGTTTGTCCGGTGCCGGCAGTGTTGAAACGAGAAACCGACGAACAAGTTCTTGCAGCGCGACCGCCGGATTGGAGCGCGCTCGATCAGCTGAAGCTCTAAAGAGCGCACGACTATTCGTCATCCTGAGCGGAGCGCAGCGAAGTCGAAGGATCTCGGGGAGCGAGAAACTCCATCTCTCTGCGGCCAATCTTTCCGGAAACCCAACGGGATCCCTCGACTCCGCTGCGCTCCGCTCGGGATGACAGAGTCAACGGAAGACAGTCAGGAGCAGGCGAGATAATCACAAACCACCCCAGCGAAGGATAAGAAAACTCGTCGCCTAACGGTTGCCTTTTGAGCATTTCCTGCTTTCCTGAACGGCTCTTATGGGAGTCCCAAAACGCAAAACCTCAAAGATGCGCCTGCGCACACGCAAGGCCTCGCATCGCTGGCAGGCGCCGCAACTGAACAAGTGCTCGCAATGTGGCAGCACCGTCGCATCGCACACCGCGTGCCCGTCGTGCGGCTATTATCGCGGCCGACAGGTGCTGACGGTTGAGGCTTAAGCGACGGAAACGCGCCCTCTCTTTGCGCTGAGACAGCGCACCCTACAGGCCGTGGGCCGCTTTTTCGTTTTGCATTCGCGGACTGAGAACCGCACAGTGCTTCCTCGATGAGAATCGCTCTGGACGCCATGGGTGGCGATTTCGGGCCGCCTAATCTGGTCGGCGGCGCGGTCCTCGCCTTGCGCGAATATTCGCAGATCGAAAAACTCTTTCTCGTCGGCGACACCCCGCGGATTGAGGCCGAGTTGAAGAAGCTTCAATGCAACGATCGGCGGATTGAGATCGTTCATTCTACTCAAGTCGTGGAGATGAGCGACGGTGCAGTGCAATCCGTTAGGCGAAAGAAAGATTCGTCCGTCAGCCGGGCGGTTGATCTGGTTAAAAAGGGCGAAGCTGCCGCGATTGTTAGCGCGGGTCACACCGGTGCGGCGGTCGCGGCCACCACGATCAAGTTGCGCACTTTGCCCGGAATCGATCGGCCGGGAATCTGCGCGCTCATTCCATCGGAAACGAACGTCTTCGTCCTCTGCGACGCAGGAGCGAACAGCGACGCCAAACCTGAACACCTGCTCCAATACGGAATCATGGGGTCCGTCTATTCGCGTCATGTTTTGGGTTATAAAAATCCCAGCATTGGCCTCATGTCGATCGGCGGCGAAGACGTCAAAGGCACCGACCTGACCAAGGAAGTTTTCAAGATGTTGAAGCAGAGCTCGCTCAACTTTCGTGGCAACGTCGAGCCGCACGACCTGTTCGGAGAGCCGGTCGAAGTCGTGGTCTGCGATGGCTTCGTCGGCAACGTCCTGCTCAAGACCTGCGAGTCAGTAGGCGATGCCATTTTCAAATGGCTCAAGCACGAGCTAACGAAAAATAAACTGCGCATCGCAGGCGCCTATCTGGCGCAATCGGCTTTCAAAGCGATCCGGAAAAAAGTGAACTACGAAGAGTATGGCGGCTCGCCATTGTTAGGCGTGAATGGCATCTGCATTATCGCGCACGGCGCGAGCACGCCACTTGCAATCAAGAACGCCCTCCGGGTTGCGACCGAGTCGATTGAAGAGCAGGTCAACCCACATATCGTCGAGGAAGTCGCCCGTTATAATGAAACGCACGCCCCGCTCGAGTCCGCGCTCCACTAAGCCGCAACGGACCGTCTCCATCGTCGGCACCGGCAGTTACGTGCCGGAAAGAATTCTCACCAACGCCGATCTTTCGAAAATCGTCGAGACCGACGACGAGTGGATCACCAGCCGCACCGGGATCAAAGAGCGGCGGATCGCCGCCGACGACGAATTCACCAGCGACATGGGCGCCAAAGCCGCGCTCGCCGCGATGGAACAGGCTGGAATTTCCGGAGGGGAGATTGATCTCATCCTTGTCGCGACGGCCACTCCCGATATGGTTTTTCCAGCGACGGCCTGTTTCATTCAAACCAAAATCGGCGCCAAGAAAGCGGCCTGTCTCGACATCTCCGCGGCCTGTGCCGGCTTCCTTTTCGCGGTCGAGATCGCGCAGCAATTCATCATGTCGCACACTTACGACACGGTCCTGGTCATCGGCGCGGAAAAGTTGAGCAGTATTACAGATTGGACTGATCGTAATACCTGCGTCCTCTTCGGCGACGGCGCCGGCGCGGCCATTTTGCGGCATCGCGACGGTGGAAGCCACGGCCTCATCAGCAGCCACATCGCGAGCGACGGAAAATACGCCGGCATTCTCTGGATGCCCGGCGGCGGCTGTAAAACGCCCATCACCCGCGAGAACGCGGACAACCATCTCCAGACGATCAAAATGTCCGGCAAAGAAGTTTACAAACAGGCCGTCAACTCAATGCTCGACGCGGCCAAAATTGCCCTCGACAAAGCTGGCCTAACGATCGAGGACATTGCCTGCGTCATCCCGCATCAGGCCAATATTCGCATCATCGAAGCGATCGCCGATCGCCTGAAAATTCCGGTCGAGAAATTTTTCGTGAATCTCGATTATTACGGCAACACTTCCGCCGCCGCGGTCGCGATCGCGCTCGACCAGGCTAATCGCAACGGACGCATCAAAGTCGGTGATTACGTCCTTATGGTCGTCTTCGGCGGCGGGCTGACCTGGGCCGGATCGGTGATTGAATGGTAGGACGGCTCTGAATTTGCGCGGAAATTAGCCTGGCAAGCTGGAAGCTTGCGCTACCTTCGCAGATGCTGATCGATACCCACACGCATCTTGACTATCCCGATTTCGCGCAAGACTTCGACGCGGTTTTGCAACGCGCGACCGATGCCGGCGTCACGCGCATCATCACCATCGGGACGTCGTTAGGCAGCAGCCAGCGCGCGGTCGAGTTGGCGGAGAAATACCGCAATGTCTTCGCGGTCATCGGCGTTCATCCGAACAATGCTGAAGAGGCGGGCGACGATGTCATCACACCGTTGCGCGAGCTGGCTAAAAGTCCGCGCGTCGCCGCCATCGGCGAGACTGGGCTCGACTATCATTATCTGCCGAGCGTGAAGGTCGCGCGCGAGCGTCGGACGCAGGCGGTGACGCTGGCGCTCCAAGCCGAAACCGAGGACGAGCTGGAGAGCGGCATTCACGACGGCGCGATCAAAAGCAAACAGGCGAGCTTGTTTCAGCAGCAACTCGATCTTGCGGTGGAGTTGCGCATGAACGTCGTCGTTCACCAGCGAGACGCGTGGGACGACACGCTCGCGATTTTGCGCGAATACGGGCGGCAAACGAGTGGCGTTTTTCATTGTTTCGGCGGGACGCGCGAGCAGGCCGACGAAGTGATCTCGTTAGGCCATCTCGTCTCCTTTACCGGCATTATCACGTTCAAAAATGGCGCGGCGGTGCGCGAAGTCGCGGCCGGCTTGTCGTTAGGCGAGTTCATGGTTGAAACGGATTGCCCCTATCTCGCGCCCGAGCCGCATCGCGGGAAACGCTGCGAGCCAGCTCATACACGCCTCGTCGCCGAGAGCATCGCGAAGGCGCGCGAAATCAGTGTCGAAGACGTCGCGCGTGCGACCACCGCAACGGCGGAGGAATTTTTTCGTCTCGCTCGTTCGTGAGACGGTTTCGGAACCGAAGCGTCCAACCGCCGTCATCCCGAGCGGAGCGCAGCGAAGTCGAGGGATCCCGCCGGGTTTCCTGCCAGCCGAGCTGCTCCCAAGCCCCACGGGATGAAAAGCGCGGCCGTTGCTGCGCACCCGTTACGGCCTCGGCTTCGCTCGGAATGACACGCGCGGTGGCGGTCGCTTTGTGCGCGCTTGTCGTCCTGTCGTTAGGCGCTTGCACCACGCCGGATCTTCATCATCGAGTGATCGTGAGTATCCCCGAGCAGCAGCTTGCGCTTCTCCAAGACGGCCATCTCGTCGCTACCTACCCGGTCTCTACTTCGAAGTTTGGGCTCGGCGACATTCCGGGCAGCAAGGGGACGCCGTTAGGCGAGTTTGAGATCGCGAACAAAATCGGCGGCGACGCGCCGAGCGGCGCCGTCTTCAAAGATCGACGACGCACGGGCGAAATTGTTCCGCCGGATGCGCCGGGCCGCGATCCGATCGTGACGCGCATTCTCTGGCTGCGCGGACTTGAACGGCAAAATGCGCTCGCCTACTCGCGTTACATCTACATCCACGGGACGCCGGAGGAGCGGAACATTGGTCTGCCGGTGAGCTACGGCTGCGTGCGCATGCGCTCGCGCGACGTGATCCAGCTCTTCGCTACGGTCGGGAGCGGGGCACGGGTCACGATCGCGGATATGCCACTGGAAACCCTCGTGCCTGGCCTCGCTCCAGGACAACTGTTTCAACCGACTCGTTAGGCGGAGACCGAGCTTTCGCCCGGAGCGGTGCTTTCCTTTCTGCGCATCAGCTTCCCCTTTCGGACTCTAACTCCTTACCTTCTCTGCGGGCTTGCGCCCAAGTCATCGGGAACAGATAAATGTCGCCACTTTCGGTGGCGTCAGTGATCCGTGACAACGCCGCGCGGATAATCTTTTTTTGCAATTCTTTGTGAAACGGGACCCCGAAATGGTGGCCCATCATGAAGGGCAGGAACATCGCGCGTGGCGGTTTGATGTGTTCTGTTACGTCGAGCGAAACCGACAACGAAACTGTCGGGATGCCCCGTGTTTCTATGGCTCGCTGGACCAGCGAGATGCTCTGGTGGCAGATGGGTCAGGCAGGCGCCAGCAACGCCACGTCGGGATTTTCCGCCTCTACCGCTGCGGCGATTTCTTCGGCTAGGTTCCGCTCCAGTCTTTCTGGATCCATGTTGTAGCCGATGAATGAGAAGAAATTTTCCGTGAGACTGCCGATGAATTTTTCGGTCACCAAGTCGCGCAGCCGCTCGATGGGAAAGATGACGTTCAAATCCCGCTTCGCTCCGAAGGTCGGATACTTGAGCTGATGGATTTCGAGGTCGGCCGGTTTCGAGGCGGACGGGACGCGGCGAAAACTATAATCGCCGACGGGGTGAACTGTATCGAAAGGCAAAGTTCCTTTCGGCTGCACTCCTGCGGTGCTGACGAAAGCGAGACGCGCCTCGCATAACGGTTTCGACAATTTGGCCAGCGGCACGAGATCGGTCTTCGTGATCATCGAGCCTGGATAACGCTCGTTGACCGTTTCCCATAAACCGGGGCGCAGTTCCTTACCTTGTTCAGAGATTGCCATCGTGAATCCATTCTCCCGAGCGCCCGACAAAGTAAAAGTGCAAATGGAAGAAAAGGTGCGCAAGCGTGGCGGCGTCTTTTTCAGCCAAAGTCTGGAGGATGAATTCGCGGTCGGTTGGAGGAATTTCCAAGAGCGGTTTCAAAGCCTCGATCCAGGCTTTGTCGATTTCCTTCGCGCCGCGGGCTTCGTTGCCGTCGCCGAAGTGCAGCCGCACATAACGGATTAATTTCTCCGAATCGCCCTCGGCGATTGCGGTTTTTAAGTAGGCCAGAGACATCGCTTCTATCCGGCAAAAGTTCTCATCAAAATCGTTCGAGCAAATCCGGCGGCTCGCTCTTCCGGTCAAATATATTCGCGCTCGTCGCGCCACGGGCCTGGGAGACGTCTCCGCCAATTCGTTAGGCGAGAGAAGCGCTTTTCTCTCGACGGTCATTCGACGGTTCGTGAAGCTCATCCCCTCGTCGCCATGTCGGACAACCGCGCAAATCTTCATCTCGAAATTGCCCACATCCTGTTCATCGACGTGGTGGGCTACTCGAAGTTGCTCGTCAACGAGCAAAGCGAAGCGGTTCAGACGCTCAACGAAATCGTCTTGCAAACCCAACAGGTCCGAACCGCCGAGGCCGCCAATCAGTTAATCCGTCTCGCGACCGGCGACGGCATGGCCCTGGTCTTTCGCAATCATCCCGAGGCGCCGGCCGAGTGTGCCTTGGAAATTGCAAAAGCGTTGAAAGCGCAATCTCAGGTGCAGGTGCGCATGGGTGTGCACAGCGGGCCGGTTAACGAAATCACCGACGTCAATCAGCGCGCCAATATTGCCGGTGCGGGGATGAACATCGCGCAGCGCGTGATGGATTGCGGCGACGCCGGTCACATCCTGCTTTCGAAACGTGCCGCCGATGATCTGGCGCAGTTCCGCGAATGGCAGCCGCTTCTGCACGATCTCGGCGAAGTCGAAGTGAAGCACGGAGTTCGTCTGCCGATCGTGAATCTTTATCGCGCGGACATCGGCAATCCCGCGATTCCGAAAAAGCTCCGGCGACATATCCGCGCGACGCGTCGGCGCCGCTTCGCGATCGCAGCCGGTTTGGCATTTTTGTTGGCGCTCCTCTTCGGCGCGTCTCTCTGGTGGGCTGCGCCCCGCCCCGCCTCACAGGGGTTAAGCTCCATCGTCGCCAAAAGTATCGCGGTGCTACCCTTCGAAAATCTCAGCACAAATCAAGAGAACGCCTTTTTCGCCGATGGCGTGCAAGACGAGATCCTCACCGACCTTGCGAAGGTAGCCGACCTAAAAGTGATTAGCCGCAGCTCGGTTCTTCAGTATAAGAACGCCGCAGCCCGCAACCTTCGGCAGATCGCACAGGAATTGGGCGTCGCGCACATTTTGGAGGGTAGCGTGCAGCGGAGTGGGGATCAGATTCGCGTGAATGCGCAGCTGATCGATGCTCGCACCGATGCGCATCTTTGGGCTCACGTATACGATCGCAAAGTCGCCGACCTCTTCGCCATCCAAAGTGAGATTGCGCGAACGATCACCGCACAGTTGCAGGCGAGACTGTCTCCCGGCGAGGGTGCGGCGATCGATCGGCCGCCGACTGACAGTCTGCCCGCTAACGCCCTTTATCTTCGTGCTCGCCAGGCTCAGCTCGATCCCAGCGCAGAACCAGATACGGCCGCTAACCTTAAAAAAGCAGAGCAGTTGCTGAAAGAGGCGATTGCACTCGATCCGAACTTTGTCCTCGCTCACTGCGAACTCGCCAACGTCTACGGCGATCTCTACTGGAACGAGATCGAGCAGACGCCCGAATGCCGGGCGCGCGGAGATGCGGAGATTGAAATCGCCACCCGGCTGGCGCCGGACATGGGTGAGGTGCATCTGGCGCGCGCACTGCACTTTTATCATGGCTATCGGCAATACCGCTGGGCGCGCGCGGAATTCGATCTCGCGCTGCGCGCTTTGCCTAACGAGCCCCGCGTTTACCAGAGCCTGGCCTGGCTCGACCGGCGCGAAGGACATTGGGACGATGCGGTGAAGAATCTTCGTCGCGTCTTTGAACTCGATCCCGCGAGCATGGATGCGCGCTTTGAGCTGGCCGATCTTTACACCTCGCTCGGGTGGTTCGCCGAGGAACGGCAAATACTCGGCCCTGTTCCCGCGACGGGGGTTTGGGGTGCAAACAAAAAGGATTTTCTGGCCGACGTCGACTTTCTGGAGAAGGGCGATATGTCAACGCGAATGTCGATTACCCCCGCAAAGCGGCCAGATGGCTCGGTGCCATTTTGGAATCTCAAGAGCACGGTCTACGCGCGCGACGCGGATCGGGCGGCGAAGGTCTTAGCAGACATGAAACCCGATACGTTTTCGGCGGCGCAGTCCTATCTCTATTGGAAAGGAGCGATCGCTCAAGTGCGCGGCGATCGTCCGGCCATGCTCCAAGCGTATGGGGAAGCGCGGGCCGCCGCGGCGAAAGCATTGGAGGCTGCGGCGGACGATCCGGAACTTTTTGGGGCGCTCGGACTTTATGACGCCATCCTCGGGAATAAAGAAGAGGCGGTTAAAGAAGGCCGGCGCGCGACCGAGCTGTTATCGCTCGAACAGGATTCCGTTAGGGGCATGGAACTGCGAGTGAACCTTGTCTATATCTACGGTTGGATCGGAGAACGGGACAAGGCCTTCGAGGAATTGGAGCGGCTGATGAAGATTCCGCGCGGCCCGCGCTACGGCCACCTGCGTTATTACCCGCAGTACGATCCGCTGCGCAAGGACGCGCGCTTCCAAACAATCCTGGCGTCAGCGGCGCCGAGCAACAGCCGTTAGGGCATTTGCCCGAGATGCTCCTGCGCCCTCGGCCGCGCGAACAATTTCATATCGGCGTCGACCATGATCTCGACCAACTCGCGGAAGCGAACTTTTGGTTCCCAATCGAGAATGCGTTTCGCTTTCGCGGCATTGCCGATGAGGAGATCCACTTCGGCCGGGCGCTCATAGCGGTCGTCGTGCTTCACGTACTTTTTCCAGTCGAGATCGGCGCGGCCGAAAGCGATCTCGAGAAACTCGCGGATGGTGTGGGTCTCGTTCGTCGCGAGGACGAAGTCGTCGCCTTCGTCATGCTGCAAAATGCGCCACATGCCTTCGACGTACTCCGGCGCGTAACCCCAATCGCGTTTCGCATCGAGATTACCGAGGAACAGTTCGTTTTGCAGTCCGTGTTTTATGGCGGCGACCGCGCGCGTGATTTTGCGAGTGACGAAAGTCTCACCGCGCCGCGGGCTTTCGTGATTGAAGAGAATGCCGTTGCTCGCGCAAAGACCGTAGCTTTCGCGGTAGTTCACCGTGGCCCAGTAGGCGAAAACTTTCGCCACACCGTATGGGCTGCGCGGCCAGAAAGGTGTCGTCTCCACTTGCGGGACTTCCTGGACTTTACCGAACATTTCGCTGCTTGAGGCTTGATAAAAGCGTGAGCGAATTCCGGTTTCGCGAATGGCTTCGAGAATCCGAATCGTGCCGAGCCCGGTAACATCGGAGGTGTATTCGGGAATATCGAAGCTCACGCGGACGTGGCTTTGCGCGGCGAGATGGTAAATTTCGTCGGGCTTCAGATCGTAAATCAATTTCACCAGATTCACCGAGTCGCTCAAGTCGCCATAGTGGAGAAACATCTTCACGCCGTTGATATGCGGGTCCGCGTAAAGGTGGTCGATGCGCGCCGTGTTGAAGGTGCTGGCGCGGCGAATGATGCCGTGCACTTCGTAATCTTTTTCGAGCAGGAGATCGGCGAGATAGCTGCCGTCCTGACCCGTGATGCCGGTGATAAGCGCCTTCTTCATTTCGCGTCCGCTCTAGAGCATTCGACAAGCCGCAGCAAAATATTTCACTCGTTAGGCGCAGTCGCGCCGGCCAAAATCTGACGCTGTGCGGCGATCAAATCGGCGATGCCCTTTTGGCCTAACGACAACATTTGCAGCAGCTCGTCGTGCGTGAATGTGGCCTCTTCACCCGCGCCTTGCACCTCCACGAACGCGCCGTCTTCCGTCGCGACGAGATTGAGATCGACGCTGACTTCCTTGTCTTCTTCGTAATTCAAATCGAGCACCGCCACACCATCGACGACACCGACACTCACCGCCGCGACGAGCTTCTTGATCGGAAGCTCAGCCAATTTTTTTTCTTCCACTAATCGCCGGCAGGCCAGGGTGACGGCGAGACTCGCGCCGGTAATCGCCGCGCACCGCGTTCCGCCGTCCGCTTGGAGCACGTCGCAATCGACCCAGATCGTGCGCGGTCCGAGTTTCTCGAGGTCGATCACGGCGCGCATCGAACGGCCGATGAGTCGCTGGATTTCGCTGCTTCTTCCATCAAGTCGACCTTTGGAAACATCGCGCGGTTTGCGGGTGAGAGTGGAGTAAGGGAGCATCGAATACTCCGCGGTCAGCCAACCGCCGGAGACGCGCTGCTCTTTCATCCAGCGCGGAACATTTTCCTCGATCATGACGCCGCATAACACGCGCGTGTTGCCGGTCGCGATCAGGACTGAGCCGCTGGCGTGGGGCGCGATTCCAAGCTCGAAGTTTAACGGGCGAAGTTGATGGGCGGCGCGGCCGTCTGCGCGTGATGAAGAAGTTTTGTCCACAGATTTCGCAGATTAACACAGATTCAAAAGAGATGCTGTGACGGCGCTAAACCCCCGGCGCGAACTGCTTTTGTAAAAAATTTTCCAGAAATGCGCTTTTGTGCGTTGACGATTCGAATCGTCTGGTTACTTTGCTGACCCCGCCGGAAACGGGGCTCCCAATATCGCAAGGTATGCGGAGCAGGTTCTCGCAACTTTTGGGACTGCAAATTGATACTCAATTTTGTCCCGGCATGATTTTCGGAAACCCGCCACGGCGGGCAAGCTGAGATGATCGTCGGCGCCAGGTTGAGTTTTTTTGTCGCCCGAATGCGCGAGGCCGCTGGTTCTTTGATATCTACATACAGGGTAGTAAATACAACTTTTTAGAGCTGAGTCTGAAAATAAACGACTGGGAAGATAAGATGTCCCGGTCCGAGAGTTTCAGTTATCATAAAGATCTCTTCCAGCACCAGATTTAAGCTGTGGCCAATTTTAAATAGAAGCCGCATTTTAAATCTGGTGCTGGGGGAACAGATTGATCAAGCTACAAAGAGCACATAATGGATGCCTTGGTGCCAATAGGCGATGAAGGACGTGGCTAACTGCGATAAGCCTCGGAGAGCGGTAAACACGCTTTGACCCGGGGATTTCCGAATGGGATAACCTGAGTGGG
>JACDGS010000097.1 GCA_013821455.1 Chthoniobacterales bacterium
GGAGAGGCCCGTGGATCTGGCAACGGCCGGGGTCACCGCCCCCGGCTACAACCCGTTAAAACGTCCACTCAAAAAGCGCCACGCCCCTGGGCTTGCCCGGATCGTTCGGATCGAAATTCGTGTGCTGCTGCGAAGTCCCATAGCGCGTCGGCGCGCGAGGATTGAGCAAGTGCAGCGGATTCCCGTGCCGGATTGCCGTCGGGATGGAGCCACCACGTGCCGCCGGGTTGGGCTTGGGCGTCGCGGAAGGACTCGGCGCTGGCAGGGTTACCCGCGGATTGCCGAGAGTGGTGCTGATGGTTTGGCCAAAACTCGCTCCCGCCGACGCGGCGAAGAAGAGCGCGCTGAAGAGTAATACTTTTTTCATATGTTCCTTTCGCGGCCGAAGCAGCACGCTTGCTCGCGTTCCCGCCTCGCCCCACAATTATAGATCGATGGATTACATTGAAAAGGCCGCACGTGTCCTCGATTTGGAAATTTCCGAATTGCAGCGGCTCCGGCAACGGCTCGGCCCCGAGTTCGCCCAGGCCGTCGATCTCGTTAGGCAAGCCGTCGAAGCGCGCGGCAAGATCATCGTGCTCGGCGTGGGAAAATCCGGTCACATCGGCGGTAAAATCGCGGCCACTCTCACCAGCACCGGCTCGCCCGCAGTCGTGCTCGATTCGCTCGACGCGCTGCACGGCGATCTGGGCGTGATCGCGGACGGCGATGTCGTGCTCGCGCTGAGTTATAGCGGCGAGACGGAAGAGTTGGTCCGCATCCTTCCGGCGATCGCGCGTTTTCAAGTCCAAATCATCGCGCTCTGCGGTGACCCCGAATCGACCCTCGCGAAAAATTGCGCCGTCTTCCTCGATGTGAATGTCGAACAGGAAGCGTGTCCGCTCAATCTGGCGCCGACTTCGAGCACGACGGTGATGCTCGCCCTGGGTGACGCGCTCGCGATGGTGCTCCTCGAAGCGCGCGGTTTTCAAAAGGAAGATTTCGCCAAATTTCATCCGGGCGGAATGATCGGGCGCAGCCTGCTCCTGCGCGTGCGCGAGATCATGCGTCCGCGGAGCGCGCTCGCACTCGTTAGGCCGGATGAAAACGTGCGGGTTGTTCTCGCAACGATGACGTCACTGCGCGCCGGCGCCGCGGTGGTCGCGGGCCCGGATGAGCAACTGCTCGGCATTTTCACCCACGGCGATTTCGTTAGGCATTTTCAAACCGACCCGCGCGTTGGGGAGCGGCTTGTGGCCGATTTGATGACGCTCAATCCCGTGATGGTGCATGAGGATAAGATGGCGGTCGAAGTTCTGAACTTGCTCGAGCGTCACCGCATCGACGATCTCGTGGTGGTGGACGATCGCGGCGTGCCGGTGGGGATCGTCGATTCGCAGGATCTCACGAAACTGAAGCTGCTTTAGAGGGCATCCCCGACCGCGTTTCGCTTCGCTCCACTCCGCTCGGGATGACGCCGGCGATCGCGCGTGCCCGAGGTCGGCGCGAGCTGTCTTGTCTTTCGCCCGACTTTCCGCTAAGAACTCTCCTCTTATGGCCGCCGCAAACGATCTCCGCAAAGGAATGGCAATTAAATACAATGGCAACACCGCCATCGTCCTCGACGTGCACCACCGCACGCCCGGAAATTTGCGCGCCTTCGTCCAGGCGATCATCCGCTACATCAACACCGGCAAGAGCGCCGATGTCCGCTTCGGTTCCACCGACAAGGTCGAGCTGGTCGATATCTCGCGGAACACGCTTGAGTTCAGTTATAAGGACAACACTGGCTATCACTTCATGGATCCGAGTACTTACGAGACCATCTCGCTCAACGAAGCTCTGCTCACCGACGCGAAAGATTATTTGGTGGAAAATCTCCCGGTCGAAGTGCTCTTCACCGAAGGCCGTCCGGTGCAGGTAGAGTTGCCCGCTTCGGTGCAGTTGAAGGTCGTGGAAGCGCCGGAAGGTTTGCGCGGTGATACCGCAAGCAACGTGACCAAACCCGCCGTGCTTGAGACGGGTAAAACCATCAACGTGCCGCTCTTCATCAACGAGGGCGAAACGGTCAAGATCGACACCCGCACCGGCCACTACATGGGCCGTGCCTAACGAATGCCGGCGCGCCGTGTCCGCCATCCTGCAGGTCGGAAATCGTCTGGTTCGCGGCGCGTAAAGATTGCGCCTTACGTCGTCCCGACCACGCGTCGCGCACCGCCGCCGACGTCGGCGCTGATGGTGCCGACGAAATGGGTGAAATTCGTCGTCGCACTTTTTCTCCTCCCGCTCTGCGCCATTCTCAGCCAGACATTTTTCACCGCCTTCGCGCGCGCCACGGTCGCGGAACGACTTTGGGCGGGCGAGGAATTCTGGTTCTTCTCGTTAGGCGCGGTGCTTTGGCTGATCGCGTTCTTCGGCCTGCCGCGACCGCTCGTCGTTTACGTCTTCGGCCATGAACTGACGCACGCGCTCTGGGTTTGGCTCATGGGCGGACGGGTGAGCAATTTTAAAGTCGGTCGCGACGGCGGCCACATTCTGACCGACAAAAATAACTTCCTCATCTCGCTCGCTCCTTATTTTTTTCCGCTCTACAGCATCTGCGCGATCGCGCTCTACGGCGGGCTCAGCCTTTTCTACGACATGCGTCCGTACGGCCGCTGGCTCTACGCGCTCGTCGGCATGACCTGGGCGTTTCATCTCACATTCACCTGCTGGATGATCCCGAAAAACCAGAGCGACCTGAGCGATAACGGCACCTTTTTCTCGCTCGTGGTCATCTATCTCGCGAACCTGCTTTTGCTCGGCGGAATGCTGATCGTCGCTTCGCCTAATATCACCTTCGCGAGCTTCGGCTCCGACGTTCTGCAGAACCTGGCGAACTTCTCCCACACGGTTGTGGGGCTCGTTAATCGTTTCAGCCGCGGCGCGAGTGGCTAACGCGAATCAGGCAGAGCGCCGCTCGACTCGTTAGGCGCGCCCCGTTTTGTCATCCCGAGTCGCGCAGACGGCGAGGGACCCCACAACTGCAACTTTGGCTTTCGCTAAACACAAAGTGCAGAACGCAAATTGCAGAGAGGGGTCCTTCGCTCTGCTCAGGATGACAAGCTGGGCGAAACAATTACCGCGAACGGCAAACGCGAAAAAGCGGTTGAGAGCAGAAGCGTCGAATCGGAAGAAATATTTTCGCCGGTAAAAAGATCCTGGCCCGCGAGAGACTGCGGCAATCCAACCGACGTATTGCCCCACGCCGCGCCGATCGGCGGAAAGCCAACCCGGGAACTGAGTCGCGGTGCGAGCACGATCACTTGTTGCTCGTCATGTGCCCTAACGAATGCGACGCAGCTCCCCGCGAAGTCGCCGGTCACAGGCAGAGGCGTGTAACTGCCCTCCGCGAACAGCGCGGTGCTCTCTCTTCGAAACCTGAGCAGCCGGTGCGTCAGGAATAACTTGATCCGCCCATCGCGCCAGTTGCCTAACAAATCCTCCGGCGTCGCCGCGCCTAACCCGCCTCCGCCCTGGACGGGCTCCGGCGTGGCGAGCGAACTCAACATCTCGCACCGCCTTTCGTAATCGACCGGACGCCGGTTATCCGGATCGACCAAACTGAAATCCCAAATCTCGTTGCCCTGATAAAAATCCGGCACACCCGGCGACGTGAGCTTGAGGAGCGTTTGCGAGAGCGAGTTGATCGCGCCCACCCGCGCGATTTCCTCCGCGAACGGGAGGAAGCTTTCGAGGAATCGATTCGCGGGCGTGACCGCGAGAATCTTCGCAACAAAATTCCCCACCGCCGTTTCCCAAGGTTCGTTAGGCTGGACCCAACTGGTTTTGACCTTGGCCTCCTTCATCGCCTTGATCATGTATTGCCGAACGCGCCCGACATACTCGGCGCGCGCTTCCGCGCTCAGCTCGCTCCAGGATTCGAGCGGCCAGCTCCCGAGCAGCGTTTGATAAAGCAAATACTCCTCGTCCCGATCGGGTGCTTCACTGTCATCGAGTTGCTGCCGCGCGTGACGATTGGCGGTGCGCCATTTGCCTAACGAACGTTGCCACGGCTCCGGCATTTCCGAGATCGCGGCCATGCGCGCGCGCACGTCTTCGCTCCGTTTCGTATCGTGCGTCGAGGTCGCGAGCATGGTCGCGGGCCAGTGCGCCTGCCGCTCGGTGTTGTGCGCGTGAAAACCTTCCACGCTCAAACCGAAACGCTGCGGTTCGCCGCCGACTTCGTTCAACGCCGCGAGCCGGTTGAAAATATAAAACGCGGTGTCCTCCAAGCCCTTCGCCATAACCGGCCCGGTGATCTGTTGAAATTTGAGAACGAAATGGACGTGTTCCGCGCGCGCGGTCTCGTCCAGATTTTCCGGAAAGCGAAAAAGCAGTATGTCGCGCAGAAAATTGAAGACCGATTCTTCCAGCGCGGGATTGCGCCGCTTCGCCGCCGTCACCGCGCGCTCGATCACCATGCAATCGTCCGCACTCGGTTCGCGCTCCGGCGCGGAATAAGTTCGGTAAACCGGGAAGCACGCAATCGTCTCGCGCACGACCATCGTTAGGGCATCCAAAGTATAATCGCGATACCAGCGATTTTGTTCCGAGAGCCGGTCGAGTATTGCGCCGAGGACGTTGATGTCGTTCGCGAGCGAGAGGCGCATCACGAGCCGTTTCTTCGCGTAAACCAAATGACCGAAGTGCAGGGTATGCCCGATGAATTTCTGAAAGGTGGCGCTGATCGCACGCTCGGCCGCACCGTCCACGAGCACGCCGATGACGTCGTTCATGAAATCGTAGCCGGTCGTGCCGTGCACCGCCCAGTCGGCGCGCAACCGCTCCTCGCCGCTCAGGATTTTCTCGACCACGAGGTAGAAGCCGCGCAGTTGTAGCCGGGGGCGTTGATCCCGGCCGCTGGACCACATCTTCGCCGTG
>JACDGS010000058.1 GCA_013821455.1 Chthoniobacterales bacterium
CCTTGAGAGGGCAGAACTTCTCCACTCCGACCATCTAACCATCCGATGCAGCGAACGCCTACCCGCTGTACGATCCACTTTAATGACAGCTACAACCCTTTACCTGCGCGCCACGCTCGCTCCCGGTAGGCGTAGCTGATCTTGTTCTCGTTAGACCTATGCTGTTCTAGATCTGCCGATTTTCTTTGAGCATCAGCTGGATGCCGAGGCGACGCGTATGGCGGCGTTCGTTCCGCGGTGCGAGTTGCACACCTTTAAGAACGTCGGCGAGCAAAACTCGCGCATGCTCCCCTTCACGGCGCCGGCCGGCTTCGATGTCTTCTTTCCCCGGTGCGCGGAGGAGTTCGCCAAACAGGGCGACCCCGATATGACGCGAGTCTTCGAGATCGCCGCAGAACACGGGATTCATTTCGTGCGATAGTAGCGGAGATGAAACGGCGCCTCGCTACCATCCTCGTGGGCGACGTAGTCGGTTACTCCGCCTTGATGGAGGCAGACGAAGAAGGGACCGCGAGGCGCCTGCAGCAAGCGACGGCTCTGGCGCGCCGCGTCGTGGCGGAATACGAGGGGCGTATTTTCAAGCTGATGGGCGACGCTATTCTGGCTGAGTTCGGGAGCCCGCTCAACGCCTTGCGCGCCGCGGTAGGGCTGCGCGCCGGGCTCGCGGAAACCACGCCGCCTTTGCAGGTGCGCCTCGGTTTGCATCTGGCCGACGTGATTGAATCGGGCGATGACCTGATCGGCGACGGAGTAAATCTCGCCGCCCGCATCCAGCAGCAGGCCACGCCGGGCGCGATCGAGATCAGCGGCACCCTCTTCGAGCAGGTGCGGCGGCATTCGCCTTTCACTTTCGATTCGTTAGGCATGAAGCAGTTCAAAAATATCTCGGAAGGCCTGCCCGTCTATCGCCTGCGGGGCGAGCAGGAGCGCTGGGTCTTCCAGGTTGCGCCGACGGAGCGTGCGCCGCGGCGGAACAAGCGCCCCTTCTCCATCGCAGTCGTGCCCCTGACCATGCCGCCGCAGGGCGACGATCTGCGCTTTCTCGCCGAGGGCCTGAGCGAGGATATCATTCTCGAACTGGGCCGTTTCCGCCATCTCTTCGTCAGCTCGCGCACGGCCAGCGCGGTGCTCGAGAATGAAAAACCCGATCCAGTCAGGATCGGCAACTCGTTAGGCGTTTGCTATCTCCTGAGCGGAAGCGTGCGCCGGCTCGGGCCGAACGTGCGGCTCCAGCTCTCGCTCGCCGAGACGGAGGAGGGCAGCATCATTTGGAATGATCGAATCGACCGGCCCTTTGAGCAGTTGCTCGATGCGCTGGACGAAATCGTAGCCCGAATCGCCGCCACCGTCATCGGGCGCCTCGAGGAGGCCGATATTATGGCGGCCCGCCGCCGACGTCCGGAATCGATGTCGGCCTACGAATGCCATCTCCGCGGCCTCGAGCTGCATCGGCGCGGCGGCGTGACCGACGAAAACCTGGTCGAGGCGATCAAGTGGTTCGACCGCGCCATCGAGGCCGATCCAAATTTTGGGCGGCCTTACGCGATGAAGGTTTGCGCCGTCTCCGGTCTGCCGGATTTCGATTTCGCGGCGGGCGAGAAGATTCTCCACCGTGCACTGGAACTCGACCCTAACGATCCCGAAGCGAACCGTATCATGGGCTCGGTGCAGATGGCGAAAGGCGATTTTAAAGCGGCCCACCGTTACCACGAAAAGGCGATGGAGTTGAGCCCTAACGACGCCTACATCAAGGGGCGGAGCGCCGCCTTCCACAATTTCATCGGGCAACCGGAGCGGGCCCTCGAGCTGCTCGATCTGGCGGAAGCGCTCGACCCCTATCTGCCGGTCTGGTGCGTCGAAGAACGCGGCGTCGCGCTTTACGGGCAGGAACGTTACAGCGAGGCTTTGCAGCAACTTGGCGCGCTGCCATTTCAGACTCGCCGTTCGCGCCTGTATCAGATCGCGGCGCAGGTGGCGTCAGGCCATTTCGAGCAGGCTCAGAGCTTGGCCCGAACCGTCCTGGCCTTGGATCCGAATGTCACCCTCAGCCATGTTCTTCAACAGGAATGGTATCGCGATCCAGCGGTCCTCGATCAGTTGAAAGAGCGTCTGCTCGCTGCCGGTCTCCCGGAGCGAAAAGCGATCCGGAGGCTGCCCGAAAAGTCGTAATCCAGCCGTCCCGGCCGTCAGGCCTGATGACACTCCGGCGGCTGGTGAAGAAGCGGTGCGGCGCGGTCGATTGGACGCTCGGCCTCTTCTTCCCCAAAGACCTCGTCCAGATCGTCACTCTGCCTGCCGTCAAAGCGCCCACGCGCAACCTCGAAGTGACCCGTAGCGACATCCAGCGCTTGCGCACGGAGCCGCCAGCGCCAGCCGAAATCCAGCCCGCAAAATCGGCCTAACGAAATCAAATACAGAAGGCCATACTTAGGGCGCTAGTGGACTGTATCATTTGAAGCGTGAGAGGCATCCGGGGAGCGGGCGCGCCCTCGCGTGCGGGCGATGGCGCCCCGCCATCGCGAACTTTGTTCCCGGGCTAAACTGGGCGCCAGACCTCCTGCGAAAAGTTCGTTTCGGCGAGGCGCCGAAACCAGCACGCGAGGCGCGTGCGCTCCCCAGAACTAAAGCATCCCTGCTTCTTCTACTCACGTTTCATCTGATACATGGCACTAGTGCTTCATCACTCGTGAAATGATGGAGATAGCTTTCGGAGTTTAATGCGGGCGTCGGAGGGGGTGAAGTGCCAGCGACTCGCGGTGGCGCTTTGATTGTAGTGGCGCTGCCAGGCGGCCAGTTTCTGGGCGAGGGTGGCACGATTCGGGAATGCGGCGGGCAAGACAACCGCGGCTCAGCACACTTAATTCGATTTCGGCGATGTTCATCTAGCTCCGGTGCTTTGGGGTAAAGTGGAACTCGAAGCGGGCTTGGAGGCGGGCCGCTTCGTCCGGGGCAAACGCCTCGTAAAACGAGGCTGGGCTGTGGGTGTTGAGTTTGTCCTGGACGAGCACGATCTTTTCCGCTGATCTTGTTCTCGTTAGATGATAATACGCGTCGCCGCATCGCTTTTCGTCGGCATCTCCCTGGCCAGTGCTAGCGGTAGTCAGGCGCACGATTATGAGTTCACTGTCGGAGCCGCGCGCAACGCGGTTCTGCGATACTGTCGTATCGAGTCACGGGGCTCTAACAGCTTGCCATTACTTCATATGGTCGGCGGTCGAGGGAGAATTCATGTCTCAAACGACGACCAGATCCACGTCGGGAAGTTGCTCCAAAAGCTTTTGGTGCAGCGTTTTTCTGAAAAGGCGCCTCAGTTTAAAAGCACCCGGCCGGCCGACAACGATGTGGGTGATGCCGTATTCGCGCGCGAAAGAAATCAGTGACTGCGCTACATCCTCGCCTTTCATGGAAAATACCAGACCACTCATTTTCTGCGCTGTTTCCAGGGTGTCGGTGACGCGTCTCTGCGCGGCAGCGTCTATGCGCACCGCGGATTCCTCTGGCGTTCGGACATAGACGGCATACCACTGCGCGTTAAGTTGCGAGGCGAGACGCGCGGTCTTGCGGAGAAGGCGGCCAGGATCAGGACCCTGACTGCTGATTGCGACCATAACCTGACCTAAGGCGCTGACATTTTGCCCGCTCTCCGCTATCCCGCGCTGTTTGCGATCGAGAAAGTTTGCCGTTTCCGTTAAGGTCATCTCGCGCAGACGCGTGAGATTTTTCTGGGTAAAGAAATTTGAGAGCGCGGCGACGATGCGCTCTTTCGGATAAATTTTCCCGGCCTGCAGTCGTTCCTGTAAATCTTCTGCGGGCAAATCGATATTCACGATCTGGTCGGCTTTAGTAAGGATTTCGTCGGGCACACGTTCCTTCACGCGCACGCCCGTCGATTCTTCGACGAAATTATAGAGTGATTCGAGATGCTGGATGTTCACCGTCGTAATCACGCTGATGCCAGCGCGCAGAAGATCTTCCACGTCTTCGTAGCGTTTACGGTTCTTGCTCTCCGGCGCGTTGGTATGTGCGAGTTCATCCACCAGCACCACTGTGGGCTGCCGCGCGATGACCGCATCGACATCCATCTCCTTAAGGGTGATACCATGGTATTGCGCCAAGCGCGGCGGAACAACTTCAAGATCGCCAATTTGGGCGGTCGTCTCAGGACGATCGTGCGGCTCGACATACCCGATAACCACATCGACGCCGCGCTTTTTCAGGCGATTTCCCTCCGTCAACATGGAGAACGTTTTCCCGACTCCAGGGCATGGCCCAAGGTAGATTTTTAATTTGCCGGCCTGCTGTTGCTGGATGATCGCGAGAAAATCATCCGCGCTCGGCCGGGGGATTGATTGCTCGTTAGGCATCTTTCAATCAGCCCGGGCTACGGTAGCATTTCGAGTGTTGGATGGTGAAGTCTTCATCCGGTGACGTATTGAGATACTTTTACGAAGCGCTTTCCATAACCGGATGAACGGACTGACGAATAAGCACCAATAAAGCGGGAGCGATAAAGCGCAGCCAACGGTCAGAAGCACGAAAAGTATGACATCAAACGCGTGCATGGCGAGAAGCCAGAAAATCCTGCAGTTCATAAGCGCGCGAGATACCTAACTGCAGGCGTGTGCCGTTTTTGCCCCGAATGAAAATGGTCAACGCGCCGTTCGGATTAAAACGCCAGCCGCGCTTTGTCCGTTCAAATCCCCATCCGTAGGCAAACCGGGTCCTACTAACCTTGACGGATTCGATTTCGGAAAGCACGACTTTTCCTCGAATCCATCCCGGCCCGAATTGCCAAAGAAGCTGAGTATTCGTAATCCTGATGGAGAGCGTACAAAAACAGACCGCAGCGACCGATTGTGCAATTACTGCGATCGACCAAACAAGGTTTGGCAGGATAGCACTACCGGTTATGGCGACCGCGCTCCCGATCATAAGAAGCCAGACAAGCGGAGATCCCTTTTGGACGTCGGCAAACTCAACGGGAGCGCCGGACGCAGCTTGCTTTTGTTCGTCCCGCGACCAAGCAATAGGTGTGCGGTTTCCGTTTAACCGATTCATTCGCGCCGGCTGTTCCAAGCGATAGTCCGCGCCGCTATTTAAGTCAGTAGAGATTATCGCGGTGCGCTCCCGTCCAGCGCCAGGTTGAGTTTGAGCACGTTGACAGCTTGTTCACCGAGAATGCCGAGCTGGCGCCCTATCGTAGCCTTATCAATTTCCGCTCTTACGGCATCTTCACTAATGCTGCGCTCTTTGGCGATGCGGGGAGCCTGTAGTAGCGCATTTTTCAAACTGATATGGGGATCGAGTCCGCTTGCACTCGAAGTCACGGCATCGCCGGGGACAAGCGCGTTAGGGGCGAGGTTATTTTCCTTTCGATAATCGGCGACGCGCTGTTTCACCGAGTCCATCAGCTTCTGTGAAGTCGGTCCAAGGTTGGACCCGCTGGAGTTAGCAGCATCATAGCCATTAGTGCCGGCGGCGGACGGACGTGGGTGGAAGTATCTCGCTCCGCTAAAATTCTGTCCGAGTAACTCGGACCCAATGATGGTGCGGTCGCGGCTTTCAAGCAGGCTTCCATTCGCCTGGCGAGGGAAGAGTAACTGACCCGCGCCCCAGACAACAACCGGGTAGAGTCCGCAGAGAATAAGCGCGAGAAGAATCGTCGCCAGGATCGAAGTAAGAGTGTCTTTGATGATGGTGTTCATTTGCGATGAGTTACAGTCGTTAGGCTAAGTGGAGTGCAGCTACCGCGAGGTCGATGGCCTTAATCCCGATGAACGGCACGATGATTCCGCCAACGCCGTAAATGAGGAGGTTTCGCTGAAGGATCTTAGCTGCGCCGAGTGGTCGAAACTTCACGCCGCGGAGCGCGAGCGGAATAAGCAAAATGATGATGATCGCATTAAAGATAACTGCGCTGAGGATTGCGCTCTGTGGTGAAGCGAGACGCATAATGTTGAGCGGGGCGATCGCCGGGAAGCTAACCAGCAACATCGCCGGAATGATGGCGAAATACTTCGCGACATCATTGGCAATGCTAAAAGTCGTTAGAGCACCGCGGGTGATGAGTAGCTGTTTCCCGATCTCGACTACTTCGATGAGCTTGGTCGGGTTAGAATCCAGATCGACCATGTTACCAGCTTCCTTTGCGGCCTGGGTGCCGGTGTTCATAGCCATGCCAACATCGGCTTGCGCAAGGGCGGGCGCGTCGTTCGTGCCGTCGCCCGTCATGGCGACGAGGTGGCCGCCTTCCTGTTCTTTGCGAATGAGCGCGAGCTTCTGTTCGGGTGTCGCCTCAGCGAGGAAATCATCGACGCCGGCTTCTTTCGCGATCGCAGAAGCTGTGCGCGGGTTGTCTCCGGTAATCATGATCGTCCGAATTCCCATGGCGCGGAAACGCTCGAAGCGATCGGCTAGTCCGCCTTTCACTATGTCTTTGAGGTAAATGGTGCCGAGCACGCGCTCGTTACTCGCGACGACCAAAGGCGTGCCGCCCATGCCGGAGATTTTGTCGACGTCCGACTGCACGGTCTCCGGGAGGTGTCCGCCCGCGAAAGCTTTGACCTGCTCGGCCGCGCCTTTGCGATATTGCATGCCGTCGAAGTTCACGCCACTCATGCGTGTTTGCGCGGTGAACGGAACGAACTCTGCGTCGGGCATCTCGTGCAGCTCGCGTCCGCGCAATCCGTATTTCTGTTTTGCGAGCACTACGATGCTGCGTCCTTCAGGTGTCTCGTCTGCCAGGGAGGATAATTGTGCGGCTTCGGCCATTGCTTCCTTAGTGACACCGGGAGCGGGCATGAACTCGGCGGCCTGCCGATTACCGAGAGTTATCGTGCCCGTCTTATCGAGTAACAGCACATCTACGTCCCCGGCGGCTTCAACCGCCCGCCCACTCATAGCCAGCACGTTCTTCTGCACGAGACGATCGATGCCAGCGATACCGATAGCGCTAAGCAAGCCGCCGATGGTCGTCGGGATAAGACAGACCAACAAAGCTACAAGCACCGTGATCGAGAAATCGACTCCATTGTAAAGGCCGAAAGCTTTCATCGAGATTAACACGATGAGGAAGATGATCGTAAGTGCCGAAAGAAGGATAGTGAGAGCTATCTCGTTAGGCGTCTTTTGCCGTTTCGCGCCCTCCACGAGTCCTATCATGCGATCAAGGAAGGTTTCGCCTGGGTTGGCGGTTATCCGAACTTTGATAATGTCGGATAGGACGCGCGTGCCACCCGTTACCGCACTGCGGTCGCCACCAGCTTCGCGCACGACCGGGGCTGACTCGCCTGTAATGGCGGATTCATCGACGGTCGCCGCGCCTTCTGTAATCTCGCCATCGCCCGGAATAAACTCGCCGGCTTTGACGAGAACAAAATCACCCTTTCTCAGGTTGTTCGAGGCAACCTCTTCAAGTTTGCCGTCACTCCGGAAGCGATTTGCCTTAGTCTCAGTCTTCGCTTTGCGCAATGTCTCCGCCTGAGCTTTGCCACGTCCTTCTGCCATTGCCTCGGCGAAGTTCGCGAAGACGACCGTGAACCAGAGCCAAAGAGTAATCTGGAGTAAGAATCCGAACGAAGCGCCCTGGCCGCCGGTAAAGAGTAGGATTGTAGTTATAAGCGCGCCGACTTCGGTAACGAACATGACCGGATTACCGACCATGTGTGCCGGATTGAGCTTCGCGAAGGCTGATCCGATCGCCGGAATGATGATCGAAGGATCGAAGATGGAATGAGTTTTAGCAGCCATAAGATGAGTAGTAAAATTGCCTAGAATAACTTTCCAGCATGCATCAGGAAATGCTCGACGACTGGTCCTAGCACGAGCGCCGGAACGAAAGTAAGTGCGCCGACTAAGAGCACTGTGCCTACAAGCAAGCTGGTGAAGAGCGGACCTGAAACGGGAAATGTTCCGGCACTGGCTGCTATAAGCTTTTTGCGTGCGAGCGCGCCGGCCAACGCAAGGATCGGCACGATCATGGCGAAACGACCAAAGAGCATGGCAAGCCCGAGAGTCGTGTCATACCAGGGAGCGTTTGCAGTAAGTCCGGCGAAGGCGCTACCGTTGTTACCCGTAGCGGAACTATAAGCGTAAAGTATTTCACTAAAACCGTGCGGCCCATTGTTGTTTGTCCCGTCAGTCAAAACTCCGCTAACTGGGTCGGGCAGTCCCATTTTACTAACACTCGCCCAGGCGCTGAAGCCAAGAATCGAGAAGGCTAAGACTAGGATAACAAACGCCGCCATCTTAACGTCATAAGGTTCGATCTTTTTGCCGAGATACTCCGGCGTCCGGCCGACCATTAGGCCCGCGATAAAGACAGCGATGATTACGTAGATAAGCATCCCGTAAAGACCTGCGCCGACTCCGCCGAACACGACTTCGCCTAGCTCAATATTGAGTAGCGGCACCAAGCCGCCGAGTGGAGTAAAGGAATCGTGCATTGCGTTCACTGCGCCGCAGGAAGCATCAGTAGTGATGGTCGCGAAAAGCGCCGAGTTAAAGATACCGAAGCGCACTTCCTTCCCTTCCATGTTACCGTCCGCCGGATCGACTCCTAGCGCAGTGAAGTTCGGATTTCCGGCGACCTCATAATGCCACGCAACCATGACGCCGCCGAAGAAGAGCAGAAACATAGCGGCCCATACAGCCCAACCGTGTTTTTGATTCTTTACCGTCCGGCCGAGGTAGTAAGTCAGCGCGCTTGGGATGAGAAAGATCGAGAATATCTGGAGGAAGTTTGAGAGCGGCGTTGGGTTTTCGAAAGGATGCGATGCGTTAGCATTAGTATAACCGCCTCCATTCGTGCCCAGCATCTTGATCGCGATCTGTGACGCCATCGGGCCTTCAACAATCGATTGCGTATCGGTAGTTTGTTCCTCAGTAACTGGTTTGCCTTCCGCATCCTTTACCGCCTCGCCCTTGTCGTTTTTTTTCTCTACTTGCGCCTTTACGACCTCCGTTAGTTTGGCGGAAGCGAATGGTTTGAAGTTCTGGATCATTCCTTGACCAATCAGAACGATGGCAAAGACGAGACAGATAGGCAGAAGCAGGTAGTAGGTGACGCGGACAAGGTCGACCCAGAAATTGCCGATGGTCTGCGCGGTGTGGCGTGCAATGCCACGCACCAAAGCAGCCGCGATAGCGATACCAACCGCGGCCGAGAAGAAGTTATGAATGGTCAGGGCTACCATCTGCGAGAAGTAAGACATCGTGCCTTCGCCGCCGTAGCTTTGCCAGTTGGTGTTGGTGGTGAAGCTGGCAGCCGTGTTAAAAGCCAGATGTTCGCTCAAGGCCGGAAGCTTTTGCGGATTGAACAGTTCCTGGAAAGGAAGAACCGCTTGTAGTCGTAGGATCGCGTAAGTAAAAAGCATGGAGACAAGGCTGAAGAGCAGCATGGCTCCGGTGTAGCGTTTCCAATCATGTTCTTGTCGTGGGTCGACCGCTGTCAGTCTGTAGGTTAGCCGCTCAAGCGGTTTCATGACCGGATCGAGGAAGGTCTTGCCGTCGCGATCCAGAACGCGGCAGAGGTACAGACCTAGTGGCTTAGTCGCGAGCAGTAAGGCCGCAATATAAAGAAGGAGTTGTATCCAACCGGAAATATTCATGAGAAGTGATAGTTAGAATTTTTCCGGACGAATGATCGTGAACAAGAGATACACGATCAGCCCAAGAGCGACGGTCCCGACAATAATGTTTTCCATATGAGTAAGTGGTTAGACCTTTTCGCAGGCCCAGATGAACAGGAGCATCAGGACAAAGAAGCCGAGGCCGAGGCCGACAAAGAATAGGTCTAGCATAAGTCGATTGGTTAGAAGCTGAGGATGATGTCGAGAGCGGCCGTGAATTGGTCGCGGTCGCGTGAGTCGTTAAAAGACCTGGTGTCATTAAGCGACCGGTCGTAACGCAGCTCCGGACGGATAACTAAACCGGCGAGAGGTTTTTTTACCGGTGGTTTGATATTCAGCCCAACGGTGATGTCACCGTAAGTCGTGCGACCACCCCCGACTGTTCGGGGATCCAAAGTAACATTGCCTCCGCGCAAGGAATCAAGCGCGTCGTCGTTCGCGGCGAACGACGCGACGTAAAAGCCGTCCGCGTCACGCCAGACTTCCCCGCGTACTCCTAACGAGAAGATGTCATTAAAGGCATACAGAAACTGCTGCGCGACGCCATAGCCGGTGGCGTCCGCCGCTTCGTCATACACATAGTTTAGGTCAGTAATCGCAGTTAGTTTCTTGGTGAGCTTTGCGGTGAAGGTGACGTCGTTTACGTAACGGTTGTCATGGTTATCGTTCCGCGTTTCCGGTCCGATATGGGTGGTAGCGAAGAGCGTGAAGTTTCCATCGAGCAAATTCAGCCCGATGCCTCCGTGGAAAGCAGCCGAGTCGTTATTGTCCTCGATGCTTGTATTCACGCCACGCGTGACTCCTGCATACAAATCGACTTGCGGTGTGGTGTGCCACACAGCGAGCGCGCCGGTGTGATTGAAAGGAATCCCGAAGTTAAAGATGTAGGTGTGTGAGTAGAAGAAATTAGCTCGCGGATCGATTGTCTCGTTTCCTTCCAGAGTGACAAATTTGCCTAGCTTTAAGTCCACTCCTCCGGGGGAGAAAATGGGAAAGTGCAAAGCCAGGTAAGCTTCAACTATGTCTGGTTCGATGCGTTCGTTGACCGTGTTATCGAGCAAACCTAACGAGTGGATAGCTCGCGCGTCGGAACCTACTAATCCTTGTAATTTAAAACCCCAGTCGAATCCCGTCAGGCCGCCAGGGAGTGTGCGTTCGAAGGTAACCACGGCCTGGTTGAGCAATGGTTCGTTGCTACGATCGTCAAAGAGCCTGCCAAAGTTCTGATTATCGCGCGGGCTATTCGGATTGAAGGTAATGCCGGTATCGATCCAGCCGTAAACTTTGAAGCGAGGCTCAGGCGTAGGCGAAGCCGTAGCTTTGCCTTCGACTGCGGAGAGGTCGCCGGCCAAAGCTAGTGGGCTGGCCAATAAGATGAGACTGACTGTGAGTGATGAACTGATTGATTTTAACATGGTAACTGATTTAATTTGAAAGTGTCAGCGGATGTTGCCGATCTCTTCTCGGCCGAGCGCGAATGGCTCGTTGCTCTTTCCGCGCTTGGCCAGTTCGTCGATTCGTCTGGCATTTTGCTTTGCGGGCGCGAAGTTGGCGTTGATCCGCAAAGCTTGTTCGTAGTACCGGGCGGCGATTTTAAAATCGCCGGATAGCTCTGCCACCACGCCCCCAAGATTGAATCCCTCAGCGGACCGGTCATCCAGGTGAAGCGCATTTCTAAGGCTGCGCCTGGCCGAGTCGAAGTCGCGCAGGTTTATAGCGCGTTTCGCCGAGCGGAGATGATAAGCGTAATCCCTTGTTTCAACTTTGCTGGGTTCTGAATTTTCGTGGCGCTCTACAATTTCTTCGACTACATGCCGAAGTTGCGCGGGCGTAATTGGTTTTTGCAGAAAGTCAATCGCGCCAAGTTTGATCGCCTTCACCGCATTTGGTAGGTCGCCGTAGGCGGTGATAAATACTGCCGGCGTCGCTAGTCCCTGGCTACGCATCTGCGCGAGTAAGCTAAGCCCATCTGTCTCCGGCATACGGAGGTCGAGAATAGCGAGGTCGAAATTTTCGGCCATGAGTGCCTCCAGCGCTGCGGCGGCGGAATTCGCCTCCGCGACGGAATATCCTTCCAGCTCCAACGCGGCCCGATAAGTAAGTCGAACGTTCGGCTCGTCGTCGACGATGAGGAGTCGTCCGCTCATAAGGTGTTCCCCAAAACAATCGGTTCTTTGCTCTCTCCGAAATTAAAGAGTTCGAAAATGCGCCGCATATTTTGCTGTGGCGGCTCCCAGCGTTTATCGAGCTTGATCGCGTGCCCGTAATATTTCTTTGCGCGGTCGTAATCTTCCTGCATCTCGAAGAGCACGCCGGTAAGATTGAAAGCCTCCTTAGACTTATCGTTTAACTCCAAAGCGCGGATGAGATGCTGCCTGGCGTTTGTGAAATCGCGCAAGTTCAACAGCCGTTCTGCAGTGAGCAGATGAGTTTGAAAATCGTCCCGCGGACCGGCAGTGACTTCACTAACTTCGTGACGCGAAACGACTGTACTAACAACATTGCGCAGTGATTCAGGAGTAATCGGCTTTTGTAGAAAATCGATCGCGCCCAGTTTCATCGCACGGACGGCGTGAGGCACATCACCAAAGGCCGTGATAATCACCGTGGGAGTGGTAAAGCCGCGCTGCCGCAATTCCGCCAGAAGATCGAGGCCATCCATTTCTGGCATGCGCATGTCGAGAATCGCCAAATCGAAAACGCTGCCCGCAAGTTCGTCCAGCGCCTTTGCTCCGCAGTGCCCTTCTTTGATGAGATAACCCTCGACCTCCAAAGCGACGCGATAGCTAAGCCGAACGTTTGGTTCGTCATCCACTATAAGAATGTTCTTACCCACGAAGTCCCTCCTTTGGTGCTGGCGGAAGGTCGAAGTAGAACTCTGTTCCTTGGCCGGGAACGCTGTTCACTCCGATGGTGCCGCCTTGAGCGAGGACGATTTCCCTGGCGATGGCCAGGCCTAGTCCTGCACCGGTCGACTCGGAGCCGGGAACGCGAAAGAAACGATCGAAGACTTGCGCGCGATGTTGCGCTGGAATGCCCGCGCCGCGATCGATAACGGAAAAGCGCACGTTGCCGTGGTCCTCCTTTGCGGAGACCACAATCTCTTCGCCGGCCTTAGTATGTTTGAGGGCGTTCGAGACGAAGTTGGAAAGGACATGCGCGATCTGTTGCGCATCAACGAAAACTTTCGGCAGACCGGGCGCGATCTTGGTGACCAGCCGCGAACCGCGTGAGTCCACTAATGGCCGCAAGTCCTCATAGCTACTTTCGACCAGGGCCTGCGGTTCGGCCTCCTCACTTGGCAAGACCGCTTTGCCGGATTCCAGCTTCGCCAGATCAAGCAGATCATTAATCATACGCAGCAGGCGTTCGGAATCCTCGCGCGCGGCTAACAGTAACTCTGTCTGCTTGCCGTTGAGAACACCGATGCGTTCTTCGAGGAGGAGGTGAAGTCCCATCCGCACCGAGGTGAGCGGTGTCTTCAATTCGTGGCTCACGGTAGAGACCAGGTTGGTCTTCACTTCATCAAGCAGACGAAGCCGTGTTACATCCTGAAGAATAACCGCCGCGCCAAAGATCTGCCCTGACTCGTCCCGCATACCGATCACGCGCGGCAGCATGAAGACTTCTTGATCTTCGACGCGAAAGACAATGACGCGCTCAAAACTCGTCGGAAGAAAATCCGGCGCACCTTTGAAGACACGATCCACTTCCGCCTGGACGCTCGGCGGCAAGGTGTCCTTCTGCCCGCAGTGGTAGAGAAATCTGATTGCGGCCGGGTTCGTGAAATCGATCCGCCCGTCAGGACTGAGTGCGATAATCGGATCGGGGAAGGCGGAGAAGGTGATCTCCGTCATCTGTCGCGCCTGCAAAACCTGATCGCCCATTACCTGGCGATAAGCGCGGAGCTTGGTTGCCATCTTGTTGAAGGTGTCGGCCAACTGACCTAACTCGTCCTGCGAAGTGACCGGCACAACCTGATCGAGATTTCCCTCGCCGAGCGCTTTCGAAACACTCGTTAGGCGTCGAATCGGACGCAGAATAGACCTTTGCAAACGCGCGGCGAAAAAGACCGCGCCACAAACACCTGCGACGATCGCGATGATCATGTAACGCGTCGATTGCTCCGCCAGCCGCCGCGCTTCGCGATCTGCCTGGACCATGTTGTCCTGATTGATGCGAATAATTTCCTGCGCTGTGTCCTTGATCTTGGTGAAGGCCGGGAGCATTTCGTCGAAGTACATTTTTCGCCGCGTCTTATTCTCCGGCGTGGCCCAAAAAACCTCCGCGCGTGCGGTGTACTCTTGGTGCGATCGCTTAACTTTCTCGGCCAAAGCTGACTCGTTAGGCAAAGTGATATTTCCTAACTCTGTGCGTAACGCCTCGCGAAAGAGCGGAAGATTTTGCGCGTAGAGTTCGCGACCGCGCTGCTCTTCATCGGCCAACGAAAAGAAGAGCGCGGAGTCGAGACGCTCCGCGGCTTCCTTCATCTGCTGGCCAGCGAGAACGCTGCGGAAATTTTCGCGCAGGACGACATCGACCTGACTACCAAGCTTCGAAAAAAGTGTGACCGCATAAAGACCGACTGCCGCAAGCAAAATAAAGAGCGGCGCGAGACCGAGAAAAATTCGTCTTTTCATGCCTCCTAATCGGCTAACGCTGGTTCGGCGGCCATCCGATTCGCCAACGCCGGAGCGACTCGGCGACGGGTTAGCGCCATAGAAGTTGCTAGCCGGGTAGGCTGTATTGAGATGGGCATTCACGGCTGCGTTTGTTGCTGCCCTCCCTTTAGCGCGTGTCGTGCCACGGCCCCATCGACCCGCTCTAAATGAAGTGATCGAGAGACTTACAATTCGTGGAACGAAATCACTACGATTGCGCGTCGTGCATCATGCACGATTCGCCCGGCGGACGCGTTGCATTTCGCCCGAACGGAAACAAGCTGCGGTGCCTAGCTCGTAGCTCCCGGGTTCCAGAAGGTTGTAATCAATCCGCCGGCCACGATAAGCGATCCGCCAGCCATGATCGGCAAATTCGGAAGTGTGTGGAAGGCGATGAAATTTATCACCTGCCAGACGATGAAGAGTGTTGCGATATAAAGTCCGACTACCTGTCGAAATTCCAAAGGCGCCAGATTGAGCGTGAAGCCATATCCAAACAACAGAAGCGATCCCGCGAGGAAAAATCCGAGGCGCGTCGGACCGGCTTGACTGTATATCGCCATTCTCACGACAGCGTCCCCGCTAACTTCGAGTGTGGTGGCAATCAAGAGGAAGAGTAGCGCAGAGACAGGCGGCGAAAGGTTCATGAGGACATTAAGGGCCCTTCTTACTATGCGCCGCAATCTTAACCGGAAAAATTCGCATCGAATTTGCTCGCGAAGGGGGGAGCTCCCTCATCAAAATCCTAACGGCGGACTTCGCGTTGTTAGGCGCGCTGATGTTATCAAGGCGCTCTGGAATTAGTCTTCTTCCGTTTGCGATAAAGCGTAGCCGGATCGATCCCAAGAATCGTCGCTGCCTCGTCCAAAGTCCGAGTATTCGAAATCACTTGGCGAATGTGCTCTGCTTCCACTTCTTCCACGGTCAACTTTCCTCCTAGACGGACTTCGGAAGAGATCTGGATCGTGTCGGAAAGATCGCCCGCCTCGATTGTCTCGCCGCTGCTGAGAATAACCGCGCGTTCGATCACGTTGCGCAGTTCGCGCAGATTGCCCGGCCAATGGTATTGATGCAGCGCGCTTAAAGCGTCAGGCGAAAAACCATTCACCTTCTTCCCTGCGTGCAAGGCAAAAAATGTGAGGTGACGAAGCGCGATCGCTTCCAGATCATTCACCCGTTCACGCAGCGGTGGCAGGCGTACCGATATGACGTTGAGCCGGTAGAACAAATCCTCCCGAAATTTTCCCTGCGCGACCGATTGCGCTAAGTCGTGATTGGTCGCCGAGATCACGCGGACGTTTGCGCGCCGTGGCTTTGTTTCGCCCACACGTTCGTATTCCCGCTCTTGTAGAAGGCGAAGCAGCTTGGCTTGAATCTCGAGAGGCAGCTCTCCGATCTCATCGAGAAAAAGCGTCCCACCATCAGCCGCCGCCACTTTGCCCTGCGTCTCCACATGCGCGCCCGTGAAGGCTCCTTTCACATGTCCAAACAGATCGCTTTCCAGCAACTCACGCGAAAGACTTGGACAACTCACCGTGACCAACGCACCACCACGCCGCATGCTGCGTGCATGCAGCGCTCGTGCGAGAATACTCTTGCCCGTCCCACTTTCGCCTAGCAGCAAAATTGTCGCCTCGCTTTCCGCAGCTTTAAAGGCGATTTCGAGGGTCTTTTGCATCGCGGGCGCTTGTGAAGTTAAGTCGTTCTCTGGTCCTTCCGCTCCAAGGCGCGACTCCAACTCCGCCACCCGCCGCTCGAGTTTCCTTGTTTTTTGGATACGCTCCAAGACCTGCCGCACTTGTTCCGGCGTGCAAGGTTTCGGCAGGTAATCAAACGCTCCCCGCCGCATCGCTTCTACCGCCGTCTCGATCGACGCATACGCGGTCACCATCACCACCGCCGTTTGCGGAGAGATGCGCAAAATTTCTTCCAAGACGTCTAGCCCACTCTCCTGACTCAACTTCAAATCCAGCAGAACGACGTCGAATCGCGTTGCGCGAACATCGGCTAGGGCGAGAGCGCTGTTCGAAGCACACTTCACCTCGTGCTCCGACTCCAGCGCCAGGGTCATGGTCCGCCGGATATTTTTTTCGTCATCAACAACCAGAACACGCATGAGGGACTTTATCTGGGCACCTTAGAGTTGCGAGCACACGGCCAATTTTTCTACGATTCAAAGCGCGCCCGCGAAATTTTTTCCCCCGACTTGCATACACGTGCGAATCGCCTCCTTCACGCGCCGCCCGTCCGCTCCCCTCGAAAGAGTTCGTCCTCTTTTCCGGCGCTTAATAAATCCCTATTCTGAATCGTCCAATTAATCGCAAATTCAACTTACCCGGCACTGCGCCAACAATGCGTGCGGCAAGAGCGACGATTACAAACAAGCCCTTGCGCGGCTTCACCAGCGCCTTGGTTAGGCGTCAGGATAGTTATCTGCGAGGACATAAGCACTCACAGTAATCTCTTCATCATGCTAACTACTATTCGGCATACCCTGAAGACGAGCGCCGTCGCCCAGCCGACCTTTAATCGCACGCGCAAAGTGTCCAGGTGCGTCAGGATGCTGAGCTAGGAACATAAGCGGCTCGAAGACCTCCAGCTCCATGAGCAAAAACCGGCTGTTCTGTATTACGCCATCAACGCGGGCATACACCGGAAGCGCAGGAGCGGCAGCGACGCACGCGGAGGCGCCTTCGATCCATTCATCGCGCACTGCGACGGTCTCGTTGGTCCCGCCGAACTGGAATTGCACACGATAATCCCCCTCCTTGGGGCGCTTGCAGACCGCATGGCTAAGCACACCATCGAAGAACAGGAGTGAGAGCTCACCCGCGCTGATGATCTCCGGCAGGAAAGGCTGGATCAAGAGGCCCCGATCGAGCAAGGTTGCCGTGATTTCATCGCGATATCGATCACCGTCCTCGAGCCGAAATCGGTAAGTGCGATAGCCCCCGCCCGAGATCGTCGGCTTGACCACTATGTCCTCCCATCCTCGGGCACGCGCGAGCGCGACGATGTCCGGACACGCGCCTCGCGAAATCACGATGGTGGGGACGAGCGACACACCGGCCGCTCCCAGATCCTGCAGGTAGCGCTTGTCGAAGTTCCATTCGAGGATCTCGCCGGAGTTGATCATGCGAACGCCACTGGCGATTCGATTGTCCAGCCACTCGCGAAACTCCACGGGGCGCTGGAAGTAGTCCCACGGCGAACGAATGACTAAGGCATCAAAGGCTAGCCAGTCGATGCTGGGCTCGCTCCAGATGGCGGGGCGAGAGTCGATCCCGATATCGTCCAGTGCTGTCACCAGCAGGAGATCATCTTCATAGAGGTTTGGAAGAGCCTCACTAGTCACGAGTGCGACCTTGGGTTTCGTAAGTGGTTCGTTCACAATTAAAGTAGGTTTATGCACTTAAGGAGACACCCGCTTAGCGAGCGCGGAGACACTGGCCCTTCCCCCCACTAACTTCCAACAATAACCACCAAGTCGCGCGTTTGTCGCTTCTAACGGAAACACGCTCGGATCGCTTCACCCTGCTTCTGGCTAGTCTTCGGAATGGACCAGGGTAAGCAAGCCGCGTGGCCGCTAACTCTCGCTTGACCCCCTAGAGTTGAAATAATGAGTCTTACGCGGCTTGTCCGCTCGGGCCTTTGGCGCGTTTGAACCACCTAACGAGTAAAGGACTGCCCAGGCATGTCCGTTACTTTGGCATGTGGCTGAGCCACTCCCGGATGGTCATTCCCATCGACATAGCCATTGGTGGTCCGCCGTTGCATAAGACCACACGAGTGTAGCGGCCGGTAGGATCGATTACCAGTTGCGCGCTGACTCCCGGTGCACCGCCTTCAATGCCGTAAGCCATCAGCTTCGTCGCGTCGGCCGGCGGCGGGGCGTTAGGCGGCCGTGGAATCATACCCCGAAGCGCGCTGACCGATTCGGGCTTGAGCAACTTGCCGGCATTGATGGCTTGGACCAGGCGAAACAGATCGCCGGTCGAGGCCTGAAGACCGCCCGCCGGAGAACCCTTCTGCGGATGCACGCCGGTAGCGTCGTCATTACCTTCATAACTACGCGCGACAAGGGAGGCAGATGAGTCCGATCGAAAAAGCCGGTGTGAGTCATCCGTGCGGGCTCGAGGATATGGTGTTGCGCGTAGGCCGCGTATTTTTCCCCGCTGACGGCTTCAATTACCAGGCCAATAACAATGTAACCTGAGCTGGAGTAGCGTTTGTCCGAGCCAGGTTCGAAGTCGAGCGGCTTCCGGGCGAAGAACGGGAGAAAGTCCCCAAGTTCTAGGATCGAATCCAGTTTCGTTTCAGGCGTAATGTGGCTAAAAAAATCCGGAATCCCGCTGGTGTGGAGAAGAAGCTGCCGAACCGTGACCTTACTGGCAATCGAGCTATCGGGATAATCGGTCAGGTGTTTCCCGATGTTATCGTCAAGACTTAGCTTTCCTCCTTCCGCCAGTTGGAGAATAGCGATTTGGGTGAAGAGTTTGCCAATCGATCCGACGTCGTAAGCTGTCTCCGTAGTGTTAGAGACCTTTGCGGCGCGATCAGCTTCGCCCCCGGCATTATCCACCAGGGTCTCGCCGTCCGCTACGAGCAGGATGCTCCCCGCAAAGCGACCTGCCGCGGCTAACTCGTCCGCCAGACGTTTGGTTGCCGCAGCCAACTCCTGCTCGTTGCTTGGTTGAGGAATCGTGTTCGCCTCGGGAAACGGCTGTGGCGCGTCGCCGGGTCCCATGATTTGTCTTACTAATCCATCCGTTTTTTGCGGCGGAGGCTGCGATTCCGTAACTGTTTTTGGCGCCTGTGCCAGCAGCACTCCGTGGCAGACGGTGAAAATTAAGTAAAGGACGAATGGGTTTCCTACTCGAACTTTGTGCATACGAGTTAAACGCCGCCGACTGGTTTTATTGTCTCATATAAGAAATGATAGGGTGGGGGATGATGCTGAATAGTCGCTCTTGCTTCATCGAGTAGCCGACCAATCCGAAGCCGTCATCCCGCTACCAAGAGCGCCGCCCTAACGAATACTTGTGGTGGTGCCGCGCCTGCTTCGCTGGGAAAACAAAAAGCCGCGGGCAGTCTCCTGCCCGCGGCTATGAACTGTTAGTTAGTGCGCAGGGCCTTACTTAGCCTGGCTAAACTTCTTAATCATATCGAGATGCTCCTGCATCGTCGGGATTGAGTCTTCGATGAACTTCTTCAAGTCCTCGTTTTTCACTTCCTTATCAGCCTTTTGGAACTCCGCGACGTCCTTCTCGTGATCCATGATCATGTCGTTGACATAGGCCTTATCGAAGGCCGGTCCCGACATCTTTTCCATCTTCGCCACCATCGCCTGGTGCTTGGCATTCAGCTCCGCGGGAACGGTCACGCCGAGCTTCCCGGCCACATCCTTCAGGTTGTCGTTAATCTTAGTGTGATCCTTCACCATCTTGTCGCCGAAGTCCTTCACCTCTTTGCTGTCGCCCTTTTGCGAAGCGAGCTCGCCGAGCTTGACCTCGGTCATCCCGCCCATGGCAGCCTTCTTGATGAACATTTTTTCTGCGGGTGTGGCTTTCATGGCCGCTTCATCGGCCGCAAAAGATTGCGGGCCAAAGGCGGCCAGGGCGAGAGCCAGACCCAAAGTTACTATCAGATATTTGGTTTTCATAGTATCCATCTATTCGTTAGGTAGAGCTGCCGCGGATGTCAGAAAGAATACGGCGCAGCCGCGAAGAGCGTCGCTCACCTTATGATTTATATGGATGTCTTACTCGGTAAGAACTGTCAAAGCACGAAAGCAATCATGCGCTGGACATGCGTTCCAAAAAAAACGCCCCGTGCCTTGCGACACGGGGCGTTTACTATCGCTCTAGAGTTAGACTACTTTTTCGGTGTCGATGACATCGATGAACTGGTGACGTCTTCCGCGCCTGCGTCCTTGTAGATTTTCTTCGCGGTATCTTCCTGGTCGCTATCGTGCGTGTGCACGGCGATGAGGTAGTTGCCCGCCTTGAGTTTTTCCTCGTAGCGTTTCGCTTCGATTTCCGGAATGCCGAGGCCGATGAGGCCGCCGACGATTCCGCCCGTTGCGCCGCCGATGGCGGCACCGCTCAGCGCCGCCATGATCGGACCGGCCGCGATTAGCGGACCCACGCCCGGGATAGCCAGCGCGCCGATGCCGGCGAGTAGACCGATGACCCCGCCTGTAAGGCCGCCCGTGGCGGCTCCGGTGGTTGCGCCTTCCGGCGCCTTAGTGGCTTTGACATGGCCGATATCATGTTTGCCTTCCGTGTCCGGAAGCAGGATGGAGATTTCCTCTTTCGGGAAATTGGCGGCTTGGAGTCGCTCGACGATTTGCTCGGCTTGCGAATGGCTTTTAGCGATGCAGAAAACTTGTGTTTTTGACATATTTTTTGTGTGTTCTTTCTATTGGTTGACTGACATTATTCGGAGGCTTTGACCTCCAAGTGGTTCATGACTTTCGCGCCACCGGCGTTGGCTTCCGCGAGCCGCGCGACTGTCTCCTTCTCCGCCGCGTTTTTGACCGGCCCGCGCAAAGTTACCATGCCGTCAGCGGTGATAATTTTCACGTTCTTGGCCATCATGCTCAGTGAGTCGTCCTTCATCACGGCGCGGCGGATGGCCGCAGTGATTTTGATATCACCCGAGCTGTTGGATTGGTCGCCGGAGGTCTTGGTTTCCCCAGAACGATCCCGGACATTGCGTCCGGAATTATCTGCCGGGGTGGCGGTTGCGGTGGAAGTGTCCTGCGCGACCACGGAGAGCGTGAGCGCGGAAAGACAAAGTAGGGTAAGTGCTGTTCGTTTCATATATTAGTTGGCCGCCCAAGTGGGCGGCAATGTTGAAACGGGACTCACCCCCATGTCGGCTGCATCATCGTGGTTTAATCGAGTTTCGGAACGGTCCTTGCAAAGCGAGGTTGTGGCGCGGTGACCACTCGGCGCGGGTAATAGAAACCCGCGAGCAATACGGCTGGTTAGCCAGCTTCCGGCCGCATTTGGGCTGGCGAAACGTCTTAGATTGCTTGAGATACATCGATCGGACTCTGTGTCCGCCGATGGATGCATCTGAGTTCTGACGATGCTTTAAGCTCTGGGCTCTGCTTGATACGTCCGTAACCAGTAGAATAGCCGGCCCAATTCGTTGCCACGCCCGGTTAGGCCTCTTTTTCCTGCGGCGGTCGTTGCAGATCCGCCTGCACGCGCTTGTTCATATCGGCGTAGGCAGCTTTGATTAGTTTCGTTAGAGCCTTGGGATCCAAGTCATGGCCTGGCCTGAGCTTCACATGGCGCATGAACCTTCCCGTGGCTTGCAAAAGGCTTTGCGGATCAGCAATCTCAGCTCCTCGAAAAAAACCGACATTCACGTGAGCTTGGAAGACATTGACGTAGGCAAATGCGGCATCGCCTATACACACAGTGGGATGGCCGTCATGCAAGAGTTCTCGCACGTCGTCTCCACATTGACGCATGACCTCAAACCAATCCTTCGCCAATGTTCCCAATTCACCCCGGTGTTCCCTCATCCATGTATCAATGGCTGGATCTCTCTTAACTGAACCGAAGAACCGTAAAACTTGACTCATAACAGCCTCTCAAAACTCCACGAAGTATAAGGCCTATTTGGTGCTAGTAGCGATGGTTTCTGCGATAACCTGGGCGGCGAACCAGAAACCGCCCGCGAGCACACTGGATGCGACCGTTGCAAGCGCGCGTTCGGGTCCGGCCGAGTGAACGCCAAACCAGCCTTTTAACTGGAGGCGAACGAAAAAGGCGTTGAAGTACATCCAAAGCAGACCGAGCGCGACGGCCGCAGCCAGATGCGCCAGCCACGCTCCACTCTTGGCCGCGAGGTAATCCAGGGCGCCGAGGACAAAAACCCACTCGAGCCAGTTGAACCAAGTCGGAGCGGCGGTGAGCGCAAACCGGTCGCAAGCGCCCAGCCAGCCGCCTTCAGTCTCGCGATGAGCGCTGCCATCCTTGGCGCTACCTGGTTCAAGAGTCGACATAGGGTCTAACGAGAACAAGATTAGCTACGCCTACCGGGAGCGAGCGCGGCTCGGAAGTGAAGGGTTCTAGCTATCATTAAACGTGGGTCGTACAGCGGGTAGGCGTTAGCTGCATCGCCTAGATGACATGTAAGGAGTTGCCGGGTGCGGGTCTGGGACCTACACCCGACAAGTATGCATAATAATGACACTAAGTCAGAGTTGTCCTCAGGCGAGGAAACCCGCGGCCAGTTTAATGGCCGCCGCGCGGCGATCAAGCTTGGAATCGATGTGCACCAGGAGTTTTACGTCGTGGTCCTGCAGGAGGGCGGGACTAATCCCAAGCCGGCGCAGCGTTT
>JACDGS010000018.1 GCA_013821455.1 Chthoniobacterales bacterium
CGCGCCACCGGAAGAGGAAGCGTTCCCAAGACCAGACCCACCGCCAAACCCATCTCTCAAACCAATGACCTAAAACCAACCTGAATCCGCACGCCGCCCTTGACTCCCTACATAGGGGTTAGGCCTTGGACGTGGCAAGATGCTCAATGATGACCCAGTCTGCTCTGCTGCAAGTGACGCACGCATAGATAAAACGCAAGTGCGAATACAACCGTCCAAGTGATGTGTGAGAGCATAAGCATCTGCAAGTAGGCTGCTCCCGGGCCGTCGGAATGAGTGAACTGCTTGAATGCAGCGAAGGCGGAATAATGAAACGGCTTCATGAGCACTCCTCCGGGAGTCATGAACGCGGTGGCGAGTGCGTTCCCCACCGAACTACCAGACGCCTCCCAGACGATGCTAGGCAAGCCGAGTACCGTGGACAGCACGATTCCGAAAAGGAACGCATCGAAGACCCGTAACCAGACGCGACGCATAGGCCTAACGAGAACAAGATCAGCCACCGCTCTCCACGGCGAGTCTTCGACTGGCGAGGGCGCGCGTCGCGGCGGGAAGAGAGGTTGGAGTCATGGGAAACTTGAGCGTACGCCGGCGAGTGGTTGGCTGCATCGCATGGGTAGGCCTTTAACGTTGCTTGCGAGGCATGGTCTGCATCTGCAATAAGCATCTCGGACGCCGCGGTGATAGGCAAGCCAAATGACGATCTGCGAGAAGAAGATGATGATAAATGTGAATACGAAGCCCTCCCGCGGTGTCCAGCCCGGGCTAGAATTAGCGTACGAGATAAGTCACGCCGACGGCATGGCCTCGAGACTGAGGAAGACGAGAAGAGCCTGCCACCCTAGAATGCGGAGAGACGCGCCGCGTTGACTCGGCGGCGCTGCCTTTGTCTTTGCTTTCGCTTCGGAGCCGGATGTCGTAGGCCTAACGAGAACAAGATCAGCCACCGCTGGCCAGGTCGCGCGTGGCGGCGGCGAGCGAGAGCTGGTTAAGATCCAGATTGTTCGGCAGCAGTTCGGGGTTGGATGCAAACAGGACAAGCTGACGCGAAGGCAGCAAGCTCAAGTGCAAAGTTGGGATTTCGCTATTGCCTAACAGGACGCAGCGCGCGGAACATCCCGACTTCGAGCCGGACACCGGCTACAGAAGGCGAAGGCGGAACGGCGCGCCAAAAAGCAGAAGCTGATCTGAGTCTATGTTCTACCGCGCATCGGCGAGAGAGCCCTGATGTGGAATCGGGCACACTGCTACTTGGTGGGAACGGCCGGGACGGGGAGCGACTTTCTGGCGTATAAGCCCATCGGATGAGCGGCCGGATCGAGCAGCAAACTAATAGCGCCAGTCCCATTGGGCAAATTAAACGGGAACCCGGGCGCGATTGTCGCCCCTAATTGTTTCGCCTTTGCGCAACTCGCCGGCACATCACTCACCTGAATGTAAACCACTCCATTGAATGGACTGATCTTGCCGTCAGCGACACGGATGGTCCCGATCCCCTTCCCGCCCGCGCTGATCTCCGCCGCCTGGTCGCTTCCCTGCACCGAAGCGAATGTCCAGCCGAAGAGCTTGCCGTAAAAATCCTTCGACTGCGCCAGGTTTGTCGTGGTGATATCGAACCAAGCAACGCGACCATCACCGACATCAGCCGGCATCGACTTATTTCCTTCCGCACGCGCTCGCTGACCCACCAAACTTAGCACGCAGAACGATATGACGAGGACAACCCACAGGGTCACGGGAGAAGCGGTGATTTTTGTTAGTTTCATAGTGTGATGTTTTGTTTGTCTGTGACTTCTACGCCAAACCCGCCGAGACCTGCTTACAAATCTTGCGAACCAGATCAAAAAAACCGACACCAAAGCCACGGACTACGTTGCTCGCGTCAACCGCGCCGTGACCTTTGTGCTGCAGCATCTCGAGCAACCGTTGCCGCTCGAGGTCGTGACCCGCGCCGCGCACTTTTCGCCTTTTCATTTCCACGCATCTTTCGCTTGCTCGTGGGCGAATCGCTCAACCAATTCGTGAAGCGCGTTCGCCTTGAACGCGCGGTCGCTCTTATATCGCAGAAGAGTCGGCTCGAAACCGCAAGGTGATCGCAGCCTGAATTTCCTGTCACGGTTAAGGCGCCGTCATTTTGCACGGCCTAAGATGACAAGGCGTGCGCGCCGGTTTTCGCTACGATATCCAATTAGGCGGGCGCTTTTCGAGGTAGGCGGCGATGCCTTCCTTGGCTTCGGAGGATTCGCGCGCCTCCAGGTGGTGACGTAACGCACAGTCGAGATCTTCTTTCACCGAGGTGGACCAAAGCTCCTCGAGCAAACGCTTCGAGCTCGCGAGCGCGCCGGGTGCGTTTTGGAGGATCGCGCTGACAAGCTTCTCGACCTCGTTTTCGAGTTCGTTAGGCGCGACGACATGGTTGACGAGGCCGATCTCGCGCGCGCGATCGGCCGTGATGAGATCGCCGGTGAAAAGCAGCTCGCGCAGATCGCGCTCGCGCAGTTGGCGACGGAGAAATGTCATCACGAGCCCGGCGACGAGTCCGCGTTTCGCTTCCGGGTAACCGATCTTGGTCCGCGCGGCGGCGACGACGAAATCGCAGGCCGACATAATCCCGGCACCTCCCGCGACGGCCGCGCCGTGGACTTGCGCGATCGTGATCAGGCGCGTTTGGCTGAGGGCGAGAAGCATTTTCGCGATCGTCTCGGCGGAATGATGCGCCCGTTCAGTAATGGTCGTTTCATTGAGATCGAGGCCCGCGCAAAACGCCTTGCCCGCTCCGCGCAAGATAAGAACGCGCTGACTGGATTCGCCGGCCGCGCGCTCGATCGCGTCGGTCAACTCAGTCATCAACTCGATCGTTAGGGCGTTGCGCCGCTCGGGTCGGTTGAGGGTGAGAATGGTCGTGCGATCCTTTGTTTCGACGAGAACGTTAGGCATGGCCATGATTCAACCCGCGTCCCAAAAAGAGCAACCTGTGAAGCTGATCGAATGTCCGCGCGATGCCTGGCAAGGTTTGCCGGGGCAGATTCCGACGGAGCGCAAAGTGGAATATTTACGCGCGTTGATCGAGGCGGGTTTTCGTCATCTCGATGCGGCGAGTTTTGTCTCGCCGAAAGCCGTGCCGCAGATGGCGGATAGCGCAGCGGTGCTCGCGCAGCTCAAATTGCCTAACGATGCCGAAATCATCGGCATCGTAGTAAATGAAACAGGGGCGGAGCGGGCGCTGGCGACAAATGTGGTGACAACATTGGGCTATCCATTTTCGATCTCGGAGACGTTCCTGCGGCGGAACCAGAATCAGTCGCCTAACGAAAACACCGAGATCCTGCGGCGGATCAAAGCGCGAGCGGAGACCGCCGGGCGCGAAATCGTGGTCTACATTTCGATGGCGTTCGGAAATCCCTACGGAGATCCCTGGAGCGAGGAGCGCGTGACAGAAGCGGCGCGCGAAATAGCGTCGTTAGGCTTGGGCGCAATCTCGTTGGCCGACACGGCCGGCGTAGCCACGACCGAACAAATTCGAAGGGTCGTTAGGGCAGTTTCTAACCTCGGCGAGAGATGCGAGATCGGCGTGCATCTGCATGGACGGCGCGAGGAGGCCGCGCCGAAGGTGTTGGCGGCTTACGACGCTGGCTGTCGCCGTTTCGATTCAGCGCTGGGCGGGCTCGGAGGATGCCCCTTCGCGCAAGATGAGTTGGTGGGAAATATTCCAACCGAAGAAGTGCTGCGTGCGCTTGCGAGCCGCGGTGTCCCTCAGCCCGTTGCCATAGACTTGGAGAATGTCCTCAGGCTCAATCGCGAAATCAGCGCCGCGTTTGCGGCCTAACGAGAAGCGATCAGACCTGCACCACGCCCATGTGAAATCGGGCTCTGGGCATTGGGCGGCTGACGTAGCCTAACAATTTGATGAGCACGTCGCGGGTCTGATCTGGTTGGATGATGGCGTCCAGCCAGCCGCGCGCCGCGCCGTAACGGATGTCAGTTTGTTCCTGGTAAGTTTCTTTCACTTTGGCGCGGAGTTGCTCGAGCTCTTCGGCGCTCGCTTTTTGATCGCCGCGCTCGCGCGATTTCGCGAGGACGGAGAAGACGGTGTCGGACGCCTGCGCGGCGCCCATAACGGCGTAACGCGCGTTCGGCCACGCGAGAATGAAGCGCGGGTCGTAGGCCTTGCCGCAGAGCGCGTAGTTGCCCGCGCCGAAAGAGCCGCCGGTCACGATGGTGATTTTCGGGACGACGGAATTGCTGACCGCACTCACCAATTTTGCGCCGCTGCGGATGATGCCGCTTTGTTCCGCGTCGCGCCCGACCATGAAGCCGGTCACATCCTGCAAAAAAACGATCGGCAAACCAGTTTGGTTGCAATCCATGACGAAGCGCGCGGCTTTGTCGGCGCTGTCGGCGTAAATGACGCCGCCCATCTGGATGCCGGCGTTTTTGGTGCGCACCTGCTGCCGCTGATTAGCGACGATGCCTAACGAGTGCCCGCCGATTCGCGCGTAGGCGGTGACGAGGGTTTTGCCGTAGTCTGCCTTGTATTCATCGAGTGAACCGGCGTCGATGATCGAGGCGAGGAGATCGCGCACGTCGTACTGTTTTTGGCCTTCGAGGCTGATCAAATCGTAAACAGCCTCCGGACTTTTTTCCGGCCTAACGATTTTCTTTTTCGCACCGCTTTTTTTCGCCGCTTCCGCTTCGGGCAGATGCGCGACTAACGAACGCAATTTTTGCAAACACGACTCGTCATCCTTCTCGTAAAAATCGACCGTGCCGCTGATCTCCGCATGCATTTGCGCGCCGCCAAGCTCTTCCGGATCGACGATCTCGCCGATGGCTGCTTTGACTAACGACGGACCGGCGAGATAGAGACCGCTGCCTTCGGTCATCAAAACTTTGTCGCAAAGGACCGGCAGGTATGCGCCGCCGGCGACGCAGTTGCCCATGATGGCGGCGAACTGCGGAATGCCCGCGGCGGAGATGACGGAGTTGTTGCGGAAGATGCGACCGAAGTCGTCTTCATCGGGAAAAATTTCGTCCTGCATCGGGAGGAAAACGCCGGAGGAATCGACGAGATAAATAATCGGCAGCGCGCTCTCGAAAGCGATGCGTTGCGCGCGAATGATCTTCTTCGCGGTCTGGGGAAAGAAGGCGCCGGCTTTCACCGTCGCGTCGTTCGCGATAATCATGCAGGGAATGCCGGCGACGCGGCCGATGCCGACGACCGCACCAGCCGCGGGCACATTTCCCCACTGTTCGTACATTTTGTAGGCAGCCCAGAGACCGATCTCGAAAAAGCCGGAGTCTGGATCGAGTAGCTGCGCGATGCGTTCGCGGGCGGGAAGGCGGCCGCGTTTGCGCTGGCGTTCCTGGCCGATTTTCCCTCCGCCTTCGCGCAGGATTTCTTCTTCCGCGAGGATGGCGGCGCAGCGGGCGCGAAGTTCGTTAGGCGAAGAAGCGGCCGCGCGGGAAGTCATCGGCTGGATTTACTTCGGCGAAGCGAAACGAGCAAGAGATGGCTGGACGAGATGTTATCGCCTAACGAATTCCCGTTTAATAAACGTCGTCTTCCGAACGGTAGCCGGAGTCGCCGCGAATCGAGCGCAACCGTCGTTGCATCACACGCTCGGACTCCGGTCGATTAATTCGTTCCATCGCCATTTTTACCACGAGCGGGATGACGGCCAGCGTTCCCACCGAAACGAGTGCGATCGCTGTGACCTGGCGCACGGGACGCGTAAACCGTTCCGCCACAAACAAGCCAACGCCAAGACCGAAAGCTGTCCGCGACAGAGTCAACAATCCGTCCAAGGGCAGCGCTTCCGCTGTTTTTGGAATGGATATGGAAATTGACATCGCCTAACCTTATACGTCTCACGGCCAAAAAAAGAAACGGGAATTCTCGCGCCTCTCAACTCGCTGCCGCTCCGTCCATCATGATAAATTCCCTCTACGCGTTGATCCTGGCTGGCGGCAGCGGGGAGCGCTTCTGGCCGCTCAGCCGGCGCTCGAAACCGAAGCAGTTGCTCCGATTCGTTTCCGATAAAACGCTTCTTGAGGATACGATCGATCGTCTCGATGGACTCGTTCCGAAGGAGCACATCTTGATCCTAACGAACGTGGATCAGGAAGCCGCGGTGCGTGAGCTGCTGGCGGATTTTCCGGAAGAAAACATCGTGGCGGAACCGGCGAAGCGCGATACCGCGGCGGCGATCGCGCTCGCTGCGGGCTGGGTGGCGAAACGCGATCATCAGGCGACGATGCTGGTCTTGCCGGCCGATCACACGATCAAAGATCGCATGGCTTTTCAGGAGACGTTGCAGACGGCGGTGCGCGCGGCGGAAGAGACGGGCGCGATGGTCACGATCGGAGTGAAGCCGACTTGGGCGTGTCCCGGTTTCGGTTACATCGAGCAAGGCGTGGCGGTGAGTTTGAAAGGCGCGGGCGCGAAGAATCCGCTCTTCCGCGTCGTTCGTTTTCGCGAAAAGCCAAACGCGGAATTGGCCGACAGCTTCGTGCGCGACGGAAACTTTCGCTGGAACGCGGGGATGTTCGTCTGGCCAGTGTCGACCGTCCTGAGCGAGTTCAATCGCCACGCACCGGAGCTGGCGAATTTCATCTCGCAATTGCGCGCGCCTAACAATTGGGATGCGACCTTGCGGGATCGCTTTCAGAACCTGCCGCGGATTTCGTTCGACTACGCGATCATGGAGAAAGCCGATCGCGTGCTCATGGTCGAAGCGAGCTTCGATTGGGATGACGTCGGTGGCTGGCGCTCCCTCGCCGCTTATCTCGAGAAGGACGAAAAGAGCAACGCGGCCAACGGCGATGTGACGACTTTGAACGCGAGCAACAACATTGTTTTCAACGCGGGCTCGAGCAAAATCGCGCTCCTCGGCGTGCACAATCTCATCATCGTGCAGACGGCCGATGCGCTGCTCGTTTGTCATCGCCACGATGCGGAGAACATCAAGAACCTGGTCGGCAAACTGCCGCCGGAATTGCAATGAAACGAGTGATGGGAATCGACTACGGGAGCGCGCGAATCGGCGTCGCGCTTTCGGACGAGTTGCAAATGCTGGCGCATCCCACGGAAACGATCGCAGTCGCTAAAACGCCCAATCCCGCCGCACGAATTGCCGCCATCGTGGCCGAACGAAACGTCGAGCGCATCGTCGTCGGCCTGCCGCGCCACATGAACGGCAGCGTGGGCGCTTCCGCGGAAGAAGCGCAGGCTTTCGCGCAAAAGCTCCGAGAATTAGTCACGTGCGAAGTCCGCACTTGGGACGAGCGGCTGTCCACAGTCGCGGCGCATCGCGCTTTGCAAGAGGCTGGGAAAACCAGCCGGCAAACGCGTGGGTATATCGATCAGGTGGCCGCCCAACTGCTCCTGCAAAGTTATCTCGACAGCTTGCCGGGGAATCAAGCGCACCCCGGGAGCGATCCTTTTGCCTAACGAGAACTCGCATCGCGGCGACAAACTCGCACCCGCGGAGAAAGCAAGGCGACTCAAACTTATCATCGCCTACGACGGGGCGACCTTCCGCGGGTGGCAGAGCCAGGCCAGCTCCGACACCATTCAAGATCGTCTCGAGAACGCGTTCGCCCGCGTAGCCGGAAGAAAAATTCGCGTCCACGGCGCTGGGCGGACGGACACCGGAGTGCATGCCCTGGGACAATGCGCACACGCGGACGTCTCCGCGACCAGACTCACTCCCGTCGTCTGGATGAATGCGCTGAATGCGTCGCTTCCGCCCCAAATTCGGATCGTCGCCTGCCGATTCGTGCCGATGAGTTTTCACGCTCGCTTTTCTGCCCGAGGAAAAATCTATCGTTACCGCATCGCGACCACGCCGACTTTTTTGCCGCTCGACGTCGATCGTGCGTGGCATGTTATCAGCCCACTCGATGATGATGCGTTGCGCGCTGCCGCCGCGCTGTTCATCGGCACTCATGATTTTGCCGGCTTCGCCGCGAACCGAGGTCAGGCGCCTGAGTCGACCACGCGAACGATTCGCTCCGTGCGCGTGCGTCGCACGGCGGGAATGACGGTCATCGAGTTCGATGGCGACGGCTTCCTCTACAAAATGGTGAGGCTGATGGTGGGAGCGATCATCTGCTGCGCTACCGGGAAAGAAACGATCGAGGTCGTGCAGCATCGACTACTCCGCGCCGACGGCAGTGGCGCTCGTCTTGTCGCTCCGGCAGGCGGATTAACGCTGGTCCGAGTTCGCTATTAGGAATGACGCGGCAAGGCTGAAATTTCTAGCTCCTATGGATAATTTTGGCAGCAGAACTGCTTTCGAGAGGCATTCACATGGCTGCGATTTCGAAGTTGTCCTCAGCCAGACAGATAAGCTCTCCGCCGCCGGGAGCGTTTCGCAGGAAACTCGAATGGCTCCTTAGTCCGGAACACTTTCAATTCAAGCTTCTCCTCGGCACGGCCGTGGGCGTCATGGTTATCCTTGTTTTGGCCGTGACCTGTTTCGTCGTCACCTACCAAAATCAAAAGGAGGCGCGATTCCGCGCCCACACCGTGGAACTCATGCGGCTGAGCAGCATGATTGAGAACGACATCTCTGCGTTGGAGAACGCACAACGCGGATATCTGCTCGCGCACACCGTCCCGTACCAGGAAAACTTTGAGCGCTGCAAGATCCTCTTTCAACAGCATGCCGGCGAGCTGTGCACGCTAATCGCCGACGACTCGATAAAGAGAAAACGAGTCCTTAAAATGCGGGAGATCGTTTTGAATTGGTTGAGGAATGAAAGTTTGGCGATCGGGCAGAACGACCGAGAAACCTACGATTCGTCGGGCCCGGAGAAGCTACTCCTTGGCTCGTCACTCTTGGTTGAAGCGCGTGACATTTTACACTCCATCGAACGCGACGAACAGATCGCTCTCAACCAACGCGTGCGGGAACAAGAATGGGCGGTGCAATCGATCCAAATCCTCGACTTCATTCCGCGGATGGAGGGAGCGGCGTATGAGATGCAAAAAGAGAAGCGCGGTTTTGTCCTCACAGGTGACCCGGCTTTCATCGAATCCTACAAGCGCGCCACGGCAAACTTTTATACCTTTTACGGACATCTTGCCGTTTTGGTAGCGGATTCCCCCACCCAGATAGAGTTGCTGGAGCGCATTCGCGCGCGCATGGAAAACTGGATCTTGCAATGCGCCGTCCCCGATATCGAAGCCAGGCGCGCCGGCACGAATGCAACGGCGGCCAGTCGGAGCCGCGGTGAGGAAATGATGACCGCCGTTCGAAGAAACATCGACACCTTCACCAAAGACCAGATGGAAATTTATAATGTGAGATCGGGCGCAGCCGCCCGCGAACGTATTCTCACGGCCTCCGGCATCGATTTTCTTTGCGGTGTCGTCGCCGTTCTTATGATCGCCTCGAGCAGTTACAGTTTTGTTATTTGCCGACGGCAGTTCAAAAAATTGAAGAGCGCCGATATTCGCATTCGCTCGGTCATTAATAACATCCTCGATGGGATGGTCACAGTCGATCGCACCGGCGTTGTGCGAGCGATGAATCCGGCGGCGCAGCGCATGTTCGGTTATGGGGAGAATGATTTCGTGGGCGACCCATTCGCACGTTTGATTCCGAAATGCTTCGACCGAAAAATCGACGGCGCCTCTTGCAGCTGCGAATGGGATCAGCTCGCCCAACGCACCGGCGGAATCATTCTCGCGCTCGCGCGAACGCGCCACGGCGCCACCTTCCCGATCGAGATTGCGCTCAACGAAATCGCCGCCGATCGGGAAAAGTTTTACGTCGCCATGATTCGCGACGTTACGGAACGCACGCGCTTTGAAGAACAGCTCGCGGCGGAAAAAAACAGTCTCGCGGTAACGCTGGGCTCGATCGGCGATGGCGTCATCACGACGGACTTAAACGGTTGTATTCTCATCATGAATCCAGCCTGCGAAGCTCTCACCGGCTGGTCCGCCGCCGAGGCCGCCGGCCGCAAACTCAAAGCGGTGCTGAACATCACCGCCGAGATGTCCGCGAAAAAGCGACCGCGCTCCGGCGGCTATCGCAGCGAGGCCGAAGCCATTCTCCTCGGAACGCCTGAGCGCTCCACTCTCACGACACGAGACGGGACGAAACGCGTGATCGAGCAAGTCGCCGCTCCCATTTCCGATGGGAAAAACGAGCTCTGCGGCGTCGTGCTGGTCTTCCGCGACATTACGCAGCGATTGCGCGACGAAGCGGAGCGGCGCAAGGCCGAAACACTGGACCAACTGGGACTGCTCGCCGGCGGCATCGCGCACGATTTTAACAATCTGCTCACCGCAATCATCGGAAACATCTCGCTGGTTTCGATGCTGCTTCCGCCTAACGATCAAATCATCGAGCGCTTGAGCGACGCCAAGAACGCGTCGCTGCGCGCTCGCGATCTTGCGCAACAACTCCTCACCTTTGCCCGCGGCGGCGCGCCCATAAAGCAAACCGCCTCGGCCGCGAAGTTGATCGAAGAAACCGTCAGCTTCTCGCTGCGCGGCACGCAAAGCCGCAGCGAGATCAACACCGCGCCCGATCTTTGGCCTGCGGAATTCGATTCGGGTCAAATCAGTCAGGTCATCGCCAACCTTGTTGTCAATGCGGATCAGGCGATGCCCGACGGAGGCACAGTGCACGTCCGGTGCGAAAACTATTCCGCTACGGCCGACGCGGTGGACTTGCCTCGTGGCTTAGCCGTTGGCGAATACATCCAAATCCAAGTGACCGATGAAGGCGTTGGCATTTCCGAGAAATGTTTGAAACGAATCTTTGATCCTTACTTCACGACCAAAGCCCATGGAAGCGGCCTTGGACTTGCGACGACTTACTCAATTATAAAAAACCACGGCGGTTTAATCCTGGTCGAATCCGAACTGCAACGCGGCACTACTTTTACCGTTTATCTGCCTGCATCGGGGAGCAGGCAACCCGCTTTGCCAGCTCCGATCCAACCACAGGAAGAGTCTGCGCCGACTGAGTCGATCACGGGCGCGGGCCGCGTTTTGATTGTCGATGATGAAGAAGCAATTCGGATGCTGGTTGACTTTACTCTTACTCGCCTGGGCTATGTCGTTTCAGAGGCTGATACTGCGTTAAAAGGCATAGACCTGTACCGTCAGGCGCTACAAACCAATCAGCGTTTCGACTTGGTGATTCTGGATCTCACTCTACCCGGAGGGATGGGTGGCAAGGATGCGCTAAAAGCGCTGCTCGAAATCGATCCCACGGTGAACGCGATTGTCTCCAGCGGCTACGCGACCGACGCGACCATGAGCCGCTACGAAGATCTCGGTTTCCGCGGCGTGATCGCGAAGCCTTATGAAGCTTCCGCACTGGGCCGGATAGTTCGCGAGACGATTGAATCCGGACGCGCGGCGACGGAGCAACCCTACGAATTGCAACAGGCTTGTTAAACAAGCCACTCCCTAGTCTTCCGCTTGCGAAGCGCGGTCGGTCTCCTAGCTTGTCAGCGGAATGACTACCCATGCCACTGCCGTCAGTCCTCCCCAGGCTGTTCCAGCCGCTTACGACTCGAAGATCGAAGGCAACGTCATCTTCACACGGCTAGACGCGGCCATGAACTGGATGCGCAAGAATTCGCTTTGGCCGATGCCAATGGGACTGGCTTGCTGCGCGATCGAACTCATGGCTACTGCGTCGGCTCGCTTCGACATCGCGCGTTTCGGGGCTGAAGTCATGCGCTTCTCCCCTCGCCAGTGCGATGTCATGATCGTCGCCGGCACCGTGACTTATAAGATGGCGCTGGCGGTGAAGCGCATTTACGAGCAAATGCCGGAGCCGAAATGGGTCATCGCCATGGGTGCCTGCGCATCTAGTGGCGGGATGTATCGCTCTTACGCCGTGCTGCAAGGAATAGACCAGCTCCTGCCGGTCGATGTTTATATCTCGGGCTGTCCGCCGCGTCCGGAAGCTTTGCTCGAAGGCCTCATGAAGTTACAAGATAAGATTAGTGGCGAGCGTTCCTTTGTTTCACAAAAGCGCGAGTTAACCGAGAAGCTATCCTCGTTAGGCTAGGCGATCTTACCTATGGCCGTGACCGATGTTATAACCCGCCTTGCGCAACGCTTGGGAGATAGAGTCAAGGAAAGGACGGACTTTCGAGCTGAGACAACCTTTGTTCTGGCCGGGGATGATTTGCGTGCGGTCGCGCAGCTTCTGAAGGATTCATCCTTTGATTACCTGCTCGATATCAGCAGCGTGGATAACTATGGAGAAGAGCCACGCTTCGAGATTGTTTATGAGCTTTACTCGATGACTCATGGCGCTCACTTGCGCCTTAAGTTAAGAGTATCCGAAGACTCTCCGGCTGTCGATACCATCTCAGATATCTGGCCAACGGCTAACTGGCACGAGCGTGAGATATGGGACATGATGGGTTTGCGTTTCAACAATCACCCCGACCTTCGGCGCATTCTGATGTGGGAAGGTTATCCCTACTTTCCCTTGCGCAAAGAGTTTCCCCTCGAAGGCAAACCCAGCGATATGCCTGATGTCGCTTTCACTTCCGCCGCTCCGATGGAAGGTGGCCCCTTTGTCACCCAACCCAGCACGGCCACAACAAAAGACCGCGAACCTCGCGCCCGCCGGCCCATCGACGAATAAGACAGACCATTAAAGTTATACCTAACGAGTGAAAGAAGAAACAGTTGATACACATTCCAAAGCGCTCAAGATCAATCTCGATCCGCGCTGGTATGGAACCTTTGCGGAAATCGGCGCTGGGCAGGAAGTGGTTCGCTGGTTTTTCCGCGTCGGCGGGGCGGCCGGCACGATCGCGAAGAGCATCTCGGCCTATGACATGAAGGTGAGCGACGCGATCTATGGTCACGCCGATCGCTATGTCTCTCGCGCGCGCCTCCAAGCGATGCTTGATCGCGAGTTTAACCTCGATGTCGAGCGCCTCGGCCACGAGCGCGGAGATAATACATCCTTCTTTGCTTTTGCAGATACCGTAGTGGCACGGAGCTACCGTGGTAGCAATGAATGCCATGGCTGGATGGGCATTAAGTTTCAAAGCCGCGCCCACGATGAGCCAAGCCAGATCGTTCTGCATGTGCGCATGCTCGACGCCGAAGCTTCACTGCAACAGGAAGCGCTCGGGATTGTAGGAGTGAATCTTTGCTACGGCGCATTCTTCCTCAGTCATGTCCCGGAAGAACTACTCGAATCGATGCTCGACAAACTCACTACGGGCCGCATCGAGATAGATATGTTCGAGTTGGGCGGCATTGAGTTTCGGAACGTCGATAACCGCATCATGGCGCTGAAGCTCGTCCAGGTAGGGCTAAGTGGCGCCGCTATGTTCGGCGCGAATCGCGAAGTGTTACAACCGGCGGAGGTCTTACACAATAAGGCAGTGCTGGTCGAGCGCGGTAGTTTCCGCCCAACGACAAAGGTAAATCTCGACATGCTGGAATGCGCCCTGGCTAAGTTCAAAGAACACCCTGCAGTCACTGACAAGCCGATCCTGCCTTTAATGGAATTGACGATGCGCAACCTGCTCGCGGGCGGGAAGGATGTGGACCGTCGTGACTTCCTCGCGCGCGCAGATCTTCTTGCAGCGTGCGGCATGACTGTTCTTATCTCTGACTACTTCGAATACTATCGCCTCGCCGCCTATCTCTCCTGGAGAACGAAGGAACGGATCGGGATAGTCATGGGCGTGCCCAGTGTCTATGAGTTATTCGAGGAGAAGTATTACGCACAGTTACCTGGCGGCACCTTGGAAAGCTTTGGCCGTCTCTTTAAGAATGATCTGATCATCTATGTCTATCCTTTACGACACGATGAAAAGGAAGAGTTACAAACCATCTCTTCCATCAAGGTTAAGCCAGAGTTACAACCCCTCTATGAGTATCTCGTCGGTCGCGGAAGCTTTGTGCAGTTGGATAACTACAATCCTAACTATCTTTCGATCTTTTCGCGCGATGTCCTGAAACGTATTGCCAGTGGCGACACGACCTGGGAGGAAATGGTTCCATCGCAGGTCGCCGAGATCATCCGCGAGCGCGGATTTTTTGGCTACACGGGACCGGAAGCGCCGGCCATCCACTAACTTGGCGCCGGCCCGTTTCCCCCGGCAATCGTTCGCGTTGTGACCGTTTTCCTGGGTTGCGGCTTTGCCGCCAAGTATCGCGAGGGCGGAGGAAATTTTTCCGTTCCCCTGCAATGGATGCTAGGGCTGCGTCGGCTCCACCAGAACGCGATCTGGCTCGAACTGCTACCCGCGACAGCTAACCGCGCGGCGGATGAAACTTGTATCCATAACTTCCAATATCAATTGCGCGCTCATGGACTAGCCGGCCGTTACTGTCTGCTCTACCAGGAACCCGCTTCGCAAGAACATAACTTGGAAAGCATGCGCTGCATCGGCATCTCAAAGCGTATCCTGCGCGAGCATTTAGCCGGACCTAACGTTCTTCTCAACCTCGCCTACTCCCTTCACCCGCCATTTCTACTTCAATTCGAACGCCGCATTTTTTGCGACCTCGATCCGAGTGAGATTTTCTATTGGATGACTCAACTCGAGATGGGGCAGAGTTATCATCACGAGTTTTGGACCCTAGGTCTCAACATATACGATCCCGATTGTAGGATGCCTAAGTCTAAGTTGCGGTGGCAAACATTCTATCCGCTGGTAGATACAGAGTTACTTCGCCCGCAGCCGCGACGACGTTCTGCGCATCCGAAATTTACCACCATAGGTCAGTGGTATTGGGGCGGCGGCGTAGAAGTGAATGGTGAGTTTCCCGATCTTTCGAAGAAGCATGCTTTTGCGCCCTATCTCGATCTTCCCGCGCGCGTGCCCGCGGCGCGATGGGAGCTGGCGATGAATCTCGCGAGCGATGATCCTGAGCGGGCGCGGCTTTCAAGTTTGGGTTGGGAGTTGGCTTCGCCCCACAAGGTCGCGCGCACACCCGCGCGATATCGACGCTATCTGGCTTCGGCCAGTGGAGAATTTACCGCCATCAAAGGCGTGGACGTGAGTTGGAAAACGGGCTGGGTGAGCGATCGCGCCGCCGCCTTCCTTGCTTGTGGCCGACCAGTAATAACAGAGGAAACCGGCGCCGCAAAATACCTTCCGCCTGAGAGCGGCTTCTTCTTTATCGACAGCGCCGAGACGGCGGCCGAAGCGGCGCGCCGCGTGCTCGCCGACTGGCCGCGGCTCTCCCGTGTGGCGCGCGACTGCGCCGTGGAGGTTTTCGACGCAGCGAAAAATCTCCGGAAAATCCTTGCGCTTTGACCTTGAAACAAAGTCTAGAAATCCGCTGGGATTACCGATTGCAAAAGCAAAAGAGGATGTTACTCGTGTTGCCGTCATGGCCGAACTGATCAAAGCGGACGAGCTAAAAAACCGTCTGAAAAAAATTCCCGAATGGGAGCTGGAGAAGAAACACATCGAGCGCACGTTCGAGTTCGATGAGTTCTCCGAGTCGATCGATTTCGTGAACAGCGTGGCCGAAGTCGCGGAGGATGAAGAGCATCATCCCGATATCGATATTCGCTTTAACAAAGTGCGCCTGGTTCTCGCCACCCATAGCAAGGGTGGCCTGACCGAATTGGATTTCGGGCTCGCCGAGCGCATCGACACCCTCGCGGAATAAGCGATGAGGCCGCCGGACCTTGCGGTTCCGTCGCGGCTGCGGATGATTCTGGCGACGATCGTAGTTGTCTTGGTGGCGTGGGTAGTCTGGAAAACGATCGACTACCGGCAACAGCCACCTCCGCCGCCGGCCCAGCCGATCAGCGCGCCATCCTCGTAAGCCGCAGCGTTATTGTGGCGCGCACGCTTTGTCATCCTGAGCCGCGCAGACGGCGAAGGACCCCGCAAGCGTCACACGGCGGCGAATTTGTAACGCCGTTACTTAAACGCTTGTGAGGTCCCTCTCCGCGCTTCGCCGGATCGGGATGACACCGGCGGAGGGCGAGAGATCATCAACATCTCTCTTGTGACTAGGACGAAATCTCGCGGCCCTCGTCCGCGTCGATGTAGTTGAACATTGTCTGAATATCCACGCGATTCGTTAGGCCACCTTCCGCCTTGCGCCGCGTGAGCGTCTCCGTGATGTCATCGTTCCACCCGCATTTGCGCATGAACTCGTTCCAAATTTCGATCTCCTCGTCAGAAGGTTTGCGCCCTTTTTCGAAAGCCCACGCGAGCATCTCCTCATCGGTCCCGTCTTCCTTCGCGCGCGCGACCACGTCTTCGTATTTCAGCCCAAGAAAGCGCACGCAACGGCCGTCGAAACCTTTGCCGAGCGCCGGCACGTGATCGGCCGGTAACTCACCCCGCGCATGCGCGCGAATCTTGTCGATCATTCGACCAAAGTGAAAAACGCCGCCCACTTTTTTAGCGGGGCTGCGCGCGGGAAAAGGTTTCGTCGTCATGGCGTGACGGTGCGCTTCGTTTTGTCGCTTGTCCACGCCGCGGCGGCAGCGGATGCTCGCGCATGGATCGGGTCGCCGGAATCGAGACCGAATACGGTTGTCTGGTTAGCGGCGAGGCGGCGCAGCCTAACGGCGACGCCTGGCCCGTGCGGGTGAAGAACCACCTCTTCCGCAAGATGCACGCAGGCGTGCTCGACCTGCATTATCGCGATTACGAAGAGCCGCCGGGCAACGGCGGTTTTCTCTGCAACGGCGGCCGCATTTATCTCGACATGGGGCACATCGAGTACGCCTCGCCGGAGTGCCGGCAGTTGCGCGACGCCGTCGCCTACGACCTCGCCGGCGACCAGCTTTTGCAGTCGGCCCTGCACTCGTTAGGCGCGAGCGGACGCGTCTCGTTCATCAAGAACAACGTCGATCATCACACCGGCGCGACTTTTGGCTGCCACGAGAATTATCTCATGAAACGCGAGGCGCAGTTCACGCCCGCGGCCCTCGGCGCGCTCCTCGCTTTTCTCGCCACGCGCCAGATTTTTACCGGCGCTGGCCGGGTCGGGCAGGCAAATCCCCTCGCCTTCGATTTCGAAATTCCCAACCGCGAGGAAAAGGTCGATTTTCAGATTAGCCAGCGCGCCGATCACATCATCAACGACATTTATCAGTGGGTGCAATTCAATCGCGCGATCATCAACGCGCGCGATGAACCGCTGGCCGATTATCGCAAATATCGGCGGCTCCATCTTCTCATCGGCGACTCGAACATGAGTCCTTTCGCGAACGCGCTGAAGATCGGCACGACGGCCTGCATTCTGACGCTGCTCGAAGCCGGCTTGTTGCCTAACGACCTCACGCTGGCCGACGCGGTTCGCGCGACGCGCGACGTTTCGCGCGACCCGACGCGGCGTTGGATCGTGGAATTGGAAACCGGCGAAACCATCGGCGCGCTCGATGTGCAGTGGCGGTTGCACGCGCTCGCGCAGAAACATCTCCGTGGCGCAAACGACGAGACGGACTGGCTGCTCGAGAGCTGGAGTTACACGCTCGACGCGCTCCCGCACAAACCGGAGGCGCTGATCGGCGGGGTCGATTGGATCAGCAAAAAATGGCTGCTCGATTCGTTTATCGCGGCGGAAAACCTGCGCTGGGACGATCCCTGGCTGCAAAGCCTCGACCTCGAATATCACAACATCGATCCTGAGCGCGGGCTCTTCTTCGGCCTCGAACCGGCGAAACGCATCGGCGAATGGAATCAACTCGTTAGGCAAAAAGATGTCACGCGCACGCCGCCGCTGGACACGCGCGCCCGCGGGCGGGCTCGGGCGGTCGAGTTATTTCGTAAGAGCGGCCGGCCCTATGTGTTGAACTGGGATTCGATCGCGGTGGAGAGCCGCGATTTCATGGTCATGGGTGATCCATTTCACGATTACGTCGCGGAGGTGGAAGAATTCGTTAGGCAAACAAGCGACCTGCCGGAGAGCGAGACTCCGTCCGCCTAACGACAACCGACGTCGCCCCCGCCCGCCTAACGGCAACCAACGCCGTCATCCCGAGCGGAGCGGAGCGGAGTCGAGGGATCCCGTGGCGTTTCGTAAAAGCTTGAGGTGCCGCTTCACGTCAGCTCCGCGGGATCCCTCGACTCCGTTCCGCTCCGCTCCACTTCGCTCGGGATGACAGAGATCACGCGCCACACCCGACAGAAATCATTTGCCGCGCCGGAGTGAAACCCTAAGTTCGCCACGCCCAACCCGCGAAAATTTATGATCACGATGATGCGCAAACACCACAAGGTCCTGATGATCTTCATCACGGCCCTCGTGTGCATTTCCTTCTCCTGGTATTGGAACAAAACGGACTTCTCGCAGATGGGCAGCGGCGTCGTCGGGAAGATCTACGATCACAACGTTTCGCAGGTCGAATACCAGCGTAACGCCCGCCTCCTCCGCCTCGGGAGCGACCTCGGCATGCGCGAACTCGTGCAGGCCCTCACCTACGGCGCGCAAACCGAGAACGAAGCTTACGCAAGTTTCTCCTGGAACCTGATGGTGCTGCGCCACGAAGCCGACGCGCTCGGGATTCAACCCACGACGACGGAGATCGCGGACCTCGTCAAAACGTTGCCGGCTTTTCAGGGGGAAAATGGTTTCGACGTCGCGAAGTACACCGACTTTGCCGACCACGCGCTTTCACCAATGGGATTTAGCGAAGCGCAGGTCGAAGAGCTGGCCGCTGATCAAATCGCGCTCGGCCGAGTTGAAAAAATCCTCGGCGCAGGCGTGAGCGTTCCCGATGAGGAGATGCGCACCAACTTCACGCAGCTCTACTCGAAGATGGAAGTGAGCACGGTGCATTTGCACAACGCCGACTTCGAGAAAGAGGTGCAGACAAGCGACGCCGACATCGCGAAGTATTTCGAGGCGCACAAGGCGCAACTCCAAACGGATGAAAAGCGCAAGATCAGCTTCGCGAATTTCGGTCTGACCGAAGAGCAGAAGAAACTCACCGGCAAACCGCGCATCGATGTCCTGCAGAAATTAGCCGACAGCGCGAATGATTTTACGGAAGCTCTACAGGCGAAGGACGCGGATTTCGCTGCGGTGGCGCAGAAGTTCAAACTAACGCCGAAAGAGACTGGAGAGTTTTCGCGCGCGACGCCCGACCCGCTTTTCGCTGCTACACCGGCGCTGACCCAATCGGCTTTCAGCCTAACGAAAGCCGCGCCTAACGGCGATGCCATTCAAACGCCCGACGGATTCTACATCGAACATCTTTTGCAGGTGGACCCGGCTCGGCCTCTCACCTTGGAAGAAGCCCGGCCCAGGATCGTCGAAGCGTTGAAAACGGAGCGGCTGCAAACGCTGCTCGCCGCCAAAGCGCAAGCGGTTTCGAAGCAAATTCGGGATGCCTTGCAGAGCGGCAAGACGGTCGAGGAAGCCGCCACGCAAGCAGGCGTAAAAGCGGAGAAAATTCCCGCGTTCGCTCTCCTCGATAATCCGCCGGGAGCATCACCGGCCCCGACGCCCGATCCCAAAACTCAGACACCGGAAATGGAAACGATCAAACAAGCAGTGGGAGAAATGAATCCCGGTGCCGTGAGTGAAATGATCCCGCAAGCGGACGGCGGCATGCTCGTGGTGATGGAGAAGCGCGAGCCGCTCAACGCGGCCCAGTACGAAGCCGCGCGCCCTCTGCTCGAAACCCGTGTGCTGCGCGGCAAGAGTCAGATCGTATTCTTCGAATGGCTGCGCGACCGCCGTCGTTCGGCCGGCGTGCAGGAAACGCAGCCGCAACGGGCCCCGGGTTAGCGAGTTTGTTAGGCGCGATGGACTCGGTCGACGAAGTCTTTGACGACGCGAATGGCGACCTGGCGATCGGCGAACTGGAGAGCGCGGTGGAAAAATATCGGCGCTGTGTCGAGTTGGATCCGCAATTCTTCGACGGCTGGCACGCCCTGGGGATGGCGTTAATGAAGCTGGGACGTTTCCCGGAGGCGATCGCGGCTGGCCGCAAAACCGTCGAGCTTAAGCCTAACGATCAGATCGGCTGGACGAGTCTCTCGCTTTTTTACAACCGCAACGGCGAGATAAAGGAAGCCGAAGCCGCGGGCACGAAAGCGAAGATTCTGTCCTGGGGCGGGAAGATCGCGCAGGAGTGAAGCGCCTTGCGAAATGGTGAAACGCCTTTGCCATTTTCTTCCCGGCCTAACGAATCGGGGCGGGCAATCTGCACGCGCAGCCGCTTGAGTTTGTCATCCCGAACCGCCGAAGGACGGTGAGGGACCCCGCAAGCGTCCCTCGACGTCAATTCGTTAGGCTAGTCGAGCAACGCTTGCGGGGTCCCTCGCTCCGCTCGGGATGACAACTGCTTTGCCTAGTTGTCGTTAGGCAATCCTTCCGCGTCGCGCAAACGCAGGGCACGCTGAAGCTGCCCAAAATCCACCGGCTTTGTCAGGTGCGTAATAAAGCCCGCGGCCAGTGAACGGCTAATGTCTTCGTCCATACCGTAACCGCTCAACGCAATGCCGCGGAGACCGTAACTTGCGCGCAGCTTCGCCATTAACTCCGTCCCACTGCCATCTGGTAATCCCAGGTCGGAGATAACGAGATCGAAGGAGTTGCAGGCCGCGGCCCCGAGGGCTTCCGTGACCGTCCGCGCCTGAGTGACCTGGTGACCGGCGGCGGCAAGCAACCGGGACAGCACCGACATGGTCGCCTCGTGGTCCTCGACCAGAAGCAGGCGCAGCGCAGGAGCGCGGCCAGTGTCGTTAGGCGACGGCTCATGCGAGATTTCTACGCTGGGAAACAAGTCCGTCCCGTCGGCCACGCCATGAGGAGGAAAGGTGGCGCCCGGCAGCTCGACGATGAAGGTCGCGCCTTGATTCACGCCCTCACTTAGCGCCGTGATTTTCCCGCCGTGCAGATCGACAATCGCGCGCGCTATAGCAAGGCCGAGCCCAACGCCGCCGAAACGATGCTCGCCTTCGAGCGCTCCTTGATCGAACGGTAGAAAAATACGCTCGAGCGCGCCGGATTCGATCCCAATACCACTGTCAACCACTTCGATTTGCAACGTCGCATCCGCCTCCGCGCTTTCGCCATTGCGCGTTCGAATGGAAATGCGCCCGCCGCGCGGCGTGAACTTGACCGCGTTGCGCAAAAGATTCCAAATGACCTGCTGAAAGCGCGCCGGGTCCGCCGTCAGCCCGCTGAACGCCGCGCCGAATTTGCGCTCGATCGTGATCGCTTTCGCAAACGCATCGTTGCGCACGATCTCAACCGCGAGGCCGATCAGCGAATGGGCGTCGCAAATTTCCGAACGCAACCGGAGCTGCCCTTGCGCGATGCGCGTGAGATCGAGCAGGTCGTCGATCAAGCGCGCTTCGAGCGCGATGTTGCGCTCCATCATGCGCAGACTATCGCGCACATCGACGGGCAGGCGTTCGTCTTCACAGAGAGCGCGCGCCATCATCAGCACTGGAGTGAGCGGCGTGCGCAACTCGTGAGAAAGAGCGGCCAGAAAAGCGTCCTTCGCGCGGCTGGCCGCTTCAGCGCCGCGCTGCGCTGTTTTGAGATCGTGGATGTCGGTATTAGTGCCAACCCATTGCGCGATGGCGCCGTTCTCGTCGCGCATCGCCTGAGCGCGCACAAGAAACCAGCGCTTCTCGCCATCGTGACGCCGCAAGCGAAATTCGACTTCGTAACGCTCGCCGCTTTGGAGCGAACTCTCCCATTGTCGTAATGCGTCCGGGAGATCGTCCGGGTGCACGAATTGCGCCCAGGCATGGCCGAGAATCTCGGTCTCAATCTCGACGCCAAAATACTGCACGCACTCTTGGTTGGCCCAATCCAGCTCGCCATCCGGACGCGCCGTCCACACCTGCAGAGAAACAACTTCGGCGAGAAGATTAAAGGGGTCGGTCGCGTTGGCCATCACGCGGCGGGATTCTGAGACACGACGCCGCGGATGACAAGCGCCTTCCAGTTAGCAGAGCGCAACGGAGATTGGCCTAACGAGTAAAGGTCACCGGACCGTTCGCTCTGAACCCCAGGGGCGCATTGTCATCCCGAGAGCGTCCCTCGACGTCGATTCGTTAGGCAAGTCGAGCCACGCTTGCGGGGTCCCTCGCTCCGCTCGGGATGACAGCGCGCCTAACCTTCCGCCAGCTCCTCTGCCGTCAGCACCAGGCGCTCGACGCGCTGTCCGCTCACCAAACCTTCCGCAATTTCCGGCACGTCCGCTGCTGTCACGTGACCGTAGAAAAAATGATCCGGCTCGACCAGAACCGTGACTCCGCGCGCGCATTGATCGAGACAGCTCGATTTGCAGGCCCGCGCTTGCAGCTGATTAAGACCGCGCCGGGCCAGCCCCTCCTTCAACGCTTGCTGGACCGCTTCAGAACCTTTGGCCGCGCACGACCCGCGCGGATTATCGTCGCTCCGGCGATTGGTGCAGACAAAGAGATAGCGCTCGCGTTGCGGCATGAGAAGCCAGGTTCGCCGCCGCCGGTTTGGTCGTCAAACCGCAGTCCATCGGCGCCCATGTAACCCCCGCACTATATTGATGTCATAGTAGAAATTCGTTTCGATGCTCACTTCCTTCTCAGCCAAGAATTGGAACTACGAATCGGCCGCGCACCTGCTGAACCGCGCGGGCTTTGGTGGAACGCCAAACGAGATTGCAGTGTTCCAGGCCAAAGGTCTCGACGCCGCGGTCGACAGCCTGTTGCAGCCGCCTAACGATTCTCCGCCGGCCGCAGGGGAGCCCTGGACAATTCCGAAAGACTTTCTCGCCCGCCGGCAGGAGATCGATGCGCTCAAGAGCCAGCCGGTGCAGTTGCGCGAAAAGAAAAAAGAGATGCGCCGCGAAGAAGGTGAAGAGTTCCGCGAGCTCCGCGCTTGGTGGCTCGACCGGATGCTCACGACGCACGCGCCGCTGCGCGAAAAGATGACGCTTTTCTGGCACGGCCACTTCGCGACCAGCGCACAGAAAGTGAAAGTCGCCTATGCAATGTGGCTGCAAAACGAGAGCTTTCGCCACCAATCGCTCGGGAATTTCACTACTCTGCTCAAAGCCGTTTCGCGCGATCCGGCGATGATGATTTACCTCGATCTTTTCCAAAGCAAACAAGAGCACCCTAACGAGAATTGGGCGCGCGAGGTGATGGAACTTTTCACTCTCGGGATTGGCCATTACACCGAGCAGGACGTGCGCGAATCGGCTCGCGCTTTCACCGGCTACCGGATCGATTTTGTACAGCACAAGTTTCGCTTCGCGCCTTTTCAGCACGGTAGCGGCGAAAAGAAATTCCTCGGTCACACCGGCAACTTCAACGGCGACGACATTCTCGATCTGATCGTGCAGCAGCCGGCTTGCCCGCGTTTTCTTGGGCGAAAACTGTGGCGCTATTTCGTCGAGGACGAACCGGCAGACGTCGCGGTTGAGAACATGGCGGCCCTCCTGCGCAAGCACGACTTCGAGATGCGGCCGGTCTTGCGCGAAATCTTTTCTTCGCGCGAATTTTACTCCGAGGGCGCGCGCCGCACGCAAATCAAAAGCCCGGTCCAATTTCTCGTCCAAAGCTGCAAACTGCTCGAGACCGATCTTCCGGCGGCGAACGTCACCGACGGCGCCATGCGGGTGATGGGCCAGTTGCTTCTCGCCCCGCCTAACGTCAAAGGCTGGGACGGGGGGAAATCGTGGGTCAGCACTGGCACGCTGCTCTTTCGCTATAATTTCTCCAACTACCTCATTAGCGGCACGAGCCAGGTGCCGAACGCGCCCCCGAAGCTGCAGCGCCCGGCGATCGACGTAGCGAAGCTCGTGCCTAACGAGCTGCGCAAAGATCCCGCGCAGCTCGTCCAGACCCTCTCGCAGCGTCTTTTTCAAGCGAAGCCCGCACCCAAACAAACCGATACTTTTGTCGCCTATCTGAAATCAGGCGGGAGCGAACCGGATGACGAAAAGATTCGCCGCCTGATGCATCTCATGATGAGCACGCCGCAATACCAGCTCACCTAAGAAACGATTTCCGTTGCAGCCATTGTCTCAAGACCCGCTAAACCTGTCATCCCGAGCGAAGCGAAGCGCAGTCGAGGGATCCCGCGATCTTACCTTTAAGGCAGCGCCACGGGATTCTTCGACTCCGCTGCGCTGCGCTCAGAATGACAACGTTATGAAGATCGCTTCCACATATCCTTTACTCGTTATGCACTCCTTTACTCGTTAGGCTGGCTACTCCAATCGAAACCAAAACGATGAACCAGACGCTGCACACTCGCCGCCGTTTTTTGCGCACATCTTTCCTGGGCGCCGCCGCTTCCTGGACTCTGCCAGTTTTTCTCGAGAAGACATTTTTCGCGCTCGACGCGATGGCCGCAGATTCGCTTACCCAGGTTGTGACCGGCAAAGACAACACCATCCTCGTCGTCCTCCAGATGGCCGGCGGCAACGACGGCTTGAGCATGGTCGTGCCCTATCTCGACGATGCTTATCATCGCGCGCGGCCGAAGCTGGCGCTTCCCGCGAACAAAATCCTGCGGCTCGATTCCTACGCCGGCCTCAATCCAAAACTCGCCGGCCTGAAATCCATTTTCGACGATGGCCATCTTGCCGTTATCCAAGGTGTCGGCTACCCGAATCCGAATCGCTCGCATTTTCGCGCGACGGAAATTTGGCAGACTGCCTCGGACGCCGATCGCAACGAAAACATCGGCTGGCTTGGACGTTACTTCGACAGTTGCTGCGCTGGCTCCGATCCGACCGTCGGCGTCGCCATTGGGTCGGAAATGCCGCAAGCCTTCGCCGCGCGCACGCCAACCGGCGTTGTCTTTTCGCGCCCGGAAGATTTTCGTTTCAAGAGCAGCGACAAAGCGGCGGGCGCGAACAGCGAGGAAGCATTTTACCGGCAACTGAACGAGGGCGGTGACACTTCCATCGCCGCGCCGGAAGGCGGATCGATCGGCGCCATCGCCGGCGCGACTCATGCCGACATGAGCGCGGCCGATTTTCTGCAACGCACGGCGCTCGACGCGCAAATCAGCTCCGACAAAATTCTCGAGATCGCGCGCAAAGCGAAATCAACGGTTCCCTATCCCGCCGGCCGGCTGGCCAATAGCCTCAGTCTCATCGCACGCATGATCGGCGGCGGCCTAACGACGCGCGTTTACTACGCAAGCCAGGGCGGTTTCGACACGCACGCCGGGCAGCTCGGCGCGCACGAGCGGCTCATGGGCGAACTCAACGACGCGGTGGCCGCTTTCGTCGCCGATTTGAAACAGCAGGGAAATTTCGATCGCGTCCTGTTACTCACCTTCAGCGAATTCGGTCGTCGCGTGCAGGAAAACGCCAACGGCGGCACCGATCACGGAGCGGCTGCGCCGATGTTCGTCCTCGGCGGAAAAGTGAAACCGGGACTATTCGGAAAATATCCGAGCCTAACGGATCTCGATCACGGCGATTTGAAATTCAACACCGACTTCCGCAGCGTTTACGGCAGCGTGCTCGATCAATGGCTACGAGCGCCGAGCGCCACCGTCCTCGGCCGCAAATTTCCCGCGCTCCCGATCGTATAAGCGCGAGTCGCCTCTCCGTCCGGGGAGGACGGGCTGCCAGCCCGTCGTCGCCGGGAGCCTCCCGGCGACTGTCTGGAATCCGAGCGCCGAAATTTCCCAAAACAAAAACGCAGCCTTCACCAAGCGTTAGAATTTTGCGCGGCGACGACCCGGGAATACCTTGCGCCTCGCCGCCTCTTCCATCCTCGTGCAAGAAACCGCCACCTCGCTCGCCATCTATCACGAGCATCCGCTCTGGTTCCGTCCGCTCTTCGCCGAGCTCGATCGTCGCGGCATTTCCTACGAAACGATCGACGCGAATCGGCCCTTCTTTTTCGACCCGGCGGAAACCACGCGCCGCTATTCCGTTTTCTTCAACCGCATGAGTCCATCCGCCTATTTGCGCGACGGCGGCAGTGCGATTTTCCACACCTTAAATTTGCTCGCGCATCTCGAACGGCTTGGCACTCGCGTCATCAACGGCGTGCGCTCATTCACCTACGAAATTTCAAAAGCGCGCCAGTTGACACTCCTCGCCGAACTTGGTTTGCCGGGCCCGCGCAGCCGCGTCATCCATCGCGCCGCGGATGCGCGCGCGGCAACTGAAGGCTTGCGTTTTCCGATCGTGGTGAAGGCGAATATCGGCGGCAGCGGCGCCGGGATCGTGCGCTACGATTCGTTAGGCGAATTAACCGCGACCGTGCGCAGCAATTCGATTGACCTAGGCCTCGATCACGTCGCGCTCGTGCAGGAATACGTGCCCGCGCGCGACGGCCATATCACGCGCGTCGAGACGCTAGGCGGCAAATTTCTCTACGCGATTAACGTCTTCCCCGAAGCGGGAAGTTTCGATCTCTGTCCCGCTGATGCCTGCCAAACCAAAGACGGCGCCGAGCTGGAACGCACAGCCACCTCCGGTTGCCTGATCGATGGGCCGAAGCGCGGGTTGCGCGTGGAAGGCACTGATGTGCCTAACGACGTCCGCGAAGCCTGCGAGCAAATTGCGCAGCGCGCCGTTATCGACGTCGGCGGGATCGAATCGATGATCGACGATCGTGACGGCAGCCGCCTTTATTACGACATCAACGCGCTCTCTAATTTTGTGGCTGACGCACCGCGCGTCATTGGCTTCGATCCACACGCGAAGCTCGTCGATTTTCTGGAGTCGGAGCTGAACCGATCCCGCTCATGATTGTTGGCCCTAACCAAGTTGTCATCCCGAGTGGAGCGAGGGACCCCGCAAGCGTCCCTCGACGCTGCTTTCGAAGGGAAGGCAGAGCAACGCCTGCGGGGTCCTTCGCCGCGCTGCGCCGGCTCAGGATGACAATGCGGCTCGCCTAACGAATATGCGCTACGGTTACTGGCTCCCGGTTTTCGGCGGATGGCTGCGCAATGTGCCTAACGAGGGCATGGAAGCGTCGTGGGATTACGTCCGCCGCCTCGCCTGTCGCAGTGAAGAAATCGGCTACGACCTTACCCTCGTGGCCGAGCTAAACCTGAACGACATCAAAGGCGCGGGCGCACCTACGCTGGATGCCTGGAGCACCGCCGCCGCACTCATGGCCGTGACGAAACGCCTGGAGTTCATGGTCGCGGTGCGCCCCACTTTCCACGCCCCCGCGCTGCTCGCGAAACAGGCCGCAAACATCGACCAGATCGGCGGCCCGGGCCGGCTCTCGCTGAACGTCGTCAGCTCGTGGTGGGCCGACGAAGCGAAAAAATACGGAGTCCATTTCGAGCAGCACGATGATCGTTATGCGCGCACCGCGGAGTGGCTCGATGTCGTCGATGGCATGTGGAAAGAGGACCGTTTTTCCTACTCCGGAAAATTTTATCAAATCGAAGATTCCTTCATGAGTCCGAAGCCGGCCACGCAGCCTCGGCCGGTGATTTATGCCGGCGGCGAATCGGAAGCGGCGAAAAATCTCATCGCGCAAAAGTGCGACGCCTTCGTTATGCACGGCGATCCTCCGGCGAAGATTCGCGAAAAAATTGCGGAGATGTCGGAGCGCCGCGAACGGCTCGGATTGCCGCGGATGCAATTTGGCATCGCGGCCTACGCGATCGTGCGAGACACCGAGCGCGAAGCGCAAGCCGAGCTTGCGCGTATCACCGACGTGCAATCATCCGCGGCGGGCTATGGCAACTATCAGCAATGGCTTGCCGGCACGAAGCTCGAAGGCCAGATGTCGATCGACGAGTATTCCGTCTCCAATCGCGGTCTGCGCCCGAATTTAATCGGCACGGCGGAAGCCGTCCGCGAGCGCATCGACGAATTCGCTGAGGCGGGGGTCGATCTCCTGTTGCTGCAATCCAGCCCGCAACGCGAGGAGATGGAGCGCTTTGCCGCGGAAGTAATTCGTGCGCCGAGCGCGGGCGTGTGAGCCGCAATCAAGCCGTCTTTCCGAGCAGAGTGAAGCGCAGCGTTACAGGCTGCGCTGCGCTGCGCTCGGGATGACAATTTTTTTATGGCAACGGAGGGCGGGCGCCGAGTGGTGCCACGCGCACGAGCAGCTTCTGCAGGAGATGGCCCCGGGCCAGCTGGCGATCATTCATCGGCCGGGCCAACGGCGCCATCTCGCGCAGATTTTCTGCCGGAGAAAGCGCGAGGCCTTCGCCTTCCAATCGCGATTTGGCGGGACAGTGGAAAAGCTCCCGCCAGGCTGGGCAAAACAATTTTTGCTCCCACCTCCAGGCAAGCCCTTACGCGTCGGCGCACGCCTGCGCATCAGCGCGGCCGTGCAGCCGGATTCGCCTAACGACTTGATCATTCCAGCAGCCGGCGCGTTCGGCACGGGCGAGCACGCCACGACCGCGATGTCCCTGCGCCTGCTCGAAGAAGCGACGCGCGGCCTTTCGTTAGGCTGGAAAGCGCTCGATGCCGGGACGGGCACCGGAATCCTCGCGCTGGCAGCGCGCCGCTTCGGCGCTGACTCGGTGGTCGGTTTGGATGACGATCCGCGGGCGGTGGCACACGCGCGCGCGAATGCACGCCAGAACAAAATCCGCGGCGCCACATTCCTCACGCGCGATCTGCTGCGCTGGAAATCGCGCCAGCGCTTCGACCTCATCACCGCGAATCTTTTCAGCGAACTGCTCATTTCCGCGCTGCCGATTTTTTGCCACTGCCTAACGAAAAACGGCTGCCTGATTCTTTCGGGAATTTTGCGCACGCAAGCGGACGAGGTTATCGACTCGTTAGGCAAATTCGGCTTCCACCTCGAGATAAAACGCCGGCGCGGCAAATGGGTCGCCCTCCTCGCCACCCGCAAAAGCAAGTTGAAGCGTCGTTAGCCGACGGCTACCTTCTCCGTCCGATCGGCTTCCGCTTTCCCCCGACTCCCATTTCGCGCCGCCGCTTCGTTATCTTATGCCGTCCGAAGAACTTTCTTATGTCATCGTCACCCCGCACTCGATCCGCAAATCGCGCACGGGCGGCATCGTTTCGCGACTCATCTCGCGCACTGGCCTCGATTTGATTTGCGGCCGCATGTTCGCGCCGAACGCGGAACTCGTTAGGCGCTATGCCGAGACGATCGTGACCGAAACCGACCCAAGGCACCGCGCCACCCAGGAATTGATTCGCGAATACGTCCTGAAAAATTTCACCGGCGCGGCGAATGGGCAGCGCGCCCGCGTCATGCTGCTGGTTTTTCGGGGCGAGGATGCAATCCACAAAATCCAGAATGCGGTCGGCCACATCGTGCACGAACGGACGAGCGGCGAAACCATCCGAGATACTTATGGCGATTACATCGCGGGCGCCGCTGGAGCAGTGACCTATTTCGAGCCCGGCGTTCTCGCCGCCTTCGACGCCGCCGCGATCGAGCGCGACCTGAAATTGTGGGCGGAGTTTTCCGATAGCGACGGCGGCATCATCGATGACGTGATCGAGTTCCCGGCGGGCGCGGCGGTTGAAAAAACTCTCGTCCTGATCAAGCCGGATAATTTCAAATTTCCGAACTCGCGCCCTGGCGGAGTAATCGAAGTTTTCTCGCGCAGCGGGCTCTACATCGTCGGCTTCAAAGTCCATCGCATGAGCGTGGCGCAGGCGGAGGAGTTCTACGGTCCCGTGCTCGATGTTTTGGAAGATAAACTCGGGGCCGAGAAAGGTCGCGGCGCGTGGGAGGATATCGTCGAGTTCATGTCCGGTGGACGTCCGAGCACGATCGGCGCGGACCGGCGCGGCGAACCGGGCACCGAAAAATGCATCGCACTCGTTTACCAGGGGATCGATGCGGTGCGAAAAATCCGCGAAGTCCTCGGCCCGACCGATCCGAGCAAGGCGCCTCCGGGTTCGATCCGAAAGGAATTTGGCCAGACGATCATGGTCAACGCGGCGCATGCTTCCGACTCCGCGGAGAACGCGAAACGCGAGATGGAAATCGTGCAGGTGCGCGAGAACAACCTGAAACCTTTGATTGAAAACTTCTATGCCCGCTCCTAGCTTGCGCTCCCTTTTTGGGGAAACATTTTGAACACTCTCGCCATGGAAATCTCGACCCGCGCAGCACAACTCACTCCGTCGCTCACCCTCTCGATCGACAGCAAAGCGAAAGCGATGAAAGCCGAGGGCATCGACATCTGCGGTTTCGGCGCGGGCGAGCCGGATTTCGATACGCCGGAGCACATTAAGCAAGCGGCGATTGCCGCGCTCGAGGCGGGATTCACGAAATACACGCCGAGCTCGGGTCTTCCGGAACTTCGCGAAGCAATCTCGAAAAAATTCGAAACCGACAACGGCCTCGAATATCGCCCGAGCCAGATCATCGTGAGCAACGGCGCGAAGCATTCCTGTTACAACGCCATCCTCGCGACCTGCGAAGCGGGCGACGAAGTGATCATCCCCTCGCCTTACTGGGTGAGTTATCCGGACATGGTGCGGCTCGCCGGCGCCGAGCCCGTGATCGTGCAGACGAGCGAGCGCCACGGCTGGAAAATGTCCGCGGCGGAATTCGAAAACGCCATGACGCCGCGCACGAAGATGGTGATTATGAATTCGCCTAACAATCCCAGCGGCGCGGTTTACACGCGGGAGGAATTGGAAAAGATCGTCGAGGTCGCGGCGGAAGAGGACATCTACATTTTGTCCGACGAAATTTACGAGAAACTCATTTACGACGACGCCAAACACGTCAGCATCGCCTCGCTCTCAAAGCAGGCCTACGACCTCACGATCACGGTCAACGGCTTCAGCAAATCCTACGCGATGACCGGTTGGCGCCTCGGCTACATGGGCGCGCCGGAAGCGATCGCGAAGGCGGTTGATTCCATCCAAAGCCACAGCACCTCGAACCCCTGCTCCTTCGCGCAGAAGGGCGCGATCGCCGCGCTTAAGGGCGATCAGCAACCGCTCTCCGACATGCATGACGAGTTCGATATGCGGCGCAATTACATGTTCGATCGCATCTCGAAGATCGCGAACATCACCGCGGTAAAACCGAATGGCGCCTTCTATATTTTGGTCAACATTAGCCAGCTCGGATTGACCTCGCAGAATTTCGCCGATCGCCTGCTCAGTAAAGCGAGCGTCGCCGTGATTCCGGGCATCGCGTTCGGCGACGACCGCACGATTCGTCTCAGCTACGCGACCAGCATCGACGTGATCAAAAAAGGGCTGGACCGCTTCCAGGATTTTTGTCGCACGCTCTAAGCGGAGAGGCGTGGAAAAACGCGCCACCATCTTTTGTCATCCCGAGCGAAACGAGGGACCCCGCAAGCGTCTCACGGCGTCAATGGCAGACGGCGCCCTGTGTAATACGAGGGGTCCTTCGCCGTCTGCGCGGCTCAGGATGACAAACCCGTGAGCGGTAGCGCGGGTTCACTCGCCCTCCTCCTCCACGCCCATCTCCCATTCGTTAGGCATCCGGAGCACGAGCACTTCCTCGAGGAGGACTGGCTCTTCGAAGCCATCACCGAAAGTTACCTCCCCCTTCTCCGGATGTTGCGTCGGCTGGCGGACGAGGCTGTGCCCTTTCGCCTAACGATCTCGCTCACACCGACTCTCTGCGCGATGCTGCGCGACGAACTGCTCCGGCAAAGATACCTGCGTTACCTCGAGCGCCTCATCGCGCTCGCCCGCCACGAGATCGAGCGCAATCGCGATCATGCGCAGCTCTTCGCGCTCGCACAGTTCTACGAAAATTTCTTCACCGAGGCTCGCGGCTTCTTCGCCGAAACACTCGGCGGCGACATCGTTAGGGCATTTCGCGAGCTGCAGGATGCCGGTTACTTGGAAATAATCGCGAGTGCCGCGACCCACGCGTTTCTACCTCTGCTGCAAAATTTTCCCGAGGCGCAACGCGCGCAAATCCTCCTCGGCTGCGACAGTTACCGCGAAAACTTTGGTCGTGACCCCAGCGGATTTTGGCTGCCGGAATGCGGCTACAGTTCCGGGCTCGACCTGATTTTGCAGGAGGCGGAGATCCGCTGGTTCGTGGTTGATGCGCACGGTTTGATGTTTGCCCGCCCGCAACCGCGCGGCGTTTTTTTTGCGCCGTGTTACACCCCGGCGGGGCCGGCTGCATTCGCGCGCGATCGCGAATCGAGCCAGCAAGTTTGGAGCGCCGAAGCCGGTTACCCGGGCGATCCGGTCTATCGCGATTTCTACCGCGACATTGGCTACGATCGCTCGGAAGCGGAGCTTGGCGCATTCGTTAGGCCAGAAGGCGTGCGAAAATTCAGCGGTATCAAATACCATCGCGTGACGGGCCGCACGGAGGAAAAGGAATTCTACGATCCGGCGTGGGCCGACGCTGCCGCGGATGAGCACGCGCAGGATTTTTTTGAGAAACGGCGGGCGCGTTTTCAGGAACTCGCGAGCGACGAGGCGATCGTTGTCACCCCCTTCGACGCGGAGCTTTTCGGTCACTGGTGGTTTGAAGGTCCGCGCTTCCTTGAAAGCTTTCTGCGCCTAACGACGCGCGAGCCGCGTGACTTCCAGCTCACCACGCCGGGCGCATTCCTCGCGACGCATCCGGCGCAGCAAATCGTTAGGCCAAATCCTTCCAGTTGGGGAGAGGACGGCTTCAGCGCTGTCTGGCTCGATCCGAGCAACGCCTGGATTTATCCACCTTTGCATGCTGCGACTCGCCGCATGACGGAACTCGCGCGCGCTCACCGCGACACCACCGATCCGTTGGCGGTGCGGACGTTGCGCCAAACCGCACGCGAACTGCTCCTCGCGCAATCGAGCGACTGGGCGTTCCTGATCAAAAACCGCTCCGCGCGCGAGTACGCCAGGGCGCGCACGCGAGAGCATCTGTTGCGCTGCAACCGGCTCGCCGAGCAATTGGAGAACTCTCAGCCCGACGTCGCGTTTCTGGCCGAATGCGAAGAGCGCACTCCGATCTTCCCCGAATTGGAGTGGCGCTATTATCTTTAGTCTCTCCAAAATGCATCGCGCTTATTTCTTCTTCCTTCTCCTACTCGCCGTCGCGCAAGCTCAGGAAACGCCGTCTGCGACACCAGCCACAACGCCTGCCCTGCGACTCGTTAGGCTGCACTTCGTTCCGCCGCCTTTGGAAGGGACAATCAGCCTCGGAATCTACGATGCGCACGGCAAGCTGGTGCGAGTCCTTCATCGCGAAGATGCGATTTCCGATTTCACCATCGGCCACGATGCGCTCGAGACGACTTGGGATGGAAACGACGACAAAGGGCAGCCTCTTCCCGAAGGAAAATATCGCGCGCGTGGTTTTCTGATCGGCGAGGAAGTGAAAGTCGAAGGCGTCGATTATTTTTTCAACGACTGGGTAACGGACGAATCGTCGCCGCACCTCGCGCGCATCTCTCATCTCGGGATGGGTGATAACAAGCTCCTGCTCGAGACCGAAACCCCTGCCGGCAAAAGAAGCTTTCTCTTCGATCTCGCGACCGAAAAATTATTCGCGTCCGAACCGCTTGTTCTCACCCAGCCGCCCGCCAGCTCCGCGACGCTCGTCGAGCCCGTCGCTTCCGCCAGCGGCAAAGACGGGACGGTTTGGGCGATCGATCACGTCAGCAAAGGTTCCTCCGCCTTGCAGGTCGTGCAGTTATCGGCGGAGCCGGCGATTTTGCGGAAGCTCGCCCTTGCCCCGGACGCGCCGCAACCGATCGGCATCGCCGCCTCGCCTAACGAGGATCGGATTTTCCTGCTCGAAGAATCTCCCGCACTCCAGCGTGTGCGCAGCCTCTCGCTGCAAACGACCAGCACGCCATCGGGAACCGCGGAAGCGGTCTCAGATTGGAAGATTGATTTCGAAAAGAAGATCGTCGCGCACGAGAATTTCGCGCTGCGTGACGGCGCACCCGTCGCCGCGCCTAACGACGCTGGCAGTCCGCCGGAACACGTTGCCTTTGCGTTACGAGAAAATCCCTTGGAAAGAGATCACCGCGGCAGCATCGAGGTGTCGATCGGCTTGGGTGCGGATGGCAGTTTTCTCCAGAGCGCGGACGGACTGCCGCTGCGCACGGTGAGTGCGACGCACCATTTGAAACGCGCGCTCCTCGCGCGGCACGGTGAAAGCGCGCTCGATGTTTTTCAGGACGACGGCGCAGTGGTCGAGCAATTCCGCATCACGAATCTTGCGCAGATGATGGCGTTCGACTGCGGCGAGTTCGAGCTCAAGTAAAACGTTCGTTAGGCGCCTAACGACTAACGAACTACTGCCCGTTCGCGCTTTCGACCGGCAAGCCGGCTTCTTTCCAGGCGTGCCAGCTCCCCGGAACGTTCATGACCTGCGCAAAGCCGGCTCGTTTCAAAATACTTGTCGCGATGCTGGCGCGATAGCCGCTCGCGCAATACACCGCCGTGGGCTTTTCCGGGTCGAGTTCGCTGCGGCGTTTTTCGAGCTGCGGCACGACGATGTGGCGCGCTCCCGGGACATGCCCGCCTTTCCACTCGCGATCCGTCCGCACATCGAGCACCTGCAGTTGCCCGTTGGCGGCGCTCAGCTCATGCACCGAAATTTGCGCCACCTGCGTGAAGGGATGTCCGGCCGCGCCCCACGCTTTGATTCCGCCAACGAGATAGCCGGCGAATTTTGTAAAGCCCGTGCGCAGAAACAGCCTAACGACTTCATCGAGCCGGCTATCCTCTTCCAGCACGAGCAGGAGCGGCCGCTCCGGATCGAGCAGCGACCCGGCCCAAATCGAAAGTGTCGGCGTGGCTCCGAGATTGAGCGCACCCGCGATGTGCGCGCCGCCAAAGGCGAACATCGACCGAGTGTCGATGAGGAGATTCGCCTCGTTTTTCATCGCCTCCTCGAATTCCGGGACCGGCAGCGCGCGCACTTGCGGCAGGCCACCCAGAATCTCCGGTCCTTCCGCGTTCACCTTTTTCATCCGCGGATAATATTTCGGGATCGGTGGCGCGGTTTTGATGCAGTGCTGAGTGAAAGCCTCGACCTCTTTGATTTGCAGAAATGGATTGAAGGCGCGTTCGAATCCGATTGTGCTCGTTAGGCGATCGCCGATCTCCGCGCCGCAAGGCGAGCCGCTGCCATGCGCAGGATATACGATCACGCCGTCAGGCAGCCTGAGATAAATGTCGTGCAATGTCTTGAACTGCTGCGCCGCCAGGTTCGCGGTTTCGTTTTCGCCTAACAAATCCGGCCGGCCGGCCGAGCCGACGAAAAGCGAATCGCCGCTCAAAACTCCCCACGGTGTTTCGGAATGATCTTCCTCGGCCAGTAAATAGGAAACATGTTCCGGAGTGTGACCCGGGGTGTGCCACGCCGTGATGACAAGCGAGCCAAATGTGAACTGATTGCCATCTGTCACCGACACTGTTTCAAATCCGTATTTCGCGCCTCCCTCGTGGCTCGCGAAGATTTTGGCCGTTCCGACTCGGGCCGCGAGTTCCCGCGCGCCGCTCACCAGGTCTGCGTGAATGTGCGTTTCAAATACATGCGTGATGGCGACGTTCTTCGCGCGCGCCAGTTCGAGATAAATCTCAACATCGGGACGGGGATCAAAAACCGCCGCGCTGCCTGCTTCGTCATCGCCGATGAGATAGGAAATCTCAGCGAGGCCGTCTGTGTAAATTGCTTCGAAAACCAAGGACATGCCTGGAGCCTATCATGCCGCCGCGCGTTTCGACAAGCGGCCGTGAGTGCCGCAAGATGCAGTTCGTTAGGCGATTTGTCTTGGAGAAAGCTGTTGTCAGATCCGGTCCGGGTAGCGCATGCGTTCCGCGTGCTGGTCGCGCTGTTCCAGCGCGACGAACTTTTTCAACCGCGACGTCGTTAGGCGGATTTCGCGCCCGAGAAAGTTTGCCACGGTGAAACACCGTTGCCAGCACGCGAGACGTGCGCGCTACCCGGCACGCGTAACACAAGCTATCCGTTAGGCGGAGCGGAAACGGCTCCCGCGCACGTCTTTTTCCGGGGAGGACGGGCTGGTAGCCCGTCGTTGGAGGCAGTCTGCCTCCAACCGCGCGCAGGGGAAGCACTCGTGCCTAAAACGATGCGGGGCGGACTTCAGGCAAAGCGTCAGCCTAACGAGTGATGTTTGGAAGTTTGCGAGACCCGCAACCTGCGCACGGTTCGGCGGAGACTCCGCCGAACGACGGGCTGACAGCCCGTCCTCCCCGGAGGGAAATCAGCGCTGTCCGTGGCTGTGTTCCTGTTCGCTTAGGAATTCTTTGTCACCCAAACGAGATATTCCTCGGAACCAGCGACCACCGGGAGAGCGATGATCTCCGGCATGTCGTAGGGATGCAGCTCGCGCAGTTTCTCCTCGAAGGCGGGGAACTTTTCGCCGCTGGTTTTGAAATAGACGAGCACTTCGTTCGCTGTTTCCATCTCGCCCTTCCACCAGTAAAACGAATCGACCGCGGAGGCGACGTTGGCGCAGGCGGCGAAATGTCCCGCGACCAGTTCCTCTGCGATCCGCTGCGCTTTGCCGCGATCGGGAAAGGTGCTGAGAACAAGGAGGACTTCGTTAGGCATTCGTTAGGCCGCCACGACGGCGGCGTGCCGATAAATCCAGCCGCCACCGACCACGAGATCGCCTTCGTAACAGACTGCGGCCTGGCCTGGAGTAACAGCCTTCTGCGGCTCGTGCAGCCTAACGAGCGCTCTATCATTCCCTGACGGAGTAAGGGTGGCAGCCGCGCCGGGATGGCTGTAACGGATTTTTACTGTTACTTCGAGCGGTTCGCTCGCAGGTGCACGGCCGCTCCAGTTCACACGCTCGATTTCAAATTCTTCGACGAGTAGGTCATCCGCGTCCCCGACTAAGACGCGGTTGGTATTTGGGTCGATATCGATCACGTAGCGCGGGCGCGGCGAGCCTCCGGGAAGGCCTTTGCGCTGGCCAATCGTGAACATCTCGATTCCTTCGTGCGAAGCGACGAAATTACCCTTGAGATCGTAAATGCCGCCGGGATGAAATTCGTGCTCGCCCAGATGAGAACGGAGGAATGCTTTGTAATCATTTCCCGGGACGAAGCAGATTTCCTGACTGTCCACCTTGTCCGCGACCTTCAGGCCTAACGAGTGGGCAATTTTGCGGATGCCCGGTTTTTCCATCGTGCCTAACGGTGTCAGCGCGTGGCGCAGTTGGTCCTGGCGCAAACTGAAAAGGAAGTACGATTGGTCCTTGCGGGCATCGACGCCTTTGCGCAACGACGCGCGCTCCGCGCCGTGCTCAATGATGGCGTAGTGGCCGGTCGCAATGTAATCGCAGCCTAACGACTCCGCCTTTTCCCAAAGGCTACCGAACTTGAGCTTTTCGTTGCACATGACGCAGGGATTCGGGGTGCGCCCGGCCTGGTATTCGCTCGAGAAATAATCGATTACGACGCGCTCGAATTGATCCGCTTCATCGACGACGTAGTGCGGAATGCCTAACGAGTGCGCGACGCCGCGCGCGTCCGCGATCGCCTGCGGGCCGCAGCATTTGTCCTCGGCGCGCGAAAGGCAATCCTGCGGCCAGACTTTCATCGTCACGCCGACGACGTCGTAGCCCTGCTCGCGCAGCAGATAGCCGGCGACGCTGGAATCGACGCCGCCGCTCATGCCGAGCAGGACGCGCTGTGGGGTGGCGGACATAGGCCGGCAAATTCGGCGGGATCGATGGTGTGGTCAACGCGCCGGGCACTGCGAGCTGCGCGCTCGGTTTGTCATCCTGAGCCGCGAAGACGGCGAAGGACCCCGCAATGCAATGCATGCTTTGAATTTTGCAGGATGCGTTTATTGCAGTTTGCGAGATCCCTCGCCGGGCTGCGCCCGATCGGGATGACAAACGGCGGGACCATTCAGGACCGCCTGCGCACCGGCACGCTGACGAACGGACTGTCGCGCAAGGTGAAGCGCCAGGGAAAATCTTTGGCGCGGCTGATGCCGATGCGCGGGTCGGCGACGACTTCGGCTTTCTCGTTAGGCCGCTTCCAAAAAGAATGCGCAGGATTGGCGCAGAGGTCGATCTCGTGATGGCTTTTGCCGATCGCGAGAGCCTGGGTCAGCTTGCCTGGACCGGAGCAAAGACGCTTCAATTCCTCGACTCCGCGGCGCTGGCGCATCAGGGCCAGGCCGCGCCGCGGCTCGATCGCGCGAACGAGGATGAGCCCGTCGCGCGGGCCGTCTTTAACAAGGATGTTCAACATCCAGTGCACGCCGTAGTTGAAGTAGATGTAGCAGGCACCTGCTTTGTTGCGCTCGACGAAAGCGCGTGTGCTCGGGCGCATGAAGGTGTGGCAAGCTTCGTCACCTTCGACGAGATACGCTTCGGTTTCGACGACGCGGCCCGCGCATTTTCCCCATATGAGATGCGTGCCAATAAGTTGCGCGGCGCAATGCAGCGGGTCGGTTTGGAAAAAGGTGGTCTCGAGCATCGATCTGTTCGTCAGGGATTGCCTAACGAATAAAACTTAAGCGGCTGCCTTCTGCGAAGAGAGCCCAATCCGCCCGACCATTTGATGACGGAGGAAATATTCGATGAGGGCGTCGCGGGTTTGCACGGGTTGGATGATGCTGCGGGCTTCCGGTCGCCCGAGAATTTCGCGCAGCTTCATGAAGCGATGGCCGCCGCTGCTGGCGTCGAAGGTATTCAGCGCGATGCGGTAACGTTTCGATGGATCGAGCGGCCGGCCGTCGCGCAGGCACAGACTCGTTAGGCGAAGATCGCTCCCCTTCCCGGCCAGCGAAACGGCAAAACCAACGAGGCTGCGTCGTTCGTGGCTTTGCCAGACTTCCTCGAGCGCGGGCCTAAGCTCGTCACGGGTCAGCTCGGCGGTGACGAGATAATTTTCGTAAGGGAGGATGGTCCAGATATCCGACACGGTTTTTGGACCTTTCTTGAAAGCATGTTCTTCGAAGAGACCGTGGAAGACCCCGTCGATCGTTAGGCCACGCTGCGCCAGTGCTTCCGTGACGGCGGCAGCGATTAGTTCTTCGATTTGGCTGGGTTCGCCTGGCGGAGCCTTCGCGCTCAGGTTTTCCGTCAGCCGTCCGATCGACTGCGCGAGCGCGGCGGTGGCGAGATCGAGCTGTGGTCGCGCGCGATTCATGATGACCGGATCAAGCGGAACGCGGCTGTCCATCAACTCGCAGCGTGCTTCCTGATGGAGCAATTTTTTGGAAGCGCGATCGAAAAGCAGATCGACTCGGCCGACGTGAATCCCGAAATGATCTGCCTGCGTGAAGATAACTCCATTCGTTAGGCGGCTGGGAATATCCTGGTGGGTGTGGCCCGCGATGAAGACAGCCAGCTCCGGAAATTCCGCGGTCAGCGCGATGGCTTGGTTGGCGAAATCGTCGCCCCCGGTCCGCTCTTTTAATCCCATGTGTCCGGCGAGCACAATCGCGTCTGCGCCTAACGACTTCGCGTGCGCGATGGCGCGGCGCGCAGGTTCGACTGGATTTTGAAAGGCCATGCCCTCGGTAAACTTGGGCGGAAACCAATACGGCATTCCGGGAGTCGTTAGGCCAACGATCGCGATTTTGATCCCGGCAACTTGCCTAACGATAAACGGCTGAATTTTCGCGAAGGGATGTTGCGCATCGGCGTAATCGCCGGCCGGCTTTCCTTCCAACACGGTGTTCGCTGCAAGCACTGGCATGTCGGAGCGATCTAAGGCATGAAGGAACGGCTCAATGCCCCAGTCGAACTCGTGATTCCCCACGAGCCAAGCGTCGTATTGGAGAAGATTGAAAAGCTCCACCATTAACCGCCCCTGATCGCGCAAAGCGAATGCGGTCCCTTGATACACGTCGCCGATATCGAGCAGCAGGGAGTTGGGATTTTCTGCGCGCCACCGCCGAATTTGCGTGACGCAACGGGCGAATCCGCCGAGATCGAGGCGCCCCTGGTAGTCGGTGGTGGGGAGAATGTGCCCGTGCAGATCGGTCGTATGCAGAATCGAAATCGTGACGACATCCGGCGAAAGATTCTCCGCCGCGCGCAACCACGTAGGAGTCGCGCCGACGAGCGCAGCTCCACCGAGGAGCCGGAGAAATTCGCGCCGGTTGGAAGAACGCGTCGTCACAGGTCTTCCCGCATCTTTGACGGCTGGCCGCACGCCGACAATCTTTTTCGAGGATGAAGCTCGAGGGGTTGGATCATGTCGCGCTCGTGGTGCGCGATGTCGATGCGTCGGTGCGCTGGTATGTCGAGGTGCTCGGACTGGAACAGCGTTATGCTGCGGAATGGGGCGGCGTTCCGGCCTTCGTTGGCCGCGGCACGAGCGGAGTCGCCTTGTTTCCACTCGAAGAGGAGGCGAGCTCGTTAACTGAAGAAGCGGCATCGCGCACCCAGTACTTCGCTTGGCGCGTCGATCTCGAGAACTTCGCCGTGGCGCAACGTGAGCTGAAGAAGCGCAGTATCGATTCCAATTCGCAGACCACGGAGTCTCGCACTCGGTCTACTTCCGCGACCCTGATGGGCACCGGCTCGAAATTACGACTTACGAGCTGGGACAGACGTGAAGCATAATTCGTTAGGCGCGCCTAACGGAGCAGCGCTACTCCACCAGATGTGTCCGCTCGTAAATTGCGGTCATCCGAAGTTGACAATCGATTTCGGGTAGCGTGAGCACGTCCTCTTTTGTGCTCAGGAATTCTCTTTTCCAGGAATCCGCCGTACGGCGATAGACGGTTACCGCGATGTGAAATTGATCGACCAGCACATAAACGTGGAGCGAAGCCAACGCCTGATAATTGCGAAGCTTTTCGCCGTGATCAATCCGTTCGGTATCGGGCGATAAAACCTCGAAAACGACCCGCGGTGCCTCGATAAAATGGGAAGCACCCGGGCCGCCGGAACAATCCACGGTCACGTCGGGATAATAATAAAACTCGGCGGCATCTTTGCGGATTCGCACTTTCATATCCGAAGAGAAAGGCTCGCAGGGCCTGCCGCGAAGTTGCTGAAGAAGGTCGCCGAGAATGTTCGCCGCAATCCGATTGTGGTCTCTGGTGGCGCCAGCCATGGCGTAGATGACTCCAGCAAGATATTCATGCTTTCGGTCGGCCAACCGTTCGCCCGCCAAATAGGCCTCGGCAGTTTCGTAATAATATTGCGTCTCTGGCTCGCTCAACATGGCGGACTATTCGTTAGGCCTTTCGGCCGCAGCAGTTCTTGAATTTCTTTCCGCTGCCGCAGGGACACGGATCGTTGCGGCCGACCTTCGGCATTTCGCGGCGCACGGGAGTGAGCTCCAATTTCACCTCGGAGCCGTTGCCGTTGCTTTCGCTTTGACCGTTCGACTCGTGGCCGATCCGCTCCGGACGACGGCCTGGCACCGGACCGTTGGCGGTCGGAGCGGTGGGTGTTTGTTCGCGCATGAGGAATTGTGGAAGCGTGGAGAGAAAAGTTTCGAAGGCCTGCAAATTCGAGGTGCTGCGGAAGAGGTTGTGCAGCACTTCGTTTTTAATGTTCGCCATCAAATCGACGAACATGTCGAAGGCTTCGGTCTTGTATTCGATGAGCGGATCCTTCTGCGCGTAGCCGCGGAGATGCACGCCTTCGCGCAGCGCATCCATCGCGTAGAGGTGCTCCTGCCAAAGGCGGTCGATGGCGTTGAGAATGATGTAACGCTCGAGGTTTTTGACCGCGCTCGGTTCTTCGTGACTGGACTTGCGCTCGTAGGCTTCAGTGATTTTCGCGACGAGGAACTGCGCGTTTTCGTCGGGGGTGCGGGTTTCAAATTCGGCGCGCTCTTTCGTTAGGCCGAGCGGGAAAGTGGTGTTGACCCAGTGGATGAGACCGGAATAATTCTGCTCCTCGTTAGGCACGCCGCTGCCGAGATACTCTTTCACCTTCGCCGGCACAGCTTCGTTAATGACTTCGAAAACCAGTTTGCGCGGGTCTTCGCTGTCGATGACTTCGTTGCGATAGGTGTAAACAACCTCGCGCTGATTGTTCATCACGTCGTCGTAATCGAGGGTGCGTTTGCGCGCGAGGTAGTTGCGTTGTTCGACGCGTTTCTGCGCGGTCTCGACGGATTTGTTGAGCCAGCGATGCTCGAGTTCCTGGCCTTCTTCGAGGCCGAAACGCTCCATGATTTTGGTCATGCGATCGGCGGCGCCGAAGTTGCGCATGAGGTCGTCTTCGAAGCTGACGTAGAAACGCGTCGCGCCCGGGTCGCCCTGGCGCGCGCAACGACCGCGAAGCTGGCGATCGATGCGTCGCGACTCGTGGCGCTCGGTGCCGATGACGTAAAGACCGCCGACGCCGGGAACGCCTTGGCCAAGCTTAATGTCGGTCCCGCGACCCGCCATGTTGGTGGAAATAGTGACGGTCCCCGGCTGACCAGCGCGCTGCACGATCTCGGCTTCCTGCCGGTGATATTTTGCGTTGAGGACGTTGTGCGGAATTTTTTCGCGCTTGAGCATGCGGCTGAGCAACTCGGATGCTTCGACGCTCACTGTGCCGACTAGGACAGGCTGCGACGCAGCGTGGCGCTCACGGATTTCCTTGATGACCGCGTTGTATTTTTCGCGGCGCGTTTTGTAGATGTGGTCGTTGGCGTCTTTGCGCACGACCGGGCGATTGGTTGGGATGACGGCGACGTCGAGTTTGTAGATGTCGTGGAATTCATTCGCCTCGGTTTCGGCGGTGCCGGTCATGCCCGCGAGCTTGTGATAGAGGCGGAAATAATTTTGGATCGTGATCGTGGCGAGCGTCTGCGTTTCGCGATCGATCTGGACGCCTTCTTTCGCTTCGACGGCTTGATGCAACCCGTCGCTCCAACGCCGGCCCGGCATTTTGCGGCCGGTAAATTCATCGACGATAACGACCTTATTTTCCTCGACGACATAAGCGACATCCTTCTCGAAAAGGCAATAGGCGCGGAGGAGTTGCGAGATGTTGTGAATCTCCTCGGCTCGCTTGTCGCACTGCTCTTGCAGATCGTTTTTGAGTTTGTCTTTCTCTTCGTCGGAGATCGTGCGGTTGAGATCGATATCGGTGAACTCACTGATCAAATCCGGCAGGACGAAGGAATCGGGGTCGCCCGGATTTAGGTAAGCGCGACCCTGTTCGGAGAGATCGGCTTCGTGCGATTTCTCGTCCATGGTGAAGAAGAGTTCTTCCTTGAGCGCGAAGAGTTCCTCTTTGCGTGTGTCCTGGTAAAATGAGAGCTCGGCTTTGTCGATCGCTTTGCGCTTCTCCGGATCTTCCATCATGCGCAACAGTTGTTTGTTGCGCGGTTGACCGAGCTTCACTTTGAACATCAGCAATCCGCCGGTTTCGCTTTCGCCCTTTTCGAACGCTTCCTTCGCTTCGCTGGCGAGACGATTGCAGAGCATGTTCTGCTTTTTCACGAGCTGATCTACCAATGGCTTCAGCCGATCGTATTGATGGGTCGAGACAGTCGCCGGCCCGCTAATGATGAGCGGCGTGCGCGCTTCATCGATCAGGATCGAATCGACCTCATCGACGATGGCGTAGTGATAACCGCGCTGCACTTGCTGCTCGCGCGTGGTGGCCATCCCGTTATCGCGCAGGTAATCGAAACCGAACTCGGAATTCGTCCCGTAAGTGATGTCGCAGGCATACTGCGCGCGGCGCAAATCGGGCGGCTGATCATGCTGGATGATGCCCGTCGTTAGGCCAAGGAAATTGTAGAGCTGGCCCATCCATTCGGCATCGCGGCGCGCGAGGTAATCGTTCACCGTCACGAGATGCGCGCCGCGGCCCGCGAGAGCGTTGAGATAGAGCGGGAGTGTGGCGACGAGAGTCTTGCCTTCGCCTGTCGCCATCTCGGCGATGCGGCCGCGATGGAGCACGATGCCGCCGACGAGCTGCACGTCGAAGTGGACCATGTTCCAAGTCATCGGCTGGTCGCAAATGGTAAAAGCTTCCTGCCGCTCGACCAAACGTCGCGCCGCATTTTTCACCACCGCGAAGGCTTCGGGCAAAATCTCCTCCATCCGCCGCGCCAGCGCGTCCTGATCCTCGATTGCGGTGAGCTCCGCATTCCACGCGGCGGTTTTGGCGCGGAGATCGGCGTCCGAGAGCGCTTTAAATTGTTCGTCAAAGGCGTTAATCGCGCGCACGATCGGCTGCAGCCGTTTGATCTCGCGCTGATTTTTCGACCCGAGTATTTTCTTAAGAATCCAGCTAACCATGGGAGCAGCATTATCGACTAGAATCGCCCATGTTCAATCGCTCGCGCCGGTGCGGTCTGCGAGCGCGAGGGCCTTCCGCCTCCGCGTTGTGCGGGCAGTTTTTCCAGCTAAGCTCGCGCGATGAAGAAGATTGTCTCCACTAAAGATGCCCCGGCCGCAGTCGGCCCTTACTCACAAGCGATCCGCGCCGGCTCATTCCTCTTTTGCGCGGGCCAGATTCCGCTCGATCCGCAGACAGGCCAGATTGTTTCCGACGATATTTCCGCCCAGACCAAGCGAGTTTTGGAAAATGTTTCCGCGGTTTTGCGCGCCGAGAATCTCTCTTTCGGTCATGTGGTAAAGACGACGATTTTCCTCACCGACATAGGTGATTTCCAGACCGTTAATGAAATCTACGCGACCTACTTCCGCGAAAATCCGCCCGCGCGTTCGACCGTCCAAGTCTCGGCGTTGCCCAAAGGCGCGAAGGTAGAGATTGAAGTCATCGCGATGGCGAACAAGGGCGACGAAGATCACAAGACCGTCAGCGATACTTCAGGCTAGCACGATGGAAAGCCAAGGCAGCGGCGCAAGGTCATGAGTGAGGATCTACTGGCATTGTTTCGCCAGACCGGAGCACTTCTGGACGGCCACTTTGTCTTGCGCTCGGGCCTGCACAGCCGGCAATTTTTTCAGTGCGCGCTGCTTCTTCAGCATACGGACATTGCCGCCACCATCTGCGGGCGTCTCGCCGACGAACTCAGGCGTATCGAATGTGACGCTGTCATTTCGCCAGCGCTTGGCGGCATCGTCGTCGGGCAGGAAGTCGGCCGCTCGTTAGGCAAACGCCATATTTTTGCCGAGAAAGAGGCGGGCGTTCTGGTCTTGCGCAGAGGTTTTCGGATCGGGCCGGGCGAGCGTTTCATCGTGGCCGAAGATGTCGTCACCCGCGGGGGCCGCGTGCAGGAAACTATCGACATCGTGCGCCAAAAAGGGGGCGTAGTCGTTGGTATTGGCGTGATCGTCGATCGCAGCGGCGGCGCGCGTCCTGATTTCGGGTGTCCTTTTGCCAGCTTGATTCAGATGAAGGTCGAGACGTTTCCGGCGACCGATCTGCCCGCCGACCTCCGCGATCAATCCGCGGTAAAACCCGGAAGCGCGTAACCCGGCGCAACTCGCATGAATCAAAAAATCCTCTGCATCGCAGGCGCACATCGCTCCGGCACTTCGATGCTCACGCGCTTGCTGCAAGCGGCTGGGCTGGAGTTGGGTGCAGACGAAGATCTGATGCCCGCAGGCGCGGATAATCCCGACGGGTTTTGGGAAAACCTTCGCTTCGTTAGGCTGAACGACGAAGTCCTGAACGCCAGCGGAGCGGCCTGGGACCTGCCGCCGCTCGAAGACGAGACCTATACGGGAGGGAATTTCCAGGCCGCGCGAGCAAAAGCAGAACTTCTCATCCGGAGTTTTAGCGACTCTTCTCACTGGGGTTGGAAAGACCCGCGCACTTGTCTCACTCTCCCCTTCTGGCAAGCCCTGCTACCCGAGCTGAAGACAATCATCATCGTCCGAAATCCGCTCGAGGTCGCCTACTCGATGAACCGACGCAACGGGACTTCCTACGCACTGGGTTTGCGTCTCTGGGAGATCTACAATCGCCGGCTGCTTGCTCATACCGACCCGAAGGAACGGATCATTACCAGTTATCAGACCTTCTTCGAAACGCCTGAGACGGAGTTAGAAAGGATCATCACTTTCGCCGGACTTCAGCCTAACGAGACTAAGTCGATCGCAACGATTGTGACCAGGGATAGGCGCCACACGTCGTTTACTCAGGAACAGTTAATCGACGCGGGGGTTTCCCCCACTGTCATTGCCCTTTACGAGTCTATCATCGGTGGGACAAATCTGCCTCCTACCGGATCACTGTCCGCGCCAGATTACCTCGCAGGCGCTCCTAATAAGTTAAATCAAGCTATTCCCGAAGCGGAGACAACCCGGCGCGAACTGGCCTCTCGTCGTGGCACGGAGATTCGGCATAACGAGCAAATTGCCGAACTAACGGCGGAGAAAACACGCGCTGCCTTAGAGATAGGTCGTCGTGATGGAAGGATTACAGAGTTACAAACGGCCTACTCTCACTTAGACGAGCTTTTGCAGCGTGAGCAGGCTGGCCGCGACAAACTTCTGTCCGAAATAAAGAGCCTGAGTCGAGAACTCGTAGTCACGCAACAGGACCATGCGCGAGAAGCGAATGAGTCACAGCGACTCAGAGAGGAGCTGGCTTCGCACCAGGCTAACACGTTGAAGGAGTTAGACCAACTCCGAGAGGAGTTGGTCTCCCACCAGGCTAACGCGTCGAAGGAGTTAGACCAACTCCGAGAGGAGCTGGTCTCCCACCAGGCTAACGCGTCGAAGGAGTTAGACCAACTCCGAGAACGCTTCAACCAAACGAATCAACTCCTGTACAGCAATAGCATCCAACTATCCGAGCGGGAAGCGGAAGTCACATCTCTTATTGAACGACTTAGAAGACAGTTAGGCGAAACGAAGAAACTCATTCGTTTACTCGATCAAACCGAAACCGCGGCCGACCTACTGCGGAAGTCACGCCGTTGGATCATGATTAATCCCTTTACTTGGGTAAAGGCTCAACTTACCGGCAAACAGTTTCGAGGCTTCGGCCATCTCGATAAGAATGTGGAGAAGTATCACGCCTGGCGCGCGGCCCACCCGGAGATTGATAACCTCGATAGCTCTATCGCCGCCCTTCGCTCGCGTTATAACCTGAGAACGCAAGCGACCGTAACCTCAGAAACTTCATCTGTTCCGCCTGCACAGCGCGACTATAGACCTGAGCCTCCGGCGAAACCCATCACCTTTCCTGATCACGAGAAGATTGAAGTTTCGATCATTATCCCCGTCTTTAACCAAATCGATTTCACCCTCGCCTGTCTCGCCTCCATCCAGGAACACTTGGATCAAATTCCAATTGAAGTAGTCGTAGTGGACGATTGCTCGACTGATCCTACTTCGGAAACCGTGAAGCAGATTAAAGGACTCGTCTATCTTAGAAGCGAAACTAACTGTGGTTTTATCGCTTCCTGTAACTTTGGAGCGAGTAAGGCGCGTGGCGCCTACCTTGTTTTCCTTAACAACGACACGGTCGTAACTCCTAACTGGCTCGCAGAGTTGCACGAGACTCTTGACTCAGTCCCTAAGGCTGGCTTGGTGGGGTCCAAACTTGTCTATCCCGATGGGCGTTTGCAGGAGGCCGGAGGCATCATCTGGCGCGACGCCTCCGGTTGGAATCGCGGCAAGTTCCAGGACCCTGAGAAACCGGAGTACAACTTCCTGCGTGAGGTGGACTACTGTTCGGCCGCCAGCGTGATGATTCCTAAGTCACTCTTCGAGTCACTAGGCGGTTTCGATTCCAAATATTCTCCGGCTTATTACGAGGATACGGATCTCGCCTTCAAGGTAAGAGCGTCCGGGCGAAAAGTCTTATATCAGCCTCTGAGCAAAGTTATCCACTACGAAGGGATCACGAGTGGGACCGACATCTCTGCTGGTGCTAAGAAATATCAGGAAGTAAATCGAAACACCTTCGCCACGACTTGGGACGCAGTCCTTGCCGAAAAGCCCGCGAATGGTGAACTCGCCCTCTGGGAACACTTACCCCCGGGAGCGAAGCGTATTCTCGTGATCGACCATCATCTGCCCATGCCCGATCGCGACTCAGGATCGCTCCGCATGTTTCAAATCCTGAAGATCCTTTATCGTCTCGGGCACAGAGTTACCTTTCTCCCCGATAACCTCGCCGATATTCCACCTTACGGAGACAATCTCAGGAGAGTGGGTATCGAAGTCGTTTACCACCCTTACATAAATAGCGCGCGCAGCTATCTCGAAGAGCATGGCGCTATCTTCGATGTCGTTATCCTAAGCCGTTGTGACTTCGCCCGGAAGCATGTCCCGGACGTTCGTCGTTACGCGCCCCTCAGCTATCTGATCTTTGATACGGTGGACTTACATTTCCTTAGAATCGATCGCGAAGCTCTTCTCACCCGGGATGCCGGGATCGAACAGGAAGCCCGCCGAAAAGAGGAGATGGAGTTAGCCTTGGTTGACCAATGCGACGAGACCTGGTTGGTCAGCGAAGTAGAAGCAGAGTTACTCCGCCAGAAACGGCCGGCCAAGAAATTCAGCATCGTCTCCAACATTGTCGATGTGCCAGGATCCGCCACGCCCTTTTCTCTGCGCCGTGACTTTCTCTTCATCGGAAGTTTTCAACATCCCCCAAACATTGATGCCGTGATCTGGTTCACGCGGGAAATCTATCCGCAAGTAAGACAAAGTCTCCCCGGGGTCAGGTTCTACATTATCGGTGATAAAGCGCCTCCAGATGTAATCGCGCTGGCGGACGAGAATATTATCCTGACTGGTTTGCAGCCGGACGTGTCTCTCTACTTCAACAGCGTAAGACTCTCGGTTGCTCCGTTGCGTTTCGGCGCGGGTGTCAAAGGTAAGATTAATCAAAGCATGGCTTATGGTGTCCCGGTGGTCGCGACCTCACTGGCCGTAGAAGGAATGGGCCTGACCGACCGGACGGATGCTTTGATCGCAGATGATCCCCAGACTTTTGCCGAAGCACTTATAGAAGTGTACGAAACGGAAGAGCTATGGGGCCGTCTTTCCGCGCATGGAACTCGCGTAGCTCGCGAGCGCTACTCGCCGGAAGTAGCGCAGGCCACTCTGGCGCGGCTCTTCCAGGAAACGCCCGAGACCGATCGCCGCATTGCCGGCGTCGAAGTGGCTCATAACTTGGTTCACGCTTCCTGATGAAGTTCGACCTTGGCGGAGCGAAGAATAGACCTACACCTCTAGGAATGGCTCTCGTTAGGTGCCGGATCGAAGTCTGCGGTTGGTGTAGCGATGGCTATCACGCAGGGCGTGGAAGGCCCGCAAGGGCATGACTCTTAAGCGTTGCCGCTTGCTCGAGACTTATCATGGAAGAGCCAGCAGCTGAGGCTATCACTCCACAGACAGAGGCGACAGCGTCATTAACGTCCAAAGTCGGGTGCACGCCGACTTGCGTCCTTTGGCATCTGACCCTCCTTGCCCTGGGGGTTAAGAGCATCATCCTTATCGCCGACCCTAACCCGCAGTTTTTTCTGGGAGACTCGGCGAGCTACTTAAACAGCGCTCTTACTGGCTGGATTCCGCCGGACAGGTCCTATCTTTACGGATACGTTATCCGCTGGCTTTGCGTCGGCAGCGGTTCGCTCTTTTCCCTCTTGGTTGTGCAAACACTGGCTAGCTCACTGTCGGCCGGTATTCTGGGATGGAGCTTACGACGCTTTCTGCAAATACCGGGAGCGGTCGCGATCGTGGTAACTATCGCCTACGCACTCGAACCGCTCCAACTGATGTACGATCGCTTTGTCATGGCAGAGAGCTTCTCGCTCTGCGCCGCGATGGTTTTCATTAGTTGCCTCTTAGTTTTCATCGACACTGGAAAACGCCGCTTTCTGGTTTTCGCCAGCTTTGCAGGCATCGTTAGTGTCGCGTTCCGCATTTCATTTCTTCCACCGGTAACTGCTCTTTCCTTCGCAGCACCTATTCTGCGTTTCTTTTGGACTGACTCCGAACGGCGGCTGAGACATGCGCGAGTCAAGGCGCTGTTGATCTCAATGGCAGTGATAACACTAAGTTACTTCGCCTTTCATACCAGTTACAAGCTGCTCACCGGTAAGGTATCTGGAGCGCCTCCGGCCTATCAATACGCCGACGGTCTCTCACTCCTATCCTCCTGGTGCCCCATCCTACAGCTAACAGATTTACCGGCCACGGGAGTTTCCGATCACATCTTTGATGGGACTTATCCACGAACGTTCGAAAACCGGCGCGGACAACGCTGGATGGTGGGCGGAATAGTGGAGGCACTTCATCGCGCTTATCCTGACTCACTGCAGGCTAATGTCGTGGCGAAAAGGATAGCGATGCAAATACTACGGCGAGATCCTATGGATGTAGCGGGACTTGCTTTTCACACCTATTGTCGTGGCTGGCGGCGCGACGTGATCAAGGGCTGCATCAGCGAAGATACCGGAAATCGTGTTATTCCGCCCGAGCTCGTCCAAATCGCCGAGAGGCGCTTTCACATTGCAGCCGCCGATATGCCAACTCGCCGCACCCTAACGAAATCGTATTTTGGTCGAGCGATAGCATGGTATCGGGTTCTTTTGCTTACTCCATTCCTGCTCATGGTCGGGGCTGCTTTTGCGCATGGGAACAAACGGATGTTTATTATCTTCATGTCTATTTATTCCCTGACTGTTTTACTGACAGCGATGGGACTGGCGGTGGATAATTCCATCCGCTATCTGCATCCGCTTAGCTGGGCCCTTTTTGCCTTTGCGGCTTATTGCCTATCACTTCTCGCCCCGAAGATACGCAGTCGCTTTTCGAGAGCCACGCCAGCACTAGGATTAGCGCTGCTGGCTGGATGCTTCTTTGGAATGAGTCATTCCACCATGGCCGCGGTTGGCTCAAAAGGACTATATGTCACTGACGGCGTGCTGATGAGAAAAGGTAAACCCTACCTTGGCATTGGCGCGAACTACAATAGTCTTTTTGGTCAGCTACTCAAAGACAAGGATAATAACTCTTCTCTGGCGAAGCTGGCCGAACTGGCTAAGGCTGGAATTCCTTTTGTTCGCTTTCGTGCCTGTGGTTTCGGACCCGAGAACCAGCAGCTCTATCTTCAAGACCGCGCGGAATATTTCCGCAGGATGGACCAAGTGGTGCGGGCCGCGGAACAGAATAACATAGGTCTTATCCCATCGCTGTTTTGGCGGTTGGCCACGGTGTCGGAAACACTTGGCGAGAGCCGAGACCAGTTAGGCAACCCAAATAGCAAATCCAATCAGTTCATTCGCCAATACACTAAGGAAATAGTCGGACGCTATAATGATTCGCCGGCGATCTGGGGGTGGGAGTTTGGCAATGAAGCCAACCTCGGAGTTGACCTGCACAAGGGTGGCCGCCGATCTGGTATATTGGGAGGTGCTAACAGTGAGCTTAGCTCGGCACAATTGCGCGTTCCTTTCACCACCTTTGCGCAGACAGTTAGAAGCATTGATCCTTCGCGGATCATCGATACGGGCACGACTCGGTCGCGTCCCGCTGCCTGGCACATGGCTCGTGGTCAGAACGGATCTGATAATGCAGAGCAATCCTTTTCAGCATTACTTACCCTTACCCCAGACCCCATCGATGTGATCTCCGTACACGTCTATGAGAAAGCGAAGGGGACTTATCCCGGCGCGAATAGCATTGCTGGCATCCTATCTGATCTCAATAGGTCCGCGGCTGCTGCCCGCAAGCCTTTGTTCTTAGGTGAATTTCCGACACGCGAGCCGGCGCAAGCTCAGGAATTCATCCAGGCGATCGAGGCCGCCCGCGTGCCTCTTTCGGCTTTCTGGGTGTTTGACCTTCCCGCGCAGGAAGCCACCATGAATGTAAGCTTTACCAACCAGCGCGCCTTTGTCTTCGACATGATCGCAAAGGCTAACCAAGCATTACAAAGCCGCTAACTAACTCGTGGTTTTTTCCAGGAGCGAGACGAAGTGCAGCCCGCGCCCGAAGATCAGATTGGCCGGGATAGGATAGAGACCGAGAGTTCGCTTTTCCTGAACCACCCGCAACCCAACTTTGTTATAGATTCGATTCCATTCCGTCTCCGAGAGATAGTTATAGGGTAAAACGACGCCGTGGTGAGCATTGCCAAACCAATCCATTAAACGCAGCGTCCTACCTCCCAGAGGTCCGGCGAGAAAGTGGTCTTTGAGCAAGACATATTTTCGGGACACCCGAGCAGCCTCAGCCAAAAGCGCGGCGGGATCTTCGGTGTGATGAAGCACATCCACGAACATGACCAGGTCGAAGCTGTCCTTCTCAAAAGGCATATGTGTGCCATCGAATTGAGTCACCGGAATATGAGGTTGCGGTCGCACCAGGACATCGATACCAGCGACAGAGATGTTCTTTCCATTCTCCGAGATACGCGCGGAGATCTGGCCATCACCGCAACCAACATCCAGCACGCGTGAGCCGACCGGAATCATTTGACCCAGAGCCTCGGATAGCTTCTGCACCCGTCGTCCGAAGACCAGATTCGTATGCAGTGTGTTAAGCAGGTTCTGCATTGAGAGTTAGCGGCGGCGAAGACCGAGGACACTAAGAAAGAAACTTGAAAGCACGGTTTGAAAGCCCAGTTGAATCAGTAAGGCCGCGGGAATAACAAGACGCAAAGTATGCGAAGGGTTGAGCGCGCCAAAAGAGTGGGCCCGCCAGGAGACTACCGCGTAAAGGGAAATGAAGACACCGCCCGCAATCATGAGTGCGCCACCGACCAGTCCCGATTCCAAAGTTACATAGTTAAATAGCCTCGTGAGGCGTGGGTCGGGTGGCAAAAGATTTTCACTTACCGCAAACACTTTGGTAAAGAGAGCGAAGATGATCGATTGATAGCCTAGACTGATGGCGAGCGTGGCATAGACAAGGGTGTGCACGTCGAAGACAATCTTCGCGACGATTTGCGGCCCAATGAGCAGCCAGGAAGTAGCGAGCAGGCCTCCGAGAATAAGAAGTGCGCCGGGATAGAGAAACAACCAGCGCGGACTAAAGAGCATGAGAAACCGCAGGTGCCGCCAGCCATCGCGCCAACTCCGCAAGTGGGGCGGACGGCTTCGACCATCCGGGTAGAGAATCACCGGGACTTCGGCAATCGTTAGGCGACGCAGCGAAGCTTTGACTACCATCTCGCTCGCAAATTCCATCCCGGAAGTGCGCAAGTCGAGACCCAGGATTGCTTCGCGACTGAAACCACGCAGGCCAGAGTGAAAATCGCCGGCGTCGCTGTGAAAGAACAAGCGGCCAATCGCGGTTAAGACCGGGTTACCGAGGAAGCGATGTAACGGCGGCATGGCGCCCGGCTTAATTCCACCCAGGAACCTGTTACCCATAACCAGGTCATAACCTTGCCGCAGCTTTTCCACGAACGCCGATAGGTCAGTAAAGTCATAGCTATCATCGGCGTCGCCCATGATGACATACTTACCCCGCGCCGCGTGGATGCCCGCGATCAACGCGCTCCCATAACCAAGAGTCGCAACCGGCACGACGCGCGCGCCGGCTTGGGTCGCGATCTCTTGCGAACCATCGCTGCTGCCATTGTCCGCCACGACAACCTCACCATTGATCCGATGTTGTTCGAGAAAGGTTAGCGCTTTGCGCACACAGGTCTCCAGCGTTTCCGCTTCGTTCAAGCAAGGCATCAGGATCGAGAGCTCGACTATCTCAGCGGTCGAAGAATGAGTTTCTGCAACGGCAGTCATACGAGCGGGAGTCACTTTTTCCTTTTGCGCGAGCATGAGGTTATCTGGCCTAACGAGTAAAGCTGTCGTTTCAAGCCCACAACTCATAGTTCACGGGAGCAGAAGCGCCAGCGAAATCCCTCAGGGCCGACCAATTGTTCTCCCGTTTCCATGTGTTCGTCCATAATCCCCACATAGCAAATGCGAGTATCATCGCGCATCATTTATGGCCAGGAATCTATCGCTCCAGAGCCAGAATAGTTTGTCGCGTCGGTACCTTGGCTTCATTCCTTAACGAGAGTAACTCTGGAAAACTTGATAGGTCGCCGCCAAGTCTGGCGGAAGATCGCTGGCCGGAGGAGTCGGTTTTCCGGCGCTGGCGCTCATCTCCTCGAAATGACTCTGGGCCAGCGGGAAAACGGGGTCCGACTTACTGAAACTGACGTAAAGGTCCTTTTCCTGCGGAGGGAAAATCCGTGCCGCGATGGCCTGCGCGTCCGGCCGGTCCGCAGACCAAGCTTGAAAAGTCTGCCAGTCATCCCTCACCTTTTGTGCAATCGCTGGTTTGCACAAAGCTCTCAGTTGATTGCCCAAACCCCACTCAACGCAATAAATTGCATCCGCACTGCCTCCCTTCTTGTTTAGAAATTTGGCCAGCGATTCGATCCGCGGGCTGAAGCGGCCATGGAAACCGGCTATGTCTTTGAACGCTTCGAATTGCATCTCCAATCCTTTGAGATTCGACGCAAGCCAGAGACACAAAACGGAACCTTGCAGGAGAAGAATCAGGGCGCGCTTCGGGCCGGAGATGGAATGGGCAAATAAGTAGGCCGCACTAAAGCAGGCCAGCAAATCAAATGGGAAAAGCATGATCGTATGATGGGCGCCGCCGGCCTGTGGGGTGAGGGCAATCTCCAGAAGGATGATTACGAACATGAGCAGACACCAAAGGCAAAATCTAAGTGTGCGACGATCGATCTGGTTAATGGCACCTTTACTCTCCGCGTAACCTACGAGAGCTAGAACGAGAAACGCGATGGTCAGAACGATAACGCTCCAGCCGGTCCAGGATGGCAAGGGTGGGACTGACTTTAACCACATGGCTGCCGGGGCTAAACCGGTGCAAGTATACTCATAGAGCGACCAGAAATGCCAAAGCCGATCCGACAAGGCGGAGGCTTGCGGCTTCTCCAGTAAGGGAAAGATGATCCACAAAGCGAGAAGGCCTACCGCGATAAGTCCCGCGCCGGCGCCGGCTAATATCCTGGGAGGGACGCTTCTTAGCTTTTGCAGAATCACATCGCGATAGATCACGCAGGTAGCTGTTGTCAGTGCAATGACGAACCAAATGAAATTGAACTTATCCCAAAAACCCAGGACCCAGAGGACAATGACGGACCAGCAGGTCTTCTTAGTTCCATCCAGCCAGCGGAAGCAAAGAAGAAGGCAAAGGGCCTTGAAAAAAAGCATGAGCACCTCCGGCCCCCAATCGACCTTGGTAAGAAAGATGAAGCTCGGATGCGTGGCGCAGGCGACAGAGAAGACAAGCGCCCACCGCGGAGTCAGGACTCGACGCACGAGTGCGTAACCCAGGACCAGGGTGCCGCATGAGACGAGTATCGCAGGCAGTCGGATACTCCAGGCGGAAACTCCGAAGAGCGCGAAAATCGGTGGATACACCCATGACTTATAGGCACCCACATAAGGAGAAATGAGGATCGGCACGCCGAACCAGGTTTTATATGCCCCAACCCCAAAACCCGGACTAATAACAAACATCTCGTCGTAATAAAGGCCCGGCGCGTGAATGTTATGCGTAGCAAGAGTGACAAAGGTTAGGAGCGGGATGAGTAAGGCGGCGAACTCCCACTTCGCCCAACTGGGTCCGATGCTACCTCCCTTAGACTGTGACTGTGGGGTCACCGGCGACGATGCGACAGGTTGCACTTAGTCGCTCGGGCAAGCAGGGTAGGCTGCTGGTAACCCGCGGCTCAACTGCTTTTGGTTAGAAATAATTCCAGATGATATTCGCATGCTTTGTCGAAGATACACCAAACCAGCTCGTCGACCGATCGTCAGTGCCCAGCAAAAGAAGATCCTCCTGTAGGGCTAAGGCCTCAAAAAGCTGAAGCTTGCCGGGCGCACCAGCTAAGTCAACCTAATTGCCAAGCAAATAACTCGCTTTCACCCACCGAAAAGACAAATTACGAAAGTCGTTTTTTTATTTGGAAAGCGAATTTCTTCTGGCATCTTGTACGGCGCCATGGAAAGAGTCGCAAACAAACTGGTTCGCCTATGAAAATATGCTCACTCACCGTTCTTGTCGTCTTACTCAGCCTTAGCTGCGATTTCGCGCGCGCCAACCAGGCGGATAACAGCACGGTCGCCATAACCGCTAAAAATCCCGGCCCGACACCTTTCATCAATCAATTTACCCTGGTCGCGAACGACGTGTCTCTGATCCGGAGCGTTCAGTTCACGATCACTCCTAAAGTTGGTTCCGTGACCAGGCCGCTTTCGGGCACCTACTCCAGCGATTACCTCACGGGTCGCGGCTACCTGGTGACAGCGTCCAATACGATCTTTCTGCCCGTGTATGGGTTTTACGCCGGGTACGCCAACACAGTCACCCTGACTTACAAATTCATGGATGGCTCATCCAAAACTGCGACCACGACTGTGACCACGCCAGTTTACGATGATCCTTGCCAATACAATACACCTACCGTCTTACAAGCCCGCACCAAGAGCACTTCTTTGAGTTATGACTTTATGCTCGTGCGAGAGCGTTGCGATACTTCATCGCCGACGATTATCGATAGCGATAGCGCCGTGCGATGGATTGGTCCTGCTGGCATTTCTAACATTACCGCGCTCTTGTACGATAACGCTATCTACCAGGCGATGGGTAACAGCCTCCTCCGCATCGAGCTCGATGGCACGGTGACCACACTGCGTAATTACGCCGACCTTAATGTCACTTATTTTCACCATAACATAGATCGCGGTAAGATCGGTTTAATTCTCGACGCGGATATCCCCGCTTATTTCGAATCGACCAACATCGAAGTCGACGCGGCTGGGAACGTCTTGAAGGTCTGGAACCTCGCCGATATTGTAAGCGCCGCGATGATCGCGGGAGGCGACGATCCCAGCCAGTTTGTTTTTCCTTCGCCAAAAGACTGGTTCCACAACAACTCCGTCACCTATAACCGCGCCGATGACTCACTCATCATTTCCAGCCGGGAAAATTTCGTTATTTGCCTGGACTACGAGACAAGTAAGATAAAATGGATTCTGGGCGACCCGACGAAGGAGTGGTATCTATTCCCTTCCCTTCGGCAATACGCCCTCAGTCTCCCCGAAGGCACGAATCCACCGATCGGTCAGCATGGTGTCTCCATTGCCTATGACCAGAACCTTCTCTTGTTTGACAATGCGTTCGCGAGCTGGGCTCACACGCCCAAGGGAAGCGGACGTAGCTATAGCAGCCCGCGGAAGTATGAGATCGATGCAACCGCGAAGGTCGCGACCGAGATATGGAATTATCCAATGGACGAAAAGGTTTTCAGCGCGCTCTGCGGCAGTGCCTATGAAGATGCGCCTTCTAATTATCTGATCGATTACGCTTATGTGTATCATTATTTCACTGGTGAGTACAAGGCCCAACTTCTCGGGCTGGATGCGGCCGGAGAAACGGTCTTTTATTACGAATACCCAAACGTCTTCTCAACCTGTCAGCAGGCTTATAACTCTGTGCCGCTTCATTTGGAGAGCACCAAGTTTCCCACTGTCGGCCCACAAGCACTCAATATCTCGACTCGTGGTCTGGTCTCCAGCAGTGATGACACTCTTATTGGCGGTTTTATTGTTACGGGGACGGAGTCGAAACAAGTCGCCCTGCGCCTCCTGGGTCCGTCACTGGTGAATTCGGGGGTTGCCTCGCCCGTCGCAAATCCGGTTCTCACATTATTTGATGCTGCGGGAAAGTTAATCACCACGAATGACAATTGGGCTAATGACCCCGCGGCGGCGCAACTAACCGCCGAAGGGCTGGCTCCCAAGAACTCATTGGAGGCTGCGACCCAGCAGCGTCTCGCCCCGGGCACTTACACATTCGTAGCCAGGAGCGCAGATAGCAGCTCTGGAGTTGGCCTGATCGAAGCTTATGACCTCTCGCCCAAACCTGCCTCGAGGCTGGCTAACTTGAGTACCCGTGGTTTTGTTGGCACGGGCGACGATGTTCTTATTGGCGGATTTATTGTCGGGGATGTAGCTAACACTAACCTCGTGGTCCGTGCGCTCGGCCCGTCGCTCACAAATTTTGGTGTAGCTGGACCTTTGGCCGACCCTCTTCTGACGATCTATGATAAAGATGGGTCTGCCATTGCTGCTAACGACAATTGGCAGACTGACGGGCACGCGACGGACCTTCAGAAAAAAGGACTCGCCCCGGCCAACGCGGCGGAGTCTGCGCTTATACTTTTTCTTCCCGCGGGGACTTACTCCGCCGTTGTGACTGGGACGAATGCCGCGAGCGGTGTCGGCTTGGTCGAGTTCTACGACATCGACTAGTAATAATATGTTAAGTCGAACCATGAGGCTCATTACTCTTCTTTCATTCGGTCTCGTGTTACTGCTGCGGCCCGAAATTTCGCAGGCCACGCAAGCCGATGACACCACGATCACGATCGGCGTTAAGACGCCTGGGCCGGTGCCATTCATCAGCCAGGTCGCTCTTAGTGCGAGCGACACGATCGTCATTAAGTCGATTCAATTTTCCATCGCCCCTAAGAATGGCTCAGTGACTCGTCCACTTTCGGGCACGTACTCGGCGGCTTATCTGAGCGACCGCGGCGATCTGCAGACTAACGGCACGATCTATCTTCCGGTTTACGGCCTCTACGATGGCTACACGAATAATGTCACCCTGACTTATAACTTCGTCGATGGCTCTTCGAAGCAAGCGACCACGACCATCACCACGGCCCCTTTTGATGATCCTTGCGGTTATAAGAATCCGACCGTCTTACAGGCGAGAACCAAGGACACCAGTCTAAGTTATGACTATCTGATGGTGAAGGAGCGTTGTGACAAATATGCGCCCGCTATCCTGGACACTGACGGGGCTCTCCGCTGGGTGGGGACCGCCTTTATCGCGGATATCAGCGCCACTTTTTACGATAACTCGGTCTTCATTGCCAGCGGCACGAGTCTTTATCGCATAGATCTCGATGGCACGGTCACGTTCCTGCATGACTACTCCGATATTGGGGTTACCTTTATTCATCATAACATCGATCGCGGGAAATTTGGATTGATCCTCGACGTTCAGACTGCGAGTTACTACCAGTCGACTAACCTGGAGGTGGATACTTCGGGTAACGTGATAAAGATTTGGGATATGGCCGCAATTATTAGCGCAGCCATGACGGCGGGAGGCGATGACCCCAGCCAGTTCGTCTATCCGGCTCCGAACGATTGGTGGCACAATAACTCAGTCGTTTACAATCGCGCGGATGACTCATTGATTATTTCCAGCCGGGAAAACTTCGTTATTTGCCTGGATTATTCCACGAATGCCATCAAGTGGATACTCGGAGACACGACCAAGAAATGGCATATTTTTCCGTCGCTCGCTCAATACGCGCTGACTCTGGCGCCGGGGAGCCTGCCCCCAATCGGACAGCACGCCGTCTCATTCAGTTATGACCAGCACTTACTGTTGTATGATAACGGTGAAGGGGGCTTTTTCCAGCAACCTGGTGGGCTGACACGAGGCTACTCCGCGCCGCGCAAGTATCAGCTAAATCTGGAAACCCGGGTGGCCACGGAAGTCTGGAACTACGAGGTGAACCAATCCATCTTTAACTACATTTGCAGCAGCATCTATGAAGATGCGCCTCTCAATTATTTGATTGATTATTCCGTTGTGCCTGCCCCATCGGACGGTTCGCTTCACCCTCAGCTTCTCGGGTTAAATGCCGCGGGCGAGAAAGTCTTCTCTTATCAATATGGGGCGAGTGAGTTTTGTAACACCGCGTTTAACTCGATTCCGCTTCATCTCGACAGCACTAAGTTTCCCGCGGTCGGACCCCAAGCACTCAATATCTCCACTCGCGGCAGCATCTCCACGGGCGATAATGTCCTCATTGCGGGCTTCATCATTACCGGCAACGAGAGCAAGACTGTAGCACTGCGCCTTCTCGGACCATCGCTGGCCCAGTCCGGGGTGGGCGATTTTCTGGCCGATCCTGTCCTGAGCTTGTATAACTCCTCCGGCCATCTCGTCGCGACGAACGATGATTGGCAAAGCGATCCCGCGGCAGCAGCGGAGCTAACCGCAAACCATCTTGCGCCAGGTAATGCGGCGGAAGCCGCACTGGTGGCGACCCTGGCACCTGCTACTTACACGGCGGTAGGCTCTAGCAAAGGTGGAGATGTCGGGATAGGACTGGTGGAGGCCTACGATTTATCGCCGCTTTCGGGCTCGCGGCTGGCTAACATTAGTACGCGAGGTTTAGTGGGCGCGGGCGAGAATGTCCTCATCAGCGGTTTTATTGTCGGAGACCTGGATAATGCCAGCGTCATCATTCGCGCGCTGGGACCCTCGCTCGCTCCCGCGATTAGCAATCCTTTAAGCAATCCGCGGCTCACCGTCTATGACGGCAATGGCGTTGCGCTGACCAGCAACGACGATTGGCAGGACGACCCAAACAAGCTAGACATCATCAAAGACGGTCTTGCTCCTAACGACGTCTTGGAGGCGGCTACGCTGTTGCATCCGCCCGCTGGCGTGTATTCGGTCGTCGTCGCGGGCGAGGATGACCCCGATGGAACCGCGCTGGTGGAAGTCTACGATCTCGATCCCTAGTTTAACGCGGCGTCAAATCCCTTTCTCTCGCTCAACAAAAGATTCGAAAAATTAGCTGGCGCTGCTCATAATTTCGGACAGACTCCCTACGCTTTCGAAGAAGCAGCGATCTTAATTCTATTAAATTATCAAAACTATGAAAACCCGCTCTCCCATCATTAGCAGCCTACTTCTAATTCTCTCGGCAGCCCTGGCGCACGCTACCCAGGCCGATGACACCACGATTACCGTCACCGCGCAAAATGCCGGCCCGACTGCTTTCATCAGTCAGCTCACCTTAACGGCAAGCGCCACGACGACGATTAAGAACATTCAGTTTACCATCGCTCCAAAGACCGGAGCCTTGGCGCGGCCTCTCTCCGGCGCCTATTCGCGCGATTATCTCGTGAGTAAGGGGTACCTTACTCCACCCAGTAACCAAATTTTCCTTCCCGTTTACGGACTTTACGCTGGCCTTACCAACACCGTTACTCTGACTTACAATTTTCTCGATGGCTCCTCCAACAGTAGCACGGTAAGCATTACTACCCCGAGTTTCGACGATCAGGGCTGTGGCTACAATAGCCCTACGGTTCTCAAGGCGCGGAGCAGCGCCGTCGTTCTTAGCTATGACTACATCTTCATCCGCTCGGGTTGCGGCACTTACTCGCCGGTGATTATAGACACCGACGGGGCGTTACGCTGGGTCAGCACCATGGGTGTCCCAAGCGCACTGACTGGCGCCAGCGAATTCTATAACGCCTCGGTCTACGAAGGTATTGGCAGCCTCTTCTATCGGGTAGATCTCGATGGCACTGTGACCATGCTACACGACTATTCCGCGACCGATAACGTTGTTAACTTCCACCATAACATCGATCCGGGTAAGGCAGGTCTGTTACTCGAAGCAGATACGACGACTCAATATGAGGCGACGATTCTGGATGTAGATTTCACTGGCGCCGTAGTTAAGACCTTCGACATGTCCCAGATCATTAGCGCAGCGATGATCGCCGGTGGCGATGATCCTACTCAGTTTGTTCATCCTGCGCCGTTGGATTGGTTCCATAACAACGCCGCTACCTACAACCGGGCTGATGACTCGGTCATCATCTCGAGTCGCGAAAACTTCGTCATTTGCATCGATTACGAAACGAGCACGATCAAGTGGATTCTTGGCGATAAGACCAAGAGATGGTTTCAATTTCCTTCTCTCGCTGCCTTTGCCTTGGATCTGACGCCCGGCAGTCTTCCACCCATAGGTCAGCATGCTACCTCGCTGACTTACGACAACGATCTGCTTTTGTTTGATGATGGTTATCCTAGCACCCTCCAAATGCCTCCAGGTGTATCGCGGACGTACTCCAGTCCACGGAAGTATCAATTGAACTTGACGGACGTGAGCAGCACCACAAATCCCGGCACCGCAACGGTGGTTTGGAACTACGAGCAGAACCAGAGTGTCTTTAGCGCGATTTGCAGCAGCGTCTACGAAGATGCGCCGAACAGCTACCTCATCGACTATGCGGCGATAGGCTTTCCCACGACCGTGCAGGATCTCGCACAGATTCTGGGAGTAAACGCCGTCGGCGAACAGGCCTTCTATTACCAATACAACACTTTTCTGTGTAACACTGCCTATAACTCCCTTCCGATACACTTGGAAAATACCAAGTTTCCTGTTATCGGACCACAGGCGCTTAACCTCTCCACTCGCGGAGATATCTCTAACAGCGATAACTCACTTATCGGCGGATTTATCGTCACAGGCACGATGAGTAAGGAAGTCGCTCTGCGCGTGCTCGGGCCCTCTCTGGCCGGCCCTGGGGTCACCTCGCCGCTGGCTAACCCTTCTCTTACTCTGCATGACTCCACCGGAGCCGTGATCGCGATGAACGATGACTGGCAGACCGATCCGAACGCGGCCACGCTGACGGCCGATGGCCTGGCGCCGTCCGATCCGCTGGAAGCTGCAACAGTGCAGACTTTGGCGCCCGGCACTTATACCGTCGTCGCCACCAGCGCCGATGGCGGTAGTGGGGTTGGCTTGATCGAAGCCTACGATCTCTCACCTGGGACGGGTGCGTTGGCTAATATCAGCACCCGGGGCCTTGTCGGCACCGGTGAAGATGTCCTTATTAATGGCTTCATTGTGGGCGATGCCGGTAATGCTTCGGTCATCATTCGCGCGCTCGGGCCATCGCTCGCCTCCGCCGGGATAAGTAACCCGCTCGCTAATCCTTATCTTACTATCTACGATAGCAACGGCGTTTCGATCGCGGCTAACGACAATTGGCAGACCGATCCCAATCATCTCGAGGTGGTGAAGAATGGACTTGCTCCTACGGACGACACTGAGTCTGCCATCGTCCTACATCCGCCCGCGGGACTATATACGGCGATCGTTAGTGGAGCCGGCGGCGGCACGGGCGTTGCCTTGGTCGAAGTTTACGACTTAGACCAACCAGCACCCTCGCCCTAACGATAGCCTGCGCGCAGGCGGAAAAGGTCTTAGGAAATGGAGTGACTTGGGGTCACGGTCGCGCGGGCGACCCGTCTCAGGTCGTTTCCATCAATATCCCGGGAGAAATTTCCCATACAAACACGCGTGTCCTCCTGCGCGAAGCGCAGCGGAATCGAGGGATGACAGCGAGCAAGAAGCGTCGATGAGCTCACGTCACCCCGCACGCGTGGGCTTTTCCCCCTCCTCGCTTGACTCGGAATACGCGCCTTCTAATTTCTGCGCACCGCCGCGTCGAAGCGCGGAAATAATCTCGTGACTTCCATCGCCGCCTTTCATCGCTCATCCGTCGGACGAAAGATGATCGTGGCGGTGACTGGAGTTATCCTGATCCTATTCGTGATCGGCCATCTCCTTGGTAATCTGCAAATCTTCCTCGGGCCGGCTTGGATCAATGGTTATGCCGAGCATCTGCGCGATCTCGGTCCCCTGCTTTGGGTTATCCGCGCTTTCCTCCTGGTCGATGTCGTGGCGCATATCTATTATACCGTAAGGCTGGCGATCGAGAATCGGCGCGCACGCCCGACGAGTTATCGGCGAAAGGACACGGTAAAGGCTACCTTCGCTTCGCGACACATGGTCATGAGTGGCTTGATTGTCCTTGCCTTTATTATCTTCCACCTCCTGCAATTTTCCTTTCGCACCACCGATCCGCGCTTCGCAATTTTACCGGCGGATCCGCTCGGACACTACGATGTCTATACGATGATGGTGCTCGGGTTTTCCAGCCCGCTCGTTTCAGGTTTTTACATCCTCGCGCTTTTCCTGCTCGCGCTGCATTTGAGTCATGGCTCGTCGAGCTTCTTTCAGTCGTTAGGCTTGAATAATAAGAATCTGACTCCGCGACTGGCGCAGGGTGGAAGAATCTTTGCCTGGCTACTTTTCGTTGGTTATAGCTCCATCCCCGTCGCTGTGCTGCTGGGCTGGGTTACTTTGCGAACGCACTCATGATCGGCTCGCTCGAATCCCGCATCCCGGATGGGCCGCTGGCGGAGAAGTGGCGCAAGCATCAGAATAATTCTCGACTCGTAGCGCCTAACAATCGTCGGCGCTTTGAGATTATCATCGTCGGCACTGGGTTAGCCGGTGGTTCTGCGGCCGCGACGCTGGGTGAGCAGGGTTATAACGTTAAGTCTTTCTGCTACCAGGATAGCGCTCGTCGTGCACATAGCATCGCCGCACAGGGCGGCATCAATGCGGCGAAGAATTACCCTAACGACGGTGATAGTGTTTACCGTCTCTTTTACGATACGATAAAAGGCGGCGATTTCCGCTCTCGGGAAGCGAACGTTTATCGCCTCGCGGAAGTTTCCAACCTCATCATCGATCAATGTGTGGCTCAGGGCGTGCCGTTCGCGCGTGAGTACGGCGGGTTACTGGCGAATAGGTCTTTTGGCGGTGCACAAGTCTCGCGCACCTTTTATGCACGCGGACAAACTGGTCAGCAGTTATTGCTGGGAGCTTATCAGGCACTCAGTCGCCAAGTCGCGGCCGGAACGGTGAAAATGTTCCCGCAAACCGAGATGCTCGATCTGGTTTTGGTGGATGGTCACGCCAAAGGAATTATCACGCGGAATCTTATCACGGGTGAAATCGTCCGGCATGCGGCCGATGCGGTTGTGCTAGCAACCGGTGGTTATGGGAATGTCTTCTATCTCTCGACTAATGCGCGCGGTTGTAATGTTACCGCGACTTATCGTGCCTATAAGAAGGGTGCGCTCTTTGCCAATCCTTGTTACACACAGATTCATCCTACCTGCATCCCGGTGTCTGGTCAGCACCAATCGAAGCTGACTCTTATGTCCGAGTCACTCCGGAATGATGGCCGCGTCTGGGTGCCGAAGAAGAAGAACGATCACCGTGCACCTAACGAGATCCCGGAAGGGGAGCGTGATTACTACCTCGAGCGTAAGTATCCTAGTTTTGGAAATCTCGCGCCGCGTGATATCTCTTCGCGCAGCGCCAAGGAAGTGTGCGATGAGGGACGCGGCGTCGGTGAGACAGGGCGCGGTGTCTATCTCGATTTCAAGGAAGCCATCGCGCGTCTGGGTGAGAACACTATCCGCGAACGTTACGGCAATCTCTTTGATATCTACGGAAAGATAACCGGTGATAATGCTTACGAAAAGCCGATGCGCATTTATCCGGCGGTGCATTACACCATGGGGGGCCTGTGGGTTGATTATAATCTGATGAGTAACATCCCGGGTCTTCATGTGCTCGGTGAAGCAAACTTCTCCGACCATGGCGCCAACCGCCTTGGTGCGAGCGCGCTGATGCAGGGACTGGCTGATGGCTACTTTGTCCTGCCTTACACTTTGCCTAACTATCTCGCGGGTCAGATAGGAAAGCGGCCCGCACCTGACCATCCGGAATTCCTCCGCGCTGAGAGCGAAGTTCGTGGGCGGATTCAGCACTTACTCGATCTCGACGGTGCGCGTTCTGTTGACTCCTTCCATCGCGAACTTGGGCTCTTACTTTGGGATAAGTGTGGCATGGCGCGTAATGCTGCTGGGTTACAGGAAGCGATCGAGAGAATCCCGCAGCTGCGCGAGGAATTTTGGTCGCCTAACGGTGGCGTCAGTGTGCTCGGCAAAGGCGAGACTTTTAACCAGTCGCTGGAACGCGCCGGTCGCGTCGCAGATTTCCTGGAATTCGGCGAACTGATGTGCCGCGACGCGCTGGCGCGTGATGAGTCATGTGGCGGACATTTCCGCGAAGAGCACCAGACGGCCGAAGGAGAAGCGTTGCGCGACGACGATAACTTCGCCGATGTTTTCGCCTGGGAATACCAAGGTAACGGCAAGCCTAACGAACCGATCCTCCACCAGGAGCCGCTGCATTTTGAGTCAGTGCAGTTAGCGACCCGGAGTTATAAGTGACCTTCCACTCATGAAGTTCAAACTCAAGATCTGGCGTCAGGATTCCGCTAAGAGCAAAGGCGGGATGAAGCGTTATGAGATCGATCAGGTTTCGGAGAATACATCATTTCTCGAGATGCTCGATATCTTGAACGAGCAACTCGTTAATAGTGGCGAAGAGCCAGTAGCGTTTGACTCCGATTGCCGCGAAGGCATTTGCGGCACCTGTAGCCTAACGATAAATGGAGAAGCACACGGGCCTTCTCACCCGGCCGCGGCCTGCCAGCTTTACATGCGGCAGTTTAAGGACGGGGAGACCATTACAGTCGAACCATTTCGCGTCCGCTCTTTCCCGATCGTGAAGGACCTCGTCATCGACCGGAGCGCGCTGGATCGCATCGTCCAGGCAGGCGGATTCGTTAGCGCGCGCACCGGCTCGGCGCCGGAGGCGAACTCGACGCCGATCCCGAAACACAACGCCGATCTGGCGATGGAAGCGGCCGCGTGCATCGGTTGCGGAGCATGCGCCGCAGCGTGCCCAAATGCGTCCGCGATGCTTTTCACGTCCGCTAAGATTTCGCATCTGGCGTTTCTCCCTCAAGGCCAGGCCGAGCGTTCTCGTCGTGTTCTCGGGATGGTTAGGCAGATGGATGTGGAGGGTTTCGGTAACTGCACCAACACCTACGAATGCGAAGCGGTGTGCCCGGCTGAAATCAGCGCGAGCTTCATCGCGAAAATGAATCGCGAATACGCGGTGGCGAGTCTGCGCGAGCGGATGGGCGAGTAGTCTTTTTCGCGCGCATTTCCACCGCTGCCTGCCCCGTGCAGAGTCCGCCTACCCTTCGAAGCCGATGTCTGGCTGGAAAAGTCTCTGAGCCGTCTAGAATATAAGAAGACTTATCGGCCCGATGATGAAATTCGCTTACCGACCCAGCCCCGAAAGTCTTGCGCAGTGCTATGCGTTGTTGGCGAGCGCTCTTTTTCTCGTCACCGGCATTCTCTATCTCAGCTTTGGCTTTCTGCCGATGATTCATCACGATTTCTGGAGAAGCTACGACGTTCTTCTGAATCACTCGTGGTGGCAGGCCGCGCTGCTAAAGTTCAATGGCCACTCTCTCTTTTTTCCGACGTTGCTCTGGGAGGCGCATCTGTATCTCTTCCATGGCAGCCAGGCGGTCTTGTTTTTTGTAGGACTAGCTCTCCTTCTCGCGACCTGCGCCTTGCTTATCGTTCCGATATGGCGGGACGCGGGGTGGAGCCTTACGGCAAAACTGGCGGCCACCCTTGTCCTTATCATCGGCAATTTCTGGATGGCGCGTGCGGGCATGCTCGAGTCCGCACCTTTTAGTTGCGCCTACTCACTCACCATGGCGAGCTCGTTACTCGCCTTCCTCTGGCTGCCCGAGATGTCTGGGTCACCACATTCTCGACTGGCCGCTTTCATCGTGCTGGGCGGCGGGTTTTTCGCCACCTTTAGCCTTGGCTCTGGGCTACTGGTCTGGCCGACCTTACTACTTCTGGGTTGGGGTTTTCGCCTGCCCTACCGTTTTCTCACATTGGTCACGCTCGCCATGATAGGCACCGCGATTATTTATGCGCTGCTGCCGCCGCATTACCTCGACCAGCCGATGATCGATCCCCACGCCTGGTTTGCTACCGGTGCGGCGGAGGAGGTCGGCCAGTTCTGCCGGCTCCTCGGGGCACCCGTTGCCCTTGCCTTAAGCGCCTGGCGCGAAGGAATGCTCGAAAGTCAGGCCGCGCAAAAATACCCTTTTGCCTTGTGGGGCGGAGTCATCGGTATCGCCTGGGCCATCGCCGCCGTGGTGCCCCACTTATGGCGGCGCGATGTGGCCGCGAACCGTCGCGCGGCCCTTGGACTAGCGCTGGTCACCTTCGACTTCCTGGTTTTCGTCATGATCGTGCTCAGCCGCAACCAACGTAACCATGAGGTTCCGAATGAGATCATCGCTCCACGTTACATTTTTTGGAGTACGCTTTTTTGGGCTGGTCTCTTTATTTTGGGACTCGACTGGGGCGAGCGGCATCCTCGATGGCGCCGGCTTGGTCTGCTCGTAGCTCTGACCATTCCTATTCTGGTCTGGCCCGAGCACACCCAGAAAGGTCTGCAATGGCGGCGCGCTCGCTTCTCGGCCACCGCAGGAGAGGCGATGTTAATCACAGGCGTCGCCGATCCAGCGAAGATACTTTTCGCCGATCAGAGTCAGATCGATCGCGTCGTGCCGCAGCTGCGCGCCCATCGGTTGGATCTCTTTGCCTCCGGCTGGCAGGATTACGTCGGGCAACCGCTACCTCGATTTTTTCATGGGCAAGAGGACCTAACCGAATACCGCGCGGAAGCCAGCGTGAGCCGCCTCCTTGGGAGCAAAGACGATCGCGGTCCGATGCGAGTGAACGGCGCCTTCTCGTCAAAATCGGTCCCGAGCTTAATGGTCATCGTCGATTCCCGGGATACCATTGCAGGCATCGCCCGCAGCTGTCCTATGATTAACCTGATGAATCGATGGCTCTATCACGGTCAGAGCCCGCGCCGGCATTTGACCGGCTATATCCTGTCCTACGATCCCGCCCTGCAGTATTACTTGCGGGCCGTAGGAGAGCGTGATTGCCTTTCCCAGATTGCCATCCCTATTACGTCCTTGCCTCGTTAGGCAGGATTTAAGAGTCGCCGCGAATCCCTCTTCATCCGGTAATCCTGTTAGTCTTATCTCTCCTTTCCGTCGCAAAGCCCTTTCTTCGTTAGGTACGGATTAGGCGAGACGGGAATGCAAGCCATCTCATAAATCCTTCTCCCTGTCATCCCCAGCGTGGCCGAAGGCGCAGTCGAGGGATCCGTGGAGTGGCCGTGAAGCTTCTGCGCGGAGATCTTCCCAGAAACTTCACGAGATCCTTCGATTCCGCTGCGCTCCGCTCAGGATGACACGCGTGTTCTGAGGGAGCGCATCGTCCGCTTATCCTTGCCGGCAAAGAAATTTTTGGCGCGATCGCGGTTGCGAGCTAAAATCGCAGGATGTTACAGACCGCCGGCCGCAAAGGCACGTCCACCCCGGGCAAAGCCGCGCCGCACAAACGCTATCTGGAAGCTTTTCGCTGGATGCTGCAGACCCGCATCTTTGAGGAGAAGCTGACCAGCCTTTATCGCGGCGGACTGATCACCGGCGGCGTCTATGTTGGCCGCGGGCAGGAAGCAGTGAGCGCGGCTTGCGGGATGTTTCTAAAAAAAGGCGACGTCTTCGCGCCGCTTATCCGCGACCAGGCTGGGCGGGCTGCTTTTGGTGAACCGCTGCTGGATGTTGCGCGCACTTATCTCGGCTCGCGGCAGGGTCCGATGCGCGGGCGCGATGGCAACATTCATCGCGGCCGGCCGCGCGCGGGTCAGTTAGCGATGATCAGTCATCTCGGCGCGATGATTCCCGTTGTCGTTGGGACGCTCCTGGCCAAGCGGATGAAGGGCGAGAAAGATTTTGTTGGCCTAACGACTATAGGTGAAGGCGGCATGCAGACCGGCGCGACGCACGAAGGAATGAACATCGCCGCGGTGGAAGGCGTGCCCTTTGTCCTCGTGGCGACGAATAACCATTACGCCTACTCCACGCCTAACGATCGCGAGTTCGTCTGCGCGGACCTCGTCGATCGCGCGCCGGCTTATGGTTACGAAGGTCGTTCGCTCGATGGCACCGATCTCTCGGAATGTCTCGATGTTATTGGCGGCGCGGTGGAACGGGCGCGCGCTGGCGGGCCGCCGCAACTAGTAGTCGCTTCGACCCTCCGCCTCGCGGGCCACGGCGAGCATGACGACGCAAGCTATGTCGCGGCGGAAATTAAGGGGGAAGACTTTGCGCGGGATTCGCTGCAGCGGGCCGAGGAATTCATCAAGGAAGAGGGACTGGCCGACGCTGACACACTCGCGCAATGGCGCGCCGATGCGACCGCGCAAGTAAACGAAGCAGTCAGCACCGCTCAGGAAGAAGCAGCGCCGGATGGGAACGAGGAAGACTGGAGCGCGATCTCGACGCGGACGTTAACGGATCGCATCTCATGAGTGTTAGTTATCTCGAAGCGATCCGCGAAGCGCAGGCGCATCTTCTGCGCGAAGACAAACGTGTCTTCATTTATGGCCAGGATATCAGCGGGAACTTTGGTGGCGCTTTCAAAGCGACCAAGGGTCTGGCGGCGGAATTTCCCGGGCGGGTTTTGAATACGCCGATCAGTGAGGACGCGATGGTCGGCACCGCCATCGGCGCCGCGCTGGAGGGGATGCGGCCGATTGTGGAAATGCAGTTCGCCGATTTCTCCAGCATCGCGCTCAACCAGATTTTGAATAATGCCGGCACGCAGTATTGGCGGACTAATATCCCCTGCCCAATTACCGTTAGGTTACCTTCCGGCGGAACGAAGGGCAGCGGACCGTTTCATAGTCAAAGCATGGAAGGAATCTATGCGCACTATCCCGGCCTCATCGTGATGACTCCGGCAACGGTGGAAGATGCCTACACCATGTTGATCGATGCGGTCGCGATCGATGACCCTGTCATCTACTGCGAGCATAAGTATCTCTACTACCATCTGAAAGCCGATGAGCTGCCCAAGAACCGGCTGCCGATCGGACAGGCACGAGTCGTTAGGCCCGGTCGCGATCTCAGTATCGTCACTTATAGCGTGATGGTGCACGAAGCTCTGGCCGCGGCGGAGGAATTGCGCGCTGACGGGTTTGAAGTGGACGTGGTCGATCTGCGCACCGTGAAACCGCTCGATACCGATACGGTGTTGGCGTCGGTTGCGCGGACCGGTCGCCTTCTTTGCGTGGGCGAGTCCTTCCCCTGGGGCGGCGTGACGGCGGAAGTGATTGCGCGGGTGGCGACGGAAGGATTTCACCTGCTTGACGCCGCCCCCGCCCGGCTTAACGCGAAAGATACTCCCATTCCCTATCATCCTAATCTTTGGTCGGAGCACCGTCCTAACGAGAACTCGATCGCAAAGAAAGCGCGCCAGATTTTGGCCGAATAAATCTATGCCTAACGTCCCAATCACCATGCCTCAACTCGGCGAATCGATGGCCGAGGCCACGATCGTCGCGGTGAAGGTGCAGCCTGGCGACAAGGTCGCGGCCGATCAGGAGATCATCGAAGTCGAGACGGATAAAGCCGTCATGGGTGTGACTACCCCTTGCGCCGGCGAAATCGTAAAGATCGAAGCGGAAGTAAAAGGCGTCTATGCCGTCGGGGCGGTGCTGGGTTATGTCGAAGCGAGTGCCGCTGACGCGGCGCGTTTGGTGAAGAAGTCTCCTACGCCGCCGAAAGGCGACATCGCGAAAGAAATTCCGGGCCGCGAAGGGCCGGAGAGCAAAGATGCGCCGGCGCGGAATGGTTCGCACTTTCAAGTCGATGAGGAGGGTTTGCCCGCGGTGCCGACGGGATCGCATTTCCAAGTGGATCAAACCGGGCTGCTGCCTGTGCCTGCCGCCACCAAAGGTGCGGGATATCTTTCGCCGCGCGTTCGTGCGCGGATGACTGAGTTACAACTTACTCAGGCCGATCTCGCCGGGATCGCAGGGAGTGGGAACGCAGGACGAGTTACCATCAAAGACCTGGAGACTTTCCTCGGCACGATCGAGAAGAGTCAGGCGGAAAACGCGAGCGCCATTCGCACCGGCGTGGCGGATGCGATGCGTCGCAGTTGGACGCGCCCGTTGGCGACGGTGGGCCTGTCTGTCTGTCTCGATCCAGTGCTCGAAGATCGGAAAAAGCGCGAGGCGAAACCCGGGCCGGCACTGTATGTCTTGCGCGCGCTTGCGCTCGCATTGGCGGAGTCGCCCGCGACGGCGGCGCGTCTCATAGGAGGTCGCGCGATTCGTTCCGAATCGATTGACGTCGGAGTGGCGGTGGAAGCGCAGGACGGCATTATGGTTCCGGTCATTCGAGAGGCGGATAAGACTTCGCTCGGCGACCTCACGAGTCGTTACGCGGAGCTAGTGGACCTCGCGCGCCGCCGCCGGCTGACCGCGGATATGACTTCCGGCGGGATCGCCTCAGTTTCAAATTTTGGAACCTTTGGCCTCGATTGGGGAACACCGATTCCCCTGCCCGATCAGACGCTTCTTCTCGGTCTCGGCGCGGGCAGGAAAACGCCGTTCTGGGATGAGAAGACAGGCGCTTTTGTCCCGCGCACGGAAGCGCAGATGACGCTCAGCTTCGATCATCGCAGTCTTGACGGCGGCGGCGCGGGCCGGCTGTTGCAGCGCGTGGTTGAGTTGTTGGGATCCCCCGAGAAGCTCTAAGATTTCGCGCAAGCGTAACTCGCTGCGCCTTGCGAAAAATCGGGGCGCCCTTACCTTGGTTCTCCGCATGACAACTACCGCTGAGATCGATCCGCAGATGACGATGAGCGATCTCCTCGCGCGCTATCCGGGCGCGCAAAGGGCGCTGTTTCGCCGCTATCATATCGGCGGCTGCAGCAGTTGCGGGTTTCAACCCGATGAGACTGTGGCCGGGGTTTGCGCGCGGAACGATAACCTCGATGTCGATGAGGTCATCGAACATATTCTCGTTAGTGACGCCGCCGACCGCGCGATGCAGATTGAGCCGAAAGACCTCACCGAGCGCCTCGCGGCAAAGGAAGAACTCTATCTGCTCGACGTCCGCACCCGCGAGGAATTTGAGGCGGTGAAACTGCCCGGCGCTTATCTCTTCACGCAAGAGTTCATGCAGGAAATCCTGGCTAAGTGGTCGCGCGAAAATCTGCTCGTCGTCTATGACCACCAGGGAGCGCGGAGCATGGATGCGGCGGCCTATTTCCAGGGACACGGTTTTACTCAAGTGAAAAGCCTGCGGGGCGGCATTGATGCCTGGAGCGCAGAAGTGAACCCGAGCCTGCCTCGCTACCATTTGGAATAACTTGCCTAACGAATGAAGGACGATCTCGAGAAACGCATCGAAGAAGCGGTAAAAAATCCGCAGAACCTCGGCGAGATGAAAAACGCCGACGCCATCGGCACCGTCGGGAGCGCAGACTGCGGCGATATGTTGCGCATGTGGGTCAAGTTCAAGGAAGAAGACGGTCGCAAGGTCATCGATCGCGCAACTTTCCAGACCTTTGGCTGCCAGACCGCGATCGCGGTGGCGAGCGTGGCGACGCAAATGCTGGCGGGGAAAACGATTGCGGAAGCAATGAGTATGTCAGGCGAAGAACTGGCCGCGCCCCTGGGGGCATTACCGCCGGTGAAAATTCATTGCGCGCAACTAGTAGAAGGCGCGCTCCGCTCTGCTCTAAGTGGCGCACCTACCGCTGTTCCGGTGACGGGCCAATCTCCCGCCTCGTCTCCGACTCTTATCGAATCCTTCGCGGGCCGGCCGGCAGCGAAGCTCAAAATCGTCCTCGATTCCTAGCCTAACGAGTATAAGTCATGCACGAAAATACCGAATTCACTCTAAGTCGCGAAGTGGAAGCAATCCAGATTCCAAGTGGAGAGAAGACCACGCTTCCGGCGGGAACACCCGGCGTCGTCACGCAAACCCTCGGTGGCAGCTACACCATTGCCACTTATCAGGGCCTCGCCCGCGTTTCCGAGAAAGACCTGGACGCGCTAGGTCTCGAAAAACCTGCGGCGACGGACTCGGCCGCGCGCACGGATGAAGCGGCGGGACCGGTGGACGAGAAAGCGGTCTGGGACCAGCTCCGCCAGTGTTACGACCCGGAAATCCCGGTCAACATCGTGGACCTCGGGTTGGTTTACGATTGCCAGCTCGTGCAGAAACCCGAAGGCGGTTCGAAGGTGGAAGTGAAGATGACCCTGACCGCGCCCGGTTGCGGCATGGGCCCGGCGATTGCGCACGACGCGCAAAGTAAGATTCTCAGCATCGAAGGTGTGGACGAAGCCGATGTGCAACTAGTCTGGGATCCGCCGTGGAACCAGAACATGATCAGCGAAGCGGGGCGCATGAAGTTGGGGATGGTTTAGCGCGCGCAGCGCAGGTTGTGAAGCAGTAAGACTTGGCCCTGCAGCCAGTCCGGAGATCGCGCGAACTGGTACACTTACCCTGTTTCTTCCTGCAGGCTCTAACGGTTCTCGACACCCAGTTACTATCCGTCAAAATCAGTGCACCTCTTTGGCCCTTCGTCTTTTCTCAATCATTGCTCCCACATTTCGTAAAGCTCTTTTACGCTGGTCGGCTCCGGAATTGCCACGGTCGGATAGGTCACGCTGAAAATAAGTTGGTGGACGGGAAGCCAGAGATGGCGGTCGATCCTGCATTCACCCCTTCGACCGCGGAGAGGGAATTGTCACCGGTTTCGTCTAGTTAAGCAGGGGGGCTCCCCACGCGGGCAGTGCTGAAAGAAGGATCACCAGTCACGGGATGGTGTGACCCTTGTCGGCCTTCACTAGCTGAACGTCCCCGTTCTGGATCCGCCCGTCGGCGTTAAGGTCCTCGCGGAAATTGGCGCTGGTGACGGGCTGTCTGAGCTGGCCTTGCACCAGCGTCTGGTCGGATTTGCCCACCACCCGGGTAGCGTCGGCGTCGCCGACGAGGAATCCGAACGGGACATCTCCATGCGCCTGGCCATCGCCGTTGATGTTTTGCGTGTGGAGGGTAACGACCTCGGCACTGGTGACGCCGGTAAGTGGCACAATCATGCTGTTGCCGCTGAAGGTAATTGTCCCCACTGTGGCAGTGCCGCTGAGGACAGTTACCTGGCCGGAGGTGACCGGGGCGTCGAAGGTGAAGACGGCGTTGTAGGTGCTGGCGCTACGACATTCCACCCCAGAGGTACCCGTAAGGGGCATATTGATGTCGAAGGTGCCCGCCGTGCCCTGGGTCAGGCGCGAGGCCGCGCTGACGAGGTTGATGCCGGTGGGAGCAGGAGCGACGCGCACGTAGTAAATGTCTTCTTCGTGCTGACCCCTGGTCGAGTTGAAATTAAACGTGGCCGAGTAAGCGACATCGGCGCCGGTGTTATCCGACACGCTCGTAATATAATCGCCAATCTTGTCCTGGTTCGGGTAGCCTTCGAACGGATTGAATGAATTACTGACCGCGACGTTCGGCGCCCAGGTAAGGCCGGCGTCGGTGCTCCAGGAATAGAAGAGCTGCGAATCGGTGTTGTTGGCTGCGTTGCGGGTGTCGTACCAAACCACGTCGAGGCGGCCGTTCGGCGCGACGGAGATCGTGCCAAACCAATGCCACTTGTTCGGATTCACCGGGTCGTCGTTGACCCGCACCGGGGTGCTGAAGGTCTTCCCGCCGTCGGTGCTGCGCGCGAACATGACATCGGTGGTGCTGCGTCCGTTCGGGACGACGCTGGCCAGCATATAGATATTGTTGTTCGTCGCGCCGCCGGAGCGATCGATAGCCAGAAATGTCTGACCGTCCAACCCTGCGGAATTGATGCCACCGAAACCGAGGAAGCCACCGAGATTGACGGAGGCGCTCTGATCGAATCTTGGCGTCTGGGCCGCGATTTGCGCATTACTCGAACGCTCGCAAAAGAAGGAGGATCCTTCGCCGCCGATGAAGAGATTGCCACTGCTGTCCACGTCGAGCGTTCCGTATGCCGGCGAGTTAGGGATGTTAACTGGCGGCTGCCAAGTGACGCCACCGTTGATGGAACGTTGAAATTCTACCCCACCGCCGCTGCAGTTAATGCCGTCGTCTGACTGATACTGGAACCCATGCCCCGGGCCGCTAGTCTTATCGATCGCCAGCCATTGCTTGTCGCCGCCGCCGGCCCCTTTCTCGCCCGAAAGCAACGTCCAGGATTGGCCGCCGTTTATCGAGCGCCACAGGTCATCGCAAAAGAACGATAAGTTAACGTCCGACTGGAGGCTGAGATAGAAGAAGTTACCGACCTCATCAAAGTTTGTCACCGGGTCGCTCCGAAAGACATTGTTTTCGAGAACGCCGGGGAAAGTCCACGACGCACCTCCATTCGTCGTGTAACCCCAGCCGGCCTGCCGAAAATTGGAGGTCACATCGTTGAACTGCCGCCACGCGATTGTCTTCTTGTTGCGGTCTATAGGATTAACCGAGATCGAGCATTCGTTTGCGGCGTCGCCAAGGATATTTTGGTGATTTGCATCGACGTTCACCTGCACGCTGATGAAGGAGCCGAGTTGGGAAATCATTCCCGGCGAAGTTTCGATCGTCCGCGCCGCGGCTGGCGGATTATCGTATTTTTCCTGCGGCTCCGTCCGCGGCACCCTTTGGGTGGGCGTGAGTTGCCCGGAAGCGAGAGAAACGAGAGCCAGTGAGGCGAGAGAAGTGAGAAAACCGGCCGTGAAAGCCTTGAAGCGGATCATGTGAAAGAATCATAGTCGTAATAGAGGCCAGTCGTCAAAGAAAACCGGACGTTTTCTGGGAACATCCTAGGGGTCAGAGCTTACTATCGACACTGGAAAGAAGATTAGAAAGATAGCTGGTACTGCCCATGCGGAGCCTTTCTGCGATCCAGCGCCGGCTCATCGGCGTTTGGCTGCGTAACTGCCGCGCGATTTCCACCTTTAAGGGATGACCTTTGGGCGCCGACGCCAGGTCCACCTCGCCCCAACGTGCCACCGCCAGGCTCTCCGCGATCAAACGTTGCGCCAAGGCTTCATCCGTCTCCGCCCTCTCCCGCGCCAGTTCGCCGCGCCGACCTGGCCGCGACAGCTTCTCCGCCAGCCAGTCGGCGAAATCCTCCGCCCCCACCTTCCAGCCCCGTCGCAGTTGCCCTTCCGCTTCTCCCGCCGGCCGCACCCGCGCCGCCGCCATCCGCCGTTCAAACTCTCGCCGGGTCGCCGCCGTATCCTTTCCAAGTCCATGTGCTCCAAAAAGCCGATCGATCCGCAGCCACGGTGGCCGCTCTTTGAGATGGCGATAGGCCACATAGCTACTCCAACGATAAGCTTCCAGTTTCTCCTTCGGAGCGATCAACCCCGCCCGCGCGGGATTGAGATGCACGTAATCGCAGGCCGCACGCAGGTAGCTGCGGGAGCGTTCATCGATGAGCTGGGCTTTGTAGCGCCCTTGAAAGAGATGACCGCTCAGTCCATGCCGCCGGTTAAAACGCTGCGTGTAGGTGCCCAGGAACCATTGCATTCCTACCGTCAGATTGGCTTGTGGAGTTTCCAGGACCAGGTGAAAATGATTGCTCATCAGACAGTAGGCCTGCACTTGCCAGCCCGTCTTGCCACACACCTGCGCCAAAGTGTGCAAGAACTCCCGCCAATCCGCCTCATCTAAGAAGATCGCCTCGCGTCGATCTCCACGGCTCAGCACATGATAGAGGGCCCCTTCATATTCGATCCGCAACGATCGCGCCATACGACCACCTTCACACGAGCCAAATCAGTGTCAATAGTAAGCTCTGACCCCTATTGCTATCCCCTCTATGTCGCACTGCCAGCATAGCTACCGCTAACAAGGAGTAAGTGAAGAGCGAAACGGCGGCGAACCGAATGTCTCACGTAAAGCGGCGAGCAACGATCATAGATCAGCTACGCTAATTTGGACCTCGCCGTCGAGCCTAAGAAAACACTTAGTCAATTCCCGCCGCCATCCGATCTCCGTTCTCGCGATTAGTTGCTGGCTAACTGCTCGAGCTGGAGCGCCGCACGCAGGTGTGGAACGAGCCGTTTCGTAAACTCGACCGAATCGCCCGCCGATAGGTGTGACCATTCCGGACAGGTGAAGCCCGCTAGCTCCGGGAAATCTTCGAAATAGATGCCGGGCGCTTTCGTTTGTTGTAAGAGCGGCTCCCACATTTGCTCTCGCGGCGTGGTCTTATCTTCGTAGGTCTTGAGTTCGCCGCTAAGAGGCAGACGCACGAATACAATCCTTCCCCCGCGAGCCCGGAGCTTCTGAACCGCAGTTTGCGTATCGCGGAAGCGCGCGGCCAGTGCTTCCCGGTTCTTCGCGGCAAAGACCTCCGGCGGAATGAAGCGCGGAGCCGGTGGCGGCGTGAAGAGGCGCGCCCAACGACTTTTCACCTTTTCCTGGAGCCGTTCCGGCCGCGCACATTGCTCGACCATGCGCGCGCGCCTTTCTCGATCGATCGAGCAAAAGTAAGGTGGAGGCCGCGGCGGAATGAGAGCGTTTGGACGGTCGGGGATGGGCAAATCCTTCAAGAGATCACCCAGGTTCAGCTCGTTTTGTCTGAGGAAGGCAAAGCTCTCCTCTAACGGAATGGAGATCTCATGACTCACGCGTTGTGCCCAAGTCTGTCCGTGATAGCGGCGAACGGCCTTCTCGGAATTCTCTACCAGCGGGCCACCCGGAGCGAAAAACATCCGCGGGACAATGCTACAAATGATCGTGCCATGGAATTGGTCATCGTTGGCCAGATCGGCCAGGACTGGATAGGCGCAACTGCCGGGAAGCGCGAGTTGCACGGGGCGTTTGCCGAGGCCGTGCTCGAGTTCATCGAGGTCGAGATCATACCAGGCCCGCGAGTCGCCGATGATAACTAAAGATTCCGGATCGACCCGGCGCCTTGTTTGAGCCCAAAGATCGTCCGTGTTGTTCAGGGTAGGCTGATAACCAAGCGCACGGCAATAGACCTCCCATGCGGCGACGGCGATAAGGACACCTATGACTACGGTGATAGTAACTCCACGCCACGGCAGCGCGGGAATGACCCGCTCAAAATTGGAAGTAGATGAATGCATTACTGTTGCCCTGAGTAAGGATAATGGCGGCCGCCATGAGGAACCACGCCATGGTCACCAGCCAGCGCGGAAGACGTGAGACAGCGGTTTCGAGTGAGATGTCGCGCAAAGCCCAATGTGCGAGGAGAAGAAAGAGAGTCACGATGCCGACTTGTAAGAGCTCACGCGTGCTCAGAATAGCGTCACCGGTCACATGTCGGCCAAACATTCCGCCGAGCAACCGGCCGGCCGCTTCGAAGCTCGACGCACGAAAGTAAACCCAGGCGATCAAGACCGCGACATAGGTCGCCAGGCCGATGAGGAACTTAACCGCAATATTTTCGACCCAAGCCGCTTCTTGGAAGACCGCCTTGAGTAACCGCTCGAGCGCGAGATAAGAGCCATGGAGCAAACCCCAGACGACAAAGGTCCAGGCCGCGCCGTGCCACAGGCCGCCGATAAACATAACGACAATGAGATTAACCATCGCACGCGCAGCCCCGAGACGATTTCCGCCTAACGGAATGTAGAGATAGTCGCGCAGGAAAGTAGAAAGTGAGATATGCCAGCGCCGCCAAAAGTCAGAGAATCCGAGCGCGGCGTAGGGAAAACGGAAATTATCCTTGAGATGAAAGCCGAGACAAAGAGCGGCGCCGATTGCACAAATCGAGTAGCCGGCGAAGTCGAAGAAAATTTGGCCGGCAAAGGCAATCACACCGGTCCAGGAATCGAGAGCTACGAGCGGACCGGCATAACCAAAGACACGATCAGCCGACCCGGCGAGCAGGGTATCGGCCAGCACGATTTTTTCGAAAAGGCCGAGAGTCATGAGCAACAAGCCCCAAAGGAAGCGCCCCTCATGTGGCTTTGGCGGAGCTTCGAGTTGCGGGAGAAAATCACCGGCGCGCACGATTGGTCCCGCGACGAGTTGAGGAAAGAATGAGACCGCCAGAGTGAAGTCGCGCAGAGAGCGAGTCGGCTGCATCACCCCGCGATAGATATCGAGAGTGTAAGAAAGGGAATGGAAAGTGTAGAAGGAGATCCCTATCGGCAAGAAGACATCGAGATGCGGCGGCTTGTACGCTATCCCGCCGCGGGCCAGGACCCAGGTAAAGTTCTCAAGCAGAAAATTACCGTATTTAAAAAAGCCGAGCATGCTCAAGTTCACCGCTACGCTAATAACTAGCCATACTCTGCGTTGCACCGGTTCCCTGACTTTCCCCATCTTGCGTCCGAGATAGAAATCCATCGCCGTCGTCGCGAAAAGAAGCGCGGCGAAGGGCGGATTCCAGGCGCCGTAAAAAAGATAGCTGGCGAGCAGAAGCAAATTCTTGCGCGCGTTCCAAGAACGCATGCTCCAATAAAAACTGAGCACCACCGCGAAAAAGACAACGAAGGTGAGTGAGTTGAAGAGCATCGCGCACCCTTCCTAGGAACTGACAGCGCTTACCGCAAGGATATTCGGTGGCGACTTCTTATTAACACCAGACCATGACACGCACGTCCCCACTCGGAGGTATCACCAGATCTTTACGCGAACGTCGTCCGCGCGGTACATCTTATCACCGCGGGGGATAGGAGTCAGAGCTTACTATCGACACATCGAAAAAAAGTCTCGAGGAAATCGGGAAGGTGGAACCGGGGTTTTGTGTCGATAGTAAGCTCTGATTCCTATTCCCCTCCTCAGACTACGTCCGCGGTTCGAATTCTGTCAAGATTTGCACACTGGGCTTGCATTGATTTTTCGGACAGTGAATGAGGGACCAATACCTGTTGTTAGTTGTTTAGTTGGGATTCAAAAGCGATCGGACTGATGTAGGCAAGACTGGAG
>JACDGS010000019.1 GCA_013821455.1 Chthoniobacterales bacterium
CCTTGCGAGCTGCCGCCAGCGTCGCCCAGAGAAGTATGATCGCGTATCTTCCTTCCTAGCCTAACGAGTAAAGGCCCGAAATATTAACATTGGACAATCTCTTTCAGAGAGGTCTGTGCCGACGGCCGTCGAGGGCGCCGACGCGAGATCTAAGTTTGCCCGAAAATGATCGTTCACCTCAGAGAGCGATTCCGATTTGTACATTGTCTTCTCAACCAACCTTCCCGCGCGACTGAGGCAGCACCAAGACGGCAAGAGCTTGGCCACATCTCACCGTGGCCCGTGGAAGTTGATTTATGATGAGGCTGAAACGGAGCGGGCAGTCCAATGGCGCACTTTGCAGAGGATGCCCCTTTTGGCGTAAGCCCGAAACAAGAGCGGTTACGAAAGAAGCTTCGTCAGCCAATCCGGGTGAAGGTGCAGGCCAAGCAAACCCGCCAGACCCATCAGCGCCCCCAGCCCGCCCACACTCCACGAGAAAACCAGCAGCCAGCGCTTCCGCGTCAGGGCCGTCACCGCCAGGAGACCGAGCGAGATCGAAAGCGCTGCATCTGAGAGATCGAACTGATCGTCCCGATAATTCAGCGCGTCGTAAGTCTCCTCAAACCTGCGTGCCTTAGCCGAAAGCTGGGGCTCTTCCACTTCGTACTTCTTTATTTCCAGGTCATCGGTGCGCATCTGTTCGCGCAAGCGCGCCGCCGCTTCGGCCGAAACCCCGAGACTGAGCGCATCAGCCTGGTCCCTCGCCGTCTCCACCAGATGGTGCTTGAGTCGCTTGGATTGATATTCGTTCCAGGTATCGACCGAGTCCGATTTCGCCTGCAGCATCGCCTGGCAAATGTTGTCGTCTTTCACCTTGGTGATAGCCATGAAGACGGAGAGCAGCGCGACCGTCACCGCCACAAGATTATTTAAGCGGTCGCCAAGTGCGGGAGTTTCTGTCGTTTCCATGCGATCGAAAGGTAATCAGTTTCGGGTCAGAGCTTACTATCGACACTCCGCTTTGAGATTGGGCTTCATAATGGAAAGGGCTGCGGGGATCAGAGATCAAGTTTTAAGGATTCGAATTGAAGCTCGCGATCCCGGCGTCGACATCGACTAAATTACAGGATCGCGACGCGCGGAGTGCCAGAAATCCATGATCTCAACTAGCTGTTGCTCAGAACGAAGCCGATAATAGATCAAGTAAGACTTACACAAGAGGCGACGCACATTCTGCCTCTTGCGGTAGGGTGTCCCGAGTTCTGGAAACTGCGCCAGCGACTCGGCCCGGTCTATCAGGTAATCGCCGAATCGAATGGCTGCTCGCGGGTTATCCTGCGCGATGAAGCGAACGATCTCCTCAAGTCGCGCGTGCGCTTGCGGAGCGAAAACTATTCTGTAGCCCATCGGCGGATGTCCTCGCGGACGCGCGCGACGGGGATACCTTTGCCCGCGTCAAGCTCGGCTGCCGCTTTATCGAGCGAGGCGAGCAGAGCAGCCTCTTCTGCTTCTGACATGAGCGGGTCTTCCTGAGATTGAAGCCATGTGGCGAGCGCTGATTTCTCGTCGGCAGGCAGGCGGCCGATAGCTTCCTGGATTTCGGTGATCGTACTCATTCGATTTGAGAATTTGTATCATGAAAAGTTCGTAATGGCGAGGGCGCCATTACCTGCACGCGAGGCGCGTGCGCTCCCCAGATTTCTACCTCCCTTTGCGCTCGGGCTCACCAGTCCGCTTTATCTCCGGGGAGGACGGGTTGCCAACCCGTCGTTCGGCGGAGTGTCCGCCGGACTGCACAAGGCGTTCCAGCGCGCGAAAAGTACGCCCCACGAGTTGCGCTGCGCGCAAATTGTCCCGGGCGGACTGCCCGGGACGACGGGTTGGCAACCCGTCCTCCCCAACCCCGATCCTGCGGCCTCAGCCCAAGCGAAAACCCGGAACGGTAGAGTTACAGCGACTTCGCGGCATCGGTTACGTGCCATCGAGCCTCTCCCCGCAGACGAGTCACAGTATTTTGGCCATCGCCAGTTCGCCGAGGTCGCCCCGTGGGTTGTCCGTGCCTAACGAGCGGGTTCAGCAGGGGTCTGCCCGCGCAATTTCGCCTGGATGAAAAGATCGATGTCCCCATCCATCACCGCCTGCACATTGCTCGTCTCCGCGCCGGTGCGGTGATCTTTCACCATCTGATAAGGCTGGAAAACGTACGAGCGAATCTGGCTTCCCCACGCCACGTCGCCCTTCTCGCCATATTGTCGGTCGATCTCAGCGCGCTTTTTGTCCTGCTCGATTTCGTAGAGCTTCGCCTTCAACATTTTCATCGCCAGCTCACGGTTGCGTCCCTGACTCCGCTCCGCCTGGCAAGCCACGACGATCCCGCTCGGCTTGTGCACGATGCGCACTGCGGTCTCGACCTTGTTCACGTTCTGGCCGCCTTTTCCGCCCGCGCGAAAAGTGTCGATGTCGATATCGGCGGGATTCACTTCGATCGGCGCCGAGTCCGCGATCTCGGGCGTGACATCGACACTCGCGAAGGAGGTATGCCGCCGCTTGTTCGCGTCGAACGGCGAGATGCGCACAAGCCGATGCACGCCGCGCTCGGTGTTTAGATACCCATAGGCAAACTCTCCGCTCACCAGCAGCGTGATCGATTTAATCCCGACCTCTTCCCCCTGCTGAATATCGATCGTCTGCGCGCTGAAACCGCTGCGCTCGATCCAGCGCTGATACATGCGCAGGAGCATGTCGGCCCAATCGCACGATTCCGTCCCGCCCGCGCCGGAATGGATGGTGACGAAGGCATTTGAGCGATCGTTCTCGCCCGAAAGAAATTGCCGCAGCTCGAACTCCTCCAACCGCCTAACGAGCCGCGCATATTCGCTCGCGATCTCTTTTTCCGCATGCGCGCGCGCGGTGGCGTCGCTTTCTTCCGCCGCTAATTCTTGCAGCGCGACGAAATCGTCCAGCGCGCTTTCCAGCTCGCCCATCGGCGTGAGCAGACTCTTTAGCCGCGAGACGTCCTCGACCTCTCCCTGGGCGCGTTCGCGATTCGACCAGAAGTCCCCCGCGGCCATCCGCGTTTCTAATTCCGTTAGGCGAGCTTGCAGCTTCGGCAGGTCAAAGAAACCTCCGCAATTCGCCCACGCGGGCGCGCAATGCTTCGGTGTCAATCGTCTCCGCTTCCGTAGCCATGCGGGCAAAGATAACCTTGCCCGCGCGCCTGCCAACTTCCCCTTTCCGCGCGCCGGTGGAGCAAACTCCGCCGGCGCAGCGAAAAGGTATCTGCAGCGACGATTCGTTAGGGCGCGGGGAACCTGTTACGCGCCATCGCGACGGTGGCATCGCTCCGACCGTAACCAAAAAGCGCTCCGTCGGGCGAGAAAGCTACGGGCAGAGTTGGGAACGGACCCCAGCCTGTCTCGCGCGTGTAACTTACGAGGAGCGTTCCATCCGACACTCTCCACTGACTGATCTTGAAAGTGTAACCTGAGGCCGAAAGAAACGAGGAACCATCCGGCGAGAAAGCCACTGCTTGGATGAACCCAAACGGATCGGCGTTGATCGTCTGGAGCAAGGTCCCATCCGAGACTCTCCACAGTCTCACATTTTGCCCGTAGGATTCCTCTCCGCTGACCAAGGTTTGGCCGTCGGGCGAGAAGGCCAGCGACGACGTGTTTTCGGTCGGGAGGGTGCGAAGGAGAGTGCCGTCGGAGGCTTTCCAAAGCCGGATCTCTTCGCCACCACCACCCGAGGCGATAATTGTCCCATCGGGAGAGTAAGCCACCGATTTTACCGCAAAGGTATGACCGGTCAGAGTACGAAGGAGGAGACCGTCCGACGTCCGCCAGATTTTTACCAGGTTATCTCCGCCACCTGAGACCAGGGATTGGCCATCGGGGGAATAAGCAATCGAGAAAGTCCCGCCACCATGTCCGGGCAGGAGCAGCAACTGAGTACCATCCGATACCCGCCAGAAACGAATCGTGGCATCGCGGGTATCCGGAGAGGGCGAGCCGGAGGAGGTAGCGACCGTTAGGTTATCCGGAGAGAAAGAGATAGAGTTAACTACATCGAGATGTCCGATCAGGGTGCGGATATCTTTGCCATCAGCTATCTGCCATAACTTCACGAGAGTGTCTGCGGCCCCGGAGGCGAAGAGATTATTGTCGTGAGAAAAGGCCACTCCCATAACATCTCCAGTGTGATGTCCATAAGTCGTTAGGAGCTTGCCATCGGAGACCTGAAAGAGCTTCGGATGGCCGCCGATGGGAGCCGTGGCCACTGCTTGTCCATCCGGCTGATAAGCCACCCCCTGAAGATACCCTCCTTCAGGGTCGGTTATCGTTCTGGTCAAGTTCCAGTTAGACGTTTGCCAAAGCTTGACCGTGCTATCAGTAGAAGCGGAAGCGAGGAAATCACCGGCCGGTGAGAAGGCAACGGAGAGAACAGACTCCGTATGCCCAGTGAGAGTCTTTATCGCGGTCCCATCTGAAACGCGCCAGACTCTCACTGTCGTGTCAAACGAAGCAGAGGCCAGGGTTTGGCCGTCGGGAGAAAAGGCGACCGAATCGACAAAGGAGGTATGCCCGATGAGAGTTCTTAACAGTGTCCCCGTAGAGAGCTGCCAGAGCTTGACCGTCTTATCTTCGCTTCCCGAAGCGAGGATGGAGCCGTCAGGGGAAAAGTCCACCCCGAGGACGTAGTCGCTATGCGCAAAGGTATGAAGCAGCGCGCCATCCGAGAGCCGATAGACATAGACATTACTATTGATCCCCGCGGCCAGAGTGAGTCCATCAGGCGAGTAGGCTACGCACCAGCCAAAGCCGCTATCATAGGCCAGCCGTTGCACAATCATACCGGTGGAAACATTCCAGACCTTGACCGCGCCATCGTGATATCCGGGAACGGTCTCGCTCGCCGAGGCCAGGAATTGCCCGTCCGGAGAAAACGCAATCCCTTGAATCCCGCCGATGTCACCGGTGAAAGTGCGGATCAGTCGCCCGTCCGATCGCCGCCAGAGTTTCATGGTCTCATCGAAAGGACTGCACGTCGCAACGAACTTTCCATCTGCCGAGGTAGCTACTCCGGTTGTGGAAACATGTCCTCCGCCCAGCCATTTAAGATCTGGTAAGCCCTTGCTGTTCCTGGCCGGCGCGGCAGGAGCGCAGATTAAAACTCCAAGCAAAAGGTAGATCCAGCGCAGACGTTTTCCTCTAATGAGAAGTATCTTGCCTAACGAATATAAGTCTATTTTCCTTGTCATGGGTGTTACGATCGCGCTCCGGCCTTCGAGGAACAAGCTCCGGGCGGTAACAGACCTGTTACGTATTCGCGCAAAAGTTGGGAATATTTTTTGGAACCGGCCAAAAATGTTTGCGGGAGCCACGCTGCAGTCTTTCTCTGGTCTCGGGAAACAGCGTTTCTCGAAACCAGCCGCTCCAAGACGGCGGAAGGCCAATTGCAACTTTCGGAAACGCAGAAGCTCGTTAGGCTGCAACGCTCATGGCCCGAATTCTTCTTCGCACATCTCTTATTATCGTTAGTCTCATCGCCCTCGCGCTCGGCTGGATTGCGGGGGCGCGGCGGCTTTCGTTGTTCCTCGATGGGTTTCACACGGCGGAGATCGAATCCCGACCGGTGACAAAATTCGGAGCCGAAAATGTGAGCGGCGGAATGCTTCGAATCGACGAAGTGGAGTTCAGCACGGCAGGTCCTGATTACCGACCCGGACCCATTAGGATGCAGGTAAACCAGAACCATCAATTGGTTTGCGAGAGCGACAGCCGCACGATCGTTCTCGGCGAAGGCGCCGACTCGTTAGGCACCATCCGCCCGGCACAGGGCGTGAAGGCGCGCCTGCAGATTTCGCGCAGCCTGGTGAGCTGGCCGACGCCGCTGGCGATAAATTTTATGACCGGCGTGTCGCCTTCCTGGAAACGGCATCTCTATTATCGGCTCATCTGGGAAAGGCGCGACGGCGGCCGACTGGAGCTGGTCTGGCGTTACGAACAATGGTTTTATCAGAGCTGGGCCAGCGGCTTTATGACCCACCCTGGAACGACCGGCTTGGTTCGCGCCGAATTGCGGCCGTGATCTCCTTTCGCTAAACCTTTGGGCGCATGGCTGACTACCAACCCACTTCGCGCAGGCCGATTGCCGAGATTTTTCGCCTCACCGCGGGAAGTGCGACGCGCTTTTGCGTCCGTGCCGGAATCCAACCCGACACCATTTCTTACTTCTCGATTGCAGCGGCGGCAGCAGCGGCGGTCTGCTTTTGTCGATCGTTAGGCCATCCGGCACTCCTGCTCGTGGCGCCACTATTCTGCTTCCTGCGGCTCTGGTGCAACATGCTCGATGGCATGGTCGCGCTCGCCGCCGGTTCCGCGAGCGGCCGCGGAGAGATCCTGAACGATCTGCCCGATCGCGTCTCCGATGTCGTCATTTTCATCGGCGCCGCACATAGCGGGTGGATGCAACCGCTGCTCGGTTATTGGGCAGCGATCATGTCGTTAGGCACGGCTTACGTCGGGACGCTTGGTCAGGCCGTCGGCGTGCGCCGCGAGTTTGGCGGGATCATGTCGAAGCCGTGGCGCATGGTTACGCTCAGCCTCGGCGCGTGGGTGACCTTTGGCTGCTTTGTCTGGCAGCACAGCAGTGTTATACTCGTTAGGCTAAGTCTTCTCGATTGGACCTGTGTCCTGATCGTTGCTGGTTGTGTGGAGACTTGCGCGGTTCGCTTGCGGGATATCCTGCGCGCGTTGCAGGTAAAGAACGGAGCCAGGTAATGTCTCCTTCGGCCGCGCTGCAGAGCCCGATTTTTCGTAGCTACCTCTGGTTTCTTCTTAGCGTCCTGATTTGTGCGGGAATCGTTCTCACCATCGCGCATTTCGTTTTGCGCAGAGACACGGGACTGGTCTGGAGCACTTATCGCTCCTGGCTAGTCATGGCTCCACTGGCCGCGGCTGCCGTTTTTGCGGGACGGATTCCGTTTATCTGCGGCCTCACCGCGATTGCCATTCTGGCCTTCCGAGAATTCGCGCGGGTGTCCGGACTGACCCACGATTGGTGGACGGTGGGAGTGATTTACACCGGTATCATCGCAACCGGCCTTTACTCGTTAGGCGTTTTCTCGGAGGCAACGGCTCTCGTCCCGTTAGTTACTTTTGGCCTTATCCTTCTCGGTCCGATCCTGCGTAACCAGACCCGGGATGCAGTGCGCCGGATGTCGTTAGGCATAATCGGCTTCCTGTATCTGGGATGGATGTTCGGCCAGCTTGGCTCCCTCGCCAATTCGGCGAACGCATACGGCTATCTTTGCTATCTCCTTCTCGCCACCGAGCTGAATGATGTCGCGGCCTTCACCTTCGGAAAATTGTTCGGCCGTCATCCATTGAGGAGCGCGATCAGCCCACGCAAAACTTGGGAAGGCGCGCTCGGCGCCCTCGCCTTTTCCGTCGCTCTTCCCTGGGTGCTGCGCTTCTCGTTTCCTTACTTCGGCCCGTGGCAATTGCTTCTCACTGGTCTCATCGTTGGCGTTGGAGGACAGCTCGGCGATCTCTCGCTCAGCGTCATCAAACGCGATCTCGGCGCGAAGGACATGGGCGCTTCCATTCCCGGGCACGGCGGGATTCTCGATCGCATCGACAGCCTCATTTTCACCGCGCCCCTGTTCATGCTGATGGCGCTCCATTATTATCCGGAGCGATGATCAAACTGCGTCCCAAACCGGACTCGCGCCTGCGCCGTTTCCCGCGCGAGCCGGACACACTGGTTTACGGCGTGCGCGAGGTCGTGGCGCTGCTCATCCGCGGCTGGCTGCGGAGTTATCATCGCCTAACGATTATTGGACGGGAGCATTTGCCTAACGATCGCGGGTTTGTCATGGTCGCGAACCATTCCAGTCATCTCGACACGCTTTGCCTGCTCGCGGCGCTGCCGTTGCGCCGTTTGCACCGCGCTTTTCCCGCCGCCGCGGCCGATTATTTTTTCCAAAGTTTCCCGCGCATTTGGATCGCGGCCGTGGTGATGAACGCGCTTCCTTTTGCGCGACAGATGCGCGTGCGCGAAAGCCTTTCACTCTGTTCGCAGATTCTCGAAACGCCCGGCAATATTCTGATCATGTTCCCGGAAGGAACGCGCTCGCCTAACGGCGAAACGCGGGAGTTCAAATCGGGCGTGGCCGCTTTGCTCGCGGGTCGCGACGTGGACGTGTTGCCTTGTTATGTGGAAGGCGCTTTCCGCGCCTGGCCAAAGGGAATACGGCTGCCGCGTCCGCGCAAAGTGCGGTTGATTGTAGGCGCGCCGCGCAACTACGCGGCCCGTACGTTTGAGAGAAGCGATCTCGCCGCGATCGCAGCGGACCTGCGCCGGGCGGTGACCGAATTAGGCGACGTAACACAGGCTTCCAGCCTGTCAGGTCGAGCGGGCTTCCAGCCCGGTGTTTACCAGCCTGCGGGCAAGATGCCCGCTCGACCTGACGGCCAGGATGGCCGTGTTACGACATGATCGCAGCGGACGCGCGCCTAACGAGTTGGGACGGCACGGAGCTTTTCTATCGCGCCTGGGTGGCGCGGCCTGGCCTAACGAACGCGCTGCTTCTTTTCCATCGCGGTCACGAGCACTCTGGACGCTGGCAGAATACGGTGGACGCACTGGGCTTCGACGACGTGGCGGTTTTCGCCTGGGACGCGCGCGGACATGGGCGTTCTCCCGGCCAACGCGGCGCAGCGTCGGATTTGACCGAGATCATCAAAGATGTGGATGCGTTCGTTAGGCACATTCGCGACGCGCACGGGATTCCGTTCGAGAACATGATCCTGCTCGCGCATAGCCTGGCCGCGGTGACGGTCGGCGCGTGGCTGCACGATTACGGTCCGCGCATCCGCGCGCTCATTCTCGCGACGGCGGCCTTTCACGTGAAGCTCTACGTCCCGCTCGCCATCCCGGCCTTGCGTTTACAACAGAAAACTTTCGGCGGCGGCGAAGTGAAGAGTTACGTGAAGGCGAAGCTGCTCACGCACGATCCCGTTGAGGCGGCCCGCTACGAATCCGACCCGCTCATCTTTCGGCAAATTTCGATTAACGTCCTGCTCGATTTGCACGATACCGCGCAGCGACTCGTGGCCGACGCCGGCGCGATTCAGACGCCGACATTGATGCTGGGCGCGGGGCGCGATTTCGTCGTTAGTCTCGAGGCACAGCGCGAGTTTTTTAATCGACTCTCTTCGCCGCTGAAGGAGATGCACGTCTTCCCGGCCGCGTACCACGCGCTCTTCCATGAGCGCGAACGCGCGCAGGTCGTGGCGCGTGTGCGCGAGTTCGTTAGGCAACGTTTCGGCGAGCCGCCACGCGCGACTTCTCTGCGCGACGCCGACAAGTTTGGCTACACCTGGGAAGAGCACGAGCGGCTCAAGCTTCGAGGCTCGCCGCACTTTCACGCGGTGCGCGCAGCCGTCAGGATCGCGGGCCGGTGGAGTAAAGGCATCGACCTTGGTTGGCGCAGCGGTTTCGATTCCGGTTTGTCGCTCGATTACGTTTACGAAAATCAGCCGCAGGGTTCGTCGCGCCTGGGAAAATTCATTGACCGAAATTATCTCGAAAGCATCGGCTGGCGCGGCATTCGCCAGCGCAAAGCGAACCTCGAGGCGGCGTTGCGCGATGTCGTTAGGCGGGTTCAGGAGGACGGCCGGCCCGTCCGCATTCTCGACCTTGCCGCGGGCGCAGGACGTTACGTGCTCGGGACGATGCGGGCGCTGCAACCACTGGAGATGAGCGCGGTCCTGCGCGATTACCGTGAAGAGAATGTCGCTGCCGCGCGCCGCTTGGCGGATGAGATGGGACTAAGAAACGTAACGGCGGAACTGGGCGACGCTTTCGATCGGGATTCGTTAGGCAAGATTTCACCGAAAGCGACGATCGGGATCGTCTCGGGACTCTACGAATTATTTCCCAGCAACGACGCAGTCCTTTGCTCGTTAGGCGGAATGTCAGACGCGCTCGAGCCGGGCGGCTACCTCATCTACACCAACCAGCCGTGGCATCCGCAGGTGGAGTTTATTGCGCGGGTGCTGCGCAATCGCGAGGGCAAGCCGTGGATCATGCGCCGGCGCACGACCGCCGAGATGGATGAGCTGGTGCGCGACGCGGGCTTCGAGAAATTGTCGATGGATATTGATCGCTGGGGAATGTTCACCGTTTCCGTCGCGCGCCGTCACGCTTCCTGAAAACTCAAGCCGCCCTTCGTGTTTCGGCCGGCCTCTCGGTACTTTTCCTTGTCGTCTACGGCGGGTGCAACTGGATCGCGGCGCAGCGCGCACACGTCGGAGTTTTTTACTTCGAATGGGAGCGCGGAATTCCCTTCGTACCCCTCTTCATCCTTCCTTATTTATCGATCGACCTTTTCTTCGTCGCGGCACCGTTTCTTCTGCGCACGGAGCGCGACATAAAGGTTTTCGCCTGGCGCGTGACGACGGCCATTCTGGTCGCAGGAATTTTCTTTCTCATTATCCCGCTGCGCTACGGTTTCGCGCGAACACACGCCGAAGGCTGGAGCAGCGCACTCTTCGCCTGGTTCCTAACGATGGACGCGCCCTTTAACCTTTTCCCTTCGCTCCATGCCGCGCTCTGGCTGCTGCTGCTCGATGTCTACGCGCGACAACTTCGCGGACTCGTTAGGCTGATCGTGCTCGCCTGGTTTGCGCTGATCGGCGCTTCGCCGCTTCTCACCCATCAGCATCACGTCATCGATATTGCTGGCGGGCTCGCTCTTGGGGCGGCCTGTCTTTTTGACTGGTCACGCTTTGCTTCTCCCGCGCATGATCGGCCGCAAGAACCATGAACTATCGCGATCTCATTCAGCTCTACTTCGAACGCGGCAACGCCATGCAGAATTTTTGGAATCTCTATGTGGTGATTCTGGGTGGGGTGCTTGCCTTCTCCTCGCTGCGCAAACATCCGGCCCCCATCACAACCGCACTGGTCTGCCTGCTCTTTGCGCTTTTCGCTTACGAAAATCTCGGCGCGTTGCACGATGTGACCGCGCAGCGTCTCGCGGTCCTGCAAGCGGTGAAAGATTTCCACCCGGCAGATACTGCGGGCGCGGTCGCGCAAACCCAGGCTTTGCTTGAGCCGACGCTTACTCCGGCGACCTATGGGGAAGTCAGGACGACTCATTTGGTGAGTGACGTTCTCGGAATCGCCGCGTTGATCGCGATGGAATTTCGGCGGCGTAAGGTGATCGTGATGCCAGACGCTACTCGTTAGGCAAAAAGTCCGCGCGACGAATGTCTAGTCATATTCCGCCCGTTCGTCCGATCACGCTGGATGAGATCCGGGACGCGCGGGCTCGCATCGCCGGCACCATCCTGCGCACGCCGCTGGTGCGCCTCGAGCTCGGGCCGGACTATCCGGACATCCGTTTGAAGCTGGAGAACCTGCAACCGATCAATGCTTACAAACTGCGCGGCGCGGCAAACGCGGTGGCCCGGTTGTCCGAAGCCGAACGCGCGCGCGGCGTCTGGACGATCAGCGCGGGGAATGCGGGACAGGGCGTGGCCTACGCGGCGCGACAGGCGGGAGTGCCCTGCAGTGTCGTTGTGATCGAGACCGCGCCGGCCGCGAAGATCGAGCGCATGCGATCGTTAGGCGCGAAGTTGATTCCCGTGCCGCACGAAGTCGCCTGGCGCGCGCTCGAAGAACATGCTTTTCCCGGGATGGAAGGCACGCTGGTGCATCCTTTCGACGATCACGATTTCATCGCGGGACACGGCACGATGGGTCTGGAAATTTTGGAAGACGCGCCCGACACGGCCGCGCTCATCGCGAGCATCGGCGGCGGCGGATTGGTCGTCGGAGTCGGCAGCGCGCTCAAGGCTCTGCGCCCGGAAATCAAAGTGTGGGGAGTCGAGCCGGAAACGGCCGCGCCAACGGCGCTTTCCTTTGCCGCGGGCGCGCCGCAGGAGTTCAAGGATTGGCAATACTCCTTTGTCGATGGCGCCGGAGGTCGCAGCGTTTTCCCGCGCATGTGGGAGCGCATGAGTGCGGTGGTAGACGGTTCGTTAGTCGTTAGCCTGGAAGAGACGCGGAAGGCAATGCGGCTGATGGCGGAGAAAGCGCGCGTCATTTCCGAAGGCGCGGGCGCGATGCCGCTGGCTGCAGCCATGTCCGGAAAAGCGGGACGAGGTCCAATCGTTTGTATTGTTTCGGGCGGGAATCTCGACCTGAAAAAATTCTGCGAGCTGATCGACCTTTAGCGCTAACGAATGTCTCACCAATCGACCCGACCTCGCCGGCCTGATTTTCACGGTGGCAGGAACCGGGCGCTGGCGACCGGCGGCCTGATCGCGCTCACCCGCGGGCATCGCATGAAATGTCTCCTCCGGCGGATGCTCGATCCGGATGAATTCCTGAGCGATTACGCCATCACCAGCAACATCCCTACGTTCTCAACATCCGCGGAGAGCGGAAGGTGGTGAACTACGAGCCCGGGGAATCGCAGACCAACCTCCTCGGCGGGAACTCCAACTAGCGCGGGCCGATCTGGTTCCCGATCAACTACCTGCTGAGCGAGTCGCTCCAGAAGTTTCATCATTATTACGGCGACGATTTCAAGGTGGAATGCCCAACCGGCTCCGGGAAATTCGGCTGCGCGTTGAAAAAGGTGGGCGACCCTTCACCCGCAATCCGGGCGATTCGTTAGGCGGCGAGGCCGATCGCGACCGCTATCTCTTTCACGAGTATTTCCACGGTGACAGCGGCGCCGGCTTGGGACGAGCCATCAGACCGGATGAACTGGCCTGGTCGCGAAATTGATTCAGCAACAAGGCGGCCGGGGAACGATTGTGAAGCTCGATCCGTTTACGGATTTGTAGGAACTCAATTATTCTGACTTACTGGTGGGCAAACTTCTCGCTTGCCCAAGAGAGGAGCTGGCGGGTGAGACGTGTGATCTGCGACCTGCCAACAAGATTTGCCGCCCGGCCCTGCGGAACAAAGCTCGACATTTCCGGCAGGACTGGAGAATCTCCGACGAAAAGCAACCGGGTGCGTTGTCACCGCGGTTCCGCCACCGCGGTTCCGACCGACCCTCTGCAAACCTATGAAAAAGCTGCTGATTATCCTTAGTGTCACATTCTCCCTCGTTCTCGCCGGCGAATCAGTTGCCATCCGGCCAGGGGTCTCGCTCGATCAGACCGCGCCGGGACCGACTCCGTTTATCAGCTTCGTTACTCTGCGGATCAGCGATCCGGTTAACCTGAGTACGATCAGTTTCAGCATTCGCCCGAAGCAAGGCTCAAAGACCCGGCCAATCTCGGCAACCTATTCGAGCGCCTACCTGCAAAACGCGGGCTATTTCCAGCCTAACTCGAGCAAGCTCACGCTGCCAGTCTTCGGCCTCTATCAAGGACGTCAGAACACCGTCACGGTGACCATTACCTTCAATGGCGGAGCGACCCAGCAGAACCGGGTGAACATCACCACCGCAGCGTATGTGGATGGTACCTTCACCAGCCCGACCATCGTCCAGCCGCGCTCGACGACGACGACTATTAGCTATGACTACATCCTGATGAAGGCCTCCACGACCGCTGACACGCCGGTGATCATTGACTCGGATGCTGAGGTGCGCTGGGTCGGTTCGGTCGGGCGCGGTGGTCAGCAGGCACTTTTCTACCAGAACGGCATCTATTCCACTGACTCCGCGACGTCGTTAGTCCGGCTGGAGTTTGATGGCCGCAGCACCACGCTGGCAGACTATGCCAGCCTCGGAGTTACCGGGATTCATCATAACTTCGACTACGGCCGCGACGGCATCCTCATCGACGTGGACACAGCCGCCTGGCTGGAATCGATCAACATGGAAGTGGATGGCTTGGGCAACGTGCTTCGGACCTGGAACCTCGCTGATATTATCAGCGCGGCGATGGTCGCCGGCGGGGATGATCCTTCAGGTTTCGTCTTTCCGGCTCCGACCGATTGGTTTCATAATAACGCGACGACTTATCGGCCTTCGGATGACTCCTTCATCGTCTCCAGTCGGGAGAACTTTGTCATCGCGCTGGATTACGACACGCAGGCGATCAAGTGGATTCTTGGCGCCACGGACAAGCATTGGTATCAGTATCGCTCGCTCCGGAAATTCGCGCTCAAGCTCGGGCCGGACACCCTGGCGCCAGTGGGCCAACACGCGGTCTCGATCGTGGACGACAATCTCCTGCTCTTCGATAACGGCACGGCCAGCCTGACCCAGATGCCGACCGGGATGGGACGCACCTACAGTGCGCCGCGCAAGTATGCGATTAGCGGTAAGACCGCCACCGAGATTTATCACTATTTGTCCGATCCGGCGACGAAGAGCTCTTTCTGTAGCAGTGTCTATGAAGACGCGACGGATAACTATCTGATCGATTACGCCCAGGCGGACGGCTTGTATTGCGACATTGTCGGTTTGGATGCCAGCGGGGCGGTCGCCTTCTATTTCCAATACGTGGCCGATGGCTGCGGCACCGCTTTCAACGCCAATCCGCTTCATCTCGAGAACCTGCAGTTCGATTAGCCGTATAGACAATCTCGCCCGCGTCCTGGCCCGCGCGGTCAAACCTGGGTCGCACAAAACGCTGGCGCGCCGCCGGTCACCGCGAGCAACGGCGTCACTGCGATCAGTGCGACCACCGCCTGGATCGCGGGGATGGCTTCGTCGCGCGGACGGCCAAGATGTTGTGGCCGCAAATCTCGTTTATCAACGCGCTCTCGGCCAGACCTAACCAAAAACTCCGACCTTTACTCGTTAGGCTAAATTCTTGTAGTGAAACGTCGAATGACATTAAGGACACAGCGATCCACCATTTCCTGCGTCTCACCCGCGGCCTGAAGTTGCCGTTTGCGCACGCCTAACGAATGATCTCCGCCCTCTACGACGTGGAGGAAGTTTGGCACTTTCATCTCCGCACGAACGGAGCCGAGAAGATCGAGCGGGCACAACTCGTCGCGCGTTCCCTGCACGAAGAGAATCGGCGCGCCTAACGAGAGAAGGACCTGGTCGCGGAGTTTGCTCCGGTCGCCCATTGCGCAGAGCGGATAGCCGAGGCAAATGATGCCGTCGATCTTTTCCTCGAGCGCGACGTGACAACCGATGCGGCCGCCCATGCTTTTGCCGATCAAATAAATCGGTGCGCTCTCCTCCGCTTTCGCGCGCAATTCCGCGAGGGCCGCGCGATGCGTGGCGATGAGTTGCGGCAAACGGTCGGGGCGTTTCCGGCCTTCTCGCATGTAGGAATAATCGAAGCAAGTGACGCTCCCGATTTCCTGCAGACGCTGCTGCCAGCGCCCCATCCACGGATGCGAAGAAGGCGCGCCGGCGCCAGGAGCGAAAAGGAATTGCGGTTTCGGCATTCGTTAGGCAACGAATTCGCCGTTGCCGCTAATGCAGATTGTAAACCTCGATCAGGCCGACGCCAGTGCCGCCGCTTTTGCCGCTCTCGATCGCGGTGTAGGTGCCGGGTATGAGGGTCGCGAGGAGCGCGGCTTCGTTGTCGTGCGTCGGCGCGATTCCAGTGGCAACGATTTCGGATTTTTGATCGCTCATCCAATTGTCGTTAGACGCGACGAGCGCGCCGTTACTGTCGTGCAATTCCAGCACGGGATTAGCGAGAGGGTTGGAAACGCCCGCCGCGCCTAACGATGGCCCCAGCGCGCGTAGCATGACCTGGCTGGTCCCGCCGGTTGCGCTGGCCGCGATGAAACCGGCGATCATGACGTTGTCGGCCGTATCCACAAAACCGCGTGAGCTGATGTTGGCCAGCTCCGGCCCCGTGCCCGTTTCGAGATCGTAAATCTCGATCAGGCCCACGCCGGTGGTGTTGTTTTTGCCCCGCTCGATGACGGTGTAGGTGCCTGCGCTCAGCGTCGCAATGATCGTCGCCTCCGCGTTTATCGAGGGAGCGATGCCGCTGGCCGCAATGACGGTTTGTTGTGTGTCGCGCCAGTTATCATTGCTGGCGAGAATCGCGTCCGGCGATCCGTCATGCAGCTCGAGGGTCGGGTCAGCCAACGCGCCCTCAACGCCGGCGGCGGCGAGCGATGGTCCAAGACCTCGAATAAGCACTTTCTTCGTGCCGGGACCGGAGACGATGAAGCCGCCAGCTAGCACATTGTCGCCTGCTAGAATTTTGACGCGGGTGGAAATATTTGCGAGCCGTGGAGAACGCTGCACCGCGATGTAAGAAGGGCTCGAACCTGTCGTCACAACCGTGCCCTCGGTAGCATCGCCAAAGGATTCGGCTACGGTCGCGCTGAGCGAATTGACGACATGCAACTGGTCATTGCGATCGAAGGCCAGACCAGTGGGACCGCTCAAACCGGCGACCGCTGGAACGCTCTCATATCCCAGAACGTCATTACTTGCACCCCCCGTATCCGGCACCGCCAAATCACCCGCGGGCGTACGATTCGAGATGAAGGTACAGCCCGTCGTTCCGCGGTTGAGATAGGGAAAATCGGCATCAACGCTATTCTGCGCGACCTTGATATTTTTCACGGTCGCCGTGTCGAGGAAAAAGCTGCTGTCCGCATTCGTGCCGGGAGCGCGGCTGATTTTGTTCCCGAGAATGGTGGAGTTCTTGACCGCGGAAGCGAAAGCGACGCCGTTGGCCGCGAAGATTGTGTTACCGACGATGGTGATGTTGTCGCAGGAAGCATTGGTCGCCCCGGAATTAAAGAGAATCCCGTTACTGTCGGGGAAGAGAGCTTTGATCGTGTTGCCCGCAATCGTGATATTCTTCGAGACGAAGGTATCGTAAAAGATACCGTGCCAGTAGCCGATGAAGGTGCAGCCGGTCACCACTCCACTGTCGTAGCCGCCGGGCGGGCCACCTGCATTGCCGGCGTTAGGCAGATTGAAAGTGCAGTTGATGATGCGGCCGTTTTTTGCGAAGACGGGCGTCGGGTCGTTACCCATCGCGGCGAGGTTGATCATCGCCATGCCGGTGAGGTGCGTGCGGTAAATGCCGGCGCCGCCGCCGCTCACCTCCACGTTTTCGTAGAGCGCGTTATCCGGAAGATTCTTGTCGTTGACTCCGCCGGAAGTGAGGATGGCGAAGCATTCGTTATCCTGCCAGCCGCAGCCGGTCACGGTGACGTTGCGAATCGTGGGATTAGCGCCGTAGAGATTAACGCCTTGGAAATTTCCATGAGGCCGTGAGTTATCGCCGCCGGGGCCGCTGCGGAACCAAGCGCAGTCACAGGTGAGGTCCTCGACTGACTGGTTATCAAAGGTCAGGGCGGCGCCGTTGCTAAAAAGCGCGCCGTTGCTACCTGGATTCACACCCGCAGCGCCGACAACTTGTTTGACGATGGTTAAACTGCGACCGGCGCCCTTGATGTGCCAACCCGTCAGCATGGCCCAATCATAATCCCAGGCGCCTTTCATATGAAAAGTGCCCGGGCCAAGATGGAAGGTGATGTTGGTTGTGCCCACGTCGTAGAAGGACTTGAAAATCGCGTCGAGCTTCGCCTGCGTGGAACCGTCGAGAGGGTTCACGCGGTTGCCGGTGCCGGCCACGCCGTCGGTGCGAAAGTTGATATAGACCTGCTGCTCGTCGTTAGGCAAAACCGGCGCGGCAGCGGTAAAGACCTGCCTCGCCGGCCCGAGGTCGGTGCCGGTCGGGGAGAATGTTTCGATCGCGTTCGATGCGTTATTTGCGACGTAAAGCACGCCTAACGAATCAAAAGCGAGGCCGGTGGGATTTTGCAGAGCCGCACTCGTGAAGCGGGAGAGAGCGGTCCCGTTAGGCGCGAAACGCCGGATGACATTACTGGAGCTCGCCACATGCAGGTTGCCGGAGGCGTCGAAGGCAAGCCCGGTCGGTTGGGAGACCGCAGCAAAAACGCCCAGATCAGTTCCGTCAGCGGCGAATTCTTCCACGCTATTGCTATCAAAATTCGCAGCGAAAAGATGTCCGGCGCGATTGAAGGCCAAACCCAGCGGGTTGCTCAAACCCGTGCTGGCGAAGACGCCGAGAATGCTCCCGTTAGGCGCGAATTTCTCGATCGTGTTGCTTTGCGTGGCGACGTAAACGTTACCGCTCGCATCGAGCGCGATGCCGGTTGGACCGTGGACGAAGGAATTGGTGAAGAGCGATCCATTCCCGCTCTCATCGTAGCGCGTGATGGTGTTGATGCCGAAATTCGAAACGAAAAACGAATCGGCCTGCGCCAACGAAATCCAGAGCAAAAGGAGGAAAGCAGTCGTAAGGCAAAATCTAAGTTTCATCAGGTGGTCGCGCCAGGGGCGGAACTGATGAAAAGCAGGACGCGGGCCGGGCGAGGAACATCTCGCGCCAGGAATGCGACGCACGCGAGAAGGGACGATTCCCTACCCTAACGAGGAATTTAAGAGGGAGTGGCTGGAGAGGGAATTGAACCCCCGACACGAGGATTTTCAGTCCTCTGCTCTACCAACTGAGCTATCCAGCCAGATGCGGCTGTCACTATGCCGGAATCCGCGAAGCGGGCAAGCAATGCGAAAACAATGAAGGGGCGTTGCGCAAGAAATTACGCCGCGCGCTGAATCCGTCATCCCGAGCGGAGCCGGAGGCGCAATCGAGGGGATGAAGGATTGACTCGTTAGGTTTACTCGTTAGGCGTTAGGCGTTAGGCGAAATCTCGCGACAACTCCACGGCGTCTTGGAGTAAATGCAGGTAAAGCGCACGCGAAATTTCCCGCGCTCCGAATTGCACAAGATGCGGTGTGAGCCACTGCGTGTCGAGAAGCGTAAAGCGGCGCTCGCGCAGCCTTTCAACCAAAGCCCAAAGCGCAACCTTCGAGGCCCCGGTTACTTCATGAAACATCGACTCGCCAAAAAAAGCGCCGCCGAGCGCGACGCCGTAAAGGCCGCCGACGAGTTCGTCGCCGGACCATGCCTCCACGGAGTGCGCGAAGCCGAGCTCGTGCAGCCGCGCGTAGCTTTCCTGAATCTCGTCGTTGATCCACGTTTCCGCGCGCTGCGCGCAAGCGCGCATGACGCCGGCAAAAGAGGTGTTCACTCGAATCTCGAAGTGCCCTTGGCGCCGCTCGCGTCGCAGCCCATGGGGCACATGAAAATGATCGAGTGGAATGATCGTGCGCGGGTCGGGGGAGAACCAGCCGATCTCATCGTTAGGCAGAGCCATTGGGAAGACGCCCAGCCGATAAGCGTGGAGCAGGAGGTCGGAATCGATCATTCGTTAGGCCCAAAACTTCCCTGCCTTATCCGGCGGCGGGCGCGGGCTCGCAATCCCGAATCGCGGCCCCTTGCAATGTCCGGTCACGCTCGTACTCTGCGCGGGTGAAACTCCTTTTCGCCTCCCTCCTTTCGACCCTGCTGTTGGGCGGTTGCGCTTCGGACACGCCCCCCGGAACGGCGGTCGAGGAACACCTGCAACGCGGCGCATCGGGCCAGGGCGAGCTGGGCCCCATCAATCGCGGCCCGGACGATCCGTTTATAAATTCGCGGGTCGGCGACACCAGCCCAGGGCACCAGTGAACCCGGCGGCTCTTTCGCGCGTTGTCATTCTCGATTTCGGCTCGCAGTACACGCAGGTCATCGCGCGGCGCGTGCGCGAGTGCCAGGTCTATTCGGAGATTGTGCGCTGCGATATTTCGGCAGCCGAAATTGAACGGCTCGCGCCCAAAGGCATCATCCTTTCCGGCGGCCCGGCGAGCGTTTACGATAAGGGTGCGCCCCAAATCGATCTCCAGATCTTCTCGTTAGGCATTCCGGTGCTTGGCATCTGCTACGGGATGCAATTGATGGCGCGGCACCTCGGCGGCGAAGTGGAATACAGCTCGCGCCGCGAATATGGCGCGGGGATTCTCCATCTCGACGAGGAAGCCAGGCTTTTCGCCGGTCTCGGAGAGCAGATCGACATTTGGAATAGTCATGGCGATAAACTGACGGCGTTGCCGGATGGTTTCCGCGCCATCGCCCACACGGAAAATTCAGCCTTCGCCGCAATTGCGGACGGCGACCGGCAGCTATTTGCGCTCCAATTCCATCCCGAGGTTTCGCACACGCCGCGCGGCAAGGAGATCATCGAAAATTTCCTTTTCTGCATCTGCCACTGCGCGATGGACTGGACGATGGGCTCGTTCATCGACGACGCCTGCGCGCGCATCCGAGAGCAAGTCGGTGAAGAAAATGTGGTGCTCGGTCTGAGCGGTGGCGTCGATTCGTCAGTCGCGGCCGCGCTTTTGCACAAGGCGATCGGCGAGCAGCTCACTTGCATTTTTGTGAATAACGGGCTGCTGCGCGAGAACGAAGCGGAAATCGTTCAGCGCGTCTTCGGTGAAAATTTTCATATCAAGCTAAAATACGTCGATGCCTCGGAACGTTTTTTAGGGGCGCTTGCAGGCGTGACCGATCCAGAAACGAAACGCAAAATAATCGGGCGCGAATTCATCGGCGTGTTCGAGGATGCCGTGGTCGAGCTCGCCGGCAGCAACAACACGAGCGACTCGAATTTCAAATTTCTCGCGCAAGGCACTCTCTATCCCGACGTGATCGAGAGCGTCGCCATCGGCGGCAATCCGGCCTCCCTGATTAAGAGTCACCACAACGTCGGCGGGCTTCCGGAGAAGATGCACTTCCAGTTGGTCGAGCCGTTGCGCCAACTCTTTAAAGACGAAGTCCGCCTCGCCGGGCAACAGCTCGGTTTGCCTAACGAAATTGTGCATCGCCAGCCGTTTCCGGGACCAGGCCTCGCAGTCCGCATTTTGGGCGAGGTGACAGTGGAGCGGCTCCAGATTTTGCGCGACGCGGACACCATCGTCGTGAGCGAGATGAAAGCGTCGGATTGGTATTACCGGGTCTGGCAATCCTTCGCCGTCTTGCTGCCGGTGCGCTCGGTCGGCGTAATGGGCGATCAACGGACCTACGAAAACACCATCGCCCTCCGCATCGTCGAGAGCCAGGATGGCATGACCGCCGACTGGGTGCGGATGCCCTATGAAATCCTGGCGCGCATCTCGAGCCGGATCGTCAACGAAGTCCGGGGCGTCAACCGAGTTTGTTACGACATTTCCACGAAGCCGCCGAGTACCATCGAGTGGGAGTGATCGTCCGAGCGTGCGCAGAATTGCAGCGGAAAAAACCTGCAAATTGTCTTGCCCTTTCGAAGATAATTGTTATCCTGCGCGCCATGGCATTCTGGTGTTTGTCCAGTAAAAAGTCCCTCGGCTTTTCAATCTCGTTAGGCGGACTTCTCGCTGCGGCGTCGTTTGTCTCGGCGCAAAGCGTCACCACGGACCCGGTAGGATTCGTAAACACAAATATCCAAGGGACCGGCGGGACAACGGCGAACGCGCTCACCTTAGTTGGCCTTTCGGTGACGCAGCCAGTTTCTTTCCAAGGAACTGTCGGTTCCTATAACGGCGCGACGCACATCCTCACCCCTTCCAATGGCACTTTTACGACGGATCAGTTTAATGGAGCGAACGGCGCTTTTTTCGTGGAAATAACCTCCGGGGCTAGTGCTGGTTTGTTAAGTGATATTACGGCGACCACCGCCTCCCCGAGCTCGATTACGACGGCGGATGATTTGAGTGCGCAAATTAGCAGCGGTCAGAGTTTCAAAATTCGCAAACATTGGACCCTGCAGAGCGTTTTCGGTCCTAACGCTAACACCAATAATCAGGTCATTCTTGGCACCGGCGCGACGGCTAGCGCAGCGGATGAAGTTTTGGTTTACGATCGCCCGTCGACGCAATACATCACTTACTACTACAAGGTTGGTGGAGTATTCGGCGGCGATGGATGGCGATCGACGACAGGGGCGAATCCTCTCGTGACTGACGTGTCGGGCACGGTCTTGCGAATTACAGACGGCACAATTTTGCGTCGCAAATTATCCGCCGCAGTGACGCTCAGTCTTCCCGGCGCCGTGAAGCTCGGGCCGACGGAGCGCACGGTTCTCGGCGGCTTAAATTTATTCGGCGACCTCTATGCTTCCGGGGCGACTCTCGCTAATAGCGGTCTTTACGATCCGGCGCATCCCGAAACGTCGCTCCAAGCCGGCGCCACTCCTTCAAGCGCCGATCAATTACTTCTCTACGACGGCACGCAGTATGTTACTTACTATTATAAAGTCGGCGGCGTTTTCGGTGGCGACGGTTGGCGGTCAACCAGCGGCGCCAATCCTCTTTCGACCGATGTGAGTACCACGCCGCTGCCAGCGGGGACTGGAATTATAATCAAACGCCTTAGCACTGTGGCCTTCCTCTGGACTGCGCCGCAACCATTCGTAATCGCTCCGTAAAGCGAAGAGCCATAAATTTTGAAAGCGCTTAAAGCTCTGTTTTTGGCTTGCTCCGTTGTCGCGGTGCTGGGTGTGGGAAACGCAGGCGCAGCCGCTGTATCTTGGAGTGCCGCGACCGATAATGGATTGGCCGATGTCTTCGGGGTAAAGCTGGCTCCGGGCGATCTGCTTTTGTTAGGTGCTTTCAATATCCCGGATGCGACCATTCAGGCGAACTCCGGGAACGTTGCCTTTTTAATGTCGCACTTCACGACGTTCGGTACCTCCTCCATCGGGACTAACGTTGGCGGCGCGCCCGGGTTTTTCTTCCAAAACACGACGGGGAATACGGCAACGACGACACCTTTCCCGGTGCAGGGCCAGCGCATCTACATTTGGGCCTTTAACACTCCACTAGCCACGACGGCAACGCAGGAGGGAATTTTTTCCCAGACTGTCGCAGCGAATTGGATTTTCCCAACCCAAGGGGGAAATCCCGATACTACGGGCGTCGACATTACCGACCTGACGAATGCGCCGAGCACAGCTTTGGCACCCGGCGCGGATATCGTGATTGGCGGTTTTCAGCAGGGTGTCGGCAATACGCTTGACTTCAACCTTGCCCTCATCCCGGAGCCGTCGACCTATGTATTGGCGCTGGTGGGAGGAATCGCACTGTGGCTTCTGCGGCGGCGCGCGGTGGGTGTTCGTCGCTGATCAGCGCAATGGCTCGGCTCGCGATGGTTGAGCCGTCGACTCGTTTGGTGCACATTCTCTGATGTTCGTCCGGTTGCTGTCCGTCGTCATTGCGAGCTTCCTCGCGATTTCCGTCGACGCATCGCAAGTGAGCTGGGGAGCTGCAGACAGTAATGGAATCGGCGGGGTCAATGGTACCGATCTGCCGGTGGGGAATTTGGTGCGGGTAGGCAGTTTTAACATCTCCGATTCCCAGATTGTTGCGAACAAAACTGACCTCGCATTTCTTGAATCGCACTTCATCGAATTCGGTCGAGCGGCGATCGGCGACGGCGTCGGAGGTATTGCTGCATTCTGGTTCAAAAACACCACGGCCTCCACCGACGCTCTCGCGATTGCGGGAGCGCGCATCTATTACTTCATCTACAACGCACCGGCTGGCTCGACTCCCACGCAGATCGGCGTTTTCACCGCGCCTAACAATGGCGCTTGGATTTTCCCGGATGACAACGCCATTCCTAATACAACGTCTACGGACCTCGCCAACGTCCCTCACGACAGCACTGGACTTATAATCGGCGGCTTCGGCGTCGGTACCTCTGACGCGACGGGCACGCCCCTTTACAATCTCGCGAATCTTTCTGGCGGCGGAACTCCGACTCCGACCGCCACTCCGACGCCGACGGTCACCGTCACTCCTACAGTAACCCCAACGCCGACCGTGAGCCCGAGTGGAAGCCCGACTCCTACTCCGTCAATCCCACCGACGCCAAGCCCGATCCCCACGCCCAGCGCGACTCCGACTGCAAGCGTCGTCCCAACTCCTTCAGCAACGCCGAACCCAAGCATCACACCGACACCGAATCCATCGGCCTCGCCGACACCGACGGTTACAGGCGACGCCTTGTTGAACATTTCAACCCGGGCACGCGCGCAGACGGGGGATAACGTGCTCATCGGCGGTTTCATTCTGGGCGGAGACAGCGCGACCAAACAAGTCGTGGTCCGCGCCCTAGGCCCGTCGTTAGGCAATCAGGGAGTTGCATCCCCTCTGCTCGATCCGAGCCTTCAGCTCTTCGACAGCTCCGGCCATTTGCTGGCGAGTAACAATGATTGGATGTCGAATACTAACGCGCAGGAAATAAGCGACGTCGGCCTCGCACCTACCGATCCACGTGAGTCCGCGATCCTCACGACCCTGTCTCCCGGAAATTTCACCGCAGTTGTGACCGGTAGCGACAGCACAACGAACAACGTCGCGTTGGTCGAGGTCTATGCTCTCGATTCCACTAATCCGCCAGAGCTACTCAACATCTCGACCCGCGCTTCCGTCGGCACCGACCAAGACCAGATGATCGCTGGTTTAATCGTGGGTGGCACGACTGCGGAGGCAGTTGTCGTTCGCGGCCTTGGTCCTTCTCTTTCGTCATCTTCAATCACGAATCCGCTGCCTAACCCGACCCTGACGATTTACAACAGCTCCGGCATCGTCATTGGTCAAAACGACGACTGGCAGAATGACCCAGGCGCTACCGGAGTGCAGGCGGTCGGACTCGCGCCTACTAATCCTCTGGAATCCGCTATTCTCCTCACCCTGCCGCCGGGGACTTACACGGCAGTTCTGTCCGACGTAAACGGGGCCACCGGCGTCGCTTTAGTCGAAGTTTACAACGTCACGGGGCACAGCGGGCTTTAGCGGCTCCGACTGCAGGGGCTAGCCACCGGCCGCTACGCGGAGAAGCTCAACCCGATCGTTTTCGCGCAATACGCAGTTGCCCCATTCGCGTTGATGAAGCGCGACGCCGTTGTGCTCGACTAACACCGTCGTGGAGGGAAGTTCGAGCCGCAGGATCAATTCCCCTACCGTCTTTGCGTCATCGCGCGTCACGCCTTCGCCGTTTAAGAAAAACGTCATTGGGCCAGAAGCGCCTGATCCCAATCTTTCCAAACCGGTTCCAAACCGTGCGCGCGCAAAACAGTCGCTACTTCCGCAGGCGAGCGGCTATCGCTGATTTGGAATTGCCCGGTCGCGATGGCGTCGCCGATCTCCTCCGGCGGCAGCACGCGACCACGCACGGTTCGATGCAATTCGCCTTTTCCCTGGCCGGTATAGCCGCCCGGTTCGGTATGACTGCCCGCGCTCATGCTCGTCACGCCTAACGACGCCAGCGCGTCGCGCAACGGTGCCGCCTCGCGCGTGCTCAGGACGATCCCGACCTGCGGAAAACAAATACGAAACGCGCAAATCAATTGCGCCAACGCGCGGTCGCCTAACGAAAAGGGCGGAGTGAATTCACCCGCCGCCGGCCGAAGTCGCGGCAGGCTGACGGTGAGATCGGCCTGCCAACAATTTTTGAGGAGAAATTCCAGATGCTGCGCGAGCGCGAGCGCTTCTTTCCGCCACGGTGACAGACCGAAGAGCGCGCCGATCCCCAGTCTGCGAAAGCCGGCGGCGTAGGCACGCTGGGCGCAATCAAGACGCCAAGTGAAATCGCGCTTCGGACCCGCCGTGTGCATCTCCGCGTAAATCGCGCGGTCGTAGGTTTCTTGGTAAACGATAAGTCCGTCGGCGCCGGCTATGACCAGCGGAAGATATTCCGCCGTTTCTAACGGTCCCAGTTCGAGCGCGATGGAAGAGAAAAGGGGGCGCAAGGCGCGGATGCAATCCACGAGATAATGCTCGCCGACAAACTTCGGGTGCTCGCCCGCGACGAGCAGGACCTGGCGAAAACCTTGCGCACTGAGATGGCGCGCTTCGGCCAGCACCTGCTCGAGGGAGAGCGTGACGCGCAGGATTGGATTGTCGCGCGAGAAACCGCAATAGCGGCAGTTGTTGATGCACTCATTACTCAAATAAAGCGGCGCGAACATGCGCATCGTGCGACCGAAATGCTGCCGCGTTAGCTCGCGCGCCTCCTGCGCCATGGTTTCGAATCCGGCGTCGTCGTTAGGCGAAATGAGCCCACTAAAACGCCGCAAGGCGGGCGAAAGCGCCGGCGGAAGCTGGTCGAGGATCGGGGCGAAAGACATCGGGGCTAATTTCGCGGGTGCACCGGGAATCGCAATTGCGCGAGGCTCTCTTAAATTCACTTGTGAACGAACCGACATTTATTCCGCTGCCGCCGCGTCCCAACCTAACGAACGAAGACGTTGCCGCTCGCGCACAAGATTTTTACGTGGAGATGGCGCGGCGGCGGACCGTGCGCGCCTTTTCAGATCGCCCGGTCCCTCGGGAAGTCATCGAGAATTGCCTGCGGGTCGCAGGCAGCGCGCCTAACGGCGCTAATCTCCAACCCTGGCACTTCGTGGCGGTGAACGATGCGGCGTTGAAGCACGAGATTCGGATCGCGGCGGAAGAAGAGGAGAGCGAATTTTACGCGCATCGGGCGCCTAACGAATGGCTGGAAGCGCTCGCTGCGCTGGGAACGGATGCGGAAAAACCTTTCCTGGAAAAGGCGCCGTGGCTGATCGCAATCTTCGCGCAGCCGTATCGCATTCTGCCCGACGGCCGCAAGATGAAGCACTATTACGCGACGGAGTCTGTCGGTATCGCCACGGGTTTTCTGATCGCCGCGGTTCATCAGGCCGGCCTGGCATCGCTCACTCATACCCCAAGTCCGATGGGGTTTTTGAACAAACTTCTCGTTAGGCCAGCGCACGAGAAGCCGTTCCTTCTTCTGGTGGTTGGCCATCCGGCTGATGATGCCGTCGTGCCCGACATTCACCGCAAACCGCTCACCGAAATCAGCACCTTTATCGGCTGACGGTCGCCGCTACCTTTATCGTTAGGCGAGGGGCCGCTCAGTTCAATTCCGCACCGGTATTGGCATCGGTGAGAACAAATTTCTCGTGATGAAAACTCGGGTCGGCGCGGAACATCAAACGCCCCGCGTAACGGCGCTCTAACTCCACGAGCAGCTCTTCGTCTTCCTCCTTCAAACGCTTGAGCACGTCCGGATTCAGAATCACGCGAATCTCGTGGACCGTATCCTGATATTTTCGCATCACGCTGTTGAGCGCGCGGTGCACCTCTACGCTCGTGCTCATCGTACTTTTCACCACGCCGCGGCCGTCGCAGTACGGGCAGTTTTCGTAGATCGAATCGTTCAGGCTTTCCTGCGCGCGCTGCCGCGTCATCTCCATTAAGCCTAACGATGAAAGCTGAAGCACATGCGTCTTGGCTTTGTCGCGTCGAAGGCGCTCGCGCATCCGCTGATAAACCATCTGCTGATCTTTGCGGCTCTTCATGTCGATGAAATCGCCGATGACTAAACCGCCGATATTGCGCAGTCGAAGTTGGCGCGCGATTTCGTCGGCGGCTTCGAGGTTTGTTTGCAGAATCGTTTTCTCAACGTCGCGACCGCCTTTGTTGCGACCGGTATTCACGTCCACGGCGACGAGCGCTTCGGTTTCATCGATCACGATGTAGCCGCCGCACTTCAGCCAAACCTGGCGATGAAACGCGTCGTCGATTTGTTTTTGCACGCCAAACGTTTCGAAGATCGGTGACGCACCATCGTAATATTTCACGCGGCTCTTCGCGCGCCGGGAGATTTGCCCAACGAGCGTAACCATCCGCTCGACCGCCGTCTGATCGTCGCACAGGACTTCGTCGATTTCGTCGGTAAGAAAATCGCGCACCGTTCGCTCGACCAGATCGGGCTCCTCGAAAACTCGCGCGGGCGCGGGCAGGGTTTGGATTTTCTCCTCGATGCGAGCCCACTGCTCGAGCAGAAAACTCAAGTCGCGCACGAAGTAACGCGCGCGCTGTCCTTCGCCGACGGTGCGGATGATGACTCCGAGTCCTTCCGGGATCGCGAGCTCGCGCAGAATCTTCCGCAAACGTGTGCGCTCTTTGGGCGACTCGATTTTGCGCGAGATGCCGCTGCGATCGCCGTAGGGCATGAGCACGAGATAACGCCCGGCGAAACTGAGATTGGTGGAAACGCGCGGGCCTTTCGTACCGATCGGACCCTTCGTCACCTGCACGATCACTTCGGACCCGATCGGATAAACGCTCGGAATATCCTTAGCCGTCAGACGCTTCTTCGACCGCCGCGCGTCGGGCCGTTCGATCTCTTCCACGCCGCTATCGAGTGCGGCTGGGATTGCGTCCCAAAAATGGAGGAAGGCATTCTTCTCGAGACCGATGTCCACGAACATCGCCTTGAGGCCGGGCTCAATATTTTTGACGCGGCCTTTGTAAACGCTTCCCGCAATGTTGCGGCTGCTGTCGCGCTCGACGCTATATTCTTCGAGTTGTCCGTCTTCGAGCAACGCCACCCGGCGTTCCAATTTCTCGACGGAGATCACGAGCTTGTTGCCGGTCTTGCGACGCGACAGGCCTAAAATTCTTTTCACTTGTTCGATCATATTGCGGCAAAGGTTTTGAAGTCATCGTGGTGAAACTTCTTTTAAGTTAATGCGCTGGGCGGTTGCTTCGCGCGGGTGTCGGGGTGGGAGCGGCGGGCCGCGGACGGCTTCCGCCAAAAAGACGTTCGAAAAAATTACGCGGACGCGCCGCGGTCGGCGCAGGCGGAGGGGCGACGAGCTGCGCGCGGAGCGGACGCTTCGCACGGCTTCCGTTTTTCACTTTGCCGCCAGCGTCAGCTTCCAGTTCGATATCGGGATGCTCATCGTCGGAATTTTTATCCGCTTGCGATTTGTCAGGATTGTCAGTCGGCGGCGTATCGTTCGCTCCTTCTTCGTCGCTGCCTTCGGCGTCGGCGAGAGTGTCCTTGTAGGTAACCAACTTGATTTGTTGAAAAGGGTCCGCTTTGCGCGCCGGCGCGACCCACGCGAGTTGCGGCTCGAATTTTCCATCATCCATCGCCAGCGCGCGTTCGAGGATGCGATTGGCGATTGGGCCCGCGGTCTCGCCACCGTGTCCCGAGCTTCCCTGCACCATGACCGCGATCGCGTAGCGCGGGTGATCATAGGGAGCGAAGCAGCAGAACCAGCCGACGTTATCTTTTTGCCCGTTCGACATCGCCTGCGCCGTGCCTGTTTTACCAGCGACCTGCACATCTTTCTTCCGCGCCACTTTCCCCGTGCCGCCATCTTCGTTCACCACTTCCCAAAGTCCGTGCCTAACGAGTTCGATCTGGTCGGGCGTAAAATCGTTGCGCAAATCGGCGCGCACGCGCGGCGCATCTGGAACCGCGACGTTTCCATCAGCGTCGAGCACCGGCGTTCCGTCCTGGTGTAAAACCTTCTCGACCAAGCGCGGGTAGTAGGAAATGCCGCCGTTGGCCACGGTCGCGTAGGCCATCGCCATTTGCAGCGGCGTCGCCAAATCGTAGCCCTGGCCAATGGAAACATTCGCGGTGTAAGCCTGCGACCATTTCTCGCGCGGACTGTGGATCGCCATCCATTCCGGGCCAGGAAGCACGCCCGATTGTTCACTCGTTAGGCGAATGCCCGACTCCTGGCCAAGACCGAGCATTTTCCCGGTAACGTCGATCGAATCAATGCCGGCGGCATTGCCGTATTGATAGAAATAGGAGTCGCAGGAAACCTTGAGCGCCGTCGTCAGTCCGATGGTGCCATGCGCGCCGCCCTTCTCCGCGATCCAGCAGTGAAAATAATGATCGCCATAGGCGACGCCCCCGGAGCAGTTAAATTTCGCGCTGCCCAAATGTTTCCGCAGACCGGCGAGCGAGGTCACGATCTTAAAGGTCGATCCCGGCGGGAAAGCGCTCACCGCCCGGTTGATGAGCGGTTTCGCTTTGTCCTTGCGCAGTTCCTGCCAATCCTTCGCTTTGATGCTCGGGATAAAAGTATTCGGATCGAACGACGGCACCGAAGCCATCGCCAGAACGTTGCCATTGTTAGGATCGACCACGACCGCAGCGCCGCGACCGACCGCGCGCAAGGCGTCATCGGCGATCGTTTGCAGGCGTGCGTCGATCGTTAGGTAAACATTTGCGCCCTGTTTCGGCGCCTCTTCCCTAACGACGCCATCGATCGCGCCTTTCGCATTGCGCCGCATGACACGAATGCCCGGCTCGCCGCGGAGATATCCGTCCATTGTTTTCTCAAGGTCTGATTTTCCGTCCACATCACCTTGGTAGAAGGTGTAATTCTTCGAATCCTCCGTGTTCGTATCGTCCGGCGCGCCGACGTAGCCTAACAAGTGCGAAGCGAGCGCGCCGTAAACGTAGGAGCGCACCGGTTTGATCGCGATATCCACGCCGGGCAACCCAACATCGTGCTCGGAAAATTTCGCCATCGTCGAGAAGTCGATGTCCTTGCTGTAGGAATAAGGTACCTCGGTGTTGTTGCGATAATGCTTCTGCAACTGATTCGCGTTGTAATCGCGCGCGATGTTGAGGTCTTCGAGGCGCGGGACGATGCCATCGTTCACGATCTTGACGATGTCCGGCTCCTTCATGTCTTTCGGCATGCCGCTGATGGTCGCGCGGTACTCCGTCTCCGGCGGTCGGCCATAACGTTGGCGATAGCCTTTCACCATCTCCGGCAGATAAAAATCAACCTCGTAGCTGGCGCGATTCTGCACCAGCGCAACGCCGTTGCGATCGCGAATCTCACCGCGAATAGAAGGGATGCGCACCGTCGCCTCCGAGCTGCTTTGCACGCGCGCTGTCCACTCCGCGCCGCGCGCGACTTGCACCCACCAAAGGCGCAGGAGGAGCATCCCCAACCCGAGGAGCATGCAGAGCCCGAGGAACTGAATGCGTAGAGTCGGCCTAGCGCGACGCGTATTCATCAAAGTTGTCCGCAGACGCGGCGTAAGGATTTTTCGTTAGGCCAGCGATAAAATGGAGCGACCAGAAGACGAGCGGCGCCATCAACATCGCGAGCAAACCGGGGCCCCCAATCTGCCACCAGACGTCGCGATCGAAAATAAGCGAGCCGCGGCGAAACGAAATCATCAGGTATTGGGAGAGAAGAAGAAGCGAAGTGCAGACCCCGCTGAGGACACAATGCACTTCCCACCGACCCCGATTAAACAAGGGCTTGAGTCCGTGCATGATGGCGGCGAGCACCGCGTAGAGGAGTATTGACCATCCGAAGGAAATTTCAACATGGAGCCCGAGGACTTGGACCGTCATCGCGTCCCAGAGAAAGCCGGCAAAAAAAGCGAGCGCGAGCATGAGCGGAAACGGCAGCGCGATCGCGCCGTAAAAAACAATCACCGGCACGATGTAAACGTGGGCGTTAAACATCCAGTCAAGCGGCGGGATGAAGATCTCCACAATTTGCGCCACGAAGACGAGCGCGAGGAGAAGGATGAATAAAATCATGATCGGAAAAAGTTAGCGCCGGAGATGGCAGACGCGCCTAACGAAATCAAAATCGAGGATGCGCGCGCGATTGTCATCCTGAGCCGCGCAGACGGTGAAGGACGCTCCGCTCGGGATGACAACTCACCCACCCGTGCAAATCGATCGCGCACCGTTCTCGAGAGCGCGGGCTGATCATTTTCTTCCGACCACCACGAACACATCTTCCAGCCGCGCCAAATCCACCGCCGGCGCCAGCTTCGCCTGGCTGTCGAGAGCGCGGACTTGGAAGCTCTTCACCGTTCCAACAAAAAGCCCGGAGGGAAAAACGCCGCCCACACCGGAGGTATAAACTTTTTGACCGGGCTTTAACTCGGCTTGCTTCGAGAGGTAATCCAGATCGAGCAGCGGCGACAAACTGCCCGCGACCCGTTCGCCCGTCACGATCCCCTGCTCGCGTGTCCCTTCGACGCTCGCGGCGACGCGGCAGTTCTCGTCGGAGATAAGCAGGACGACGGAAATATTCGCGCTCACCGTGGTCGTGCGGCCGACCACGCCTTCATCGGTCAACACCGGCATCTCGGGCGCGAGGCCATCGTCCTGGCCGCGATTGATCGTGACCGTTCGCCACCAGGTGGAAGAATCGCGCGAAACAATTTCCGCCGGCACGAGCCGGAAAAGCGAACGCTCCCGATACGCCAGCGCGTGTCGCAAACGATTCACCTCGTGCTCGACATCGCGCAGCGCTTCGTTAGTCGCTTTGAGCGAACGGTTCTCGACCTTCAGCGCGCTATTGTCGCGCTCCAATTCTTCGAGCGATTTCAAACCAGTCCTGACCGAAGTAATCTGCCGCTCCAGCCCCGATCCGGTTTTCAAAAAAGGAGAGATTGCCTGAAAGAACGAGGCTTGGATCGTCCGCGTCGCCTGAGGGCCGAGGCTAAGAAGTGCGAGAACTGCCGCCGCAAAGATAACCAGCGCTACGATGCCGGTGCGGCTCATCGGGATTGCCAAATAGGCGCCGCAGGATCACCTCGCCTAACGACTGCATGGCTTACAACTGGCCCGTAACGCAGATCGCGAAGCGAGCGAGGCCGGGCTTTCCATTGCAAATTGGCAATTGGGAATCTCACTGCTGTCGCCATTGGCGATCGGCGGTCGCGACCTGACGAAGGAATTTCATTTCGTTCAGGCATTTGCCCGTTCCTTCCGCGACCGCGCTCAGTGGATCTTCGGCGACGTGCACGGGCAAACCTGTTTCTTCGCTCAGCAAACGATCGAAGCCGCGGAGCAACGCGCCGCCGCCCGCGAGCACGAGCCCGCGATCGACGAGGTCGGCCGAGAGTTCCGGCGGGCAACGCTCGAGCGTGATGCGCACCGAATCGACGATGGTCGAGATCGGCTCGAGCAACGCCTCGCGCACTTCCTGCGAAGTGATCGTTAGGGTCTTTGGCAAACCCGCGACGAGATCGCGGCCTTTTACTTCCACGCTCGTCTCTTTATCGCTCGGATACGCCGAGCCGATTTTGATTTTAATTTCTTCCGCGGTGCGCTCGCCGATCATCAAGTTGTAAGCGCGCTTCATGTATTGCACGATCGCTTCATCCAACTCATCGCCGGCCACACGCACGCTGCGACTAAAAACAATTCCGGATAATGAAATCAACGCGACCTCCGTCGTGCCACCGCCGATGTCGATGATCATATTACCGGCCGGGTCTTGCACCGGAAGTCCAACACCGATCGCCGCGGCCATCGGCTCTTCGATCAAATAAACTTCGCGCGCACCCGCGTGCGTGGCCGACTCACGGACCGCGCGCTTTTCCACCTCCGTGATGCCGGATGGCACCGCGATGACCACCCGCGGACGTGCGCGCACGCGGCTGTTGTGCACCTTCATGATGAAATGGCGCAGCATCGCCTCGGTCACTTCGAAGTCCGCAATGACGCCATCTTTCAACGGCCTAACGGCCACGATATTTGCCGGCGTGCGCCCGAGCATGCGCTTCGCCTCATCACCGACCGCGAGCACTTTGGAAGTGCCCGCCTGCACCGCCACGACCGACGGCTCACGCAGGACAATGCCTTGATCCTTGACGTAAACGAGCGTGTTGGCGGTCCCGAGATCGATCCCAATGTCGCTGGAAAACCAGCCGAAAAGTCTGTTTAACATGAATAAAGCCTAACGATTAGAAGAACGCCGGCCGACCCTTCAGAAGCGAAAGCTATGCCGCGCGTTCGGACAGGCGAAAAACGTAGTATCTTGGAACGGGCCATCGTGGCGTCAAGCGGTTTACAGGAGGGACGTGCTCGCTCTGGGGGCAGCGCGTGCACTTTGTCATCCTGAGCAAAGCGAAGGACCCCACAAACATTGTCAGGCGTTATTTGCAAACGCACGCCAAGACTTCGAGGCGTCCCTCGCTCTGCTCGGGATGACCACGCACCCCTTACGAGCCCGCAGCCAAACATAAACGTCGCGCAAATACCGGACGCGATCCGCACCTGCCTAACGACAATTCCGCGGCACTTGATCTATTCACGTCGCGCTGCCTAACGAGTCTTCGGCAAGACATTCATCTACCAGATTTTTCCGGCGCGGGATAGCGGAAAATGTGTGGCGGCGCAACTCGTTAGGCGCAAGTCGGGTCATCAGACTGCATGCCCCGCAAAGGCGACAGATGCAGACAACCCGCCTCACTGCTTTTTTGGTTTGGACCTACCAGGTCTTCGCGGATAAAACGCTCTTTGCATGGCCCGCCCCCGCTCCTCCGCAAAAAAGAATTCGTCGGCCTCGTTAGGCTTCGAAGCCAAGCTCTGGCTCGCTGCGGATAAGTTGCGCAGCAACATGGACGCGGCGGAATACAAGCACACCGTCCTCGGGGGCGCGCGAAGCGGCTACAGCCAGGTCGCTGACCCGATGCGCTGAGGACAGCGCACGCTACATCGTCTTCTCCGGGGAGGACGGGTTGGTAACCCGTCGTTCGGCGGAGCCTCCGCCGAACTTCTCGCGACGCTCCATCTTCGGGAAAATTACGCGCCGCGAGTTGCGCTCCGCGCAAATTGTCCCGGGCAGACTGCCCGGGACGACGGGCTACCAGCCCGTCCTCCCCGGAACTCTCGCGACCCCGTTTCCGGCGAGATTCGAGCGCAGCGAGGCGGCCGCTTCTCCGCTTACTGCACGGTGAGCGTGAGGTCGTTCCCGTCGCCGCCTTCGTAGTTCGCCTTTAGACTATTGCCGTTGACGTTGAGGATGGCGCCATCGGGCAGGTTCGCGAAGGTGCCGCTGATTGGGTTCGCGCTGGTGTTGCTGATGACCTTGAAGACCAAGCCGGCGCGCAAAGTTCCCTGGGCCTGCCCGACAAAATTGAAGCTCGCACCCGCCCCGATCGCGACGCCGTTGGCCGTAATGCTGTCGGTGCGCGCCTGGTTGCTCCTGGCTTTGAAGGTACAGATGTAGGTGCTGTCGGAGTCAAAGGTCACCGCGCTGAGAATTTTCAGCGTCGCCTGCTGCTTCGCGCCGTGAGCCGGGGCCAGGATCGCGCCGCCCCCGCTACCCCGGCCCACCGTGACTGCGCCGGAAATTGTCCCCGCGCCACCCAAGGTTCCCGCGGTCACAGTCACCGCACCGGTGCCGGTGGCGGAGCCAGTGGTGTTGCTAGCGATAAGAGTGCCGCCGGCGACGGTGGTGCCGCCGCTATATGTGTTGGCGCCGCTGAGTTCCAGGCTGGTGCTGCTCACTTTGCTGATCGCACCGGCGGGCCCGCCATCGACGTCGACGATGACGCCAGAAAAAGTCGTGCTGAGGGAGTTCCCGCCAATGGTGAGGGTTGCGCCCTCCAGCTCCACGTTTCCATCGCCCTCCAGAGAGCCAATCGTCATCATCGGCATGCCCTGAAACACCTCTAGTATTCCGTTGCCGAACACTTCAATGCGAGCGAAGCCGGCAGGACTCTGGGTCGCAAGCTGCAAAATTCCACCGGCCACTGCCCCGCCTTGCAGGATTACCGTCGCGTTTCCGAGGGTGGATAAATCCATGCAGTTGATGAACCCGCCCGTGCCCCCCGCGACATCGCTACCAGTTGCGGTAATAGTAGCGTCGCCACCGGTCGCAGTGCCGGTGATCGTCGCGCGGCCACCGAACTTATGCGAAAGGGTGCCGCCGTTGGCCGTCACCGTGGCATTGCCGGCGGTGGAATTGCCGCCGAAAATTGTCTGGGCGCTGAGAGTACGGCCCGGGTTAATAATCAAGACGGCGTGATCCGCCGTGCTGTCGTCCAGAAACAACACGCCGGGCGTCAGGCTATTCATCTGCGCTGAATTGCCGTCGCTGATAAAGGTGGCGTGATCGGCCGAGGATTGATCGAAGAACTGTTCGCTCGTCGCCAATCCGAGATTCCCGCCGGCGACGTTCGTGAACACGGTCATCACTCCGGCCCTCGCCGGGCCGGTAAAGTTAATCTGATTCGAGGGCAGCGAGTTGACGACGAAATTTTGCACGATGCCCGAGTTATTTACGATCCCGGCACCGCCGATGGTCAGCGTGATGGAGGTAGGGCTCGTGCCGAGGATGATGGTGTAGCCGGTCGCCCCGGGGTTGAAGACGAGGCTATCGACCTGCACGCTGGCGGAAAGACTCAGATGAGCCACGCGGGTGACGTCAAAGGTGGCCACATCCGCAGGGTCGTTAGGCACCGTGGCCGGGAGCCAGTTGGCGGCGGTATTCCAATCGCCGCTGGCCGGAGTAAACGCCCAGGTGGCGCTTCCGGCGCGGGCGGTAGTGAAGGTGAAAGCACAAAAGAGACAGGTGAGCAGGAAATGGCGTGCAGAGTTCATCCTGCTTTTGTGATCAAAACGCGGTGAGTTGTCGAGACTTACGTCACACCTCACGTCTCGCGCGCACGGTGCCGCTCCCTATGTTTCCTCTCGACGCGATTACTGGCGAGCAGGCACTCCGGTCGAAGATTGGCGAGGTCCGCAGCGCCACGTCCCTGCCCATGGGAAACGGCGCAAAAACGCATGTCATCCCGAGCGAAGCGCAGCGAAGTCGAGGGATCCCGACGGGTTTCCGTGAAGCAATGCTGCCGAGGATTTCCATGAAGCGGTGCTTCCGCCTCGTCCGGGAGCGCGGAACTTCGATGGGGCGTGCGCCGGGGCTTTCCGGTTGCTCCACGGGATCCCTCGACTTCGCTGCGCTCCGCTCGGGATGACGGCGGGCCGGGTGCCCGGACGAATCTGAGTTTTTTTGGATTACTCATCGAAAACGCCCTCGTTCCCAAACTCTAGTTTGGGAACGCGCTTGTCTTTGAAACTGCGTTTCATATCTCACCCGCCAGGCTGGCCTGAGCGCGTCGAGCCGGCGGCCACGCGGATTTGAGTTTGCGATGCGCCTTAGAAAACGAGAAAATCGAAACGGAGTTTCGGGAGCAGATACATTCCCAAAGGGACTTTAGGAACGAGACGCAAATCGCGTCGCTAACCCGCCACGACCGGTTCCGAGAACTCGCTGCTCTCGGCCATCACTTCGTCGGTCTGCGTGACCCTAACGACTTCTTCAATCGTCGTCTTGCCCTCAGTCACGCGACGCCAGCCGTCCTGTCTCAGCGTGAGCATGCCTTCGCGGATGGCGCATTTTTTCAACTCACCGCCATCGGCCTTTTGCATGATGAGGCGTTTAAGCGGTTCCGTGATGACGCAGATTTCGTAGATGGCAAGGCGCCCTTGGTAGCCGGTGTGTCGGCAATTCTCGCAGCCGGCGCCACGATAGAATTTGAAGTCGGGCGGAATGTCCGCCCCGATTTCATGCAGGTACTCGACCGGATAACCGACGACTTCCTTGCAGTCGGGGCAAATGGTGCGGACAAGGCGCTGGGCGAGAAACGCCTTCACCACCGAGGAGAGAAGGAACGGTTCCACCTCCATGTCGATGAGTCTTGTAATGCCACCGACGGCGTCGTTGGTGTGCAGCGTGCTGAAAACGAGGTGGCCAGTCATGGCCGCGCGAATGGCGATATCCGCGGTCTCGACGTCGCGAATTTCTCCCACCATGACGACGTTCGGATCCTGGCGCAAAATATGGCGGAGGCCTTTGGCGAAGGTGAGATCGATCTCTGGCTTTACATCGATCTGCGAAACTCCCGGCAGCCGATATTCGACCGGTTCCTCGATCGTGATAATGCGCCGCTGCACGCTGTTGATGCTGCTGAGGAAGCAATAAAGCGAAGTCGATTTACCAGAACCGGTGGGGCCGGTGACGAGGACGATTCCGTTAGGCTGAGCGAGCAGCCGCTTCATGATGGCGGTCTGTTTCGGGCTGAGATCGAGGCGCTCGAAGCCAAACGCCTGTTGCTGATCGCGGCTGAGCAAACGCAGGCTGATCGACTCGCCGTTCACCGTTGGGATAGTGGAAACGCGGACGTCGATCGTGGCGCTGGCGGCTTGCAGATTGATGCGGCCATCCTGCGGCAGACGGCGTTCGGCGATGTCCATATGCGCCATCACTTTCAAGCGCGAGATGATCGCGCTTTGCAAAAGGCGCAACTGCGGCGGGACGGCGACTTCGTGCAGGATGCCGTCGATGCGGTATCGAATGCGGAGGTCGTTCTCAAGCGGCTCGACGTGGATGTCGGTCGCGCGTTCGTGGATGGCTTCGCGGATGATCTGGTTAACGAATTTCACCACCGACGCTTCGGGGTCGTCGGCATTGAGATCGGTGCTGGTCTCGATGTCCTGAAGCGCTTCAAACGAACGATTGGTTTTCAGGATTTCGTCGAACGTCTCAGCACCGACGCCGTAGAGCGTCTTCATCGCGCGCAAGAGCTGGCCGCGCGGGACGAGCACCCATTCGGCCGGCTTCTTCAGGAGCTGCGCCGCCAGCTCACGCCCGGTCGAATTGAAAAGATCGTAGGTCGCGAGGACGACGGAGTTTTCCTTCTCCTCGATCGGCAAAATATTGTGCTGAAAAACGAAACGGCTCGGCAAAATCGTGAGAGTCGTGCGTTCGATGCGCTTCGCATCGATGGACATAACCGGGACGCCGAAGAAGCTCCCGATCTCGTTAAGAAACTTCTGCTCGTCGACCTTGCCGGAGTTCAGCACATCGGCCGTCCAGGAGCCGGAGCCGTTGAGGTTGCTGGCAAGTGCGACGGCGTCTTCGCGCGAGGGCGCACCGCTGGCAAGCAGGATGTTTACAAGAGATTGATTTAGGGCTGGACTCACAGCGAGAAGTTACGCGCGATCAGCAGTTTTGTCATCGTGGTTCGCGCTGTAGCCGCCTCCTGTGGGAGGCGCGGAACGTAGTTGCAGAGTGCGGTTCGTCGATACCCGCGCTTCGCACAGCGAAGCGGCTACAGGCAGAGTTTCGCCTAACGACTACTTCGCTGGCGGGAGATCGGGCGACGGGAGCTGTTTCCCTTCGGTCGGCAACGGCGCGTCGTCCTCGTCGAGCTCGGAACCAAAGTGGCTCTTATTCTCGAAGCGCTGGCGGGTATGGTAGAGATCGAGTTTCGTTAGGCTAACTTCCGGCCGCATGAGCACGATCAGCTCGGTGCGGTTCTTCGTCTTCACCGTGTCGCTGAAGAAACTGCCGATGAGCGGCAGCCGGTCGAGAATGGGAAAGCCCGTGCGGTTACGTCGTTTCTCGTCCGTGATCAATCCACCGAGGACGATGGTCGATCCGTTAGGCGCGGAAACGCTCGTCTTGATATACCGCGTCGCGATGTTCGGGATGGCGTTGCCGTCGAGTTGTGTCGTTCCCGCGACGCTGTCGAGCTTCTGCAAAATATCGAGAGACACTTCTTTTTGGGAATTGATCAGCGGCACGACTTCAAGTTGGAGCGCGATCTTTTTGAATTCGATGTTCGACTGTTGCGAGAGCCCGCCGCCGACAAGCGGAAGTGTCGAGCCGGTCGAAGCGTTGATCGTGCTCACCGGCACTGGAATTTCCATGCCGGAAGCAATGATCGCCTTTTTGTTATTGCTCGTGAAAACCGTCGGACGCGAAATCGTCTTGAACTTCCCAGTCGCATCCAGCGCTTTCACGATCGCGGACAGCGTATTCCCGGCGGCGACATACGCGTTCACGCCCGCGGGGAGCAATGCGAAATTCGGATATGTGATCAGGCTCGCCGGATCGATGATGGGTTGAGAGTTTCCAAGAACGTTCCCAATATTATTGTTTATGCCGCCGCCGACTCCGACGTCGTGGCGAAGATTATTTTTGTGAAACTGCAGAAAATAATCGACGCCGAATTCCTCGGTATTGTTCAGCGTCAGCTCGCCGATGACCGTGCTCAGCGCCACCTGCGGCGCTTTGACATCCATCTGGTCCAGAATCATCCTGACCTTCACCACCACTTCGGCATTCCCCAGGACGATGATCGAGTTGGCGCGGGAGTCGGCGATCAATTTTGTGTTACCCACCGTGACCGCCTGCGGCGCGGTATCGACCGGCTGGGTGGCGAGTTCTTCACTTACCTGCAGGGTACTTTCTCCGCCGGTGCCGTTCAGGTTCGCCGTGTTTTGGTTAGGCGCGGGCGTCGGATTACGGTTTTGATTGTTCCGCTGCTGATTAGGATTCAATCCGTTCTGGCCCTGCTGATTTTCCGCCCCCGGTTCGGTTAACGCCTGGACCAAAACCGGCAACACATCGCCGGCCGAGACGTATTGCAGCGGCCTCGTCACCGGTTTTCCAAATTCGACGTTGGCGTCGAACTCAGAAATCAACTTCTTCACAAACGGCATGTTGATCGGCCGCGTCACCACGTGAATACGATTGGTCCGCACGTCGGCTTCGAGCTTGATCTTGCCCACGATGAGCGAGTCCTCGGAAAGGACAGCGTTTCCGCTGTCCTCGTCGCCCTGCGGAACGTTAGGCGGAATTGGCACGCCGTTACGCACTCCACGAATGCCACCGACTGCTGGAGTTGTTCCCGTCCCTTTATCGAAGATTTCCTTCAACATGTCCACGACCTTGGTCGCGTCCGCGCGTTCGAGTTTGATGAACTCGCTCTCCACCGCCGCCGGAGCGACATCGAGTTCCTCGACCATCTTCACGAGTTTGCGCAACACGTCGGAGCTTTGCGTCACGAGCAAAGCCGACGCCTTCGGCAGAGCCAGAATCGGCGCCTGACCACCAATCCCCGACAGGTATTGCGAAAGCACGCCCTGCAACTCCTGCGGATCGGCATAGCTGAGGTGAAAGAGGTAGCTGATGACCTTCGCGCCATCGGGAATGTCCGCCGGGTCGGAAATAATCGAGACCGCCGCCGCGCGCGGATTCTTATTCACGCCCACGACTTCGATGACATCGTTGCCCGTCGGCACGAGAGAAAAGCCATTGAGCGCGAGATTTTTCTCGATGATCTGCACGGCCTCATCGCGCGGCAATTTCTGCGCGAGGAAGATGTTCACCTTCCCCTGCACATTGTTATCGATCACGAGTTTCGCGCCGGTCAGGTTCTCGTAGAAATGCAGCACGTCGATGACGTCGCTGTTCGGAAATTGCAGCGTCACGAGATCGCCCGAAGTGCTGTTACTCGCGACCGGCCGCGGAAGAATGCGCGGCGTAGGACCACGCTCCTGCGCGAAGAGCGGGGCGGCGACGAGGAGGAGCGCGACGGAGCAGACGAAGAGGCGGCGGAGCACGGGGTTACTTAGTTGTTCCGCGAGTCTCGGTCAACCGGGGGCCGGGGTGTGAAACTCGACGCGAAGCCTGCGCGCAGCATAGTGAGCACGATGAAACTGCTCCGTCTTTCGCTCTCGTTAGGCATAATCCTCGCGCTCGCTTCCGTGGCGAAGGCAGCCTCGATGGACGACGCGATCCGCGAAGTGCTCGACCAACAGGTCACGGCCTGGAACCGCGGCGATATCGACGGGTTCATGAATGGTTATGCGCATTCGCGCGAGACGACTTTTGTCAGCGGCGATCTCGTCACGCGCGGATGGAAAACGGTGCGTGATCGTTATGCTCGGCGTTATGACAGCCGCGAAAAAATGGGCGCGCTCACTTTCTCCGGCCTAACGATCATGCAGCTCAGTCCGGACGCAGCCCTCGTCCTCGGCAGCTGGAACCTAAAACGCCGGGGCGATCAGCCGCATGGGAAGTTCACCCTCCTTTTCCGCAACCTTCCCGCAGGCTGGCGCATCGTTCTCGATCACACGTCGTGAGCGTCCAACGTCGCGCTGACTTGTCATCCGGAGCGGTGCGAGGGACCCCTCGATTTCCCTAATGACGTCCCGAAACGCTTGCGGGGTCCCTCGCCGCGCTGCGCCGGCTCGGGATGACAAGCTTGCATCGCGCCACCTCTCAACCGTCCCGCAACCGCGCCAGCAACTTTTCGTGAATCCCATCAAACCCGCCATTGCTGAACACCACCACGACATCGTTAGGCTGAAGCAGCTTCCCAATCCGCTCCACGATCGCGTTCGCATCCTTCTCGTAAAACGCCATCTTCCCAGCCGCCGCGATTGCCGCCACCACCTCTTCCGGATGCAACCGGTCCTCTTCGGGAATTTGCTCCAGCGCTGCGACCTGCGCGATGAAAACGCCATCCGCCAGTTGCAAAGCGTCCGGCAATTCCTGCTGAAAAACCGCGCGCCGCGTCGTATTCGAGCGCGGCTCAAAAATCGCCCAGAGCCGGTGCCCCGGGAAACGATGCCGCAGCGCGCCTAACGTTTCGCGCATCGCCGTCGGGTGATGCCCAAAGTCGTCGATCACCGTGACGCCGCCTTCCGTCCCGCGCACCTCCTGCCGTCGCGCGATTCCTTCGAAACTCGTTAGGGCAGTCTGGATCACTTCCGGCGCGACCCCATAAAAACGCGCCGCCGCCGCCGCCATCGCGGCGTTCCGCACATTAAACTCTCCCACCAATGGAATCTCAAAGCGCATTGTGCCTAACGAGAAATAAGACCCATCCGTCCCATACGACACATCCTCGATCCGCTGCGCGCAGTTCTCCGAAAAACCCACCTCCACGATCGGCGCGAGGCACTCCCGCGCGACCTCGACACAATTGGCATCGTCGCCATTGAGCAGCACCATGCCGTTTTGCGGCACGAGATTCAGCATCCGGCGAAAGCTCAACTTCACCGCCGCGAGATCGGGAAAAATATCCGCGTGATCGAATTCCAGATTGTTCACGATCACCAGCTCCGGCAGGTAGTGGACAAACTTCGAGCGCTTGTCGAAAAACGCCGTGTCGTATTCATCGCCCTCGATCACAAAATACTTCGAGTCGTTGAGCAGCGCGCCCTGTCCGAGATTGCGCGGGATCCCACCGATCATGTAACCCGGCTCCATCTCCGCCACCGTCAGCATCCAAGTCAGGAGCGAAGTCGTGGTCGTTTTCCCATGGGTACCAGTAACGACAAGATTGTGCCGCCCGCGCAGGAAAGTTTCCTTCAACACCTCCGGCAGCGACAAATAATAAAGCTTCCGGTTCAGAACCGCTTCCACCTCCGGATTCCCGCGCTTGATCGCATTGCCCACGACCACGATGTCGGCGTCGTTAGGCAAATTCTCCGCGCGATACGGCTCCGTCAGCGCAATCCCTTTGCTCCGCAAAAAATCCGACATCGGCGGATAGACGCGCTCATCCGAGCCGGTCACGACAAACCCGCGCGTGCGCAACGCCGCCGCCACCGCGCCCATCGCCGTCCCGCAAATCCCGAGGAAATGAAAATGCTGCGCCCGACGATTCACCCGCATTCCTAAACTGCCGCGCGCGCTTTCGCCAGCGCCACCATTTTCAGCGCTCTCCTCCAGGTTTTTCCGGTTGGAATTGCCAGCCGATGCGATCGATCTGCCAGCAGCATCAGGCTTCATTTGCGGCGAACTAAGCCTCGTCTCTGACAAACCACCCCGCGTTTGCGGCCAATGAACCGCCGTTTCCGCGCGCGCAATTGCCAGCCCGGAGGCGCATCCTAAATTCACCCCATGCGCATCGATAAGTTCACGCAGAAAATGCAGGAAGCACTCCAGGCGGCGCAGGATCAGGCCTCGCAGCTCAACCAGCAGGAGATCACGAACGAACATTTCCTGCTCGCGCTTCTCGACCAGACCGATGGCCTAACGAGTCCGCTCCTGGAAAAACTGGGCCTCCCGCCTAACGAACTGCGCAGCCGTCTCCAAACCGAGGTCGAGCGCCGGCCGCGCGTGACCGGCAGCGGGATTGAAGTGAGGGTCGGCAGCGATCTGCGCAGCGTCCTCGATGGCGCCGACAAGGAAATGGCGAAACTGAAAGACGAGTTCGTCAGCGCGGAGCATTACCTGCTCGCCCTAACGAGCTCGAATTCGGCCGCCACGAAAGCCCTGCAGAGACTTGGCGTGACGCGCGACAAGCTCATGCAGGCCTTGCAACAGGTGCGAGGCTCGCAGCGCGTGACCGATCAAAATCCCGAGGGAAAATACCAGACCCTGGAGAAATACGGGCAGGATCTGACTCAGCGCGCGCGCCGCGGAAAGATCGATCCGGTCATCGGACGCGATAACGAAATCCGCCGCGTCATGCAGGTGCTTTCGCGCCGGACAAAAAATAATCCGGTCCTCATCGGCGAGCCGGGCGTGGGCAAAACCGCGATCGTCGAAGGTCTCGCGCGCCGGATTATTTCCGGCGACGTGCCGGAGTCGCTCAAGAACAAGCGGCTCATCGCGATGGACATTGGCGCGATGGTCGCCGGCGCGAAATTCCGCGGCGAATTCGAAGATCGGCTCAAGGCGTTTCTAAAAGAGGTGACCGACTCGCAAGGCGAAGTCATTCTCTTCATCGACGAGCTGCACACGATCGTCGGCGCGGGCGCGGCGGAAGGTTCCGTCGATGCGTCGAATTTGTTGAAGCCGCAACTCGCGCGCGGCGAGTTGCGCACCATCGGCGCGACGACGCTGAACGAGTATCGCAAATACATCGAAAAGGACGCCGCGCTCGAACGGCGTTTTCAGCCGGTGATGGTGAATGAGCCGACGGTCGAAGATACGATCGCGATTTTGCGCGGGCTTAAAGAGCGTTACGAAGTGCATCACGGCGTGCGCATCCGCGACGCCGCGCTCGTTGCGGCGGCGGTCCTTTCGAATCGCTATATCAGCGATCGTTTTCTCCCGGATAAGGCGGTCGATCTCATGGATGAAGCCGCGTCGCGTTTGAAGATCGAGCTCGATTCCATGCCGACAGAAATCGACGTGATCGAGCGCGACGTCATGCAGCGCGAGATGGAACGGCAGGCGCTCAAAAAAGAAAAAGATCCCGCGAGCAAAGAGCGCCTAACGAAACTCGAAAAAGAACTCGCCGGCCTGAAAGAAAAGTCCTCGGCGATGAAAGCCGAGTGGCAGAAAGAAAAATCGGAGATCGACGCCCAGGCGAAAGTGAAAGAGCAACTCGACACCGCGCGCACCGAGCTGGAACGCGCGCAGCGCCGCGGCGAGCTGGCGAGAGCAAGTGAGATTCAATACGGACAAATCCCCGAACTGGAAAAACGCCTGCACGAGATCGCCGAAAAAGAAGCGACCGATGAAAAGCCGCGCCTCCTTCGGGAAGAAGTGACCGAGGAAGACATCGCCGAAGTCGTCTCGAGCTGGACGCGCATTCCGGTCTCGCGTTTGCAGGAAGGCGAGCGCGAGAAGCTCGTGCAGATGGAAGAACGCCTAACGAAAAGAGTGATCGGTCAGCACGCCGCGATCGTCGCTGTTTCTAATGCGGTCCGCCGCGCGCGCGCCGGTCTCCAGGATGAAAATCGCCCGATCGGTTCCTTCATTTTTCTCGGCCCGACCGGTGTCGGCAAAACCGAACTCTCACGCGCGCTCGCGGAATTTCTGTTCGATGACGAGAACGCCATGATCCGCATCGACATGAGCGAGTACATGGAGAAGCACACCGTCGCGCGTCTGATCGGCGCGCCGCCCGGCTACGTCGGCTACGAGGAAGGCGGGCAGCTTAGTGAAGCCGTTAGGCGCAAGCCCTATTCGGTCATCTTGTTCGACGAAATCGAGAAGGCGCACAGCGATGTTTTCAACGTCCTCCTGCAAGTGCTCGATGACGGCCGCATCACCGACGGCCAGGGCCGCACGGTCGATTTCACAAACACGGTCATCATCATGACCTCGAACATCGGCTCGCAGTTCATCACCGAGGAAGAAACAAGCGAAGGCCGCTCGCGCCTGGTCACGGACGCTCTGCGGCAGCATTTCCGGCCGGAATTTTTAAATCGCGTCGACGAGATCATCATCTTCGATCGGTTGAACGATGAAGACCTTAATAAGATCGTCGAGATTCAATTGCGCCGCCTAACGAAAAGACTCGAGGCGCAGAAAATCACCCTCGACCTAACGGATGCGGCGAAGGAGCGGATCGCGAAGGAAGGTTACGATCCGGTCTACGGCGCGCGGCCCTTGAAGCGCGCTATTCAAAAAGAAATTCTCGATCCGCTCAGCCTGCAGATTCTCGAGGGAAAATTTCACGAAGGCCAAACCATCCGCGTCGATGCCAAAAACGGCGCGCTGAATTTTGCCGCGGAGTGAGCCGATGCCTTGGCGACAGCTCGACGACGACGTGCTGCTCGGCCAGTTTCCGCTGCGCGCCTTCGCGATCGATTTCGCCCGCAACGTCACGCTCCTGCGCCTGCGCGACGGTCGCGTCCTGATTCATTCGACGGCGCCATTTTCGGCGCAGGATGTGGAGGTGATGCGCGCTTTCGGCGAACCGTGCTGGCTCGTGGAAGCGACGCGCATGCACGACACTTTTGCGCGCGCCGGGTGCGCCGCTTTACCTGACGTTCCTTACCTGACGCCTAACGAATCCCTCCGCGGCGTTGCGGCGCATCCGCTTCTTCCGCCACCTGCGGCATGGGACGGCGAGATCGATCTGCTGCCGCTCGAAGGGTTGCGCGGAACGAACGAGCACGTGTTTTTCCATCGGCGCTCGCGAACGCTCGTCGTCGCCGATTCGCTCTTTCACTTTCCCGCCGAGACGCGCGGTTGGCCGCGCTTTTTCGCGCAGCATGTCATGCGGTTGCCACAACTCGTAGGGATGAGCATTTTTTTTCGTTTGATGATTCGCGACCGCGCCGCGTTCGAGGATTCCATGCGCAAGGTCCTGGCCTGGGATTTCGATCGCATCGTGCCTGGGCACCGCGAGCCGATCCAGGAAAATGCCCGGGACATCTTGCGCGCCTCGCTCTCCTCGCGCGGGTTCAATTCTTAATTCGTTAGGCGGCAAACTTCGTGACGTTAGGCGACCGCGCCACAAACCGAACGCCGTTGGCACGCTTCGTGATGGAAAAGAGGAGGTTCCATCATGCGCCGCGCCTCCGCTTTCACTTTGGTTGAAATCATGATTGTCGTCAGCATCATCGCTCTCCTCGCGGTCATCGCCGTGCCTTCGTTTCTCCGCGCGCGGCAGCGGGCGCAGAACGCGCGCTTCGCCAACTCCGTCCGCGTCCTCAACAGCGCCTTCCTACTCTACGCCATCGAAAATAAAACCTATCCTGCCAATACGGCGATCGGTGTTTTGCCCGCGGGCATGGATAGTTACTTGGGACCAACGATGGATTTTACGGGCACGACTCCCATTGGCGGGAAATGGGATTGGGCCAATCGGAAAACCGGCAGCTACATCGGTGTCTGCGTCGTGAATCCGACCGCGGATACCACCCAACTCCAAGCCATCGATGCCGCGATCGATGACGGCGATCTCTCCCAGGGAAATTTTTTCATGGTCTCGGCCGGGCGGTATATTTCGATTGTGGAATGAAGAACGGGGCGGCAAACGGCAGCGGGCAGACCTTTACTCGTTAGGCGGAACGGAGCCACCGGGCGAGCTGGAGCTCGAGCGCCGGCGTCAGCGCGACGCGGAGCGGCGCGCCCACGTCAATCCGGACCGTCTCGCCATTTTGCACCGTCAGCATCAACCTCACCGGCTGCGCACCCGGCGAGGCGGCGAGGATTTCGCGCACGGCGCGCAACTCGGCCGCCGCGGCGCCCGCCGCAAAACGCAGGGTCACGGGCGCATGGCCGAGGCCGTTCCTGAATTCGTTAGGCGCATCCACCAGCTCTCTCTCGCCGTGCACGACCTCTTCCGGCACGCGGTCAGACTCGTTAGGCGTGAGAAATTGTTTAATGTTTTCGGGCGTGAGCACGCGAGCCTTTTTTGCTGTCGCGCGCACGGCCTCGTCCCGTTTATCGATCGTGCCGCGCAACGCGAGCACCGTCCCCGGCTCGAGCGCGCTCGCGACGGGCGCATAGGTTTCGTTCCACAGCACGACCTCCAAAGTGCCGGTCAAATCTTCCAGAACGACGACCGCGAAAGGCTTGCCCTCTTTCTTGGTAAACTTCCGCTCTACTTGCGCGATCGCGCCCGCGACGCGGAAGCTGGCGCGGTCGCTCAGCTCGCCTAACGACGCGATCGTTTGATATTTCCCGCTCGCGAAAAGCGGCGCATAGGCGTCGAGCGGATGACCGGTCACGTAAAAGCCGAGCAGCTCCTTTTCGAACGACATCTTCTCGCGCTCCGTCCATTTCACAAACTCGTGCGCGCGCCGAACAATGGCGGGAGGCGGCAGGTCGCCAAAAAGCGAGACCTGTCCCGCGGCGCGATCGCGATGCGAAGAAGCGGCCGAAGCGAGCGTTTCTTCGCTGCAGGCGAAAAGCTCCGCGCGATCGCGCTCGAGAAAATCGAAGGCGCCGGCTTTGATCAGGCTCTCGATGATTTTGCGGTTGGCGATGCGCGAATCGACCCGGCTACAAAAATCTTCCAGCGAAGTGAAGTCGCCGCCGCGCTCGCGCTCCGCGATAGCGGAAGCCATCGCGCCTTCGCCGACGTTCTTGATCGCGGCCAAACCAAAGCGAATGGAATCGCGAGAATCCCTCGCCACGCCGTCATCCCGAGCGGAGCCGTTAGGCGAAGTCGAGGGATCCCGTGGAACTGCCTTGAAGTTCTCGCCGCGGAGCTTCCCGGTCCCACCACGGGATCCCTCGCCTTCGTTGCGCTCCGCTTCACTCCGCTCGGGATGACAACTTTCCGGGGTAAACTTTAGCCCGCTCCGATTCATATCCGGCGGCAGAATCGTAATACCCATTCGCTTACACTCGCCGACAAAGATCGAAATTTTATCCGTGTTATTGATTTCGTTGCTGAGCAATCCGGCCATGAACTCGACCGGATAATTCGCCTTCAAATACGCCGTCTGATAACTGATCACGCCATAGGCCGCGCTGTGACTTTTATTGAAGCCGTAGCCGGCAAATTTCTCCAGCAAATCGAAAATCTCGTTCGCTTTTTTCGCTGGAATTTTATTCGTCGTGGCGCAGCCGGCGATAAAGGTGTCGCGCTCCTTCGCCATCTTCGCCTTGTCCTTTTTCCCCATGGCCCGGCGAAGCAAATCGGACTGGCCTAACGAATAACCGGCGAGTTTGTTTGCCGCCGCCATGACCTGCTCCTGATAGATGAGGACGCCGTAGGTTTCGGCCGCGATCTCTTCCAGGAGCGGGTGCGCGTATTTCACCTTGCCGCTTCTTTTCGCGGCGATGAATTCGGGAATCAGGTCCATCGGGCCGGGCCGATAAAGCGCGATCAACGCGATGATGTCGTCGAGCTTTTCGACGTTGAGTTGTTTCGAGACGTTGGTCATTCCGCCCGATTCCATTTGGAAGAGGCCGATGGTTTCGCCGCGATTAAAAAGAGAAAAACTCGCCGCGTCATCCAGCGGGATTTTCTTCAGCGAAAAATCCGGCTCGCGTTGATGGATCAACTTCAACGTGTCCTCGATCACGGTGAGCGTTTTCAGGCCGAGGAAGTCCATCTTCAGCAAACCGAGATCGGTCAGCGGCCCCATCGCATACTGCGTGACGACTTCGTTGCCTTTGGAGTCGCGGCAGAGCGGGACGTATTCAGAAAGATCGCGATCGCTGATCACGACGCCGGCGGCGTGCACGCCCGCATTGCGCGAGAGGCCTTCGAGGTGGCCCGCAAATTCCCAGAGCTGTTTTGTCGCCGGCTCGGTCGCGATCGCCCGTTTCAGATCGGCGGTTTTTTCCGCGGCGGAGGCGAGCGTGATTCCGAGTTCGTTAGGGATCATCTTCGCGATCCGATCGGCGTCGCCGTAACTCAAGCCCATGACGCGGCCGACATCGCGCACCACACTTTTCGCTTTCAGTTTTCCGAAAGTGATGATCTGCGAAACGCGGCGTTCGCCATACTTGCGGCGGACGTAAGCGAGCACTTCGCCGCGGCGCGCTTCGCAAAAATCGACATCGATATCCGGCGGCGAAACGCGTTCGGGATTGAGGAAACGTTCGAAGAGCAAACCGAATTGCAGCGGATCGATGTCGGTGATTTCCAAGACATAGGCGATGAGCGAACCCGCGGCCGAGCCGCGACCAGGCCCAACTGGAATCCCGCGCTGTTTCGCGAAATGGATGAAATCCCAAACGATCAGAAAATAACTGACGAAGCCGGTCGTCTCGATGACCGCGAGTTCTTTCGTTAGGCGGGCGCGCAGCTCGACGTCGTTAGGCGCGCGATCGCCGTAACGTTTGCGCAAGCCCGCCTCGCAAAGCTCGTGCAGATATTCGGTCCGCGTTTTTCCCGGCGGCGGCTCGTACTCGGGAAATTTCAGGGTCCCGAAATCGAGCTTCAGGTTGCAGCGCTCCGCGATCGCGACTGTGTTCGTTAGGCTCTCCGGATGATCGCCGAAGAGCGCGCGCATTTCGTCGAGGCCTTTGAAGTAAAGCTCCGGCTTGTAATGCATCCGCTTCTCATCGGAAATGAGTTTGCCGGTGCCGATGCAAAGCATGACATCGTGCGCCGCGTGATGCGCGCGTTCGAGAAAATGAACGTCGTTCGCCGCGACCAGACCGAGACCGAATTCCTTCGCGATCGCGGGCAGGACGCGGTTACATTTTTTCTGCTCCTCCATGCCGTGATCGTGCAGCTCGAGGAAGAAATTTTCCGGGCCGAGAATGTCGCGAAAAGTCGCCGCGGTCTCGCGGGCCCTAACGAGTTGATCGGCCTGGATGGCCATGTTGATCTCGCCCTTCAGGCAACCGCTCATGCCGATGAGCCCTTCCGAATGTTTCGCGAGCAGTTCGCGATCGATTCGCGGCTTGTAATGCATTCCTTCGAGATGCGCGGTCGAGATTAGCCTAACGAGATTTTTGTAACCGGCTTCGTCGCGCGCGAGGAGGGTGAAATGGTAAGCCGCATCGCGCATCGAGCTCGGCCGATCCTTGATCGAACCGGGCGCCATGTAAGCCTCGACACCAATAATCGGTTTGATGCCCGCGCTCGTCGCCGCCTGATAAAATTCGATCGCGCCGTGGAGATTTCCGTGGTCGGTGATCGCGACCGCCGGCATCTTCATTTCGGCGGCTTTTTCCATCAGCGCCTTCATCCGCACCGCGCCGTCGAGGAGCGAATATTCGGTGTGGAGATGGAGGTGAACGAACTCGTCGGCGGGCATGCGAGGCCACTATAAACTTGCGCTCCGAGGCGGCAAGAAATCGGCGCGGTGCAAGACGCGAAAAGAGCACTCGTTAGGCTTTTGGGACGGCGTGTTCCTTGAGCCAAACCGAGACAAACCAAGTGTAATCACGGAAGGTGAGATTCTCTTTCGTTTGACCCAGTTCTCGTGCCATCGCAGGCAATTCCTGCGCGAAACGCTGATAGCGTTGATGGATTTTGGCACCCCCCAGGATGATTACTCGGGCCGGCGCCGCACTGCGCAGGAAATCGCGCACCGCGCCGATCGCGCGAGCGACGTTGCGCCCGTGCACGCTGATGTCCTGTCCCGCAATATCGGAACAAAAGCGCTGATAACGGTGGGGCGAGCGATCGAGCACCAGACAAAGCTTTCGTTTTTGCCTGCGCGTGCCATAGGCCTTCGCGCCGAGGAACATGCCTAGCTCCAACGGCATGTTGAAGCGAGGCAGCCGCGATTTGGGGTCGAGTTCCGTCCGCGAGATGTCATGCAGGCCGATGCCACACTCGGAAATGACGCGCAGGATCTTGTCGATCCTGACCTGGCTGGTATCGCTAATTTCCAACGCACTGCGCGCGATGTAGCCGCAGTCGTGCACAGTGAAGACGACGGCGTGAAAGAGCTTACGGTAAGCGCGATCGAACGGGCAGTTAATGAAGACGCTCAGCTCGTATTCGCCGGGCATCGGAGACGACCGCCTAACGAGTGGCGTGCGCCCCGTTGTGGGAGGTTGATTTTGCGGAAGCGGACCGCCGCTGCTGCGCCAACTCGCCCGGAGAATACTGCGTCACAGTGCGAACAGCGCGCTCGATTTCTTTCCGGGTAAAATTGCCGGTGAATTTGGGGTATTGAATGACCCGAAGTGTTTTCGCTGGCATACCGTTAGTTAATCAGCAGTCTCGCAGCCTGTCACTTTTTTTTCCGGAGAACGATTTTTCTCAATGGATTCCAGCCAACTCCTGCAAGGCAAGTTTCTTTGCTTTCGGTTGATCGAAACGGTCGCTTGCCGCGGTGGTGAAATCGGTTCTGGCCTCATCTATTTTGCCGGAGGCGAGGTAGGCGCGGCCGCGGTTGTAGAGAATGTAAGCGTCGTTAGGCGCGAGCGGAAGAGCCTGGTCGTATTCTTTGATCGCCTCGTCCGGTTTGCCTAACAATAAGAGCGCGTCGCCGCGGCGATTGTGCGCTTTGGCCGCGAGCGGCGCAGCGAGCGGGTCGTCGTTAGGCAGGCAAGCCGGCAGGAGGCGCAGCACGCCCGCGCAGGTGTCCGACGCGGCCAGCACTCGCGTCGAAGGACCGGCCGCATCTTTGAGATCGTCCTTCACGCGCTCGAGCAAAGCTTCGAGCGGCAGGACGATTTGGTCGCTCGAAGTGTGCGAACGCGCCAGAATTTCCAGTCCTTGCAAACATTCTGCCGCCTGGCCGGCTTTCGCGAGTTTCGTGAGGGCCGCTGGGTCGGGCCGGATTGAAGACGGAGCCGACGGTTTGTCGGCGGGAATCTGCACAGGGGATTCGCGGGATGGAGAAGCATCGGCGATTGGCTTTCCGGCGAGATAAATGTCGTCGCCGATGAGACGCGAATATTCCGCGGGAACTTGTCCACCTTCCGATCGGGCAATGACGGCGGCGCGCGTGCGTTTGAAGACCTGCTCGATCGTTAGGCCGGGCTGGCGCAGGTAGCGCAGAAGTTCTTCGGTGTAGAGACCGTTCACGCCGTCGCCGTCGAAGGCGGTGCGCCCGGCGTCGGTGGAAAACGCGATGAGCGAACCGGTGGGCGGCGTCATTTCCACGAGGCCTGCATGACCAGTGAGACTGCGGCTCTGCCCGCTGCGAGCAAGCGGCGTATTTCGGCAAGCATCGAGAATAACGATGTTGCAGCGCGCGCCGCCGGCGCTCATGTCGGCGACGGCTTGCTCGGCGTTAAAGAGGCGCGTCTCCGCCAGCATGCGCAACGTAGTCTGCTCGACGCCTTCCGCATTAAAACCGGACTTGAGCGGGACGAGATAATTCGCGCCATCCACCGCAATGCCGTGGCCCGCATAATAAAAAACCGCGATCTCGGCGGCGGGGAGCGTCTTGCGAAAATCGTCCACCAAACGCAGGAGCTGCTCGCGCGTGACGTTGTGTTTTTCGGTCACGGAAAAGCCGAGCCCGCGCAGGGCCGAGGCGACTGCTTTGGCGTCGTTGTCTGTGTTGCGAAGCCTGCCCGCGGAGGATTCGTAACGCGCATTACCGATGACGAGCGCGGTGCGGGATTTCACAAGCGGAGACGTCGCGTCGCGCGCCGCGAGGGAGACGGCCAACGGCAACGCCAGACTCAGCCTAACGAGATTAAAAAATCGGGAGCGAGGGAAAATTTGCATACAAGGGAACGCGCGAGAATCAAACTTTCAACTCGCCGCTTGGAATGGCACTATGAGAATCAAATTTCCGTGCGGCAAGCCTCCTCCTTAAGCAATCAGCGTGCTCGCGGTTGCCCCCGATTGATTTCGTTAGGCGCCATTCTTGTGCTTGGCGCTTGCGCCGCGCCGGAGCACTCGCCGCCATCGGCGCCACTCGTCCCAGGCGACCCAGCAGCGCCGTCGCAGGTGACTCCGGCAGACGCACTCGCTCTGGCGGAACTGTACTCGCGCCACCCATGGCAACCCTTCGCGCGCAATATTCTCCACGGCGCCGATGCGGCCGGGGTGAAAGTTGACACACCGGATGCCGGTTACCATCCGGAGCACGGCAGGAATGGCTGGTGGATTCCAGGTGAAGTGAACGAAGGCATTCCCTATAAGTGGGGCGGCTTCGACGACCCCGCGACTTTCGACCGCGCGATCGCAGAGGGGCGCGCCGCGGGTGACGTTTCGAGTCCCGCGAAACGCGCGGCCGACAATCGCGCGGTCAGTGTGCAGGCGGCCGGAGTCGATTGCTCGGGATTTGTCTCGCGCTGCCTGAAGCTCCCGGAGGTGCACGACTCGTCGCAATTACCCGCGCTTTGCGATCCGCTGGCGCGGACGGACGATTTGCGTCCCGGCGATCTGCTCAACATTCCGCATCGGCACGTCATACTCTTCGCCGGCTGGGCACGGCCAGATCATTCATGGATTTATTACTACGAGACCGGCGGCATTCCCGAGTGGAAGCCCGCGCTAAAACAGTCGCCGCTGCAGACTATCCTCTCGTTAGGTTTTCAGCCGCTGCGCTATCGCGGAATGGCGCGCGAGGAGGTGCCCTCCGGGAAACAAGTGCTCACGCGAGCCGTGCGGCAGCGCGCGGTCAATGTCGCCCAACCAGTGATCGGCGAGCCCTAACGATCTCGCGCGAGCGGCGCGAAGTCTATTCGTTAGGCGCGGTCCGAATTTCAGCCTTCGCAACCTATCGCACCAACATCTTCCCCAACGCGAAAAGAAATTCGGCGCTTGCGCTGCACCCGCGTTCTCTGATTTTCTACGACGAAGCCGATTGAAAACCGATCGACTGTCACGACCTTAAAATCCTCATGAAAAAACTCGAAGCGATCATCAAGCCTTTTAAACTCGAGGAAGTAAAAGAGGCGCTGGCCGAACTCGGCATTGAAGGGATGACAGTGACCGAGGTGAAAGGCTTCGGACGTCAGAAAGGCCACACCGAAATTTATCGCGGGAGCGAATACACGGTCGATTTCCTGCCGAAGGTGAAAGTGGAAGTCGTGCTCGCTGACGACATGGTGGATAAGGCGGTGAGCGTGGTCGTAAGCGCCGCCAAGACGGGCAAGATCGGCGATGGCAAGGTTTTCGTAATTCCCGTCGAGCACGCGGTTCGGATTCGCACCGAGGAAGTGGGCGAAAAAGCGGTCTAACGTTTTACCAAGTTTTAACAAACGACCGAGCCCGAATGACCTAAATATCGAGGTCGTTCGGGCTTTCGCTTTCCGGCCCGCCTAACAACTTATTCCACTATGCCTAACAAGAAAAAAACTCCATCCGATGTCAGCAAGATGATCAAGGATCACGAGATAAAACTCGTGGACTTTAAGTTCACCGATCTTCCGGGCGCGTGGCAACATTTCACGACCACGCTGACGGAATACAGCGAGGATATTTTCACGGAAGGGCTCGGCTTTGACGGCTCGAGCATTCGCGGTTGGAAGGCGATCAATGCTTCCGACATGCTCGTCATTCCTGATCCGGGGACGGCGTGGGTCGACGTCTTTAACGCTGAGCCGACCCTGAGTCTCATCTGCACCATCGTGGAGCCGATCACGCGCGAGCCTTACAACCGCGATCCGCGCGGCGTCGCGGAAAAGGCGGAGGCTTATTTGCAAAGCACCGGCATTGCGGACACGGCGTTTTTCGGTCCGGAAGCGGAGTTTTTTATTTTTGACGACGTGCGTTTCAACTGCGCGGGCAACGCCGCTTCGTATTCAGTAGATAGCTCGGAGGCGCATTGGAATAGCGGGCGCGAAGAGTTCCCAAATCTTGGCTACAAAATCCGCCCGAAGGAAGGCTACTTCCCCGTCGCGCCCGCGGATCAGCTGCAGGATTTGCGCAATGAAATGTGCCTCGAATTGGAAAAAGCCGGCATCCCGATCGAGCGCCAACATCACGAAGTCGCCACGGCCGGCCAGGCAGAAATCGATATCCGTTTCGCGCCGCTGAAGATCATGGGCGACTGGATGCAGTACTATAAATACATCGTCCGCAACGTCGCGCGGCGACACAACAAGACGGTGACGTTCATGCCGAAACCGCTCTTCGGCGACAACGGCTCGGGCATGCACACGCACATCTCGCTCTGGAAAGAAGACAAACCGCTCTTCGCCGGTAACGGCTACGCCGGTCTTAGCGACATGGCGCTGTTTTTCATCGGCGGAATTTTGAAGCACGCGCCGGCACTCACCGCGATCACGAATCCGACGACCAACAGCTTCAAACGTCTTGTTCCGGGTTTCGAAGCACCGGTAAATCTTGCCTATTCCGCGCGCAATCGTTCCGCCGCTATCCGGATTCCAACCTACTCGGCGAGCCCGAAATCGAAGCGCATCGAGTTCCGTACGCCCGATCCGGCAGCGAATCCTTACGTTGCGTTTTCCGCCCTCCTGCTCGCCGGACTCGATGGCGTCCAAAACCGGATCGATCCGGGCGATCCGCTCGACAAAAATCTTTACGAGTTGCCGCCCGAAGAACTGGCCCAGGTTCCCAGCGTCCCGGACTCGTTAGGCGGGGCGCTCGCGGCCCTGAAGGCAGATCACGAATTCCTTCTCCGCGGCGATGTCTTCAACAGCGATTTCATCGAAAACTGGATCGAGTTGAAGCAGAAAGACTACGATGCCTTGCGCCTCCGGCCGCATCCGTACGAGTTCCAGATGTATTACGACGTCTAGGAAAATCGGGGGCGAGTGATCGCCCCTCTCTCCGCGCAAGGCGGGAAATGCCTTGCAACCCCCTGAGATTGTCGGATGATGGCCGTATGAGCGTTCTCGCCTTGCTATCAAACCTAGGCGGCCCGGATTTGATCATCATTCTCTTGATCATCCTCGTCCTCTTCGGAGCCAAAAAATTGCCCGAGTTGGCCAAAGGAATGGGCCAGGCTGTGAAGGAATTCCAGAAAGCAAAGGACGATTTCACGGACGAGCTGCACAGTGCCGGCAAGACTTCCCCGGGACCTGAGGTGCGGCCGGCGGAAGCGAGTGTGGCCCGGATTCCCGATGCGCCCACCGCGCGCGAAGTTCCGCCTGCGCCTCGCGTCGCGACGCCCGAGGTCGACGTGGCCACTTCGCGCGAAGTCTGACACATCCGCTTTGAGGCCGGACCTGGACCGGCGCGGTTTGCAGTTCGCGATTTTGCTCGATGACAGCAAGCGCGTTGTCGTCTAAGCATACCGTCTCAAAAAAATTCCTTCATGCCTAACGAAGACGATCTCCGCATGCGCATTAAAGAAATGATGGTGCAAAGCCTCATGCTGCAGATGCCAGCCGACCAAATCGGCGACGATCAACCGTTATTCGGACCTGGCGGGCTCGGCCTCGATTCCATCGACGCGCTCGAACTGGTGGTGAGCATGGAGAAGACTTTCGGCGTTGGCGTGCCCAACTCCGAAGTCGCGAGCAAGGCTCTGCAGAACGTGAATTCGATTCACGATTACATTTTGGAGAAACGCGATCCGCAGGCCGCCGAGCTTCCGTCATCCTGAGCAAAGCGCAGCGGAGTCGAAGGATCCCGTGACGCGCTGACCGACGCGAGCTTCCGAAAACGAGTGAAGTTCCAGGTCAATGCCGAGGGACCTCGCGATTCCCCACTTCCCATAGGTTCCGCGGGATCCCTCGACTCCGCTGCGCTCCGCTCGGGATGACAGATCTCGTTAGGCGCTCACTCAATTTCCGCGAGATTAATCGCGTCGATCAGGAGCCGGTAACGGCCGAAGGCATAGCGGTGAGGTGTGAAAACCAGGCGCGGCAAATGCGCGATGGAGGGTTCGTTTTTTTCCTGGGGCAAAGGGCCGCCCTGCTCGATCTCGCCGCTGCGGAGCAAATCGGCGAACTCTTTGTTCAGCCCGGCCAGCGCTTGATTCGTTAGGCAATTCTTCATCCGGAAAACCAGCTGCGAGCCGACCCAGCGCGACGACTGATAGTTTCGGTAGAAGCGCGTGATCTCCGTCACCGCGTCCTCGACCGTGTGCGCGATTTTGATGAAATTAAAATCCTCCGGCGAAACGAGGCCTTGTTTGAGCAAATGCTCGGTGAGGAACCTCATCCAGGTTTCCCAATAATCGCCGTCGGCCCGATCGATCAACACGATCGGAATAATCAACGCCTTGCCCGTCTGCATAAGGGTGAGGGCTTCGAAGCCTTCGTCCATCGTCCCGAAACCGCCGGGGAAAAGCGCGTAGGCGTGCGTTTCCTTCACGAAGTTTAGTTTGCGGGTAAAAAAATAATTGAAGTTGATCAGTTTTGGATCGCCTTGGATCACCTCGTTCGCGCGCTGCTCGAATGGCAGCCTGATGTTGAGACCGAAGCTGTGCTCCCGACCCGCACCGCGCTGAGCGGCACCCATGATGCCGTCGCCCCCGCCGGTGATGACCATGTAATCGTGCGCCACCATTTGACGGCCAAACTCCTCGGCCAGCAACGCGTCCGGGTCGTTAGGCGCGGTGCGCGCGGAGCCGAAAACAACCACCTTCCGCACGCCGCGATAAGGCGCGAAAACTTTCGCCGCGTAGCGCAATTCTTTCAGCGAACGGTTCATTAATTTAAGGTCGCCGGTGCCCATGCCGTCGCGCGCCATCTTGAGCGCGGTCGCGATCAACTCTTCGATCAGCTCGGGCGATTTCGGCGCGCCCCAATCCGCCACCAACTGATGAACGCGCTCTTCAAATTCCGGACCAAGATTGGATGTCCGCCGGATCGGCTGGTCCACCACGGCGCTGCCTGTAAAATCTTCCACGGCGAACAATGGAGCGAGTTTCAGGCCCGCGACCAAATAAAACCGAACTCGTTAGGCAAGATCGGCGGATTCGTTAGGCGGATTTGAGATCGGCCAGGATGTCGCGCATGTGACGAATCGGGAGCGAATAGTGCCCTTCGTTTTCGACCAAGTGCGTCGTGCAATTCGGGATGCGCGTGCCGAGTGCGCGTGCCAGTTCCCAATGAAAGCTGCGATCCTTCCGACCGTGCCAGAGCCGCACCGGCACTGCGATTTCCTCCACCGGAAAACCCCAGGGCCGCGCGTAGATTTCCGCATCGGTCATCAGCCCATCGGCCGACGCGCGCCAGGCTTGGCGCTGGCTTTCGAAACAAGCTTCGAAAGCCGCGATGTCGCGCATCACCGCCGCATCGCATGGCTGGAGCAACTTGAGCAACATCGGCCGAAACCGAATCGGCAGCTTGAGCGACAGAAACGGCCGCGCGGCGTGAAATGAGAAACGCAGAAATCCACGATGCCCTGGATAGAAGAAAAGCAGCCAGCGATAAAGCCGCAGCAAGCCGCCGCGATCCGTGATTTCCGCGAGCGGCGGCGCCCCGCTCACGACTGCGACCGCGCGCACGCGCTCGGGCAGCGCGTAGGCAGCCGCGAGGGTGTAAGGCGCACCGCCGGAGATCCCCATGATTTTGAACTGTCCGATCTTCAAACGATCCGCGACCTCAACCAGCAGCGGCGGCCAGTCGAGCAGTGTTCGTTCAGCGTGAAACGAGGAATCGCGAATCCCGGGACGGTCCGGCGAGATGATGTGCAGATTCAATTCCCGCGCCGCAGCATCAGTCAGCTCTCCCATCGTGCGTGAACTGGGCCAGCCGTGGCAGAAGAAGATCGGCTCGCCGGTCTCACTGCCGTAGTGGGAAATCGCAACGGATCGCCCTTGCCTAAGACCAACCACTTCCGGCCTAACGAGTTGGTCATTCATCGCATTGACTGTCGAAATGGTGTCATTATGGTGTCTCTATGCCAAATCTGACGTTGAAGAATGTGCCGCAGGATTTGCATCGCACTTTAAAAAACCAGGCAAAGCAACATCACCGCAGTTTGAACAAAGAAGTTATCGCGACCTTGCAAGCCTCCACGGCAAAACCCCTGGCACTCGATATCGAACGTCAGCTCGCGGAAGCGCGTGAGATGCGCCGCAAGTTCAGAGGGGTAACGAGTCTCAAAGAAATTCAAGCCTTCAAGATCGCCGGTCGTCGATGATCGTCGTCGACACAAACATCATTTGTTTGCGTTGGATACCTGCGAAAGAGACAGCCTTAGCCGAAGCCTTGCTGCGGCGCGATCCGGAATGGTCCAGTGCGTTGCTCTGGCGGTGGGAATTTCGCAACGCAATGGTGGGTTACATTCGTCGCCGGTCGCTCACCGCCGCGACTGCTGTCGAACTTTATGGGCGAGCGGAGACCTCGCTCGCCCAACACGAATACGTCGCGCCTGCGCAGGATGTTTTTGAGTTGGTCACGCAATCTGCCTGCACGGCCTACGATTGCGAATTTGTCGCTATCGCCCGCGAACGCGGCGTGCGCCTGGTCACCGCCGATCAGCAAGTTCTGCGCGAGTTTCCTCACATCGCCATCTCGTTAGGCGACTTTCTCGACTCCTAAGGCGGCGGCCCATAACTGGACGCGTTCGGGCGTTGGCGTTACGCTTCGCATCATCACCGATGCCGCAATTTTCTTATCGCGCACGTAACGCCCAGGGCGGCCTCGTCGAAGGCGTTTTGAATGTGGCGGATCGTTCCGTCGCGATTCGGCAGATTGAGCAACTGCAGTGCATTCCGATTCGCATCGTAGCGGTGGCGGCGACACCGGAAGTCGTGGTGGGCAAGTCACCCTCGTCCGCGAAAGCCGCTCCGGGCCCGCTCTCAAAAAATCTAAAAATTCCGCATAGCCAGCTTCTCGTTTTTACCGAGCAGCTTGGCCACCTGCTGCAAGCCGGGATGACGCTCGATGAAAGTCTCGGCGTGCTCGAGAAGCGGTTGAAACAACCGCGGGTGCAGCAGATGACGCATACGCTGCACCAGGCGCTGATCGATGGCCGCAGTTTTTCGCAGGCGCTGCGCGATTTCCCGCGCGTCTTCTCGCCGCTTTACGTAAACATGGTGGGCGCGGGCGAAGCGAGCGGTGCGCTGCCGGAAATTCTCACGCGGGTGGTCGGGCATTTGATGCAGGAAAAAAATCTGCGCGACCGCGTGCAGCAGGCGCTGATTTATCCGGCGTTTCTCGCCTTCGCGGGTTCGGCGCTGATCATCATTTTCATTACCTTCATGGTGCCGCAGTTGACCGGTTTTATGTCGCAAACCGGCGGTGTCCTCCCGCTCCCGACGCGAATCCTTCTGGAAACGAATCACCTCATCGTGGGTTACTGGTGGCTTTTCGTTCTCCTCGTCGTGGCGGGCTCCGTTGGCTTCCGCGCTTTCGTGCGGAGCGACGAAGGGCGGCTCAACTGGGATCATTTTCGTCTCCGCATCCCCGGCTATGGCGGGATCAAGCGGCACCAGTACTACGCGCAATTTTCGCGAACGTTAGGCACGCTGATGGAGAACGGCATTCCGTTGCTCAAAGCGCTCGATCTCGTGACGGAAATCGCCGCGAATAAATATCTCGAATCAAAGTTGCGCGACGTGCGGCGCGCGGTCATCGACGGAGCCAATCTCTCGAGCGCGCTGGCCGCGGAAAAATTATTTCCGGAACTTTTCACAGACATGATGGCGGTCGGAGAACAGACCGGACATTTCGCGCGAACCATGCAAACGATCGCCGACGTTTATGAGCGAGAACTCGACCGCACGGTGCAGATCATCTCGGCCTTGATCCCGCCGGTGATCATCGTCTTCATCGCGATCATCGTCGGGTTTGTGGTTTACAGCATTCTCTCGGCGGTCTTCGAGATGACCCATAGTTTGCAGTTCCGGCCGCATTAATTTACCCTCGGTGCCGCATGTTTCTCCGCGTCGCCGCCTTTGCTCTTCTCGCGGTTCTCGCTCCTGGTGCGCGCGCGCAGCAGGCGCTTTCCGAGAAGGACAACGACTGGTTGAAGCCCGATCCCTCCGCGGTTGCGGCGCCCGACAGCGCCTGGATCGATTTGCGCCAGATCGATCCTGCGCACTCGACCGCGCAAGCCGCGCCCTCGTGGGTCGAATCGGTTTCTTTCGGCACGACGAAGGCGAATTCGGAAGCGCGTCCGAAAAGCACTTTTCGCATCCGCGTTCTCCGGCCTAACGATGACTGCCAGATCCTTCTCTTCCGTCTTTTTTTCGACGACGATGCAAAACAGCGACCGGAGCTGATCGCCTGGGACGAGTCCGGTTCCCAAGTTCTCCGCTCGGGTTCGTTAGGCGAGGGCAGCGGGCTGCCGACTTCGACGACTACGATTATTCCGATGATCGGCGTGAGCGCGATCGACCTGGAGGTGCCGGGCGATGGCCGCACGATTCGTGGCGCCTATCTTGATTGGATGAAGACGACGACGGTGATGCATCCGATTCACGCCGAGCACGAAGAGTTGATGCCGCAGCCTTTCGCTGCCGCGGCGCCGCTGCGCCCTCGCGCGGAGGACGCACAACTCTACGGCACCGTCACCGCGCCGCTGGCCGAGGGAACCATTCCGTTAGGCCCGAGCGTGTTGAAAAGCGGCACCTTCCAATTCGATCTCGAGACGCGACCGCTGGTGGCGATGCTTTCCTTCGAGCTGGCCAGCCCGGAGATCGATCTCGCGCCAGAGATTTACGTGAACGGCACCGACCTGGGTGTGGTCTCACTCGTGTTACCCGATCTGGCCGATCCCGGCTACCGCGGTATTTCGCGTTCGCTGCTCGACGATATGAAATTTCAATATACCGGCTGGCTGCGCGCGCAGATCATGGTGCCGGGGTCGGCGTTGAAAGCCGGGACGAACCACGTCGTTATTATGGCCGCGGCCGGGACGCCGAATTCGGCGATTCGCGCCGCGCAGATCCAGTTGAAATACCTTTGGGATAAATCGGACTATCTGTTGCTGCCGTTAAAATAAGTTTCGCTTTTCGTTATGCGCAAAAATCAAAGTGCCTTCACCCTTCTCGAGATCATGCTTGTGGTCACGATCATCGCGCTGCTTCTCGGCACGGCGATCTACAAGCTCAGCGGCAACGTCGAAATCGCGCGCCACACGACGGTCGGAGCGGACGTGCAAAGCATCGGCACGCAATTAAAACTTTACGAAAGCATGAACGGCTTTTTCCCGACGAGCGAGCAGGGTTTGCAGGCTCTTGTGACCCAACCCAGTAGCGATCCACAGCCCCAGCGCTGGTATCAATTGTTCACACAGATGCCGCTCGATCCCTGGCACAATCCCTACGTCTATGTCAGCCCGGGCCGCAAGAATCCTACCGGCTACGATCTCTACTCTGCGGGTCCCGATCGAAAGCCGGATACGCCGGACGACGATTGGGGAAATTAAGCGCGCTTACGAACTGGGATCGCCGCCGAGCGGGCCGTGTGGGGCCTGCTCGGGTCGCTGAAAATTATTCGCGGGACCGCCATTGCGGCGGATCGGGGAGCGCGTGTGCACGGGAGGAGTCGGAATCGCCGGGACAGTTTGCGCTCGCGGCGGCGGGATAGGCAAATTCGTTTGCGGGCGGCCCGGAATGTTAGGCATCCCCGGCTGCGGATGCACTATTTGCGGAACCGGGTTTTGTATGGGCTGCCCGAGCACTGCTTCGTTGAAGCCAAGCGTCGCCATCTGGCCGTCTTTTGCGATCGTCACTTTTGTCTGCCCCACCCGATCGGACCATTGGATGTTCAGGATCGAGTAGCCATCGATAGGTTCTTTAGTCGTTAGGTAAAACTTCAGGTCTCGATTTGTCGTCGAAGCGATGGCAATGAAATCGCCTTTCTCGGAATGTCCGGCATTCGCCAGATAAAGCTCCTTCGCAAAATCGGGCGTACCCACAATCGGCGCGCCCGCTGTCGCCACGGCAAAGGGCGAACGCTTCAGCATCGATTCGTAATGGGAGAACGGCGGCGCTTTCGGCAGATCGTCGGCGGCGATCGCACTCGTTAGGCTTACGCCCGCGAGGGTAGAAAGCAGCACGCGATATTTTGTTGTCGTCTTCATTTTGCCCCGGCGCTCTTAAACCATTTCGCGATCTTGAAACGTCCGCGCATTATCGTCGGATCGCTGCTGTCGATCATCAAGTTCGCACTTTCGAAAACGATGAAAGCATCCGGCCGTTGCACGTCGTAAAGGAAATGGACCAGTGGCTCCCAACTGCTCTTGGTTTCGATCGTGGCCGCGACGCTTTGGTGAGTTGGCGTTTTTTCTACGGAACCGATCTGCGGGTTGTCTATCTGGACCTGATATTTACCGGCGATCTGTTGCACTTGAGTGAGCAGGGACGAGGCCTCAGCCGGATTCGTTAGGGTAGCCTCGTGCTTTTTCAGCCAGTCCGACCGATGCATCCAGGTCGAATATTCAGCGAGATAAACTTTTTGCTCTTTGCGCTCCGATCTTCTCGCGGCCCAGTCCTGGCGCAGGTCCTTGCTCATGCCGAGGAGGGCGCTCCAGAGCGCAAGATTGATCAGGAGAAAAAGGACCCCACTCACGCCGAGAGTGAGCATGCGCTCTCGTTGATTCATGCGGGCGAACCAGGCCGCAATCATCGCGGTTTTCCCTCCAGACGAAATTGGGCGTGGCCGTTAGGCAAAATTCGCGGCGGGCCGAGATCGAAAGCGAATGCGCGCAGGTCGGGATTCTTTTTCACCTTTTCGGCGAATTGGTAGGCCAGCGCCGCACTCGGCGCTTCCCCCTGCACCGCGATGCTCCGCGCCGTCTGATCGTAAACCGTTATTTGCACCTCCTTGTTCGGCAAAGATTGAGAGAGATGCAGAAGCATTTCCACGGGATAAAAATCAGGATCGATGGCGGGCGCAAGGGCCTTCCAATCGGCCTCTGTTGCCTTGACGAAATCGACCCGCGCCGCGTCGTGCTGAATCGCCTTCTTCACTTGTCCGACCTCGAAATGAATGATTAAAACATAGAGCGCGAAGAGCAAAAATATCGCGGCGTAGGCGCCGCCAGCCCAGAGCAGCCGCTGCCGCCATTGCGCTTGCCTAACGAGTGCGAGGCGCTGCGCTTTCCATGCCTCCGGGACGAGATTCAACCGCACCGGCGCGGGCGGCGCCTCGGCGCTGATCAGCCTGGGAGTTTGAGTGAAAATCCCCCCGATTGTGTCGCGAAGCGAAAGGCAACTTTCATCGAGCAGCACGCTCGGGAAAGAGCTGTTGATGCCCTGCAACTCCGCGCTCAAAGCGAGCTGCGGAATTTCGCGCTGCAACTGCTCCGGTTCGCGCGTTTGCAGAGTCCGGGTCAGGCTGATCTTGCCGTTCTCGCTGATCGCGGAAACAAGTTTTTCGCCTTCCGGATAAATGAAAAGCGCACGGCCATCCGCTGCGTGCGACGCTGCTCGTTGCGCGGCGTACATCGTCACCTGCCGAGGAATGTGTCCGCGGCTAAGCAGCGGCCCCGCCAACTCGGTCAACCTTTCGTTATGCACCGCCACCGCGGAAACGATGCTGTCAGTTTCGCTTTGCTCAATGATCTCGAAATCGCTCGTCACTTCCTCGGGCGGATAGGGAAAGGTTTTTTCCACTTGGATACGAACCATCTCGCCAAATTCCGTCGGATCGATCGTCGGCAGGCGCAGCCGTTGCGCGAGCACGGCGTCGATCGGCAATCCGAGCACAATGTCGTCCCCGACGACGAGTAGTCCGGCCGCTTCGTTCAGATCGCGGACCGCGCGTACATCCCATGCGCCGTTGCCGTCCTGCGAACGCGCGACATTCCAGCCCGTGCCGGAAGGTGCGATGAAAACAGATTGGGATGAGGGCTCGATATTACAATTCCTTCCAACGGATCATCTGCGGCGCGCCGCTTTTGCGCACGATCATTTGCACGGTGCGCATGGCGTCGCCCGATTTTCCGACGCTGATGACGCGCACAATTTTATCTTTGAAATCCACCAGGCCGGAAAGCTGCGCAAACTGCTCTGCTGAGAATCCGAGCGCAACTCGGACCTGATCGAGCGAATCAAACTCCGGATCGTCCGGCGTGCCGTCGATTCCATCGGGACCGCGGCGCAATTCCAAAAAACGATCGACGATATTTTCATTCATGCCCGGGAGCGAGAGAAGGACATCGCGCGAAGCCCAGGCGAGATCGACCGGCCCGCTGCTGTAAAGCGTGAGATCGGCGTCCCAATCCGGGCGCGCGGTGAAGGCTTCCCAATTCTTTACTTTCTTAAGTTCGTCGAGCTGTTGCAGGAGCGCGTTTTTAGGTTGGTAATTATCGCTCGCCTCGGCGCCGTTTAGCCTAACGATGTCGTCGGGGTCCACGTAATCGAGCAGCGAATCGATCATGCTTTCGCGCTCGTTCAAATCGATTCCTTTTACCTCCAAAAATTTGCGCAGAATCTCGATCCGTTGCGGATTTTCCCCCGCCACGATCCAAGTGAGATTGAGACGGCCGCCTTCGCCTGTGATGTGAGCGTCGAAGGTTTGATTCTTGCCTAACGAACCCGAGAGAACGGAATCGCCCGCTTCTACTTCCGGGTCGAGCGCGATCTCCGCGCCGGAGCAGGCGGCCGCTTCCGCTTCGAGAGAGCGGCTGGCACTTCCGCTCAAAGTGATTCGCGAATCGATGTCGAGTGCCCAGTTAATGACCAATGCACTAAGCAGAAAGAGCGCCCAGAGCGAGAGCAGGAGCGCAGCGCCGGAGCGCGTGTCGCGAAGAGTGCGTTTCATATTCTCAGAGAGGAGTCCGCCGCAAAGGAATGACAGCCTGCCAAGGAGCAGACGCGCCGGCATGCTCCAATGTTACGCGCACGAGATGCGGCAAGGTGCCGCGATCGGTCCAGCGATCCACCCAGGCGTTGAGTCGCGGATCGAAATAACGAATCTCCACACTGCGTACGCCATCAATCAGCGGCACCCAATTTCTGTTTGCATCCGCCGGGCCAGAGTCGTTGTCCTCCGCCGGCACACGAGCCACCCCGAGCTCCATCAAGTTTGATTTCGGAATCGGTTTGAGCCGCAGTGTGACGGTGTAATCGCCCGCCGCATAACGAGTCAGGAGGCCCGGACCGGCGGAGCAGGTCCAGCTCATCTCATCGCGTGAGATACCGCTGAACTTATAAGGCTCGCCGCCAAGAGCACCCTGACCGGGCGGAAGATCCTGCAGTTGGTCGGTGAGCAAACTGGCAAAACCCGTGTAACGCGCGTCATCCGCGTTCGTCTCCGTGGAGATCCGAACGGCGGTGAGATTGGTCGCGACAAAACGATAAATCGCCGTCGACATCATCCCGAGAATCACCACCGCGAGCGTGATTTCGAGCAGTGTAAAAGCGCGGGTCTTCCGCCTAACCAGCCCGGTAAACATAGAAGACCAACTGCTTATTTTGCCGAATGCCGCCGCGCGTCCACTCCGCCCGCAAGGTCACCGCGGTGATGCCGCCGACCACGGTGTCGTCGGCGTTCTGTAGCTCCTTCGGCTCGGATGACTGGATCAGCCTAACGATGCCGTAACCGGTGTCGATCTTGTCTTCCTTCGAGGCATCGGGGACTTGTGGCGTGGCCTGGACCTCGGCCATGCGATTGCTCAGGAGAAGGCGTACACGATTTTCCTCTTCGCTCAGTTCGCTCGCGTTCAGGCAATTTTCCACCGCGCGGCCAAGCGCGAAAATGCCGACGACGAAAATCGTGAGGCCGAGCAGCACTTCGTAAAGTGCGAAACCGAGGATCTTCCTATTTCGCCGCATAACGAACGATGTCCGGCCGCGCCGTCAGTGGCGCATAGTTAACCTCCCAGTTTCCATCGGCTCCTTGGAAGCGGACGTTGGCCGGCTCACAAGTTCCCGAAGGCCAGAAGATCCATTGCGCGAGCGGGTCTTTTTCCAAAGCCGCCGGCAGACGGAGCAGAAAGACGTGCGCCTTATCGCGCGCTAGCTGCGCCACAGGCGCGGCCGAAACGTCACCCGATTCCGCGCGCAGAACGATGGAATTTTTTTGCCAAACGATGAGGTATGGCCGCCGCTCGTGGACAGCGCGTTCCTGACCTTGATGGACCATATCGTTCATGGCGGCGAGCGAACGCTGGAGGCGGCGATCGGCGAGCACGCCGCTCACACTCGGGATCGCGAGCAGCATGATGATGAGCAAAATGAAAACCGAAATCGCAATCTCGATGAGCGTAAATCCCCGCGCGGGATGCATCTGGGATTTTACGCTCTCGCGCGCGATTCACAAGGCGCTTGCCGGGATGCGCGCTGGGCGAAAGTGCAACTAACCGCTAAAAAAACGCAACCGCCCGACAGCGATACGAAAGCGAGCGTGCTAAGCTCGTATCGTGATTTCCTCCGCGGCAGCTCCGCAGATCGCGCCTGCGACCACGGGCGAAAGCCCCATTCCTCGCCTCGGAGTTGCGGTGAAGTTGCTCGTTCTTCTCGCCGCGCTCGCCGTTCTCGCGCTGATGGTTTGGCAAGGAATCGCCATCGGCGGCGCGCCCGATCCGACCTCAGCCCATACCAGCCCAACCGTCGCGGCGCTCGACATTGCGGTGCTCGTTTTTCGTGAAGGCCTCGAATGCATTCTCGTTCTCGCCGCCATCACCGCGAGTATGACGGGAGAGAAGCGCGCCTGCCGCCGCCCCGTCGCGTGGGGCGCGGGGCTCGCCTTCATCGCAACGTTAGTCACCTGGATGATCGCGATCCGGATTGTGAATTCGTTAGGCGAGAACGTTTCCGCGCTCAACCTGCAGGCGGCCACCGGCCTGCTCGCCGTGATCGTGCTGCTTGTGATCATGAACTGGTTCTTTCACAAAATTTACTGGGGCGGGTGGATTCGCGCCCATAATCGGCGGCGCAAGAGTTTGCTGGCGGATGGGATGAGCGCGCAAACACGTCTGGTCTGGGGATTGATTCTGCTGGGGTTTACTTCGCTCTACCGCGAAGGCTTCGAGGTCGTGCTCTTTTTACAGACTTACTATCTGCGTCTCGGCGGCGGCGTGGTGCTAAAGGGAACTCTCCTGGGACTTATCCTATCCGGCTTCGTCGCTCTCCTTACCTTCGTCCTGCAACAGCGGTTGCCTTACCGTCAGATGCTTGTCACTACGGGCATCCTTCTCGGTGGCGTCCTTCTCGTCATGGTAGGAGAACAAGCGCAAGAGATGCAACTCGCGCACTGGATCTCTACTACTCAGGTGCCTTGGCTCGTTCAGCTCACTCCGGATTGGGCCGGCCTATGGTTCGCTATCTTCCCTACTTACGAGACACTCTTAGCGCAAGCCTTAGCCGCTATTCTCGTGATAGGTTCTTACTACGCGGCGCGGCGGGTTCGCTGCACCGCGGATACGCCGGCCTAGTCGTAGCCTAACGAGTAAAGGACTCCATACCTTTTTCAGAAGCCTGTATCGGGATCGAGCCGGGCTTGTTATCCCGAGCGAAGCGAGGGACTCCGCCAGCGTCCCTCGGCGCGGTTTCGGAAGCTAACGTCGCGTGACGCATGAGAGGTCCTTCGCCGCGCTACGCCGGCTCAGGATGACAACACTGATCCTCAGAGAACCTATGACGCCTTCCTGGCTTTGATGTAGGCATCGACCTGCTCTTCCAAGATCTCCAATGGAAGTGCGCCATTCTTCAGGACTGTGTCGTGAAACTCCCGTTGATCGAACTTCGCCCCTAACTCCTTCTGCGCCCGCGCGCGCAGCTCTTGGAATTTGAGCATGCCGACTTTATAGGCACAGGCCTGTCCCGGCATGACAATGTAACGCTCAATCTCTGCCGTGACTTCCTTCTCACCCATGCCCGTCTTATCGTGCATATAAGTGATAGCCTGCGCGCGCGGCCAATGTTTCGCGTGGATGCCCGTATCCACCACTAATCGCACCGCGCGGAAAAGCTCTGCCTGCAAACGTCCCAAGTCACCGAAAGGATTATCCGCATACCAGCCCGCTTCCTTCGCGAGCCATTCACAGTAAAGCGCCCAACCTTCCAGATAAGCCGTGAAGGGAATGACTTTGCGAAATTGCGGCAGTCCTTTCAACTCCTGTGCAGTCGAGATTTGCCAATGATGTCCTGGCACACCTTCGTGATAGGCCAGCGTAGGCATACCCCATTGCGGCACTTCATTCATATCGCGAAGATTCGCATAGAACACTCCGGGCCGCGTCCCATCGAGCGCGGCTCCTTCGTAGTAAGCGCCCGGGGCGGTTGCTTCCTTAAACTCCGGTACGCGATGCACTTCACATTTTGCCTTCGGAGTAGTGAGGAATAACTGTTGGCAACGCTCGGTGGCCTGATCGATCAGCTTCTTGTAATCAGTCAGAGCCTGCTCGCGCCCCTTATTGTCGTTAGGGTAAAGGAAGCGCGGATCCTTCGCCAAGGCCGCCATTGCTTCGCCAATCGGACGGCCCGCAAACCCATTCGCATCGAGTAAGGTTCGCATCTCTCCTTCTATCCGCGTTACTTCGGAGAGACCTAGCTCATGCACTTCGTTAGGCAGCATCGACGTCGTTGTGTTCTGCCGTAAGGCATAGGCGTAATAGGCATCTCCATCCGGCAACTTCCAGACTCCATCATCCGTCGTCGTCTTAGGCAAGAGCACCTGAAAATAATCGATCAATCCCTGGTAAGCTGGATAAACACTATCCTTGATCGCACCATCTACCCGGGTTTGATAACTATCGCGTTGGGCGGGCGAAAGGCCTGCTATCTTCGCCGCCCGTGTTTTGAAGGAGCTAGCCAGGAGATTCTTCTCTACCGGCTGCCCGACAAAGGCGCGCATCTCTGTCAGCACTTCATCCACCACGAAACGCGGCGGTAGAATCCCTTTTCCTTCCCGTAAACGCAGGCCTTCCAGGGTTTGCTCAAACTTCTTCGGCAGTGCATGCAAACGATCGATGTAGTAATCGCAATCCCGCGCCGCGAGCAGCCGATGAGTGTTAGCCATGAAAGAAGGAAAATCATTTTGCACTCCGAAGAGTTGATTCACCGGATAGTTATGAAACTGAAAGCGCTCACCTTCCACCACCCGCTGCAAAAACCAGTCAAGGACGTGAGTGGAAAGTCGCTGCGACGCGTTTTGCCGGTCCAGAGAATATTCGTGCAGTTGCTCCAAGTCGTTGCGCCAGCGCGCCGCCTGTTTTTCCTGATGCGCAGGAGACTCATCACTTAGCTTCCCGTTATGCGCGGTGATACCGAATTGCTCCACCAGCCCTAACGAGGAAAGCACTTCAGGCTCCGAGAAAAGCACCTCCGCAAAAATCTTGTCGTAGAACAGATTCAGGCTCCAAGGCCGGAACCAGATGAGATTAGTGAGAAAGATCGCGAGGCCGAAGAACCCCACCGCAAAGATTCCGCCGACCCATTTCAAAATGCGCTTAACCATAAAGTTACCTCTCCCGCCCTGCCAAGAGTGTCAATCATAGAAGCACTCCCTGGAGCAAAGGGTTGCACCTGCGCCAAAATCGCGCGTCACGCTTGCCGGAAGTCCCGCCCGCCACATCTTTCCGTTGTGGCTCCTTCCTTCTTCGCTACGCCTAACGAGTTAAGGACTTGGTTTCGCAAACACCATGGCCGCGAAAAAGAGGTGTGGGTTGGCTACTATAAGAAAGGCTCCGGCCAGCCGAGTGTTACCTGGCAGGAGTCCGTGGACGAAGCTCTCTGCGTTGGCTGGATCGACGGCATAAGGAAGCGCATCGACGGCGAGAGCTACAAAATACGCTTCACGCCGCGCCGCAACGGCAGCATCTGGAGCGCGGTCAACATCGGGCGGGCCACTTCCCTAACGAGTGAAGGTCGCATGCAACCGGAGGGAGAAAAAGCTTTCGCGGCACGGCGCGAGAATCGTTCCGGCATTTATTCCTACGAACAGCGACTGATCGAACTGGACGAGCCCTTCCTGAGTTTGCTTCAGCGCAACAAAACCGCCTGGGCTTTCTTCCAAACCCAGCCTCCTTCGTATCGCAAGACCATCGTCTGGTGGCTGCTGAGCGCGAAGCAGGAAGAGACGAAGCGCAAACGGCTGCAGAAATTAATCGAGGCCTCCGCGCACGGGCAACGCCTTTAGTCGTTAGGCAAAACTACTCCGCTTCCGCGAGCTTGTCAGGCCGTGCGACTTGCCGGGACGCTGGCGTGCTCCAGATGCCGCAAATCCAATCCGCGCGTTTCGCTCCCGTAGCGCAGGAAGAGCATTAGAGCGATGACCACCGGCACCATGATCATAGCGGCCGCCAGCCCCAAAGTCGGCACGAGGGCAGTAATGCTTAGGATCTGGGCCAGCACTCCCCCGCCCTTGGTGCAGGCCGCGACCAACCCCGTCGCCCGGCCGCGAATCTTCATCGGATAACACTCGGCCGCGTAAGGCAGAAGAATGGCAATAACTCCATTACTGCCGATGATGAGAAGCGCGATGGGGAAGACAGGACTCCCGCCGATCCGAGTCTCCAGTAAGAGAACCCAGATCAATCCCAGCAAGCTAATGGTAATCATGCTCGCCAGCGCCCATTTCGTACTCCACCGGCTATAGAAATAGGTGCAGAGAAACACCGTGGGAAAAGCAATCAGCGCGGACTCGGCCAGGAGCTTGCTCGAGACACCCATGGAATAGCCTTTCGCCACCAAGTCGTTAGGCATCCACAGGAGCAGGCCGAAATTGATCAGGCCCCAGGAAAGCGCGGCGATCGTTAGGGCGGCAGTCTTGCCGATAAGTTCGGGAGTCCAGACCGTTACTCCCAGCATCGGAGTATGATGGCTCTGTCCGCCTCCATGGGTCTCTTCTTCCGGGAGCACAAGTCGGTGACTCACGGTGCCAAAACGAGCCATGACCGCATGGGCCTCCGCGTTACGCCCGCGCGCGAGAAGAAATTTGGCCGACTCAGGAATGAGCCCGCCCATGGCGAGGAGAATCAACCCGGTGGGCAGATTCAGCAGCCAAAGGATGCGCCAGCTCAGCGTCGGCACGAGCAGCGCGGAGAATCCGCTCGCGGCAAAATATCCCCCGACCGCGCCCAGACCGCCGATCAGCACCAGCGCCCAGCCACGATGTTTCGAAGGCATGGTTTCGGCGAGGAGAGCGTAAGTCACCGGTAGCATTCCGCCGGCGCCGAAACCCATGAGAAAACACATGCCGATGTTCCAATTGAGCGACGGCATGGCGCCGCAGATCGAGGTGCCGATGAAGACGACAGCCGAAAGGAGAATGGCAGCTTTGCGCCCGTAGAGATCGGCCAGAATTCCCCACAAAATCGACCCGGTGGCGGTGCCGATGAGCGCAAAAAAAGGAACGAGAGAAACATGCGCGCGCGTCGTTTGATATTCCCTGATCATGCCCGGCACGGTGAAACCGAGACTGGCCGGCTTCATCACGTCGATGATGAGCGCGACGACCAGCGCCATCATGAGGGTCCAATGCGCGCGCCCAAGAGGCGCATCCTCTGGCGCGACGACAGTGACGCGCAAGTTCGCTTGCGCATTTGCCGAAGCCTTGCTCGGAAGAAGACCGTAGGCAGCCAGGCCGACGCCGGCGATGATGAGATACATTCCAAAAATCATGCTTGAACTCATCGGCATGCCGTAAAGGACGAAACCGTTGTTGCGGCCCATCCAAAACATCGGGATGTGCAACAAGACGCCCGCGGTGACGGCCATGCAGCCAAGCCAAAAGGCCCAAACGCCGCGCCGATCCAAAAAGACCCTGTGATTCATAATTCGTTTCTCCGTTGCTCCTGTGAGGCACAGGGTGAAAGAGATTCAATTTATAGCTCCATTGGTTTTGATTATGCAAGGGATTTTGTGCGCCCTGAATTTTTTCGGCAGAGTTGCGCGACGGCGCGGCCCAAAGTTAATCGTCACCAAGTCTCCCCCGGGTCATCGACCGTGATAAACAGTCTTGCCGCCCGAAATCAAAGTGGTTCGTGAGGGGACTTTCGTTCCGGTGCTGATTGAAGCGTTCGTGCCGATTTCAGAAAAATCATCCACCACGCGCGCGCAGCTAAGGTCTGTGGCACGTTACCGCCGCTAGCCTAACGAATGAGTCATTCCCACGATCATCCCGTCGATTTCGGTCGCGCTTTTGCGATCGGAATTTTCCTCAACAGCGCCTTCATCGCCACCGAGGTCGTGTTCGGTCTTTTCAGTCACTCCCTTACTCTGCTCGCCGACGCGGGTCATAACCTCGGCGACGTCCTCGGGCTGCTCATGGCCTGGGCAGCTTCGAATTTGCAGGGTCGCCGCGCGACCGAGCGCTACACCTATGGGCTACGCCGGACCTCGGTCCTCGCCGCTCTTTTTAATGCGCTTCTCCTCCTCGTTAGCGTGGGCGCGATTTCCTGGGAAGCGGTTCGGCGCATCCTTCATCCGGAACCGGTCGCTGGCCTAACGATCATCTGGGTGGCCGCGCTTGGGGTCGCAATCAATGGCGTGACGGCTTGGATGTTCGCCCGCGGGCGGCACGGAGATCTTAATATTCGAGGCGCCTTCCTCCACATGGCGGCGGACGCCGCGGTTTCTGTCGGCGTGGTCATCGCCGGTCTTATCATCCTCCGCACGGGTTGGACCTTGATCGATCCGATCAGCAGCCTCCTCATTGTTGCGATCATTTTGTTTGGCACCTGGGGATTGTTTCGCGACTCACTTAATCTTTCGCTCGACGCCGTGCCTGCGGGCATCGACTACGGCGCAGTTAAGACTTATCTCGAGGGTCTGCCCGAAGTCGCCGCGCTTCATCACCTGCACATCTGGGGCTTGAGCACGACCGAGGTAGCCTGCACCGCGCATGTGGTGAAGCGCGAAGCTCAGCTCGACGATCGCCTACTCAAAGAAATCGCGCATGAGCTGCATGAGCGCTTCGGGATCGAACACACCACGATTCAATTCGAGTGCTGCGATCCGCCCGACTGTCCGACCGAGCACGCTGAACACGCCGCCTTGTGAGTAACACGATCACAAAGGCCGTGTTACTTGCCGCCGGTCGCGGCACTCGCATGCGCGACCTTACGAAGGAGCTGCCGAAGCCGATGATTGAGGTCCGCGGCAAACCTATCCTGCTTCATATCGTAGAGGGTTTACGCGCCGCGAGTGTGAGTCACTTTCTTCTGATTGTCGGCTACCGTTCCGATGTCGTTAGGCAATTTTTCGGCGACGGCTCTGCCTTTGGCGTAGAGATCGACTATGTCACACAGGTGGAACAGAACGGCACTGGAAAGGTGGTGGAGTTAGCGCGCGATTTCATGCGGCAGGAACCTTTTGTTCTGAGTTATGGCGACATCATTATCGAGCCGGCTAACTATCAGCGTTTGGCGCGGCTCGAAGACGGCACCGAAGCCATGGTTAGTGTGAAACGAAACGAAGATGTAAGCCAAGGCGGCGCGGTTTTTGTCAACGAACGCTTCGAATTAATCGACCTGCGCGAGAAACCTCAGCGTAACGAACCTACCAGCCCTTGGTATAATGCAGGCGTTTACACTTTCCGTCCGAGCATTTTCGATTTCGTCGCACGCCTGGAGCGGTCCTCGCGCGGCGAGTATGAGTTAACCGACGCCATTCGCAACATGGCTTTCGAGGGTAGTAAGATTCAAGTCCTGGAGTTAGCCGGCGCGTGGGCCGATGTTCGCGATCCCGAGATTCTGGCGCGGCTCAATCGTTAGGCATGTGCCCGGCGTGGTCGGTTCCTCCTGCTTCACCCGCGGCTTTCATAAAGTATAAGCCAAACAGGAGAGCAAACACTCCCAAGCCGATAAGGTCGAGCCAGCTCGTATAATTCCACGAGATATGCGCGTGCTCGACCGCGCTTGGCGGCCGCGGGCCAATCATATGAGTTAGAGCTTGGAAGCGGTTACAAAAATCCGAAGCCACTTATCAACCGCGATGCGCAGCCACCCGTCATCTATAGTCGCGGTACATAAGCCATCTCATCAACCTGCATGTCATCCCGAGCGAAGCCGAAGGCGCTGTCGAGGGATCCCGTGGCGCGAACGTGAAGCCACGACCCGCGAGAACGAAAGCTTCCCAGAAGCCCCACGGGATCCTTCGACTCCGCTGCGCTCCGCTCAGGATGACAAGCGTGTTTGTGTGACAAGCGTGTCGGTGACATGGCTTGCCGCGGAGATGCATCTTTGTGAGATGGCTTTCTATAGGTCACCGAGCACCGGGCGCGCGAGCATCTTTTTCTGGCGGCAATGCGGCTAGCTCTTTCATGGACCAGAAGCCTCGATGCGAAGAATAACGGTAAGCCAGATCCTTCACATAAGTCGCTGAGATCGCCGGGGCAGAGTTACCCCATGACATTCGCGTATAAGTCAACACTTCCGCCAGGTCACCCGGCGTCATGACCTTCCACCAAGCCGGCATGACACGACCGTTGTTGCCACCTCCTTTTTCTCTAACTCCATCCAAGACGAGAGCGGTAACTCGATTAGGTGCGCCAGTGACCCAACTCGAGCCCGCCAGGGCTGGATATTTCCCGGCGACACCAGCGCCATTCACACTATGGCAGGATGCACAATGCTCTACATAAAGCTGGCTGGCGGATAGAACCGGAGTCTTAACTACTGACTGTTGCTCAGACTGCCATTCCGTGTCATGAGGCGCGGGCAAAGCGAGGAAGTGTTTCAGGTCATTCGCTACTCGTTCGCTCTGCGATAACTGCGCATCGAAGTAATACGCCGCGCAGCTGCCGGAAGGCATAAGGAGATACACCGCCGCGGAGTGGTCCATCGTATAGTCATCCGGTCCCCCGCCTTTTTCTTTCGTCTTCTCATACTCCGCGCCGTAAAAAGCGGAGATCGTCGCGATCTGCTTCGACTCACCGGTGAGTCCGATAAAGCCAGGATCGAAAAACCTTACATAACTCTGCAGGACATTCGTCGTATCGCGCTCAGGATCTATGGTTACGAAAAGAATCTCTACTCGCTCTTTGTCCTCTTTAGATAGTCGTTCGTAGATACGCGCGAGATTGGCGAGCGTGGTTGGGCAGGTATTAGGGCAGTGAGTGAAACCAAAGGTGAGAAGAGTGAGCTTGCCGTGCGGGCGACCGAGCGAGAATGGCCTTCCCTCGGGACCGGTGAGCCTGAAGCCGGCCGGAGGCGCGGGAGTAGAGATCTTATGAGCGTAGTAAATATAACTTTCCCGACTCCAACTCGTACCTGCGAGAAGGAAAGTTAAACTAAGGATAAGTCTTATTGCTTTTAGCGTCATGTTTAGTTGGAACAAGCAAGCCCTGTGCGCAAGGTCGCAACTCCGATGATGCGCGTGTCATCCCGAGTGAAGTGAGGGAACTCACAAGCTGGCACCGGGGTTCATTTCAGGAAAGACCTCAAGGGACCCTTGCGGGGTTCTTCGCTGCGCTCAGAATGACAAGTGTTGGCTGTAAGATAACTCATGGGCGTGACATTGCAGCTCTAGCACAGGGCCGGCCTGCGGTGGAGTCAAAAGTGAAACGAGATCGCGCCAGTGCAGCGATAATCGGGGACAACTTGCAGCGCGGTGTTATCGATCGTGAGCGGAAATTCCGATAGCGCAATGATGTTTGCCCTACGTCGCCCAAGCCCGACTCAGTCCCATTATCGCTAGCGCGCCGACGGAAATGGTCAAGGCGGAGCCACTGCCATTTTTAGAATCAGCCGTTTCATGCTATCGTGCGCGCGATGGCAGATGATCGCTCTGGAGCAATCTGGAGAGGAAAGTCCGAACACCATACGGCAACATGCCGCGCAGAAGGCGCGGGCACCCGGCGCGTAAGTGACGGGCGACGGAGAGTGTCACAGAAAATATACCGCCTAACGAGTGAAGCAGTTCATGAGTGAGGTAAGGTTGAAAAGGCGAGGTAAGAGCTCACCGCTCGACGCGCAAGCGGCGAGGCAGGAAAAACCCCATGCGGTGCAAGACAAAACAGAGGAAGGGCAGCCGGTCCGCTAATCCCTCGGGTATCGTCGCATCACGCGGCGCGCGAGCGCCGCGGGCGTTCGCCTCGGCGAATGAGATAAATGATCATCGCGGTTGAGTAATCAACCGCACAGAATTCGGCTTATCGCTATCAAAATGAAGGGCGCTCTCGGAAACGAGGGCGCTCTTCCGCTTTCTGGGCCCGTCCGCCGACTGGCAGTTAGTCAGGCAAGCGACGAGTTAGCATATCTGTCATCCCGAGCGAAGCCGAGGGATCTCGTGGAGCAGCGGACGAGCTTTCTATTTACGGAGTCAGGTCGGAATCCCTCGACTCCGCTTCGCTCCGCTCGGGATGGCAGTAATAGTTGTGAGATAACTCGACTGAAAGCAGAAGGGCGCGCTAACTGAGCGCGCCCTTCGTATTTCCAGAGTTAGCTATTCCTACTTCTCGTAGTGCTTCGACACTTCGGCCCAGTTCACCGTATTCCACCAAGCCTTGAGATAGTCGGGCCGGCGGTTTTGATAGTTTAGATAATACGCATGTTCCCAGACATCGACGCCGAGCACCGGAGTGTTACCGTCCATGAGCGGACTGTCCTGATTCGCCGTGGAAACGATCTCGAGTTTGCCGCTCTTGTTTTTAATCAACCACGCCCAGCCGCTGCCGAAACGCTTCACGCCCGCATCAGCGACCTTTTCTTTGAAGGCGTCGAAGGTGCCGAAGGTTGACTTGATGTCATCGGCCAGTTTGCCGGTCGGCTCGCCGCCGCCCCCCTTCGGGCCCATGATTTTCCAGAAGAAGGAATGGTTCGCGTGACCGCCGCCGTTATTGCGCACCGCCGCGCGAATATCTTCCGGCACGGCATTAAGGTTAGCGATGAGTTCCTCGATGGGTTTGCCTTCGAGTTCGGGTTTGCCTTCGATCGCTTTGTTTAAGTTAGTGATGTAAGCCTGATGATGCTTGTCATGATGAATCTCCATCGTCCTGGCGTCGATATGAGGCTCCAGCGCATCGTTGGCGTAAGGTAGTTTGGGTAGTTCGTATGCCATAAGACTGGAAATGTCGGGCCGGTCGGGGCGGTTGGGTAGTAATTTTTTCGCGCGCGACGCTAACGGCAGACACTTGCACAAGCGAAAGGCAGAGGTTAGGTGCTCCACGTTTTACCATGGGAAATATCTCTTTTCAACGCGGCGCGATGGCCGTTCTTGGTCTTGGCTTGCTCGTCACCGCTTGTGGGAAAAAAGCGGAGCCGCTCGCTCCGTCGGCGTCCACTCCTACCCCGTCCTCATCTTTTTCCCCGGCGAATGAACTCGGGAGCCCCGCGCCGATCATTGCGGATAAGGCTACGCCCGCGGTGGTGACACAGAACGATAGTTCCATCACCCACTTTCTTCATTTCCCCGAAGACGCGGCGGCGGCGAAACGCAACAGCGTGGTGCAGTTCTACTGCGACATTTCCGAGCAAGGCACGGTCGAGGCGACTTATGCTCTTGTCGGGAGCGATGAGGCCTTTAAGTCCGCCGTGCAATCTGCGCTCGACTGGGGGCGCTTCACGCCCGCCACTGTCGATGGCAAAGCCGTGCCGGTTTACCTGGCTGGGACGGTGATTTTCGGCCACGAGAATGGTTCGCCGATCATCGCGGTTTCATTGGCGACACACGATCGTGAACGAGTCGGCAGGCTGGCGAATTATATCCAACCCCAATTGCTCGGCGGTTTGCGACAGGAGGTCGCTAAAATCATTCGGCTGATACCGCATAAATCTCCCGTCGCGGGTATCGCGCAGGCGACTGTGGAGGTGGATGCGAAGGGCGCGCTCACGAAGGTAACGACCGTGGGCGAGAGTCCCAAGGGAAGTGGTCTGGGAGAACTGCTCAAGGCCGCCCTCAATGGCGCGCAATGCACGCATGCTTACCAGGATGGAAAAGCGACCGACGGCGCTGTGGATGTCGTAGCCGACTTCAGCAAGTTGTAAGTCAAACCGAATGCGAAGATGCACTCGGGCTGGTCGCTGAAAGCACTGCGGCCTGGAACGAGGAGTCCTTTACTCGTTAGGCACAGTCACGTCCGCGTAACGGCCAGCAGTCGCGCTCGCCGGTCCGTGTTACTTCTTGTAATAAGGCACCTGCGGAAGCACGGGCGGTTCCACGGCGGGTCCGACGGTATCGGTTTCCTCGTCTTCCTCGGTCTGATTGATCGGTTG
>JACDGS010000020.1 GCA_013821455.1 Chthoniobacterales bacterium
GCCTTGAGGACGTGGAGGTGAATGGGCCGGGCGGTTATGGCTACGCGCCGTTGCTGAAGCGGATCGCGCGGCACACCGGCGCGCCCGCGGAATGCATCGTCACCGCTGCCGGGACCTCGATGGCGAATCATCTGGCGCTGGCGGCGTTGCTCCGGCCGGGCGACGAGGTGGTGATCGAAGAACCGGCCTACGGTCCGCTGCTTGATGTGGCGCATTATCTTGGCGCGCGCATCCAACGGGTGGCGCGGCGCTTCGAGGACGATTTTGCAATTTCGTTAGGCGAAATGGAGGCGGCGATTACCCCGGCCACGCGCCTGGTCGTGCTGACCAACCTGCACAATCCTACCGGCGCGCTTTTAACTGCGAAAACTTTGCGCGCGATCGGAGAAATGGCGCAACACGTGGGCGCTTATGTGTTGGTGGACGAAGCCTATCTTGACATGCTTTTCGACCCGGCGGCGCCTTTTGCCTTTTCGTTAGGCGAGAATTTTGTCGTCACCACCAGTCTCACCAAAACGTATGGCCTGAGCAGTCTGCGCTGTGGGTGGATTTTGGCGGCGCCGGACCTGGCACGCCGCATCTGGTTGATGAACGACCTGTTCGCCGCGACGCCCGCGCACGTCGCGGAAAGGCTGTCGGTCGCCGCCTTCGATCATCTGGAGCAATTCCGCACGCGCTCTCGGGATTTGCTCACGACCAATCGGAATTTAGTTATCTCGTTTCTCGATGGACGAACCGATTTGGAATGTTTCCGGCCGCCGGCCGGGACAGTGTTTTTTCCGCGCCTAACGAAGGGGGATCCGGAAATTTTCTTCAATTTGCTGCGCGAGAAATATGAAACATCGGTCGTGCCCGGGAGGTTCTTCGAGTTGCCACGCCACTTCCGTCTCGGCATCGGCGGCGACACGGAAAACCTGCGCGCGGGACTCGAGCGATTGGGCGCGGCGCTCGAACTCTTCCACAGATAACAATTACCAGGACGACCTCTGCTTCTCGCTCTTGCCTGCGGCCGTTCTTTGCAAAAAGATGCCTAACGAGTCGAGAAAACCGCGCGAGCCGCGCAAATGTCCAGTCCCGAGACGGATCGATTTTTTCACGAGCTTGATCGCCGCAATCCAGGGTTCAGAGGAAAGAGGAGTTTCCGTTTCGGCGCCGTCGGGTCCGATTTTCTTTTCGAAAATCGAGGCGCGCAGGAGGATGAACTGCTCTGCCAGTGCCGCAAGAATTTGATCTCGCGGAACGCGCGCCGGGCTGCTCTTTGCCCCTTTCCCACGGGCGCTGGCGGCGACTTTGTTTAGGAGCGAAAGGATCTGCGCATCGGTCAGGACGATGCTGTTTACGCGCGCGATGCGGTCGCCCTCGCCAATTTTCTTTTCAAGCGCCGCGACGATCGAGAGGAAGAATGGATCTTTGGTTAGGGTATCCTTTCGCATCCGGAGCGGGTTTTACTGCGGCCTTACCGCCGGAGTAAACTCCTTTCTTTAATCAGTTGCGCAAAGGGGGCGGCGCGGGTTATGAAGACGTATCCCATGCCTAACGAGTAAAGGATGAATCCTAAAGTCAAAATCTCAACTTCCATTCTTTCCGCGGATTTCGCGCGCCTGGGCGAGCAGATCAACGAAGCCGAAACCGGCGGCGCGGATTACATTCACGTTGATGTGATGGACGGCCATTTTGTGCCGAACATCACGATCGGTCCGCTTATTGTAAGAGCGATCCGGCCTGTGACCTCGCTTCCTTTAGATGTGCATTTGATGATCGAAAATCCCGATCGTTACCTCGCCGATTTTGCCAAGGCCGGGGCGGACATTATCACGGTCCAATTGGAAGCCTGCACTCATCTGCATCGCGTGGTGCAGGCCATAAAGGAACATGATGTGAAAGCCGGCGTCGCGATTAATCCAGCCACGCCGGTCGCGCTTCTGGCCGATATCCTGGCCGACCTTGACCTGGTCCTAATTATGACGGTAAACCCGGGCTTCGCCGGGCAGGCTTTCATTCCCAATTCGCTCCGCAAGTTGAGGGCGCTGCAAAAGATGATCGCGGAGCAGGATGCAGTATGTGAAGTGGAAGTGGATGGCGGAATCAACGCGGGAACGGTGGCGGAAGTAGTGGCCGCGGGAGCGGAAGTTCTCGTGGCCGGCTCGGCAATTTTCAACGACAAGGCGTCGGTCGCCGAGAACATCGCGGCGTTGCGTAGCCTAACGAGTAAAGGACTGAAATAACTTATGCCCCATGTTGTGACGAGTAAGTGTATCGCGTGCAAGTTCACCGATTGCGTGGTGGTCTGCCCGGTAGCTTGTTTCTATGAAGTAGAGAGTCAGCTCTTAATTCATCCAGACGAATGCATCGACTGCATGGCTTGCGTGGATGAATGCCCGGTGCATGCCATCTACGCTGAGGAGGAAGTGCCGGCAGAGTTTCAGTCGGACACCGCCTTAAACGCGACTGAGGCCCGGCGCGTGCAGGAGTCCGGCCAGGGTGCGATTGAGGCCAAGAAGGATCCTTTGCCGACGGCCGCGCAAAGGAAAGCCGAGCTGGGTTATTGAATCCACTGTCCACTGGCTGCGACGCTGCGGTTAACGCCTAACGAACTCTTCCGATCTTTGTCTCTTCGACTTTGGCGATTTTCGTCGTAGAGGTGCGGCAGGGATTCGGGAAATGGGGCGCTTGTTTTTTCTTCGGCTGTTCGCGTTGAGCATGCTGGTCGTGCCGCTGGCGACGCGAGCGCTGAGCGACGATCAAATCGTTTACGACGATGCCCGGCAAAACGGCTGGCAGGATTACGGCTGGGCTACGATCAATTATGCGAACACCAATCCCGTGCACAGCGGGAGCGATTCAATCAGCGCGATCGATCCCGGCACAAGCTATCAGGCGCTCTATCTGCATCACGCCGCGCAAAGCACCGCGCTTTATCAAAGTCTGCGTTTCTGGGTTTACGTCACCACGGGCAATCCCCAGCCGCTCGCCGTGCAGGCGACGCGCAACGGCACTGCGCAAGTTGCGTTCGCGCTCACGAACCTAACGCTGAATGGATGGACCCAGGTCACCATCCCGCTCGCGAATCTCGGCGTCGCGAACGTGACCGACTTCGACGGGTTCTGGATTCAAAATGACACCGGCGCTCCGCAGACGTGGTATGTGGACGATATTGCGCTGGTCGGCGTGCCGGCGCCGAATCCGATCACAATCACGGTCGATGCTGCGAGTGTGATTCGCACGATCGACGGCCGGATTTACGGAGTGAACACCGCGATCTGGGATGGCGAACTGGCCAGCGTGGCGAGCGGTAGTTTGCTGGCGACGATCGACACGCAGTTGCTGCGTTTCCCCGGCGGCAGTGCGTCGGACGATTACGATTGGCAAACGGATCGAAGCGTTTCCAACGGTTCGTTTCAATGGGTGAATAGCGCCGCGACTTTTGCCACCGTGGCCGCGGCGCGCGGCGCGCAGACGGTGATCACGGCGAACTACGGGAGCGGGACACCGGAAGAGGCCGCGGCGTGGGTTGCTTACTATAATAGTACAGCGTCAAGCACGACGACGATTGGCGTAGATTCCAAGGGGCGCGACTGGCAGACGGCAGGCTATTGGGCCGCGATACGTAGCGCGTCACCCCTGGGCACGGATGATGGTTATAATTTCCTGCGCATCGCTCACCCTGCGCCGCTCGGTTTTAAGTACTGGGAAATCGGCAATGAATGTTATGGCGACTGGGAGTACGATCTGCACGGCGCGAGCGGCAGCGGCCTGAGCGGTGTGCCGCACGATCCCTATACCTACGCGCAATTCTTCGCCAGCTTCTACCCAAAGATGCTCGCGATCGACAGCACCATCCGCATCGGCGCGGTCGGCATTCCGGGCGAAGATTCCTATGGGAACGGGACCCACGCGGTGCCCAACCCTAACGAGAATAACACTCTGCACAGCGGTTGGACGCCGGTCGTGCTCGCGAACCTGAAGTTGCTCGGCATCACCCCGCATTTTCTGATTCATCACAGCTATGTGCAGCAACCGGGCGGCGAGAGCGACTCCGGGTTACTGCAAGCGAGCAGCAGCGCGGCGAGCGATGCGGCAAACTTGCGCACGATGATCACTGATTATGTGGGCGCGGGCGGCTCGGCCATCGAGCTGCAAATGACGGAGCTAAATTCCGTTAGCACTAATCCCGGCAAACAGACCGTGAGTCTCGTCAACGGCCTCTATTTCGCCGACCTGCTGGGGCAACTGGCGCGGACTGAATTCAACGCCTGCACCTGGTGGGATTACCGCGAAGGAAGTTCCACCAGCGGCAACAATAGCCCTTCGCTTTATGGCTGGAGACTCTTTGGCAATTACGGAATCGTGGCCAGCGGCGATCGCAGCGACACACCCTTGAACACGCCCTATCCGTCGTTCTACGCCGCCAAGTTAATGACTCACTGGGGACGCGGCGGCGACCAGGTCGTGAGCGCGAGCACGAACTATCCTCTCATCGCCGCGCACGCCGCGCTGCTGGCCAACGGCGATCTCGCGCTCCTCGTGATTAACAAGAGCGCCACGACTGATTTCACTCCCCGGATCACGCTCAAGCATTTTGTGCCGGGATCAACCAGCGCGAGCGAGTTCAGTTACGGGAAAGCAAACGACCTCGCCGACGGCGACCTGAGCGTGAGCACGCTCAGCCAAATCGCGCGGCGTTTTCGGACGAAATTCCCGGCCTACTCGATGACGGTCATCGTGCTGCCAAAGCCCTAGTGTTTTCGTGGCCCGGCCGGCGCCTAACGATCATTTCTTAAACGGCGAACCGATCAGTTTATTCGTTAGGCATTTTGGCCTGCGGGAATTGAGCGTGACGCAGCTCCCGGCATTGCGAGGAGAACCTAACTGCCGTAAATAAAATCCTGGAGAGAATCCGATGTTCCTCCCGGCGACGTAACTTGATGAGATAGAAAACCATCGTGGATAAACCCAACACCAAGGAATTTCAGGAGCGGCTGGGCCGGGTGGAGGAATTGATTGCCACGTTGGAAAGCACGCCCGACGCCGCGGTCCGTGAACAGGTGCGCGAGTTAATTCAGTCTTTGCTCGAGCTGCATGGGAACGGGCTCGAGCGAATCCTGAGTGTCATTTATGATGCGAACGGCGCGGGCATGGAGACGATCGATCAGTTGGGACGCGATCACCTTGTCTCGGGTTTGCTTTTGCTACACGGACTTCATCCGCTTGATCTCGAAACGCGCGTGCGCAACGCGATTGAGGAAGTAAAGCCGCGGCTGGGCCTGCATGGCGGGAGTGTGGAACTACTCGGAGTGAGCCCGGAAGGCCGGGTGCATTTGAAACTACAGGGGAACTGCCATGAATGTCCTTCCTCACGGTTGACGCTCCGTTTTTCGATCGAGGAGGCTTTGAATGCGGCGGCGCCGGACTTGACCGGGCTGGACGTGGAAGGTCTTCCGGAAGAACAGCCGAAAGCTATGCCTGAGGGCAAAGTGATCACGCCGAAATTTAACGACTGCCCGCTTCCGAATGGAAACGGGCGAACTGCAGAGATAGGAGTAAGCATATGAATAAACCACCACGACCAGTCCATATCCCCGGCAACCCAAAAGGCGAAGAACTAGCGCTCGATCACAAAGAGGCAGGGCGCGGAGAAGGCGGGAAGAGTTACACGACGGCGCGTGACGCCACCGGGATTAATCCGGAAGCGCGGGCGCCGATTCATCCCGACATGCCGAATCTGCAGCCTTCCTAGCCGGGATTTTAGCGCCATAGAACCGATGGGCGTATCCTCGGTTGGTGCCGACCTGACGCCCGCTTTTTCTGCAATGAGCTCTTCCTCGTTTGCCACCTTGCGCCGTTTCGCTGGGGCGCCGAAGAGTAACGGACTCGCTGCCAAGGCTCCGCCTGAGCTGGAGCATTGCGAGCTTTGCAGCGTGCGGCTGGCGCCGATACATCGCCATATGCTCGAGATGGCGACGCGGCGGATTGTTTGTTCGTGCAGTCCCTGCTCGCTGCTTTTCGAAAATGCAGTTGGCGGGAAGTTCAAGTTGATCCCGCGGGATGCGCGCTCGCTACCGGATTTTCAAATGAGCGATGCGGAATGGGAGAATCTCTCGCTCCCGATCAGTCTCGCCTTCTTTTTCTATGATTCGCCTAACGAGAAGATGGCGGCCTACTACCCGAGCCCCGCGGGCGCGACGGAATCGCTTCTGCCTCTGAGCGCTTGGGAAGCGCTGGTGGTGGCAAATCCTTTTCTGCGCGAGATGCAGCCGGATGTGGAGACCCTGCTGGTCAATCGTGTGGAAGACGCGCGTGAATATTTCCTGGCGCCGATCGATGTTTGTTTCGAGCTCGTCGGTTTGATCCGGGTGCACTGGCGCGGCTTTTCCGGCGGCGAAGAGGTTTGGCGCGCGATCAACGGATTTTTTGCACGGTTGAAGGATAGTTAGGATGCCTGATCTCGATTTTAAGATACTCGGGGTGGAGGCGGCTAACTATGGGATCGTGCCGCTCCTTCATTTCAAACTCGAGATCACAAATCAGCCCGCGGATCAGGTCATTCAGAGCGTCATGTTGCAGTCGCAGATTCAGCTCCAACCAACGCAGCGCGCCTACCAAGCCGCCGAGAAAGAAAAGTTGGGCGAACTCTTTGGCACACCGGATCGCTGGGGTCAAACCTTGCGCGCACGCCTGTGGACGCACGCAACGGCAAACGTTAGGCAATTCACGGAGAAGACGGAGACGATTCTTTCCGTCCCGTGCACCTACGATTTGAATGTTTCGGCCACGAAATATTTTTACGCGCTCGAGGGCGGCGAAGTGCCTCTGCTTTTTTTATTTAGCGGGACAATTTTTTATCAAGGCCCCGACGAACGGTTGCAGATCCAGCAGGTTTCCTGGAACAAGGAGTGCGCCTACCGCATGCTCGTATCGACGTGGCAGAAGATGATGGACGAGCATTATCCTAATACCGCCTGGCTCTCGCTGGATCGGGGATTGTTTGAGCGCCTCTATGCGTTTCGGCGCCGTGAAGGATTGGCGGATTGGGAGCAAACGATCGAACGCTTGCTCCCCGAGCCTAACGAACTGGCGGAAGAGGTCGCGACCGCTCCGGCGGCAGTGCATTCATGAACACGGAGCTCGTCGAGAAAGTGGTTAACGCGGTTCTTTACGAGGGCTACATCCTTTATCCCTATCGCGCCTCGTCGAAGAAAAATCGGGAACGCTTTACCTTCGGTCGCGTTTACCCGGAGGACTACAGCATCGCGCAAAATGGCGCCGAACCTTTCGTGATGCAGACCGAATGTCTGGTGCGCAACGAGTCGAAGGATGCGGTCGTTGGCATCAGCGTCCGTTTCCTTCACCCGATGGCGCGAGAAGTAGGCCTGCTCGCAGCGCCGATCGCTGAGATGCCTGCGAATGGGACGCCGGATTTTGCCGTGGTGCCGGATTTTCGAGTTGGCGAACAGCTCTACCAGACCTGGCAGGAAGTGGTGGAGCAAAAGGTGGAAGTGCCCGCGTTCGCTTTGCGCGAGGCGTCGCAGACTTCACATAAGTTCGAGTTTCCTTCGTCTCGTGCGGTCGAGCCGATTCGGGGCGATGACGGGAAGATCAACGCTCTTCTCATACGGCGACAAGATGCGGTGCGTGGCGCGATCGAAGTCGTCGTCCAACCAATTGACGAAGTGGTTTATCAAATCACCGTGCGCGTCTTGAATCGTACGCCGCTTCCGCCTAACGAACTCGAAAATCAAAGCGCGATCATCATGCGGACGTTCACTTCGACGCATACCATTCTCCATGCGCAGGGCGGCGAGTGGCTTTCGTTAACCGATCCGCCGCCGGCTTACGCAGAAGCGACCGCGGCCTGCAAGAACATCGGCACCTGGCCGGTGCTGGTCGGTGATGAAAGCAAGAACGCCCGCGATGCGATGCTTTCGTCGCCGATCATTCTTTATGATTATCCGAAGATCGCTCCCGAAAGTCCCGGCGATCTTTTCGATGGTCTTGAAATCGACGAGATTCTGACTTTGCGCGTGATGGCGATGAGTGACGCGGAGAAGGTTGAGATGCGACAAGTCGATGATCAAGCGCGGCGCATTCTCGAGCGCGCAGAAAACATGTCGAGCGATCACCTGCTCAAGCTGCACGGAGTGATGCGCAGCGTGCGTTCGTCGAACGAAGATTTTTTTAATCCGAGCACGGTTTTGGAAAGCGCCTCTGTCGACGGCGTGCTGGTGAAAGCCGGTGACCGTGTGCGTATTCGCCCGAAAAAACGCGCTGACATCATGGACATGGCGCTCGCCGGGAAAGTGGCCGTGATCGAAGCGGTCGAGCAGGACGTGGAAGGCGGAGTCCAGTTTGCCTTAGTCTTAGACGACGATCCGGGGCGTGATCTTGGCATGATGCGCCAACCCGGACATCGATTCTTCTACGGAATGGATGAGGTGGAAGTCATACGAGAATGAAACGAATCCTTGTCGCTGGAATAGGAAACATTTTCTTTCGGGACGACGCCTTTGGCTGTGAAGTGGTTAGCCAGCTGGCACGTCGCCCGTTGCCGGAAGGCGTGAGCGTAAAAGATTTCGGAATTCGGAGTTACGACCTTGCCTACGCTATGATGGATGGCTACGACGCGACCATCCTGGTCGATGCCACCGCGCAGGGGGCGGAGCCCGGCACAATTTATTTAATCGAGCCGGACATAAAAAAGCTGGACGAGCTGGAAAACGAGGCCGTAAATGCACATAGCATGAATCCGGTTCGCGTTCTGCAACTGGTCCGCTCATTAGGCGGAAACACGGGCTGGTTGCGTGTTGTAGGTTGCGAGCCCGCGCTCCTCGAGTCCGAGGATGGCGCGATGGGATTGAGCGAGAAGGTTCAGGCGGCGGTCCTGCCTGCGATCGAGATGATCGAGTCGCTCATTCGAGATATTTTAGATGAGTCCGAAAACGCAAGCGCGCCGAATAATTTGCAGTGCAACACGATTTCTTAGAAAACGAAACCAAATGAAAGACGATGACATGAATACAGCGGAAATTTGTTGGCTGGCTTTGCTGGGCGGGATCGTAATCGTGGCCGTGATCTCAATCATTTCGATGATCCCGGAAATGCGGCGCTATGCTCGGTTACGCAGCATGTAATTCCCCCTTTTTTCGTAAACCAAAACCCTTTTATCAGTCATGTAAGTTCGTAGTAAAATAAGTAACGCCGCAGCTCGGGAAGGAATCCTGGCTGCGTCCGCCCGGAGACATAACCTATGGTAGCAGCAAACGAAGCATTCAAGCATCGGGAGTCGGCGGTTAAAGAAATCCATGTCATCTGGATGACGACGGGATTGAGTTGTGATGGTGACTCCGTCTCGATCACAGCCGCGACTCAACCCAGCATCGAGGATCTAGTCATGGGCAATATCCCCGGGTTGCCAAAAGTGCATGTGCACAATCCGGTGATCGCCTATGAGAATGGCGATGAGTTCATGAAGTATTGGTACGATGCGGCAGCCGGGAAGCTGGATCCGTTCGTCCTCGTCATGGAAGGCTCCATCCCTAACGAGAAGATCAAGAAGGAAGGTTACTGGGCAGCTCTTGGGACCGATCCTGATACGGGTCAGCCTACGACCACCAATGAGTGGATCGATCGCCTTGCGCCAAAAGCATTAGGCATCGTCGCTTGTGGGACCTGCGCCACCTACGGCGGGATTCACGCGATGGAAGGTAATCCTACCGGAGCGATGGGTCTTGCTGACTATCTTGGATGGGGCTGGCGCTCGAAAGCCGGCCTGCCGATCGTGAATGTCCCTGGTTGCCCGGTTCAGCCGGATAACATGATGGAGACCCTACTCTATCTCCTTTATCAGGTGGCCGGGCTCGCTCCGCTGATTCCGCTCGACGAACAGCTGCGTCCGACCTGGCTCTTTGGTAAGACTGTGCATGAAGGTTGCGACCGTGCCGGTTACTACGAGCAAGGTGACTTCGCAACTGAGTACGGTTCACCTAAGTGCCTGGTGAAAATCGGCTGCTGGGGTCCGGTCGTAAATTGCAACGTAACCAAGCGCGGCTGGATGGCCGGCATTGGCGGTTGCCCTAACGTCGGTGGCATATGCATTGGCTGCACCATGCCGGGATTCCCCGATAAGTTCATGCCCTTCATGGATGCCCCGCCGGGATCTGCGCTCTCCACCAAGGTGGTAAGCGCTTGGGGTGGCGTTCTCCGTAAACTGCGCTCCATCACTAACACTACTGTAAACAAGGAACCGAAATGGCGGCATCCGCGCGCCGAGCTTACGACGGGCTACGAACCGAGAAACTACGCGCGTAACTAACGAGGAATAGAAATTTATAACTCAACCGGAACAATAATATGCCTGATACATTAACTGCACCCGCCGCCAAGACTTCCGCGCCCCAGGGTAACATCGTCGAGATGTCGTGGGACCCAATTACACGCATCGTCGGCAGTCTTGGCATCTATACTAAGATCGATTTCGACGCCAAAAAAGTCGTCGAGTGTTATAGCACGTCCTCCATCTTCCGCGGCTACAGCATCTTTATGCAGAATAAGGACCCGCGTGATTCGCACTTCATTACCAGCCGTATCTGCGGCATCTGCGGTGATAACCACGCAACCTGTTCCGTCTATGCGCAAAACATGGCGTACGGCGTAAAGCCGCCGCCTTTGGCAGAGTGGATCGTCAACCTCGGTGAAGCGGCCGAGTACATGTTCGATCACAACATTTTCCAGGATAACCTCGTCGGAGTCGACTTCTGTGAAATGATGGTGAAGGAGACCAACCCGAGCGTCTGGGAAAAAGCGCAGAAAACGCTCGCGCCGCACTCGGCCGATCACGGTTACCGCACCATCGCCGACATCATGACGGCACTTAATCCCTTCTCGGGCGAGTTCTATCGTGAGACTTTGCATGTTAGCCGTTACACCCGCGAGATGTTCTGCCTCATGGAAGGACGCCACGTGCATCCTTCTACGCTATATCCGGGTGGGGTAGGAACCGTGCCATCCATCCAGATCTTCACCGATTACACCGTGCGCTTGATGCGTTACATCGAGTTCATGAAGAGGTGCGTGCCGCTGCACGACGATCTCTTCGATTTCTTCTACGAAGCGCTGCCGGGTTACGAGGAAGTCGGCCGCCGCCGCATCCTCCTTGCCTGCTGGGGATCATTTCAGGATCCGGACGTCTGCGATTACGACTATAAGACGATGCAGAAATGGGGCGACGCCATGTTCGTCACGCCGGGTATAATTATCGATGGTGAGCTCGTCACGACCAACCTCGTCGACATCAACCTCGGTATCCGCATTCTGCTCGGCTCGTCCTACTACGATGATTGGGATAACTGCGAGACCTTTGTTAAAAATGATCCGTTAGGTAATCCGGTCGATAAGAAGCACCCGTGGAATCAGACCACCATTCCTAAGCCGCAACGGCGCGACTTCGGCGGTAACTACACTTGGGTCATGTCCCCTCGCTGGCTCGATAAACGGACCGGGGACCATCTCGCTATGGATACCGGCGGTGGCCCGATCGCGCGCCTCTGGTCCACGGCACTCGCCAAGTTGGTTAACATCGGTTACGTCGAGTCGACTGGCCAAAGTGTGAAGATTCGCCTGCCGAAAACGGCGTTGAAGGGTGAAGTCGAATTCGAATGGAAAATCCCGCAATGGAGCAATGCGATCGAGCGCGACCGTGCCCGGACCTACTTCCAAGCCTATGCGGCGGCCTGTGCGCTTCACTTTCTCGATAAAGCGATGAAAGAAGTGCACGCCGGAAGGACGGCGACCTTCACTCCCTTCAAAGTGCCGGACGAAGCCATCGGCTGCGGATTTCACGAAGCGGTTCGTGGCGTCCTCTCGCACCACATGGTTATCCGCAAGGGTAAGATCGCTAACTATCATCCCTATCCGCCGACGCCATGGAACGCGAACCCGCGCGACATTTACGGCACACCTGGGCCATATGAAGATGCAATCCAAAACACTCCGATCTTCGAGGAGAACGGACCGGATAACTTCAAAGGCATCGACATCATGCGCGCGGTGCGCAGCTTCGATCCTTGTCTGCCATGCGGCGTTCATATGTATCTGGGCGGCGGTAAAACGCTGAAACAGATGCACACGCCGACCGCGTTGGCGGGGTTGGCGCGCTAAGTTATGGCGAACGAAGGTGCGGTGCAGGTGATGCTCGAAGCGTCACCAGACGAGATCTACGACATCGAGCTCGAGCATAGCCTGCTCGAAGCGAACGCCAAACTTGCGGTCGAAAATCGAGCGTTGCTGGACAAAAATGGCATTACCGCGATCGATTTCATGGGCGCGATCGGTTCCGGTAAGACGACGCTGATCACCAAGCTTGTCGAGAGACTAAAAGACAAATTCGGTGTCGCAGTTTTTAACGGCGACGCCACTACGAGCAACGATGCCGATGCGATCGCAAAGCAAAACGTGCCCGTCGTGCAGATCGCGACCATCAATGGCTGTCATCTCGACGCCAATCTCGTCGGCAAAGGCTTGAAGCGAATCGAGCTCGAAAATCTGAAAATGATTTTTATCGAAAACATCGGCAACCTTATTTGTCCTGCCGAGTTCCCGTTAGGCTCGAAAGCGCGCGTTGTTGTCGTCAGCGTCACCGAGGGCCCGTGGATGGTGCGCAAACATCCGCATATGTTCCTCGGCTCGCAGGTCGTCGTGATCAACAAAATCGATCTCGCGGAAGCGATGGAAGTGAGCGTCGATCAGTTGATCGCCGACGTGCACTCGCTCAAGCCCGACATCAAAGTCATCCCGACCAGTTGCAAGCGCGGCACCGGACTCGACGAAGTCGTGGACGCGTTGCTCGCCATTTGACGGCCGGTAATTGTCAGATCGCTTCGTTAGGCTTCGATGCACGAATTTTCGATCGCGTCGGGCCTGGTCGAAAAGCTTTTGGATTTCGCCGAGAAAAATCCCGACAAGAAAATCGTCGAAATCCGTGTCGCCATCGGCGAGTTCACCCAAATCGAAGAAGAGCAGTTGAGCTTTTGCTACGAATCGATCATCACCGAAATGCCGATCGCGGGCTCGCGCCTAACGATCGAACCGATCCTCGGCCAGGTTGCTTGTCCGCACTGTTCCTATAGCGGGTTGCCCAAATACTGGGAAGGCGCCTTGTCCGGTCCGCCCGTCGCTACCCTCGAATGTCCCGCTTGCGGTAAAGCAGCCGGCATTATTGCCGGGGAAGATTGCTCCATAAAGTCGATCCGTTACGTCCAGCGAGAAAATGCCTCAGTCGATCGTTAGGCAGTCTCGTCCCGCGTGATTGCCCGATTGCCGTGGGACTAAAGCCGAAGCGGGCTCGTGCCGCGAGATTGAAGGCTCAGAGAAGTATCACGTTGCGCTCGTCGAGTAATACTATTTCCTGATTTCTGCGCGGTCTCGGTTGTTCCGAGACGAACCTTCGAGGATTCAGCGCTTCCTTTTCCGGGTGGATGATTTCACCTACTGTTGAAACCATATGAAAGCCAAAATCGCGGCTCGTTTCAGCGTCTCTCTACCTCCCGATCTCTTTCGCGAACTCGAGCGCATGGCGAAACAGAAAGGCTACGATAATCGTTCGCTCGCCATCGCGGATATGATCCGCGATCAACTCGTTGAGCACCGCACCCAACAGCGCCGAGGCGAGATTGCTGGCACGATTACGTTAGTCTATGATCATCATACGCGTCGCGTGCAGGAGTTGTTGACTTCGTTGCAGCACGACCACCCCGATTTGATCATCGCGACCATGCACGTGCATCTCGATCACGATAATTGCCTGGAAGTTTTAGTCGCGCGCGGCGATGCGTCCGCGGTCAAACGCATGGCCGATCAGCTCATCGGGGCGCGCGGCGTCAAGCACGGCCGGCTCACCGTCACCAGCACCGGCCGAGACCTGCCTGCCTAACGAGTGCCTAACGAATGCATATTCCCGACGGCTATCTGAGTCCTTCCACCTGCGCGGTCATGTATGGGGGAGCGTTGCCGTTCTGGACTTTCGCCGCCCGTCGCCTGCGCCAGAGCGTGGGCTCGCGACTCGTTCCGCTCCTGTCCGTTTTCGCCGCCTTTTCGTTTGTCGTCATGATGTTCAACCTTCCGCTGCCCGGCGGGACGACGGGCCACGCCGTTGGCATGGGCATCGGTGCGATTGTGCTCGGGCCATGGGCTGCGATGCTCGCGATCTCCATCGCATTGCTCATCCAGGCGCTTTTTTTTGGCGACGGCGGGATCACTGCTTACGGAGCGAATTGTTTTAACATGGCGATCGTCGGCTCGCTCGTGAGCTACGGAATTTATCGAGCTTTCGCGGGCCATTCGCCGTTGACCGCACCGCGTCGAGTCTTCGCCGCGGGCTGCGCGGGCTACGTTGCGATTAATGTTTCCGCTCTCCTCGCCGCGATTGAATTTGGGATTCAACCGCTGCTTTTTCATGACGCTGCCGGGGCGCCGCTTTACGCGCCTTATCCCCTGCGAATCGCAATCCCAGCGATGCTCGTCGGCCACCTTACTTTCGCAGGAATCGCGGAGCTGATTATTTCTGCGGGCGTGGTCGCGTGGCTGCAACGCGCGGAGCCTGCTCTGCTGGCGCGTTCGGCGCCTAACGCGGTCGTCACTTTGGGGAAGGCCACTGCATCGGGAAGGGAAAGTCTGCGCCGGCTCTGGGTCGCTCTGGCTGCACTCATGATTCTGACACCGCTCGGTTTGCTCGCCGCGGGCACGGCGTGGGGTGAATGGAGTGCGAAGCAATTCCAGGATCCCGCGAACCGTCGCGCGATCGCGGCCGCATCTTTTCAGACCGAAGTGCCGTCGCGCGCGCCCGCGGGTTTGGAAAAGCTCTCGACTCTTTGGACCGCGCCCTTCCCCGCCTACGCGCCGCCGTTTCTGAAGAGCGCATCGTTAGGCTACATCCTCTCCGCTGTTCTGGGCACGGGATTGATCATCGCGGCCTGTCTCGGCTTTGGCTGGGGCGCGCGCTTGCTCGCGGCGCGATTCTGAAATGTCCTCACGGTCATTTCTCGAACGCAGTCTCGCTTCCTTCGTTGCGATTATCGAACAGGCGATCGTCGCCGAGGAGTTCGCGCGGCGGGACGGCTTTCTACAAAAGCTCGATCCGCGAGTAAAGCTGGGCGGCTTTCTCGCGCTCATTTTCGTGTCCGTGGCGACGCATAATCTTGCCATCGTGGCGGCGACGTTTTTCCTTGCGACTGCGCTTGCCTTTTTCTCGGAAATTTCCCTCAGCGCTCTTGCTTTACGCGCCTGGTTACCGGTCGCGCTTTTTACGGGAGTGATCGCAATGCCAGCGCTTTTCCTCACGCCCGGGCCCGCGCTGATTCGCGCGCCTATGATCACGGCCAACGGTTTGCGCGCAGCGACATTTCTCATCGGACGCGCCGAGACGGCAGCGACCTGCGCGTTGATTTTGGTGTTAAGCACAAAGTGGCCGCACCTACTCCACGCCCTGCGAGCGTTGCGTCTCCCGCGCGCCGTCATCGTCGTTCTCGGAATGACGCAACGTTATATTTTTTTTCTGCTGCGCGCGGCTCAGGATCTATTTGCCGCGCGCCGTAGCCGCATCATCGCTCCTCTCGACGGGCGGACGCGGCGTCATCTCGCCGCCGCGAATGCCGGTGTCTTGATCAGCCGCAGTCTCGATCTCAGCGGCGAAGTTTACGCCGCGATGCAGGCGCGCGGCTTTCGCGGCGAGATCCATACCCTGGAGGCGTTGCGCATGCGGCCTAACGACTGGCTCGCGCTCACCCTTTTTCTCGCCGTGGCGGTGACTTTGTTTTGGGTCGGCGGCCACTAAATGTTCGACCTGAACGAGGTCAGCTTTCGCTATCCCGACGCGGCAGCGCTGTGCGGCGTCACTCTTTCGATCGCGGCCCGGCAACGGATCGCACTCCTCGGCGCGAACGGCTCCGGCAAATCGACCCTGCTGCGGCTGCTCGACGGTCTCGCTTTTGCCGAGAGCGGCACGATTACCTTCAACGGGAAATGCCTAACGAGCGCGCAGTTCGAGGAAGAAGCCTTCGCCTTCGATTTTCGCCGCCGTGTCGCGCTCGTTTTCCAAAACCCAGATGTGCAACTTTTCAATCCCACGGTCTTCGACGAGCTGGCCTTTGCGCCGTTGCAACTGCGCTGGCCTAACGATGAAATCCGCGCACGGATCGCCGACCTCCTGCAGACGATGGGCCTGGCTCATCTCGCCGAACGCGCGCCGCATCGACTGTCTGAAGGAGAGAAAAAACGCGTCGCGCTCGCCAGCGTCATGATTACGCAACCCGATGTGCTCCTGCTCGACGAACCGACCGCGAGCCTCGATCCGCGGAGCCGCAATTTCATGATCGAATACCTGCTCGATTGCCGCGGCCGGCGCACCGTGATTACCGCGACCCACGATCTCCATATTCTCGAAGAGATCGCCGACTATTGTTTCGTGCTGCACGAGGGCCGGCTCGTTGCCGCGGGCGCTCCTAACGAGTTGCTCGCCGACGAAAAGCTGCTGCGTGAGACCGGTCTCGTGCACGCGCATCGGCATCGGCATGAAGGTGGGGTGGTGCATTCCCATCCGCACGATCACCACTCGCCTTCGGGCGCGCACCGGCATTCGTGAAAATCGAGCGCGTCAAAGTCGCGATCCGAGGAGCGGTCCAAGGCGTCGGCTTCCGTCCGTTCGTTTATCGGCTGGCGACGGAAATGAAGCTTTGCGGCTGGGTCACGAACTCGGCCGAGGGAGTTTTGCTGGAGATCGAGGGAACGGGTGCGGTGCTGCGAGACTTCGTCGTTAGGCTGAAGGACGAGAAACCGGCGCGCGCGGTCGTGCAAAGCTGCGAGACGTCGTTTCTCGATGCAGTTGGCTACGAACGCTTCGAAATTCGCGAGACCGAAAGTAGCGGCGAGAAGAGCGCGCTCATCCTGCCGGACATCGCGACTTGCGCAGATTGCCTGCGCGAAACCTTCGCGCCGGACGATCGCCGCTTTCGTTACCCGTTTACGAATTGCACCAATTGCGGGCCGCGTTTCTCCATCATCGAAGCGCTGCCCTACGATCGTGCCAACACGTCGATGAAGAAGTTCCCGATGTGCGAAGAATGTGAGCGCGAATATCACGATCCGGGCGATCGGAGATTTCACGCGCAGCCCACGGCGTGTCCGCGCTGCGGGCCACAATTGGAACTTTGGGACTCGTTAGGCAAGACTCTTAGCGGGAGAGACGAGGCGCTGCAGCAAGCAGCCGCGGAAATCCGCGCTGGTAAAATTCTCGCCCTCAAAGGGCTCGGCGGATTTCAATTGCTCGTCGATGCGCGGGACGAGGAGGCCGTCGTTAGGCTGCGCGAGCGCAAACATCGCGAGGAAAAACCTTTCGCCGTTCTTTTCCCATCTCTCATCGCCGCGCAGGCCGTTTGCGAAATTTCGGAGCTCGCGGAGCGACTGCTCATCTGCATCGAGTCGCCAATTGTCCTGGTGCCGAAAAGGTCAGGGCTCGCGCCATCGCTTGCTCCGCAAAATCCCTACCTTGGCGCGATGTTGCCTTACACGCCGCTGCATCATCTTCTCATGCGCGAGCTCGATTTCCCGGTCGTCGCGACGAGCGGAAATCTGAGCGACGAACCGATCTGCATCGACGAAGACGAAGCGCGCGAGCGGCTGCGCGGGATCGCGGATTTGTTCCTCGTGCACGACCGGCCCATCGTTAGGCCGATCGACGATTCGGTCGCGCGCATCATGTGCGGGCGCGAGCTGGTTATGCGCCGGGCGCGCGGCTTTGCGCCGCTGCCGATTTCGTTGGAGTTGCCTAACGACGCGCCAAAATCGAAGCCCGTTCTCGCCCTAGGCGCGCACTTAAAAAATACCGTCGCGCTGCGAGTGCACGAAAACGTCTTCGTCAGCCAGCATATCGGCGATCTTTCGACCCATCCGGCCTACGAATCCTTTCTGCGCGCCGCGGCCGATTTGCCGCGCCTTTACGAGGCGGAGCCGCAGGTGACCGCGCACGACCTGCACCCGGAATATCTCTCGACGAAACACGCGCTCAGCCTCACCGGACGCCACGTCGCGGTGCAACATCACTTTGCGCACATCGCGGCCTGTATGGCGGAAAACGAAATCGACGGGCCCGCGCTCGGCGTTTCCTGGGATGGCACGGGTTACGGAAACGACGGCACGATTTGGGGCGGAGAATTTCTATTCGTTAGGCAAAATGGGTCGTTTGACCGCGTCGCGCATCTGCGCGCGTTCCGCCTGCCCGGAGGCGACCAGGCGACTAAAGAGCCGCGCCGCGCGGCGCTTGGCCTCCTCCACGAAATGGTGGGCGATGGACTTTGGCAGCAGCCTGAGTTGCTAAGCGCGATTGAGGAAAACGAGCGGCTTGTCTTTCGGCAAATGCTCGAGCGGAAAATCAACGCGCCGCTGACTTCGAGCGCGGGGAGATTATTCGACGCGGTCGCGGCCATCATCGGCTTGCGGGAGCGCGCGAGTTTTGAAGGCCAGGCGGCGATGGCCCTCGAATTTGCCGCCGATGCCGCTGTTCGCGCGAGTTATCCTTTCACCTTACGCGAAGCAGACCCGATGATCGTTGATTGGGAACCGGCGATTTCCGCGCTGTTAGGCGATTTAAATACCGGCGCGTCTATACCCACCATGGCGGGAAAATTTCATCAAACTTTGGTCGAGATGATCGTCGCACTCGCGCGAAAGGTGGGAGAAGAAAAAGTAGTTCTAAGCGGCGGTTGTTTTCAAAATCGTCTTTTGACTGAGCGCACGATCACAGGCCTGCGCGCTGCGAATTTTCGCCCATATTGGCACCAACGCATTCCGCCTAACGACGGCGGGATTTCCCTCGGGCAAATCGTTGCGGCGAGCTGGAGTCTGCGCCATCACCCGTCCGCGGGGGCCCGGAGAAAATTGCCCTCAAACTCCTGACAGAAGCCGCGTGCGGTGATACAATTTTAACCTGCGAAGGCGTGGCGATCAGCAAAGTCCCCCCGCCTAACGAGGACTCACCATGTGCCTGGCAATACCCGGAAAACTCACTGAGATCAGCATCGACGCCAATGGCGTGCGGATGGGGAAAGCGAACTTTGGCGGCATCGTCAAGCAGGTCTGTCTCGAATACACGCCGGAGGTGGAGATGGGCGATTACGTTTTGGTGCACGTCGGTTTTGCGCTGAGCAAAGTGGATGAGGAGGAAGCAGCCCGCACTTACAAGGCGCTCGAGCAAATGCAGCAGTTAGGCGAATTGGAAACGCCGGATGTGACCGAAGAAGATTTGCCTAACGAATCGGCCGCGGCATGAAATTTCTCGACGAATATCGCGACGAGGCTCTGGCGAAAGGCATCATCGACGAAATTCGCCGCACGGTCACGAAACCGTGGGTGCTGATGGAAGTCTGCGGCGGGCAGACGCACTCGATCGTCAAATACGGGATCGACCGTTTATTGCCTAGCGAGATCGAACTCGTGCACGGTCCGGGTTGCCCGGTCTGCGTCACCTCGCTCGAAATGATCGACAAAGCGCTCGAGATCGCGCGCAAGCCCGGCGTGATTTTTTGTTCCTTCGGCGACATGTTGCGCGTTCCCGGGTCCGAGACCGACCTGCTAATCTTGAAGTCGCGCGGCGCGGATGTGCGGGTCGTTTATTCGCCGATCGATTGTCTGAAAATCGCCCGCGCAAATCCGGACAAAAAAGTCGTCTTTTTCGCGATCGGTTTCGAGACGACTGCGCCGGCCAACGCGATGTCGGTCTGGCAGGCGCGGCAACAAGGGATCAAGAATTTTTCCATCCTCGTTTCGCATGTCCTGGTGCCGCCATCGATCGCCTCCATTCTGCAATCGCCGCTCAATCGCGTGCAGGGATTTCTCGGACCGGGCCATGTTTGCACTGTCATGGGCTACCGCGAATACGAGCCGCTCGCGGCGCGTTACAAAGTGCCGATCGTCATCACCGGGTTCGAGCCGATCGATATTTTGCAAGGGACGCTGATGACCATTCGCCAGCTCGAAACGGGCAGGGCCGAAGTGGAAAATCAATATCCACGAGTCGTTAGTCGCGATGGCAACAAAGTCGCGCAGGATTTGATCAACAAAGTTTTCGAAGTCGGCGATCGCAAATGGCGCGGCGTGGGTTCGATTCCCAAGAGTGGCTACAAACTGCGGTATGAATTTCGCGACTACGATGCCGACCGCATTTTCGACACGCGCGAGATCGATACGAAAGAGCCGGAGATTTGCATCAGCGGGCTGGTTTTGCGCGGAGTGAAAAAGCCGCACGACTGTCCCGCCTTCGGCACGCTTTGCACTCCCGAGAAGCCGTTAGGCGCGACCATGGTTTCGGCCGAAGGCGCCTGCGCGGCCTATTACGCCTACGGTCGCCATCTGCAAAAACCCGCCGCCACGCCTAACAAAGAACTCGCGCTCGCTCGTTAGCGATGAGCGTTACGATCGAGACGGCCACCGACCGGCTGACGGAGCCGTTTCGCGAAAAAGTCCTGCGCAAATGCGCCGAGAGCATGGAGACAAAGGAGAAGTTCTTCGCGCAATATGCCGATGCCTTCGACGAAATGTCACGCGCTCTCGCCGGGCGTTTTCAAAGCGGCGGCAGGCTCTTCGTCATGGGCAATGGTGGCAGCCTCTGCGACGCGCTGCATATAGCGGTCGAATTTAATCATCCGATTATCGAAAAGCGTCTCGCCTTTCCCGCGATCCCGCTCATGACCGATATCGCGACCATGACCGCGATTAGCAACGACCTCGATTTCACGCGCGTTTACGTGAACCAGCTTCGCCTCCACGCTACGCCTAACGACATCGCGATGGTCTTTAGTTCGAGCGGCAAATCGCCCAATCTCATTTACGCGCTGGAGACGGCGCGCGAGAAAAAGATGTTGAGCGTCGCCTTTTCCGGCAAAGACGGCGGACGTTTTCCCGAAGTCTCGGATTATTGCTTCATTGTTCCTTCTTACAGCATCCATCGCATCCAGGAAGCGCACGCGACGGCGGTGCATATCATTTGGGATTTGGTGCACATCGCGTTAGGGGCAGAGGATGTCACCTGACGAGTCCGCGACGCCCGCAGACCGAAGTCTCCTGACAGCGAGCTGCCCCCTGCCGATCACCGATTACAAGGAGATCGTCCTCGCGCATGGGAGCGGGGGGAAGCTGAGCCATCAGCTCATCTCGAAAATTATCGCGCCGCAGTTTGCCAACGAGCTGCTCGCGCCGATGCACGACGGCGCCATCTTTTCGTTAGGCAACGAGCGCGTCGCTTTTAGCACCGATTCCTATGTCGTTAGTCCAATTTTTTTCCCCGGCGGCGACATCGGGAAACTCGCAGTCCACGGGACGGTGAACGATCTCGCCATGTGCGGCGCGCGGCCGCTTTATCTTTCCTGCGGTTTTATTCTCGAGGAAGGGATACCGATGGAGGATTTTTGGCGAATCGTGCAATCGATGCGGGCCGCGGCGGATGAAGCCGGCGTAAAGCTTGTGACCGGCGACACCAAAGTCGTCGATCGCGGGAAGGCCGATAAAATTTTCATCAACACGGCCGGCATCGGCCTTGTGCCGGAAGGCGTGAACATCCAGCCAAACCGCGCTCAAATTGGCGACAAGGTTTTGATCAGCGGCCCGATCGCCGTGCATGGCATCGCGATCATGTCGGTGAGGGAAGGCTTGGAATTTGAAACGGAAATCGCGAGCGACACGGCCGCGCTCCATGGCTTGGTCGAGGAAATCCTGCGCGCTTGTCAGGATGTGCATGTCCTGCGCGACCCGACGCGCGGCGGCGTGACGAGCGCAGTGACGGAAATCGCGCAGTCCGCGGGCGTCGGTGTGGAATTGGAGGAAGCTGCAATTCCCATTCGCGAGGACGTGAAAGGCGCTTGTGAGATTCTCGGGCTCGATCCGCTCTATGTCGCGAACGAGGGAAAGCTGATCGCGGTCGTGCCGCCGGCGGCGGCGGAAGAAGTGCTCGCGGCCATGCGCCTTCACTCGTTAGGCAAAGAGTCTGCGATCATCGGTGAAGTGGTGCCTGATCATCCGGGTTTCGTCACTATGAGAACGCGCGTGGGCGGGAGGCGCGTGGTGGATATGCTTTCCGGCGAGCAGTTGCCGCGAATTTGCTAGTCATCCTGAGCGGAGCGCAGCGGAGTCGAAGGATCCCGTGGAATTTTCGGGAAGCGCGTACGCAAGTTCGGCCAACGCTACGAGATCTTCTCATAAGCTCGACGGGATCCCTCGACTTCGCTCGGGATGACGATGTTCGAGACAAGTCCCATTCTTGAGAAGAGATTCCTATGTTCGTTAGGCAAGACATAAGGCGGTCGCCTAGTTAGTCCCTAAATCGATTTTGGGCTGGACGGAGAGACCAGGGTAGATGCGGTCTTCGTAGCCGCGCACCCTCTCAGGATCAAAGACGATTTTCACCGGCACGCGCTGGACGATCTTAGTGAAGTTGCTGGTAGCATTGTCTGGTGGAAGGAACGCAAAAGTTGAGCCACTCCCGGGTGAAAAGCTTTGCACTTTGCCGACGAAATCGTGATCGGGAATAGCATCGATCTCAATCGCGACACTTTGACCGACTCGTAGCAGCGCGAGTTGTGTTTCCTTAAGGTTAGCAAGGACCCAGACATCGCGTTCGACTACTGCCATGAGGGCCGAGTAGCACGAGTATCTGACCTGCGTTTACGAGTTGGTTGTCATCGACACGCACTTCTTGAACGGGGCTGCGATACGGGCGCTTATCTCGTGGATGTGTCCGGTAGTATAAGCGTCGTCCGTAGAGACGAAGTGACGGGCATGCAGGTAATACAGCAGCCCGATAATAAGGAGGACCGCCAAGCCGATAATGCCGATGCCGATGATTTTTCCAAGGTCGGTCCGCTTTTTCTCCTTCTTGTCGTCCTCATCGGAAGATTTGTTCTTGGAATTCTCTTTCCCGTTTGAGTCTTCGTTTTCCTTCTTAGGGCCGTTGGACTCCTTTTCACCGTCGTCTTTCTTGCCTTCGGAAGAGTCGGTGGATTTTTCCTTATCGTTGCCGTTCTTCTCCTCGTCGGAGTCAGGTTCTTGGTCGAGCATGGTTATAAAGGTTGAGGAAGATGAGTGGTTGGCTGCTGAAAGTGTATCTTCGTTCCACGATGAAAAGGGTATTCGGATTGGAAACGGAATACGGCATCACCGTGGATGGCACGGAATCAATCGACGTGGTCGAGGAATCAATCGAGCTCGTGCGCAGTTACATGGAAAAAGGCGCGCATATGAAGTGGGATTACGACCTGGAGGATCCGCATCGGGATGCGCGTGGGTTCCGCGCGGCCACGTTACTTCAGGATACGGATGAGTCGGCTTACTTCGAGATCGATCGCAAGCGGCCACTGAGTTTCGAAGAGATTAAGAGCGACCTGGTGTTGAGCAACGGCGCGCGCTTTTATAACGACCACGCGCACCCTGAATATTCCACCCCGGAATGCGCCACTCTGCACAGCCTCGGGGCGCAAGATAAGGCCGGGGAACGCATTCTTCTGGAATGCGCACGGCGGCGCAATCTGAAGTTACCTAACGAACAAGAGGTCCGCCTTTATAAGAATAACACCGATTTCTCAGGTCATAGTTACGGCTGCCATGATAACTATCTGATTCGCCGCGATGTCCCTTGGGCGCGTTTGGTTTCCGACGTGCTTCCTTTCCTGGTTACGCGACAGATTTTCGCCGGCGCGGGTAAGTTGGGGATTGAAGTAGAAAGCGCGCCCAGTCAGCCGGGAGTTTATCAGATATCGCAGCGTGCGGATTTTTTCGCGGTCCTGGTGAGCATCGATACGATGAATCGCCGGCCGTTAGTGAATACCCGCGATGAACCCCATGCCGATGCGCGTTTCTATCGCCGCTTTCATGTCATCCTCGGCGATGCGAACATGAGTGAGTGGGCGACCGCGCTTAAAGTCGGGACCACAGCGCTGGTGCTCGACTTAATCGAGCGGGATGAGGCGCCGCAGATCGAGCTGGCTCAACCAGTCAACGCGCTCAAATCAATTAGCCGCGACCAGACCTATGATTGGATCATCGAATTGCGTGATGGCCGCAAGATATCCGCGATCGAAGTGCAAAGACTCTATCTCGCCGCCGCCCAGAAACACGCCGACCGTGGCGATGCCGAGACGGCATGGATTCTTGGCGAATGGGAAACAGTCCTTAACGATCTGGAACGCGACGTCACTATTTGCCGCGATCGAGTGGATTGGATGGCGAAGAAAACCTTACTCGACGCCTTACAGGCCGCAGAGCACTTAGCCTGGAGCGATCCGTGGTTGCAGGCAATCGATTTGCAATACCATGACATTCAACCTGACTCAGGACTCTACCATGAGTTAGTCAGACAAGGTGCGATGCGCCGCCTGCTCACGGAAGACGAAATCAAGCAGGCTATCTCAACCCCGCCGGCTGAGACACGCGCTTACTTTCGCGGGCGCGCGGTGGCGCGTTTTAACTCCGAGATCAAGTCGATCCAATGGGATGAACTGGTTTTCACGAAAGAGGGGAACCGTCAGGTCATCGCGCTCCCGGAACCGGCGAACGACGCGCGCCTCGAGAGCTTAAATGCCGCGGTCCGGGACGCGGCGAGTTATCCGGAGTTTCTCCGCATCGTGACCGCTTTGTAACTGTAGTTACAAAGCGGTCTAACGATGTTGAAAACGGAAGAGGTTACTTGCCCTGCGCTTTGCGCCGAGCGGCCCAGCGGGCCTTCATCATTTGCGAGAGCCTTTTACGGCCCGCTGCGCTAAGTCCTCTTTTCTTGCCGGAGGTTTTCTTCGCGGCAGTTTTGGTGGAGGCGGCGGCAGGTGCGGCAGCGCTGGCTTCACTTCCACCTGTAGCGCCGGCTTTCTTACGAGCCCAGCGCGCACGGGCGGCGGCGGCGATGCGCGCACGTCCAGCGGCGGAGATAGTACCACGGCGCTTCCTGCCATTCCCTTTTTTCGCGCTTCCAGGCGGCCGGCCTTTGCGCGCGCCAGTAGGAGCGCTAGCAGTACCACCGGAGCCACCCAGCAGACTATTGAGTTGACTTTGCAAGTGATCGATCTGCTGTCTTATCGACACTGCTTTTTGCAATTGATTTACGGATAGGTCCATGGCGGAGTTATAAGCTATGTCTAGAAGAGAGCAAGTAGTCTTTTCACTCATAGGAAAAGATTTTGTAACTAACAATGAACCACACCTCCCTCCGACTAAGGCGCGACGGTAGCGTCTTTAACTCAGCTCCACGAGATCAAGCGCAATTCGTGGTCCTGCAGAAGGTGAGGATAAGTAGGCACGACGCGCACGCTAAAACCATAGGTGCCACTTTCCGAAGCGGGGATAGAGCCTTCATACAGATAGGAACCTTCCTGGCCATTGCTTCCCTTCTCGGTTAGGACAGTCGTGCTGGCGTTGCGCAAGTCAGCGCCGTCGGCTTCCCCATGGTAAGCTTCGACGCGGACATGTTTAGGATCGACGCCGCCGAGATGGACTTGCGCACTTAGGCGCAGGGCATCGCCAACCTGGATATTCTGGCGATCAGGATTTGCTACTTGTATGTCGCCAATTCTTACCTGTGGCCAGTCTTTGCGCATTTGCGCTTTCCAATGACTCAGTTCCGTGGCAGCACGATGCTGATCGCGGGAAAACTCCATGTGCGCCTTAGCTGCCGGGAGGTAGAGTCTCTCGGCATACTCCTGGACCATGCGATGAGTATTAAAAGTTGGGGTCACACTGCGGATCGATTCACGCATTAATTGCAACCAGGCCAGCGGCAGCTTGCCATCGGGCTTCGCGTAATAGAGCGGGATGATTTGGTTTTCGAGTATCTGATATAAGCTCGCGGCATCGACTTCGTTTTGGAATTCCACTCCTCCTTCGGTGATCTCCGAGCCGATAGCCCAACCGTTCTTGCCGTTATAGCTTTCGCACCACCAGCCATCGAGCACACTCAGGTTTAGGCCGCCGTTAGGCGGAAGTTTCATCCCGCTCGTGCCGCTGGCTTCGAGTGGACGCAGCGGATTGTTTAGCCATAGGTCAACGCCTTGGACGAGGCGGCGCGCAATGTAAGTATCGTAGTCTTCGACAAAGACGATGCGGTTATGAAAACCAGGCTGGCGCGAGAGCTGGTACACTTCCTGGATGAGTGCCTTTCCGCCTTCATCTCTGGGATGGGACTTCCCAGCGAAAACAAACTGCACCGGACGCGCGCTATCATTGAGCATCCTTTGCAAACGTTCCGGATCGCTAAAGAGGAGCGCGCCTCGTTTGTAAGTCGCGAAACGGCGCGCAAAACCTATGGTCAGTATTTCCGGGTCGAGGATAGAATGGACCGCGCGAATAGACTCGGGTGACTCACCCAGCCGCTCACGACGCGCGCGGACGCGATCGCGCACGAAATTTACCAGGCGCAGCTTCAGCTTCTGATGAGTCTCCCATAACTCTGCGTCAGGAATATCCATGACGCCGCGCCAGAAATCCGGGTCGGTTAGGTGCTCTTCCCAATCACCGAGATACTTCGTGTAAAGAGCGGAGAACTCCGGCGCCATCCAGGTCTTCGTATGGATACCGTTGGTGATACTCGTGATCGGCACCTCATGAGTTGGAACCTTGGCCCAGACATCTTTCCAAAGCGTCTGACTCACTTTGCCGTGCAGCTTACTCACGCCATTCGCGTGTCGGCTGGTGCGAAGTGCGAGAATGGTCATGCTAAAACTCGCCACGGGATTAGTCGTGGTTTGCCCAAAGTGGAAGAGCTCGTCGAAGGAAATTCTTAACTGGTTCGCGAGGTCGCCGAAGTAACGCACCATCATATCGCGCGGGAAGGCGTCGTTCCCCGCGGGCACGGGTGTATGTGTGGTAAAGACGTTCGCCGATGCGACGAGCTGTAACGCGGAATAGAAATCTAGATTCTCCTGTGTGACGTGGAGACGAATACGTTCGAGCGAAAGAAAGGCTGAGTGGCCTTCATTCATGTGAAACACTTCGGGCTGGAGTCCTAGTGCGTTGAGCGCTTTCACGCCACCGACACCGAGGACGATCTCCTGGCGCATCCGCATCTCGAGATCGCCGCCGTATAACTCCGCGGTGATCAAGCGATCTTCCGGACCGTTCTCCGGAATGTCGGTATCGAGGAGATAGAGATCTATTCGGCCTACGTGAAGTCGCCAGATTTTGGCGAAGACGTGCCGGTCGAGCAAAGGAACTGCTACGAGTAAGATCTTATCATCCGCGAGCACTTCGCGGATCGGCAGATGATGGAAGTTCTGGTTGAGACTTACCGCTTCCTGCCAGCCATCCTTATTAATCTGCTGCTTAAAGTAACCGTGCCGGTAGAGTAAGCCGACTGCGACAAAGTTGAGGTCGAGGTCACTCGCGGATTTGCAATGATCGCCCGAAAGAATGCCAAGGCCGCCGGAGTAGTTTGGAATTGACTCATGAAAACCAAACTCAGCCGAGAAGTACGCGATGGGTCTCTTGAAAGTGCGCCCGGCGCCCTTCTTACCATAAGTGTCTTTGCGCGCGAGATACTTTTGGAAAGCGCCGTAGACCTGCGCCAGGTCGCGCAGGAAACTCTCATCCTTCGCCACCTCGACCAGCCGCGCCTGACGCGAGAGTTGCAGCATGCGCAGCGGGTTATGATTCGTGACATGCCACAGCTCGGGATCGAGATGACGAAAGAGACGGCGCGCCGAAGGCTCCCAAGTCCACCACAGATTGAAGACGATCTCGCGCAGCGGTTCGAGCTGCTCCGGGAGATTAGGAATGACGTGATAAGTCTGAATGTTCCGCATAAGAAACCGTCTGGGTATGAAGGGTCGCAAACTCTGGCAGGAAAACAGATAGCAGCAAGCGTTCCCTGCCGCCCTTCTCCCGGGTGTGGGAGTTAGAGAGTCAAAGCGGGCGGGCTATGTTGGGCAAGAAGCAGGCCTACCAGCACCCCGGTGAAAAATCCGCTCAGATGCGCGACGAGACTTACTTGCGGTGTGAGGAGATCGAAGATCGTCTGGAAAGCGACGATACCCAGAATCTCGCGCAAGCGTCGCCCTGCGAGTGGCGTCTGCCGATGACGCAGCAACAATCCGGCGGAAATACCGATGACACCCATGACACAACCGGAAGCTCCGACCAGTTGATCTTCTCTCGTTAGGCCAAGAGCGCGCAGCAGCACAACGCCTCCGCTGGAACCTAGACCAGAGATAAGATACCCCGCGGCGAATGGAATCGAGCCGATAACACGTTCCAGCGCCGGCCCGAGGAGATAGAGCGCGTAAAGATTAACAAAGAGATGGAGAAAGCCATAGTGCAGGAAAAGCGCGCTCACCAGCCGCCAATACTCATGACCTTGCAGCACCACCGCCGGCTCAAGCGCGCCAAGACGATGGAGGGTTGGCTCATTCGTGGCTCCGCCTAGCGCTAGCTCTGCGCCAAACATCGCAAGATTAAGAAAAACAAAACCCCACACCGCGACCGGACGCCGAGTGCGCAGCGGCATTTGTCCACTCCAACCGCCGGATCTTTCTTCGAGCAGACGGCTCACTAATTTTTCCGTCGCGGGTGCGAGTTGCGCGTGTGGAAATGTCTCCGCCCGCGCGAGCCGCGCGGCGATGGCCTTTTCGAGAATAGCGTCACCGGTCTGGTTCCGCAGGCTCGTCAGGCGTGAGGTCGCTGCGTCTGTTTTTCCCGCCGTTAATTCCGCCGTCGCGATCCAAAATTCCTGATGTGCACGCGGAAAACGCGCAAGCGTGCTTTGTAAGAGCCTAACGACAGCACCGACCTTCCCGGCGAAGGCGAGCAGATAAAGCAACTCCTGCGCGGACTGCGGCGAGAGCTCAAACCGCTGCTCCAGCATCGGAGCGCGCCCGGCGAAGCTCCAGGCCAACTCTTCCACTGCGCCGGTTTCGCCGAGCGCGCGCAGATAGAGCGCTCGCACCACCGGATCTGCCGTGACCTTCAAATCGCGTCGGCACCACTCTGCCAAGCCTCTCCAATTCTCGGTCAGAGCATAAGTGTAGGCGGTTGCCACCTCAGCGCCCGGTGTCTTAGTGCGCGCAGTGGCCAGTTGATCGAGCGCCGCAACGAGATTTCCAGCACGAGCGAGTTCCAGAGCACCGAGCGACGATGGCAAATTCCCCGCGCCGTACCATGGATGAAATATTCGCCTAACGAGTGTAAGACGATACGCTGCGCGGTAACGCCTTTCCAAAACAAGGCCAGAAATTTTCCTCTCCGTTAACGAGGGTAGGAGCAGGAGCAACGCCCAGGCGCTGCCGCCGATGTAACCAGCAATCGCGGGCGCAAGGAGCCAGCCAAATCCGCTCACCAAAAGAACGATCGTCGCCGCCGCGATCCAGCCTCGAGGCCGCGTGCGTCGCATGCGCGCCATCCGCCAAAGCAAAATCAGCGGAGAGGCCAGCGCGATGAAGAGAAGGATATGATTGAGGTCGAGCAAACGGAAGAGCAAGTCGGTTATCGTGCGGCGGTTTGTCAATCATAGGTCGCATGCGACTTATAGGTCCTATGGGACCTATGCGACTCACTGTGACTAACTATCTCGACGTTATTTCCTCCTGGTGCCACTGGGCGATCCCGGCCTGGCAGGAGTTGCGCGCGCACTATTCGGACGGTGTCGATTTCCGTTGGAAGATTGCCCTCATGGACAAGACCGGGCTCCCGCCGACCCATGAGTCGATGCAATGGTACTACCGTCGCAGCGGCATGCTCATGCGCTCGCCCGTCATGTTGCAATCGAGCTGGCACGACATCGGTCGCGAAGAGTATCCCGAGCCAAATTGCATTGCCGAAGCCGCGCGCGATCTCGGTGTGGAAGACGACCGCGTCTGGATCGCCCTCTCGACGGCGGAACTGCGCCAAGGAAAGAAAATCGGGCAATGGGAAGTCGCGGCCGAAATCGCGGCGCGCGCTTCCGGGCTTGATCGCGATCAATTACTCGAGCGCGCGCAAACTCCCGAGATCGAAAAGCGCGTCCGCCTAACGACAGCGGAATTCCACGCCCTCCAGGTCACGCAGCGGCCAACGGTCGTCATCGATACCCCGATTGGCGATCGCGCGATCTTCTCCGGCTTCGCCAAAGCCGCGCCGCTCGCCGCCACGATCGACGCCATGCTCGACGACATCGCCGGCTACGAAGCGCACGCCGCGCACTTCGGTTCGTCCCCGGCATAGAAACGCCTTGCGACGCAGCCGGATGTCAGATACAACTCCCCTTCGGTTCGGGCCAGGCCGCGAATCGATCGGCGGGCCCCTCGCAAGCGCGCCGATTCCCGAGTGCGCCAGCCTAACGAAAGGCCGGTGGTTAGATGCGACCAACGAAAACGACGGCGCCAACTTCACTCCCTGTCGCCAGCCGGGAGATTATTAAATTCTGCAACAACAAATTCGTGTAAACGGCCGGATTCGCGCACGCGATGTCCGGGTCATCGTCGGCGCCACGAGCGAGCAGCTCGGCGTCATGAAATTATCGGACGCGATCAAGCGCGCCCAAAGCATGGGCATGGATCTCGTGGAAGTCGCGCCGACCGCGAATCCGCCGGTCTGCAAAATCGTCGATTTCGGAAAATTCCGTTACGACATTTCGAAGCAGATCAAAGACAAGAAATCGTCGGGGACGAAGCTGAAGGAAATAAAGTTCAGGGTAAACATCGACGATCACGATTACCTGACGAAGATCCGGCACGGGGAAAATTTTCTCGATAAGGGCAACAAGGTCCGCGTGCAGCTGCAGTTTCGCGGTCGCGAGATGGCGCACCAGGAGTTTGGCATGCAGTTAATGTATAAGGTGCGCGATGACCTTGCGACCATGGCGCAAGTCGAGATGGAGCCGAAGGCGGCCGGGCGCAACATCACCATGACGCTCTCGCCTTTACCGGCGAACAAACGCAAGCGCCGCTTCTCGCTGCCGGATGAAGAACTCGAGCCGGACATCGAGCCCGAGGATGAAACGGAAACTTAAGCGCGCATCAATCCGATCCCGCAGAAGAGATAGACAGGATTAACAGGATTTACGGGATGGAAGAGAGATCGCGCTGAACTCTAGTCCCCAATCCAATTAATCCTGTCCACTAAATCTGCCTAACGAGAGGCATTTCGGTTACGCGCCACTCGTTAGGGAACTTTCAAGGCTGCTTTCCGGGGAGCGCATTCTTGCTTTTCAAGATCTCCGCCTCGGGCGTGAGCTTGTTCGCCTTCCCGCTAAAAATGATCCGGTTCGGCTTTTCCGCGAGCGTGTCCACAAGCGCCTTCGCGTGAGTCGTGATCACCTTCAGGTTCAGCAAAATCACGTGCAGTTCGTCCATTTGCTTGCGCAGTTGCTGATCGGTTGAGCTAAGAAAGGTGCCTGCGGTATCAAAGACGCCGCTCGCTTTCGTCTCGACGCCGGTCAAACCCTGAATCGTTTTTTGCAAATCCTCCAGATCAACGCGGGCAGTGTCGGCCACGGGTGAAAGCTTCGGCAGAAAAAGGCCGAGATCGCTTTTCACCGTTGTCACGGTGCCGTTCACGTTGGTCACCGTGCCGTTGAGGTTGTCGATCAACTTGTTGGCATTCGCGAGCACCGGCCCGATCTTGCCCGCGACTTCCTCCAGGCTAAAAGCGGGCGTGCCTTCGATCACGGCATTGTTCGCCAGCGTGGGGCGCCCCGGCGTGCCCGCGGAAAGCGCGACGAATTTTGGCGAGAGCAAAGTATCCGAGCCTAACGATGCCGAAATGTCGTTAGGCAAAGGCGGCAGGAGGTTGTCCAACTCGACCACCACGCGCACGGCGTCCTTCTTGTTCGCCTTCGCCTTCCGTTCCGCGGCGGTGAGATGCTTCATCGCGATGACGCGGCCCGCGGGTGCACCGGCGTAGCGGACTTCGGAATGGACCTTGATCCCGGTCACGTCTTCGTAATCGAGCTGCAAAGTGCGGCTCGGTTTTTGCAGGCGATAACCGGAAAGCGCGATCGTTAGGGCGCCGAGTAGAACGACGCTGCAGATGATGACAGCAAGGGCGACGAGGTAGTCGGAGAGGTTTCGTTTCATGGAGTTTTTTTTTCGAATCGGCCGCGGGCGTGGACGAGCGGGCGCGGCAGCGTGTGCGGATGGCGCGCATGCGCCGCTTGCGAAAGGTTGAGCGGCAGCGGGCCATCGGGCTCGCCGTTGATGAACTGCTGCACCTCAGGGTTTGGGCTGGCGCGAATTTCCGCAGGCGTGCCTTCGGCGATGATCTTGCCGTGGTTCAACATGATCATGCGCGTGGCGATGCGGAACGCGCTCGTCATGTCGTGCGTCACGACGACGGCGGTCATGCCGGCGCCTTTGGTTAATTCCAGAGTCAATTTGTCCACCACCGCGGTCATGATCGGGTCGAGACCGGAAGTCGGCTCGTCGCTGAAAAGCAGCTCCGGATCGAGCGCGAGTGCGCGCGCGAGGCCGACACGTTTTTTCATCCCGCCGCTGATTTCCGCCGGCTTGAGATTTTCAAAATCGGTCAGGCCGACGATGGATAATTTTTGCCTAACGATCTCTCCGATTTCGTTCTCGCCCATCTCCGTATGCTGCACGAGGGGGAGCGCGACGTTCTCCCCCACGGTGAGCGAAGCGAGGAGCGCGCCGGATTGAAAAAGCATCCCGAAACGCTTCCGAATTTTGTCCAGCTCGCGCTCCGACACGCCGGTAATTTCTTCGCCAAAAATTTTCACCGAACCGGAGCTCGGGCGCATCGCGCCGATGATATGGCGCAGGAGCGTGCTCTTGCCGCAGCCGCTTCCGCCCATGATGACGAGCGTCTCGCCGCGGTGGACCTCGAGAGAAATGTGATCGATCACCGCGCGATCGCCGAAGCGCCTGACGAGATCGGACACCTGCACCACGGGTTCGTTAGGCGCGCTCATGCGAAGAAGAAAACCGAAGTGAGGAGCGCGTTGGAAACGAGCATGGCGAGCAACGCTTGCACGACCGAGCCGGTGGTTGCGCGCCCGACACCTTCCGCGCCTCCGTCCACGTGCAGCCCCGCGTTGCAGGCGATGGTGATGACGATCCAGGCGAAGACCACACTCTTGATCATCCCCGAATAAAGATCCCAGGTGTCGGCGCTTTGCAGCGCGCGCAAGACGTAGCCGGCGGTATTAAAACTGAGCGCGAACCGGCAGACCGCCCAGCCGCCAAGGACGCCGATGTAATTCCCAAATATCGTTAGGGCTGGCAGCATCACGAGCATGGCGAGAAACCGCGGCACGATGAGATAGCTCACGGGATTGATCGCCATCACTTCGAGCGCTTCGATTTCCTCCGACACCTTCATCGTCCCCAACTCCGCCGCGACCGCGGAACCGCTCCGCCCGATGACGATGACCGCGATCAGAACCGGCCCCATTTCGCGCAGGAGCGTGACCATGACGAGATCGGGCACATAAGTCTCGGCGCCGAGTTGTTGCAGCGAATGCGCCGCCTGCATCGCGAGGGTGACGCCGACGCTGAAAGCCGTCAGCGCGACCATCGGCGCTGCGCGCACGCCGATCGCGACCATCTGTTTAAAGACCGGTGAGAGCTTGAACATCTCCCCTCGAAACGGCGCGACCAGGATCCAGTAGAGCAGGCTGAGGTTGAGGCGGAGGTAGTTTTTCAAACGCGAGCGGCGAGACTAACATCAGATGCCCGGGCGTTGCCAGAGAAGTCTTGTCCTGTCACGATAGAGCGCCGCGCGAACGGATTTTCGCCTAACGAGAAAAGGACATGAACGAAAAGAACAAAATTTCCGCGCCCGACCTGACGAGGCGTCCGCCGCGCAGCCCGCGTTGTCATCTCGGCGGCCTCGTCACTCTGCCGCGCTTGCTCGACAAGGCGCGCGCGACGATTGCTGGCACGAATGGTGAATTTAAATTCGGCACATCCTTCGATCAGCACGTGATGAAGTTCCTCGGCTTCGATGCGGCGGCCTTGCAGGAAGAACTCGCCACGGACAAAGGCGATGGGGAAATCCTGGAGTGGATCATGAGTCACGCGCAGCACAAACGTGAGCCGTGGGAAATCGAGCAGTGGAGCGACTACATGATCCGGCGCAGCCCGGAGAGCGACCAAGAGACGCAACGATTTTTCCGGACACGCGTTGGCGCATTTACCAAAACGCGCGAAGACATCCGCACCTACATGGACTTGCTCGATCTCGACGATCTCGTGACTTTCGGCGGCAAACCGTAAAGCCGAAGTTCTGCCATGCGCATACTCCTCATCGAAGACCAGAAAAAGATGGCGGCGTTTCTCGAGAAAGGCTTGCAGGAAGCCGGCTACGAAACGGAGACCGCGCGCGATGGCGCCGCAGGTTTGGATCTCGCCCTAACGAAAAGCTTCGATCTCCTCCTCGTCGATGTGATGCTGCCGAAAAAAGATGGCTGGACCGTGGTCGAAGAAGCGCGCGCCGGCGGTGTCGTTGCGCCCATTCTTTTCCTGACTGCGCGTGACGGCGTGCCCGAACGCGTGAAAGGGTTGGAGCTCGGCGGCGATGATTATTTAGTGAAACCGTTCGCCTTTGCCGAGCTGCTCGCGCGGGTGCGTTCGCTCTTGCGCAGGCCGACTGCGGCCGTTGAACACTTGCGGCTGGCCGATCTGGAACTCGATCTGCGCCATAACACCGCCGCGCGCGCCGGATCGCCGCTGAATTTAACGGGCAAGGAATTTCTCCTCCTCTCGCATCTCATCCGCGCCACGGGCGAAACGGTGTCGCGCGAGGAAATCGCGGGCCACGTTTGGGGCATCGATTTTCGCACGAGCACCAATGTGCTCGACGTCATGGTGCGCCGTTTGCGCGCGAAGGTGGACGATCCGTATCCGAAAAAGCTCATCCACACCGTGCGCGGCGCCGGCTATGTCGCGAAGGCAAACTGAGCCGCGCTCAATCGCGTCGCAGCTCGTCCTGCTCTTCACGCCCGCGGCGGCATTTCTCCTCTGCTGCGGCATCGGCGTTCTTTACTGGACGGTGGTCCGGCACGCCTTCGCGGAAGATCGCGCGGTGCTGGCAGACAAAGTGTTCGCCGTGCGGGCGGACCTCAAAGCGGCAGGCGGACCAGCGGTAATAAAGGAACAATTCAAAGCGACGCGACCGAGTGATCGCGCTGCGTACTGGGTGCGGGTGATCGACAGCGCCGGCCGATCGGTCGCGGAAACGCCGGGCATGGAAAAGCTTTTGCCGGCTTCCGTTTTCAGCGCCGATCAGACGGCCGATCCAGCGCGAGGGGGCGTGCGCGATTACTCCACTGGGCAAAAATTATTTTCGATCGTTTCGACTAAGGCGCGGGCAGGCGATCGGGAATACACCCTTCAGATCGCCCAGGATCGCACGATGGATGAGGAATTTGAAAAGAGCTTCGGTTTGCTCGTCGCCGCGGTGCTCGTCGGCGGCATCTTTGCTTCGGCGGCGATCGCGATCACCGTGACCCGTCGCGGCCTGCGCCCACTTGCCGCCATGACCAATTCGCTCCGCCGCGTCGGGGCCGACCGCCTCGACGAGCGCGTCCCGCCTAACGAATGGCCGCGCGAGCTGCAACCGGTCGCGATCGCCTTCGACGATATGCTCGATCGCCTGCAGGACTCCTTTACGCGTCTCTCGCAGTTTTCCGCCGACCTCGCCCACGAGTTGCGCACGCCCATCGCTAACATTCGCGGCGAAGCCGAGGTCGCCCTGACGCGTCCGCGTTCGCCTAACGAATACCAGGCCGTGATCGAATCGAGCGTCGCGGAGTGCGAGCGCCTTTCCGGCATCATTGATAACCTGCTCTTCCTCGCGCGCGCGGAAGCGTCCGAGGGCCAGGTGCATCGCCAGGAATTCGACGCGCGCGCGGCCGTGGAGAAGATCGCTGCTTATTATGAAGCGGTCGCGGAAGAGCGGCGTATCCGTCTGATCTGCCAGGGCGAGGGGAGTATTTTCGCCGATCCGCTTCTCTTCGAGCGGACGCTCAGCAATCTGGTGGACAATGCGCTGCGGTTCACGCCGGAGGAAGGCACGATTTCTATCACGGTGGACGCGCGTTCCGGCCTAACGGAAATTGTGGTGCAGGATACCGGCGCTGGCATTGCGGCCGAACATTTGCGCCATGTCTTCGATCGCTTTTATCGCGCGGATCCTGCGCGGAGTTCAGAAGGGACGGGGCTCGGGTTGGCCCTGGTCAAATCGATTGCCGAGCTGCACGGCGGATCTGTTGCTATCGAAAGCGAGCGTGCGCGCGGGACCAAGGTGACGCTGCGATTCCCAGCGCCCGCCACCAAGAAGGCTATCGAATCTGACAAAATATCATGATAATTTTGTCAGTTTTTTCTTGGCGATCGTGGCAATTCCCGCTAAAACGGACCCATGCAAAATACTTTTCCCGTTTCGGCGCTCGTGCGCGGGAGTCTTTCTCTCCTCGCTTTGGCGACTGCTCTTTCTTTCTCCTCGCCCGGTTTCGCCCAGGATGCGATCTCGCATCCCGGGTCGAATAACTCCGCCGATTCGAGCGGCTCCTCGGTCTCGGGTAGCTCTTCCTCGCCGAGCAGCGAGTCGGGCTCTTCGACGACCAATACGACGCAGCAGAACATCATCGTGAGGGGCGAAGAAGTTCCAAGCTCGTACGGTGCTCCGCCGGCACAGTCGCGCAGCCGCTTTTCTAATCTGGTGAACGCCTACGTCCTCCCTCCGTTCGCCGTCTATGCGGCGGCTATTTACGAGGGCGACGCGCTGCGTTTCAACCGTCCCGACCATAGCTACACTACGGAGGTGGAACTGGGATTGCCCTATCGCTTCGGCGTTGCCTTCGAGAATGCCGTGGAAACTTTTCGCGGCACAACCCAGGAACGTTCCTTCAGTCTCGAGGCTCGTTATGCGCTGGCGGATTGGGACAAAATCCCTCTCAACCCCACACTCTTCTTCGAATACAAATTCGGCATTGGCGATATTCTGCACGACGAAGGTCCGCCTGCACCAGCGGGTCCTGGCGAAGCGCAGGCTTTTCTTAACGAACACAATCCGTTGCCGGACGCCGTCGAAGTGCGCCTTCTCCTGGCAGAAACTTTCGGTGAGGTGGAGTGGGCCCTGAACGGCTTTTTCGAACAGGAAACCAGCGGGGACCGCGGGCGTGAGTACGGTTTCGCCCAGGCCGCGATGGTCCCGGTCATTCTTCCAAAGGAACGCCTGAAAGTAGGCGTGGAAATGCAGTTCATGACCTTTACGGACAAGGGTATTCGCAACGATCCTTCCTATCGCTTCATCATCGGTCCGACGATCGCGTGGAAGCCGTCGAAGAACACCCGCTTCGACGTCTCGCCGCTCTTTGGCACGACGGACGATTCGCCGAGAGCTTCGGTCTTCGCCATCTTCTCTTACGTCTTTGGCGGCAGCGAGGGGACCGAGGCCGAGGCGCCCGCTTCTACGCGCAATCGTTAGGCGTACCTAACGAGTAAAGGTCTTGCGGGGCGACTTTGCAGCGCCCGCGGGGTAGAGATGTCCGGCGCCGGGAGCTCCGCCCGGAGATGAGGATCTGCCCTGTCTCTTTCCGGCTTCCCCCGCGCCTCGTGTGACCTTACCTTGAACAGTGGAATAGGCGCTAAACGGCGCTGCGGGGGAATCCGTGCGGCTCAGAGTTGAGTCGATTTATTATAAGTCATCGTGAACCTGCCGAACTTTTTCGCCGAGCTCAGACGGCGCAATGTTTATAAGGTCGCAGTTGGCTATGGTGTGGTCGGGTGGCTTGTCATCCAAGTGTCGGCGACGGTTGTTCCAGCACTGTATTTGCCGGCCAGCCTAACGACTGCAGTAGTCGTGCTGACTCTGCTTGGCTTCCCGCTCGCGCTCCTCATCGCCTGGGCTTTTGAGATGACGCCGGATGGGATGAAGCGGACGGAAAACATTTCGCCTAACGAGCGTATCCCGCAATGGAGCCGGCGTAAGTTTATCGCCTTTGTTTTCTGTGTCGCTTTGATCGCCACGGCACTCTTTGCATGGTCGAGGATTGGACCGAAGACGGGGCGTAACATTGGCGCTGCGGCTAAGTCCATTGCCGTGCTCCCACTCGAAAATCTCAGTCGCGATCCCGACAATGCGTACTTTGCCGAAGGGATTCAGGATGAAATTCTCACGCGTCTGGCCCGGATCGCGGATTTAAAGGTGATCTCGCGCACTTCTACTCAGCGTTATAAGAGTTCGCCGGCTGACTTGCCGCAGATTGCACAACAGCTCGGGGTCGCGCACATCCTGGAATCTTGGCAACTTCTTCGCCGAGCTAAAACGGCGCGATGTTTATAAGGTGGCGATTGCCTATGCGGTCATCGCCTGGGTGCTTGTTCAGGCGGGCTCTATTTTGTTTCCGACCTTTGAGGCGCCGGGCTGGGTCATGAAGGTTTTTGTCACTGTCATCGCGATCGGATTTCCAGTAGCGCTGGTCATCGCATGGGCCTTCGAGATGACACCGGAAGGAATGAAGCGAACCGAGAATGTGTCGCCTAACGAGTATAACACCAGATGGAGCCGTCGTAAGTTTGTCGCTCTCATCGTTACCCTGGGACTTACTGCCGCCAGTCTCTATCTCGGACAACATTGGCGCAGGCCTGTGCCGCCAAAACTCGGAGGAAACGGCAATAAGTCGATCGCTGTCCTGCCTTTCGAATCGCTCAGTGAAGATAAGGCTAACTCTTATTTCGCGAATGGGATTCAGGAGGAGATCCTGACTCGTCTCGCTAAGATCGCTGATCTAAAAGTCATCTCGCGCACCTCGACCCAGCAATACCAGAGCAAGCCGGGAAAGCTCTCGGAGATCGCGCAGCAACTCGGGGTCGCTCATATCCTGGAAGGGAGCGTGCAGAAGGCCGGTGACGCGGTGCGAATTAATGTGCAGTTAATCAAGGCCGAGGATGACTCACACCTTTGGGCGGACACTTACGATCGTAAGCTCACGGATATCTTCGCCGTGGAGACAGAAGTCGCGGAGCGCATCGCAGTTTCGCTCGCGGCGCAGCTTACGGGCTCGGAGCGCGAACAGCTCGCGGTAATTCCGACCACGAATCCGCAAGCATATGACGCCTACCTTCGCGGCCTGGAGTTAATCAAACGTCAGGGCGATGCAGACGTGCAAAAGGCCAACGAGTTCTTTCGCCGCGCCGTCGAGCTCGACCCAACTTACGCGCAAGCCTGGGCGCAAATCGCGATCGCCGAAGCGGAGCTTTATTATGGGGCGGATCATACGCCGGCTTGTCTGGGGAGATCTCGTCATGCTGCTGAGACGGCGGTGCGCCTGCAACCCCGCTTGAGTGAGGCGCGGGCCGCTCTAGGTGTTTTCTACTACCTGTGTTTGCAGGATTACGAACGAGCCTTAATCGAGCTGCAGGAAGCGCAAAAGAATTCGCCTAACGAGTCTAACATTCTCTTCTTTACCGGTTTAATAAAGCGCAGGCAAGGCAGGCTCGCGGAGTCGATAGAGTTTTTGCATCGAGCCGGTCTTTCCGATCCGCGCAATCAGGACATCTGGGGAAATCTCGGCCGTAGTTATCGAGGCAAGCGGGACTTTGCGCACGCGCGCGAGATGTTCGATCGCGCGCTGGCGGTGTCGCCGGATGAGAAGCAATTCGTCGGCGATAAAGCGGAGACTTATGCCGCGGAAGGAGATCTGGCTGCCGCGGAGAAACTTGTCGGTAGTAATGTCCGGACGAGCGATGGCACCTTGAGCGAACGCGTGAACTTTCTGATGTATCACCATCGCTTCGAAGAAGCAGCCGCGGCCGCTGCGCAGGCGACAAATGGCGCCAAGCAGAGTGCGGATGACAAAGCGTGGTTAGGGAGTTTGCTCTTGCTGGCAGGACATGAGGCCGAGGGAAAAACGTTACTGCAAGAGGCGCGCAAGGAGTTAGCGGGCTTACGGGAAAAAGGCGATATGAGTCTGCGGTTGGCGGATTCGCTCTTATATGCGACAGCCCTACTCGGCGACCGGGCGGAAGTGGAACGGCAGGCCACGGCGCTTCTGCACACGACGAAAGCGGACCTATGGCGAGCGCCGGAATCGGAGGAAGTCGTCGCGACCGCTTATGCGATCCTGGGCGATGCGGATCGGGCGATCCCGCTGCTTCGTCGCTGCTTGCAAGGCTTCTATCGCCGCTCCGTGACAGTGGCTTTACTCGGGTTCGATCCTATCTGGGATCGGATCCGAAATGATCCACGTTTTCAGGAACTCGCTAAGACACAGCCATGAGACTCGCTCTCGAACTTACGGGCTCGCACTCTCCTTCGCTCACCCTGACTCTCTTTCTCCGGCGTTATACTTATTGCCTTCCTCGGACCGAGTGCGCCGCGGCCTGCTTTTCGAAAAGATCGTCGTCTCTCTCGGAGAAAGCGTGGTAGAAGAGCGCATGGCCATGGCGTCGGAACCGCATCTGCCACTTGAGATCGGCCACGTTCTCTTCATCGACATTGTGGGCTATTCAAAGTTGCTCATCAATGAGCAGAGCGAAGTTTTGCAGGAGTTGAATGAGGTCGTGCGCGAGACGGAGCGAGTGCGCCTGGCGGATCGCGCGGGCAAACTCATTCGGTTACCTGCGGGAGATGGGATGGCGCTCGTTTTCCGGGATAGCCCGGAAGGGCCGGCAGAGTGTGCTTTACAAATTTCCCGCGAACTAAGGAGTCATCCTAACGTCAGGGTGCGCATGGGAATTCATAGCGGACCGGTGAACGAGGTGGTGGACGTCAACGAACGTTCGAACATCGCCGGGGCGGGAATCAACCTTGCGCAGAGAGTCATGGATTGCGGCGACGCCGGTCATATCCTTCTCTCGAAACGGGTGGCTGACGACCTCGCGCAATATCGCCATTGGCAGCCCTTCCTGCACGATCTCGGTGTATGTGAGGTAAAGCACGGACATAAGATCGAGGTTTTCAATCTCTTCACCGAGGAAGCGGGTAACTCTGCCCTGCCAGAAAAGTTCGCCGGCAAGGGATCGGACAAAACCAGCGGCGATAAGTCTCGGAGAAGTGCAATTCTCGTTAGTATCGCAGCCCTAATCCTTCTCGCGCTGGGCGCCGGTTCATATGTTGCCTTGCGCCGCGGACCGTCGCCGGTTTCCGCGCCAACCTCTATGCCTAACGACAAAAGGATTGCCGTGCTTCCCTTCAAGCCTCTGCTGCCAGGCAGTGGAGATGAGGTTCTTGAGTTTGGCATGGCGGACTCGTTGATTACCAAACTAAGTAACAGCCACGAACTCATTATCTCATCTCTTCCCTCGGTCCGTAAGTATAGCGGCTTGGAGCAGGACCCGGTCGCCGCTGGCCGCGCTCTTCAAGTCGATTCCGTTCTCGAAGGCAGCCTGCAGAAAATGGGCGACCATATCCGAGTCAATGCGCGCTTCATCCGAGTCCGCGACGGAGCTTCTCTTTGGGCGGCGACCTTTGATGAGAAATTCACCGACGTTTTCGCAGTGCAGGACGCTATTTCTGAAAAGGTCGCAGAAGCTCTCGCTCTGCGCCTGAGCGGCGCCGAAAAGAGACAGCTCAACAAACGTTCCACTGAAAACCTCGAGGCCTACCAACTCTATCTCACCGGTCGTTATCATTGGAACCTTCTCTCACCACCTGAAATCAAGAAAAGTATCGGTTACTTTGAGCAGGCCATCGCACTAGATCCGACTTATGCCATGGCTTACTTCGGCTTGGCGGATGCTTATCGCACACTGTCCATCAATGGCGATAGCCGGCCTAACGACGCCCTGTCCAAAGCGAAAGCGGCCGCGAGCAAAGCGATTGAGCTCGACCAGACTCTGGCCGAGCCTCATGTCACTCTCGCTTTCATTCATGTCTGGTTTGATTGGGACTGGACTGGCGCCGAAGCGGAAGCAAAGCGCGCGATCGAGCTAAGTCCAAATCTCTCCTTTGCTTATGCCGCTCATTCCCAACTCCTGACTGCGCTGGGACATCATCCCGAAGCAGTGAGCGAAGCGACCCGCGCTCGCCAGCTTGACCCGGTCTCGCCTATCATTAATACCTTGGAGGGCCTCGCTTTTTTTTATGCCGATCGCTATGACGAAAGCGCGGCCAGCCTGCAACGCGCGCTCGAGCTTAATCCTAACCTTTGGATTGCGCATCTCATCCGCGGGAAAGTCCATTTACAGAAGGAGGATTATCCTGGAGCTATCGCTGAGTTTACGCTTGCCGGTCAACTTTCCGGTAATGCTTCCGAGCCGATCTCAATGATCGCATTCACCGCGACACAAACAGGAGATTCGGCCAAAGCTCTCGCGCTTCAGAAAGAATTACTCGCGACCTCGCAGCAGCGTTATATCTCACCCTTTAACATAGCAGTCACTTATCTAGGTCTCGGGCAGCGCGAGCAGTGCTTCGACTGGCTGGATAAGGCCTTACAAGATCACGATGTGCGGCTATGTTTTCTGCGCGTCGATAAGCGCTGGGACTCGCTTCGCTCCGAGCCGCGCTTCGCCGCCATCGCGCAACGCCTCGATCTCCAGTAAGTGGTGAGAAGGATAGGGCGTTCTTATCGCGCTAACGCTACGTTACTGCGTTCAACCGCGCGCGGGGTTGACACACTTTTATTCGAACTTAGCATTCCTAACGGCAATGGAGTTTGCCACCTCACGAGAGGGAACCGCATAAGCTGATAACTCCTATCAGGATGGCCGTGGTAGGAGTTTTTTTATGCTTACTTATCTCTATGTAATGCTGGGAGGCGCGCTCGGGACCGGGGCGCGCTTTTGGCTCTCGGGTTTTGTTGCAGTGCGGTTCGGTGAGTTCTTTCCCCTCGGGACGCTAGTGGTGAATGCGACCGGGTCGTTTGCTATCGGCTTTTTTGCGGCCCTGACTGAGCCGGAAGGGCCTTTCCTGGCCGCGCCCGGATTTCGCCAGTTCTTTATGATCGGCCTTTGCGGCGGTTACACGACCTTCTCATCCTTCAGTCTCCAGACTCTCGACCTAGCGCAGGAAGGGGATTGGTGGAAGGCGGGATCCTACACGGCCTTATCGTTCTTCGGCTGTATTTTCGCCGTCTGGCTAGGCCGGGTTTGCGCCTTGAGTTTTCGTTCAACCTAGGAAGGTAAAATATGGAAGTTCCAAACAATGCCATCTTGTTGCGGATTTTTATTGGAGAAGCCGATCGCTGGCGCCATCAGCCCCTCTATGAAGCGCTGGTTATAAAAGCGCGCGAGCTACATCTGGCCGGAGCCACTGTCCTGCGGGGGCCGATGGGTTTTGGCAAGGCTAGCCGCATGCATACCGCGAAAATCCTTCGGCTTTCGATGGATCTCCCGATCGTAATCGAAATCGTCGATAGCGAGGAAAAGATTAACGAATTCCTGCCCTCGCTAAAGGAGATGATCGGAGGCGGTCTCGCCACTCTTGAGAACGTGAAGGTGATCCACTACCGGGGTGCGACAGATACACCTAACGAGACTTAGATGACCGATTGATGACATAACGAATAGGAGACTGATGGCCTCAACTCGGGTACCCGTTCCTTTTGTCTGACCACTTAGTCGCAGTCTACCCGACTAAGTCTCGTCTTAGGCCGAGTGGCGTTAACTCATTCATGGCCGCCGCCGTCAGGCGCGCCGTTGTGCTTCTCCTTTCTGGAGGGAAACGCGGCCAAGAATTGTCAGCATCAGCACACCTCCGACGAGACCGAACGGCGCCATAAAGTAGAAGTAACTACCCCAGCTCTTATCGAGTAAGGCACCGAGAAAATAGCCGGCCAAACTGCCGCCGAAATATTGAAACGAATCGATAACTCCCGAGGCAAAACCGGCCATCTTTGCGCCACCTATATCCATCGCTGCCGCCGTCCCAAGAATCGAGTGGGTTGAGTTAGCCGTAAAGGAAATCAGGACCAGGAAAGTCACGGCCGCATCAGCGGAGTGGAACTGCGTGGCGAGAAGGATAATAGCCGTCTCGATAAAGTAGAGACCCGCTGCGACCGGCGCGCGCCGGCCTTGGAACACTGTATCCGAGACATAGCCCGAGATGAGTGAGCCGACGGACGCGACCAGTGGAATCAAAAAGCCTAACCACTGAAATTGTGCCGATTGAAAATCCACATGGTAAGCCTCGTGCATCAAGCGCGGGAACCATTGGTCGATGCTTTGCCTGACAGCTCCAGTGCAGGCATAGGCACACGCGACAATCCAGACGACTGGGTTTGATAGGATGGTGTAGAGAACCATGCCGATTTTTGCCTGTACCTGTCCGCCCTCTGTTTCTTCAGGGTTAGGGCTGGGATAGCCCGTTTCTTCGGGAGTGTTCTTAACGAAAATAGCTCCACCGAATGCGACTAATGTTGTTACTCCGGCGGGCACCCAAAAAAGCCAGCGCCAATGCAGCGGCGGAATCCGCCACATTCCTAGAAAGAGAAAACCCGCGAGTAGCGCCGGACCGAAACGCGTAATCCCGAAGCGCCCGAGATTGATCATAAAACCAAAGATGCCGGCAAAGCGTCCGCGCTCGCGCTGGCCGAACCACGCGGCATTTACCTTGATCATGCCGGGCGCGCCGAAGGCCTGAAAGTAACCGTCGATTCCGCGAATAGTAACGAAGAGCCAGAGTAATCCCCAGAAGGACGCGAAACCGAAAAGGAGATTCATGAGCACCGTGCCGCAGGCGCCGATAAGCATGGCGCGCTTTCCGCCGAAGCGATCGGCGAGAAGGCCATTAAGAATTTGGCCTAAAGCGTAAGCGAGGAGCGCGGTCGTGATGATCGTGCCGATGTCAGCCTTATTGAAACCGAACTCTTTGCTGATCGCGCCGTTCGCGATGGAGAAATTATAGCGGCAAAGGTAGAACGAAGTGTAGAGCAGGCCGATAAAAGCCCAGTTCAAACCCCGGCGTGGTCGAAACCCCGGCGGATGGTCGTAGAGTTGAGTCATGCGGAGGCGACCGCAAGAATGAGACAGGAGAACAACTTTGCCTAGAGGAAAATCAGCCGGTCACGTTAGCCTAACGAGTATAAGACTGCCTGACACACTCCTTTGGCCTCCGAGCAAAACGATTTCCCACTACGACCGTTTTCGCATTCATGAATTCGTCTGCCTAACGAACCTAACTGGCGGCCGAGCCGTGCGTTTGATTCCGCCGAAAGGCTACCGGGGATCCGACGCCACCCTCATATTTAGGAAAATCATTCCGACCGGTCGATGCGCTCAAGCGCAAAGTTTTTCCCAAGCTCCTGCAGCACCGCGGGGCCGATGATCCGCTGCGCGTCTGGGTGCTGGGCTGTTCCACCGGCCAGGAGGCCTATTCCCTCGCCATGTTATTTGCGGAGTATTCCGAACACCTCCCACGCATGCCGAGGCTCCAGATTTTCGCGACCGATCTAAACGACGTGCTGCTCGAAAAGGCCCGGCACGCCTTCTATCCCCAAACGATCGCGCAGGATGTCACTTCCGATCGGTTGCGGCGCTTTTTCGACGAGGAGGAAGGCGGCTATCGCGTGAACAAGACGTTGCGCCAGCAGGTGGTCTTCGCCCGGCAAAATCTGATGAGCGATCCGCCGTTCTCGCGCATGGACCTGATCAGTTGTCGCAATCTGCTGATTTATCTGGAACCGGGCTTGCAGAAAAAAATCATGCCCGCCTTCCATTATGCGCTGAAGCCAGGCGGCTTCCTCTTCTTGGGCGCGAGCGAATCGATCAGCCAGTTTGCCGCGCTCTTCACGAAGCAAAAAATCTTTTCCAGAAAAGCCGGCCTGACCCCGCTTTTTCATCTGCCTTTGCCTAACGAGCGCGGCACATATCCCTCATCCAGACAGCACGCACAGACTCTCGATTCCGCGGCCGCGCCGGATGGAGTGCGCGGCGGGGGCGACGCGCAACGCGAGGCGGACCGGATCATGGTCAACCAATTCGCGCCGCCCGGAGTGCTGATCAATGCCGAGCTGCAAATCCTGCAATTCCGCGGCGTGACCAGCGATTACCTCGAGCCTCCCACAGGCAAGGCGAGCTTCGACTTGCTGAAGATGGCGCGCCAGGGATGGATGCTCCCATTGCGCGCCGCGATCAACAGGGCGCAGCGGGAAAATAAAACGGTGCGCCGGGAGAATGTGCGGGTGGGGCAGAACGGCGGGACGCGTGCGGTGAATCTGCAAGTCATCCCGCTCAAGAATCTCAAGGAACGTTGCTATCTGATTTCGTTTGAGGAAGACCACGAACGAAGAGCTGACCACCGTCAACGATGAGATGGCTCATCGGAACGCGGAATTGATCCGGCTCAATGCCGATCTAAATAATCTCCAGATCAGCATCCATACCGCCATCCTGCTTTTCAGCCGCGACCTGACCCTGCGTCGCTTCACGCCGCTGGCCGGCGACCTTTTCAATCTGCTACCGACCGATTTGGGCCGGGGGATCGGCGGCCTCCGACACAATCTCGAAATGCCCGACCTCGCTCGGTTGCTGGTCGAAGCATTGACAGCGGGAACCCGCGCGAGCGTGAGGTGCGGGACAAGGAGGGGCGTTGGTATGATCTGCGCGCGCTCCCATACCTGCTCGACAACCAGATCGATGGCGTCGTGCTTGTGCTCGTCGAGATCGATCTGCTCAAGCGCAGCGACAGGAGATCCAGGCCGGACGCGATTACGCCGAAGCGACGCTGCGCAACCGCGCCTACGCCTCTCGTTGTGCTCCACGCAGACCTGCGAGTAAGCACGGCCAACGAGGCCTTCTACGAGACTTTTAGGGTCACACCCGCCGACACTGAGGGGCGGTTAATCTATGAGGTGGGCAACGGCCAGTGGGACATTCCCAAACTGCGCGAGCTGCTCGAAGAGATCATCCCGCACCAACATTCCTTGAACGGCTTCGAGGTCACGCATGAGTTTGGAGTCATCGGCCCGCCGCACCATGCGGCTGAACGCCCGCCGCGTCGCCGGGGCCGGCGGCCTGTCCGAGCGCATCCTCCTCGCCATCGAAGACGTCACCCAGCGCCGGCGGCTGCTCGAGCAGCAGCTCCTCCAGTCGCAAAAAATGGAAGGCCTGGGAACACTCGCCGGCGGTATCGCGCATGATTTCAATAATATCCTGGCCATTATTCTCGGCTACGCCTCCCGCCTGGAGGAATGGCAATCCCATCCCGACCAGATGCTCGATGCGATCAAAGTGATTCGCGACGCGGTCGCCCGCGGAGGTGCCCTCGTGCAGCAACTGCTCACTTCCGCGCGCCAGTCGGAAACGCATTTCGCCGCGCTCGATGTCAACGCGCTCGTGCTCGAGTTCGGCCGCATGCTCGGCGCCACTTTTCCGAAGACGATTAATTTCATCCTCCATCCGGAGCCGGACCTGCCATTCGCCAAAGCCGACCGCAGCCAGATTCATCAAGTGCTCCTGAATCTCTGCGTCAATGCGCGCGACGCGATGCCGGAGGGCGGCACGATTACGCTCGAGACTGGTCTCCGTTCCGGCCAGCAGCTCCGTGAACTTTTCAATAGCGCGACCGCCGAGCGTTACCTCTTCGTCCGTGTGATCGACACCGGCACTGGCATCAGCCACCAGGTGGAGCCGCGCATTTTCGAGCCCTTCTATACGACCAAGGAGCGGACTAAAGGCACCGGGCTCGGTCTTTCGGTCGTGCACGGGGTGGTGAACAATCACCGCGGCTTTGTGCAGGTGCAAAGCGTGCCGGGCCACGGCACGACCTTTAGCGTCTATCTGCCGCTGGGGAGTGCGAGTGAATTGACGACGGAGGACGGCGAACAACTCCCGGCCGGGCCTAACGACGGCGCGCAAACGATCCTGCTCGTCGAGGATGAGGAGATGCTGCGCGCGCTCGGCGTCGTGATGCTGGAAGGTGAGGGCTACCGCGTGCTCGCGGCGCGCGACGGCGTGGAAGCGGTCGAGATGTTCGAAGCGCAGCACGCCGCCATCGGACTCGTCATCTGTGATCTTGGGCTCCCGCACATGGGCGGTCGCGAAGTTTTTCTAAAAATGAAAGAGGCTGAACCGAACGTGCGCGCGCTCATCGCGAGCGGCTATCTGGAACCGAATTTGCGCGCGGAAATGCTGAGCCAGGGAGTGATCGATACGATCGACAAGCCGTATGATTATAGCAGCCTGCTCGAGAAGGTCCGAGCGATCCTCGGGCAACCCAAGGCGGCCAGCGTTAATTGATGCGATGAAGCTGGCTTCATCAATTTCGCGTGCTGTTTTGACCAACAGCCTCCCCGGTCAAGAAAGTCAGGCAACCACGACAGTCTTCGCGCTCATGCATTCGCGAATGCCTAACGAGCCTAACTCTCGGCCGTAGCCGGAGCGTTTGATCCCGCCGAAGGGGAGCCGCTGATCGGAAGCAACCATGGCATTGAGAAAAACCATTCCCGCCTCCAGCTCGCTCGCGGAAAGCTCCTGCTCGGCGCGATCCGCGCCGATCAGGAGTGTTTGTAGAACTCCCGCGGCGGCCATCGGCTTCCCTATCTCCAGGGTTATCAGTCGCGCTAACTCATCTACCTCCGTTTCCAAGAGGTGGGAGACCTTTTGCAAAAGAAGCACGCGACTCGCCAAGGCGGTGGCGCGATGCTTCTGGAAGGCGGCGGCGCGGTCGCGAGCATTCCTTCCATTTGAGCATTTGTATGCTCGGCGAATTCGCGCAGCGTCGCGCCGTTCGCAGGATTGATCGACGCCATGGCATTCTGGAGTGAATCGCGAGATCGGCCCGCTGACCAGTTCACGAGCTGATAGGTCGCAGAGTGATAGGATGGGATTCGTGCGCGGAAGAAACTCTGATATTCTTCCCGCCATTACACCTTCCTTCTCCGCCGAGCTGAAAAGGCGCAATGTTTATAAGATCGCGGTCGCTTATGCGGTCGTGTCATGGCTGCTTCTTCAGGCCGCGTCCATCTTTCTTCCGCTTTCACCGCGCCAGCCTGGGCGATGCAGGCGATTATTGTCTTCCTTCTCCTGGGCTTTCCGATTGCCCTCATTTTGGCCTGGGCTTTTGAGCTTACGCCGGAGGGAATCAAGCGAGAGTCGGAAATTGCGCCTAACGAGTCTAACACGCGCCAGACCGGGCGGAAGATTGTCGGTGTCACCGTTGCGGTCGCGGTTCTGGCCGCGGGTTTGTTTGCCTTCCAGCTCCTGCGTCCTCGCCTAACGAGTATAAGTGCACCGGCGGTCGCGAGCGCGGGGAAGTTAGCTTCAACGCCTGGCGAGAAGGCAGCGTGCAAAAGGCAGGTGACCAGGTGCGGGTGAATGTGCAGCTCATCGACGCGCGGGCTGACTCACACCTATGGGCTAAGTCCTACGATCGCGACATCAAGGATGTCTTCGCGGTAGAAAGCGAGGTCGCGCAGGAAATCGCTGACTCCCTCCAAGCGAAACTTTCACCGGCCGAAGCCGACAAGTTGCCGACGGCGCCAACCAAGGATCCCGTGGCTTATGATCTCTTCCTGAAGGGCGAATATGAGAGTCGTCTGATGACCGTTTCGCTCAAGGTGGAGTCCTTCGATCAGGCTGCCACCTGGTATGAGCAGGCGATCGCGCGACCCGAATTTCGCCCTCGCGATCGCGCGCCTCGCGGAAAGCCGTCTCATCCGGCATTGGTTCGTCGAAACTTTTTCCAAAGGCGGAACTGGCCGAAGTTAAAAGTATGACCAAGCGCGCTCTTGCCCTTGCGCCAAACCTGGCCGAAGCACACGTGGCGCTCGGCCTTTACTACTACTACGGCTACCGGCGGTACGACGAGGCGATGGTTGAGTCCAGTCGCGCGACAGAACTCCAGCCTAACAATGCTCAGGCAATAGAGTACACGGCTTATGTTCATCGGCGCCAGGGGCAATGGGATCGTTGTCTGGCTGACTACGCTAAGGCTCTGGAATCCGAGCCACGGAATGCCGACGTCGGAGGGAATCTGGCTGAGACCTATACCATCCTGCGCAGGTGGACCGAGGCCGAGCGCACCGCCCCATGCCCGCGGGCTCAAGCGTCTCGATCGCGCGGCTGAAGATCGACCCCGTCTGGGATCCGATCCGGAAGGAGCCTGGATTTCAGAAGCTCTTCGCCGGTCAAGAGCATGTTGGCCCCTAACGAGTAAAGGAACGTTTGCGCGAGCCGACGGCTAGCAAACAATTCTCGCGGTTGCCCGAGAACGCGCCAAATGGCATTGGTTTTTCGGCATAGGCGCCAGAGATTGGGAAAATGCTCAACGTTGATGCATTGGTGGAAGGGTCGGTCCAGCGCTCGGGCGAAAAGGTGCGGATAAACGCGCAGTTGATCGACGCCCGCGCGGACCGGCATCTTTGGGCGAAGCCCTTCGAGCGCAAATCGAGCGATGTGCTGGCGTTGCAGGATGAGTTAGCCTCGGCCATCGCCAGCGAGATCAAGGTCCGCCTGACGCCGAGCGAGCAAGTGCGCCTAACGAGTGCGCCGACGGTCAATCCCGCGGCCTATGATGCCTATCTCAAAGGCCGCTATTTCTTTAACCGCCCGAGCGATGAGAACCTGAGCAATGCGATCACTCAGTTTGAAGAGGCGGTGAAGTTAGATTCTAACTTCGCGCCAGCCTACTCAGGCTTATCGGACACCTATCTCTGGGCGGCCTTCAATGAAGGAGTCATCACCGCCGCGGACGCGCGAGCGAAGACAAAGGCCGCCGCGGAAAATGCTCTGCAAACTCAACGACGCCTCGGCGGAAGCACATACTTCTTTAGCAGCCTATCTCGCTTGGTATGACCATGACTGGGCCGCTTCCGACCGCGAGTTTCATCGCGCGATTGAGCTCAATCCTAACTACGCTTTCGCGCACGATCAGTTCTGTTTGAGTCTCGGTTGCCAGGGCCGGTTCGAGGAAGCGGTGAGCGAAGGAAGACGCGCGGTGGACCTGGATCCGCTCGATCCCTCGATCGCCAACGACCTCAGCCTGGCTCTCGGTTTTCAAGGGAAGTTCGAAGAGGCCAGAAGAGAATTGAAGCGCGCGATGCAACTAGATCCGACTTTCTTCTTTCCCCAAATGCAATACGGCTGGCTCGATCTTCAGGAAGGGAAGGCTAGCGCCGCGGTTCCGGAGTTGGAAAAGGCTGTCGCCATGGACGCGCCGCTTTTTACCACCGCCTACCTCGGTTATGCCTACGGTGCGGCGGGCGATAAGACAAAGGCGCTGGCCACGATCGAGGAATTAAAGAAGAAAGGCGTAAGCGGTTTCGTGCCGCCATATAACCTCGCGGTCGTCTATCTCAGCTTGGGCGAGCACGCGCGCGCCTTGGACTATCTGGAGCAAGCGCAGGCCACCGATTCGCAGTGGATGATGTATATCGGGCAGGACCGCATCTTCGATCCGCTGCGCTCGGATCCGCGCTTCATGGCGCTAATCAAGAAAGCTCATTTCGCTAAATGAAGGCGGATGATGCCTAACGAGACGCCCCTTTCTTAGATGCGTTTTAAGGTTTGAGTTTTTTAAACTCACAGATTAAATAACTCATTGTGCAATATGTCCACCGGGAGTTGGAACCGCGTCTCCGGAAAGCGGCCCGAAGTTTTCCTGCGCTGGTCCTGACCGGACCCCGGCGCGCGGGGAAGACCTATTTGCTGCGGCGCCTTTTCCCGGCGGCGAGCTATTATCTGTTTGAAGATCCGGACGTGGTCGGCCGCTTTCGGCACGATCCGCAGGGCTTTCTCGATGGCGTGCGGCTGCCAGCCGTCTTCGACGAAATTCAGAATGTCCCGGAGGTCTTCAACTTCGTGCGCGCGCGGATTGATCGCGCCCCGCGCCGAACAGGCCAGTGGTTTCTCACCGGCTCCCAGGAAGCGGGACTCATGCGCCATGTTACGGAGTCGATGGCCGGGCGCGCTGCGGTCTTACAGTTACTGCCGATGTCGGTGCGGGAGACGCCCAAGGTCAGCTTACTCCGCGGTGGCTTTCCCGAAGTCCTGGCGCGGCCTGCGGCGGCTTCTTTGTGGTTCAGCTCCTATCTCCAGACCTATCTGGAGCGTGATGTGCGCTCGATTAGCGCGGTGCAGGAACCGGCCACCTTTCGCCGCTTTTTTGCGCTCGTCGCCAGCCGCCACGGTCAGGTCCTGAATAAGTCGGATCTGGCCGCGCCCCTGGGAATGAGTGTGCCCGGCATTGGCCGCTGGCTCGACATCCTGGAAACAACGGCGCAGATTTTTTTGATTCCTCCCTACTTCGAAAACTTCGGCAAGCGCCTGATCAAGTCTCCCAAGGTCTATGTGGCCGACTCCGGCCTTGCCTGTCATTTGTTAGGCATCGAGACCGCGGCCGAGCTAGAGAAATCCCCATTCCTGGGTGCGTTGTTCGAGGGGTTCATCGCGGGCGAAATCGTGAAGGCTCAGCTGAACGCGGGACGGCGACGCGAACTTTACTACTTCCGCGACCAACAAGGCTTGGAAGTGGATTTCGTCGTGCCTGGCCAAGGCGGAAAACTGCGTCTCGTAGAGGTAAAAGCGGCGCGCACGGTTATGCCTAACGATGCCGCTCCCATGCAACGGCTCGCGGCGGCTTGGAAAAAACTCGCGCGCGCAACCGGCGGGGTCGAGCAGGTGGTCGTCCATCGTCCCGCGCGTGCCGGTATTTCCTCGCGCGCATTGTCGCCGGGAACGCAGGCATGGCCGTGGATGGAATTCGTTACGCAAGTTTTGCCATGATTCGCAAGACCGCACCAAGCAAGCTTGCTGTCCTCGAGCATGAATGAGTTCCTGCAACGCCTGAAGCAGCGCAAGCTCGTGCAATGGGCCGTAGCTTATGTCGCCGCGGCGTCCGCCTTGCTGCAAGGAATTGACATTGTCGCGTCGCGTTTCGGTTGGCCGGATTGGATCGAGCGGGCGCTTATCATTGCTTCGTGCGTTGGATTTTTTGTCGTTGTCGTCCTGGTCTGGTATCACGGCGAACGTCAAGCTTGGAGCTAAGTCCAGCAAAAATGTCGCGCCTAACGAGTATAGCCCGCGATAGTGCCAAACAAAATTTGTTTCTCTGGTCCTGGGGTGAAGAATTTCCAGGCGCCCGAAAAATAGCTGCGAAAAGGAGCCCGCGCGGCTACCTTGCACGGGTCCGCCAGTGAACTTTTCTCAGTTTATCGCCGAGCTCAAACGGCGCCATGTCTATCGCGTTGCAGTTACTTACGCCGTCGTCGGCTGGCTGGTCATGCAGGTCTCCGCGACCGTCGTGCCAGCACTCCATCTTTCCGATAAAGTCACCAGCGCCGTCGTCTTGCTGGTTCTCCTGGGTTTCCCCATCGCGCTCGTCTTGGCGTGGGCATTCGAGGTCACGCCGGGAGGAATCGTCCGCACGGAAGCGGACGCTGAGCCGCGGCGATCCCGTAGTCATGTTTGGATTTATCTCGTCGTGATCGCCGCAGCCTTGTCGCTTGGTTTGTTCTTTCTCGAACGCCTGACCGTGCCTAACGAGCAAAGGACTTCGCCTAACGATAAGTCAATCGCTGTCCTGCCCTTTGAGAACCTCAGTGAAGACAGGAAGAACGCTTATTTTACGAGTGGCATGCAGGATGAGATTCTCACGCGCTTGACGAAAATCGGTGCGCTCAAAGTCATCTCGCGCACTTCAACTCAGAAATATCAGAGCGCGCCTGATAACCTGCGCGAGATTGGACAACAACTCGGCGTCGCCAACATTCTGGAAGGCAGCGTCCAGAAGGTTGGCGAACAGGTGCACATCAACGTGCAGCTCATTCGTGCCGCCACCGACGAGCACGTTTGGGCGGACAGCTACGACCGGGAGTTAAAGAATATCTTCGGAGTAGAACGCGAGATCGCGGAGACGGTTGCGGGCGAACTCAAAGCCAACCTGCTTCCGCAAGAAAAGACCGAGCTCGCCCGCGTGCCAACGACTAACCCACAAGCTTACGATTTGTATCTCAGGGCCAAATACGCCGACCAGCAGTACTGGAATGGGGAAGCAGATAGCGTGAAGCCTGCCCTCGAGCTATATCATAAAGCAGTCGCACTTGATCCGAACTTCGCCCTGGCCTATGCCTGGTTGGCTCGGTCGCAGTCCCGTATGTACTGGACCGGCGAGGACCATTCTCCGGAACGGCTGGCTCAGGCAGAGGCCGATGCGGCAAAAGCCCTCGAGCTCCAGCCGGAGTTGCCCGAAGGACGCTACGCGCAAGCCGTGATTCTCCTGAGCAAGGAAGAGAACGCGAAAGCGCTGGCTCAATTGGAACTCTTACAGAAGCGTGTGCCGAATGACGCACAATTCGCCGCGGCGCTGGGCCTGGCAAAAGGATGCACTGGCGACCAAAAGGGGCGACTGGCTGGCTATCTGCGCGCTACTGAGCTAGATCCACACAACAGCGTCTACCTCCGCTACCTCGCGGGTACCTATGACGCTTTGGGACGCTATTCCGAAGCGCAGCCGCTGTATGAAAAGGCCAGGGCGCTGGCGCCCGACGACTGGAACGGTCGTGTCAACGGCGTTAACAATCTCATCTACCAAGGCAGACTTAGCGAAGCCCAGCAAGCGATTAGTGGCTGGCCGGACGCGAAGCTCAGCGCGACCGCTCGTTCCTATAAGTATGGAACCATCGAATACATTGCGGTCCTATCGCGCGAGTACGACTCTGCCCTTGCTGCGAACCAAAAAATTCCTGCTTTAGGCAACCGTCTGCCGGGGATGTTCACACTTGGAGATATTTTAAAGAACACCAATGCCGGATTCGATCACTTGTATAAGAAGGACATTCCTGGAGCGCGAGCATTCTTCCTCACAGCCCGCGAAGGCTTGGAAAGACTGCGTTCCTCGCATTTGGATGATCCCGATTTTTATAACTCGGCTGCTTTAATCGCCGCTGGACTGGGAGAACGGGACGCCGCGATCGACGCCGCGCGCAAAGCCTGCGATCTCGCGCCGCTGGAGAAGGACGCCATCGCGGGAAGCAATTATCTTTTCACCCTGGCGCAAGTCTATGCACATTTCGGCGATGCCGAGAAAGCCATTCCCATCCTGGAGAAGCTCATTCACTTGCAGATGATCCCGATCGCGCCCGCCATTCTTCAGCGCGATCCAACCTGGGATCCGATTCGCAACGACCCAAGCTTTCGGAAATTGTCAGGCGAGACACCTTAAAAATGAACTTCTTCGCTGAACTAAAGCGTCGCCATGTTTACAAGGTCGCGATCGCTTATGCGGTAGTTAGCTGGTTACTCATTCAGATTGCAACCCAGGTGTTTCCTTTCCTTGAGATTCCAAACTGGGCGATCCGGTTAGTCATCATGCTACTCGCGCTCGGCTTTCCGATTGCATTGGTTCTGGCGTGGGCCTTCGAGCTAACACCGGAAGGAATCAAGCGCACGGAATCGCGCGAAGAAGAAGCTAAGCAATCCCACAGCCGCACATGGATTTATGTCGTGATCATCGCGGGCGCGCTCTCGCTCGGGTTGTTTTTTCTTGGACGTTTTACCGCGCCGAACAAGCAGAACGTGTCGGCTAACGATAAATCGATTGCCGTCTTACCATTCGAAAATCTGAGTGAAGAGAAAAACAATGCTTACTTCGCGGAAGGGATTCAGGACGAGATTCTCACGCGGTTAGCTAAGATTGGAGCGCTCAAGGTTATCTCGCGCACTTCGACTTCCCACTACGCTAGTAGCCCGAAAGACCTTCCCGAAATCGCGCACCAGCTTGATGTTGCTAATATCCTGGAAGGTAGCGTGCAGAAGGTAAACGATGCTGTACGCATCAATGTGCAGCTCATACGCGCTGCCACTGACGACCATCTTTGGGCGGAAAGTTACGATCGGAAATTGACTGACATTTTCGGCGTAGAAGCAGAGGTCGCGCAAAACATTGCTTCTACCCTGAATGCCAAACTAACCGGATCTGAGCAGCAAATGCTGGCGGAGAAACCAACGAATAACCCGGCCGCCTACGACGCTTACCTGCGAGGAAGCGTACAAGTTCGCTCACTCAATCCGGACTCTATAAACGCGGCGGTCAAATCTTTCGAGGAAGCAGTCCGGCTCGATCCCAATTTCGCTTTGGCCTGGGCTGCTCTTTCCAGAACGTATTCCCTTTTATTTGGCTTCGGCGAGGCAACCCCAGCTCACCGAATTGCTGCCGAAAATGCCCTCGCTCAGGCCATACGTCTGCAGCCGCAATTGCCGGAGACACAAGTCGCGCGCGCCTGGTTCCAGTATCGAGTAGAAGGCGATCACAAAGGCGCGCGCGACCTCCTGCTGCAACTGCGGATGAGCTGGCCTAATAACTCCGAGATCATCGAAACTCTGGCTTATATTTCGTCACGGCTGGGAGAGTGGCAAAACAGCCTTAGTTATTTCGATCGGGCCATCGAACTGAATCCGCGCGATCATCTCCTGCGCCTGATTGCCGCATGGGTGCGCTTCGACACCCGCGACTTCGCCGCTGCGCAAAGAATGTTAGACGACTCGCTCAAGATCTGGCCTAACGACAACGACTTTCTGGGAATCAAAGCGCAGATTTTTCAAGCCCTCGGCCAATTGGACGATGCGCAGTCGATTGTCAATGAGTTGAAGCCCGGGGATCAGGATTTTTATGCGATTGGAGCGATCGCCCAGCAGGCACGTCTGCGGCGAAACCCGGGCAGCGCGCTTCCATTCTTCCGCGCGCTCGCGAGCCGAGCGGAAAAAAGCGATGCCCGTTCGGAGTTTTGGTATCGACTATTGCCCGTCGCATGGCTCCAGGAAGAGAGCGGCGACAGCGTCGGAGCCCGGAATAACTTCACCAGAATAAGCGAAGGCCTTCGGGCACTGGTTGAACAGGGGAATATGGATGAACGCCTTTTCAGGGCGCTGGCCCTGGCGCGTACCGGCTTGGGTGAGCGCGACGCGGCCTTGAAGGCTCTCGACCGGGCCAGCGCACTCACAGCCGGGGACGCACGCACTCATCCAAACATGGAAGAGGAGCGCGCTCGCATATTGACGCGCTTCGGTGAGAAGGACGAAGCCATCACTATTTTGCAAAAACTCCTGACGGTATCTTACGATGGGCCAATCACTCCGGCGTTGCTTCGACTCGATCCTGATTTCGATTCCTTGCGCGGCGATCCCCGCTTTGAGAAACTCTGCCAGGACAAGCAGCCGTGAATGCGCCTGGCTTTTTCGCTGAGCTAAAGCGACGCCATGTCTACAAGGTCGCGGTCGCTTATGCGGTAGTTAGCTGGTTGCTTATTCAAATTGCGACCCAGGTATTTCCTTTCCTGGAGATACCAAATTGGATCACGCGGCTGGTTATCGTGCTACTTGCGCTCGGCTTTCCGATTGCCTTGATAATTGCATGGGCGTTTGAACTAACGCCGGCAGGAATTAAACGCACGGAACCAGGCGAAGAAGAGGTAAACCAGCCCGGCAATCGCGCCTGGGTCTACGTCATCCTGGTTGCGGGAGCATTGTCCGCGGGCCTGTTCTTTCTCGGGCGATACACCGCGTCGAACAAGCAAAGCGCTTCGACGAACTCGGAAAACAAGTCGATCGCAGTCATGCCATTCGAGAACCTAAGCCGGGACCCCGACAATGCTTACTTTGCTGATGGTATTCAGGATGAAATCCTAACGCGCCTATCCAAGGTCGCGGATTTGAAGGTTATCTCTCGCACCTCGACCCAGAAGTATAAGAGCGAGCCAGGCAACTTGCGCGAGATCGCGCAACAATTGGGCGTTGCCAATATTCTCGAAGGCAGCGTGCAGAAGGCGGACAACGCCGTTCATGTCACGGTGCAATTGATTCGGGCGGCGACCGACGAACATCTTTGGGCGGAGAGTTACGATCGCGATTTGCAAAACATCTTCGGAGTAGAACGCGAAATTGCCGAGACGGTCGCGGGCCAGCTCAAAGCGAAGTTACTACCGGAAGAAGCGAAGGAACTCGCGCGTGTTCCGACAACTAACCCAGAAGCCTACGATTTGTATCTCCGGGCGAAGTATATCGTCCAGCAGGTTTGGAATGCGGAAGCGGACAGCCTTAAGCCTGCGCTTGAGCTTTACCAGAAGGCAATTGCACTTGATCCTAATTTTGCGCTCGCCTACGCGGAATTAGGACAAGCCGAGCTTCGAATGTATTACGGGGGCGAGGATCGCTCGCCGGAACGATTGGCCGGGGCAGAGGCCGACATCGACAAATCCATTTCGCTCGACCCCAATCTGGCAGTGGGTCATTTAGGGCGACAAGCAATCTTGCAGGAGAAACAAGACGATGCCAAGGCGATGACGGAACTCCAGCTTGTGCAGCGACGCTGGCCTAACGATCCGCAGGGTGTCCTCTCAATGGCTGCTATGAAAGGTCGAAGGGGAGATTGGCAAGCCGAACTAGCCGGACGCTTGCGGGCACTTGAGCTCGATCCGCAGAATAGCACCTGGTGGCGCTGGCTCGCTGGTCGCTATGGTGAATTAAGGCGCTACGACGACGCCGAACAATCCTACAGGAAGGTGTTGGCGTTAGCGCCGGGCGATTGGATTGCGCGTGGGAACAGGGCACTAACTCTAATCGATCAGGGCAGGCTCGACGAAGCGCGCGAAGCAATGAAAGGATGGCCCACTGCAAAGCTAGGCAACAACGCATTGTCGTTAGAGTTTGGCATCCTGGGTGACATTGAACTTTACTCCCGCAATTACGACGCCGCCCTCGAAGCGGCGCGCAAAATTCCCGCGGTGGGAAATCATATCCCAACGCGAGTCTTTCCGTTCGGAGACATCAATAAGAACATCGATATCGGTTTTATCCTGCTCTTCAAAGGCGACGTCGTTGGCGCGCGCGCAGCTTTTATGTCCGCGCGCGCGGGCTTGGAACCGCAGCGCACCGCGCATGCCGGCGACGCCGATTTTTATGATGCAGCGGCGCGCATTGCTACCGGTTTGGGCGAGCGCGACGCCGCCATCGAGGCGGCGAGTAAAGCAGTTGCCTTAGTGCCAATCGAGAAGGACGTGCACGCGGGCCAGAACTACCTGCTGACGCTGACTGGAGTCTATGCCCACTTCGGCGATGCGGACAAGGCGATGCCGTTACTGGAGAAGCTCTTTGCCATGCCGACTACCGGTCATATCGCTACACCTGCGCTTCTGCGTCTCGAGCCGATCTGGGACCCGATTCGGAATGATCCGCGCTTTCGGAAACTTTCAGGCGAGGCCCCGTGAATCTCACCAGCTTTTTCACAGAGCTAAAGCGCCGGAGCGTTTACAAAGTAGCTGTGGCTTACGCGGTAGTTAGCTGGTTGCTCATTCAGATTGCAACCCAGGTGTTTCCTTTCCTTGAGATACCTAACTGGGCGATCCGATTGGTCATTGTACTGCTGGCGCTCGGTTTTCCGATCGCGTTGATCCTGGCCTGGGCCTTCGAGTTAACCCCTGAAGGAATCAAACGGGCGGCATCGGCTGAAGGAGAAGTTCAGCGATCGCGCAGTCGAGTGTGGGTCTATGTGGCGCTAATTGCTGGCGCACTGTCATTAGGCTTGTTCTTTCTCGGCCGATATACCGCGTCGAACAGGCGAAGTGCGACGGTAATCTCAGATAACAAATCGATCGCAGTATTACCGTTCGAAAGTTTGAGCGAAGATAAGAGCAACGCTTACTTCGCTGATGGAATTCAGGATCAAATCCTGGCGCGGCTTTCCAAGATCGCGGATTTAAAAGTCATCTCCCGCACTTCCACTCAGAAATACAAAAGCGCGCCGGCAAACTTGCGCGAGATAGCTCAGCAACTTGGCGTCACCAATATTCTGGAAGGCAGTGTGCAGAAAGCCGGCGATCAGGTGCGGATCACCGTGCAGTTGATTAATGCGCTGAAGGACAACCACCTTTGGGCCGATACCTACGACCGCAACATGAGCAACGTCTTCAGCGTCGAAAGCGACGTCGCGCAAAAAATCGCCGAATCGCTCGAAGCCAAACTAACGGGACGCGAGAAGAAGGCGATTGCATTTATCGGAACCAATAATCCGGCTGCTTATGATGCTTTACTGCACGGTTTGGCCCTGCGCGGCAGCCAGGACCCCGACGAAGTCGAAAAGGAGCGTGGCTTTTTTAGGCGCGCGGTTGAGCTCGACCCAAACTACGCCCAGGCCTGGGCCTATCTCGGCGGCAGAGAGCTGGATATTTATCCCACCGTGGAGCAAAGGGAAAAAGCGCGCAGAGAAATAGAAACGGCCATTCGCCTCGCACCCGAGATGGAGGAAGGGCACGTCGCGATGGGTCTCTACAAGTATTACGCGCTGCGCGATTTTGATGGCGCGCTCGCTGAGCTGGAGATCGCGCGCGCGCAGGAACCGAATGATTGGAGCGTTTTCTATTTCTCCGGACTGGTGCTACGCCGCCAGGGAAAAATCGAGGAGGCGCTGCGCTCGATGCAGCAGGCGGCTGCGCTTGATCCTCTGAACCAGGACATCGCGGTGAACCTGGCTAGCACTTATCGCGGCATGCGCAGGTTCGATGAAGCGCGCGCCATGTTTGATCGCGCGCTGACGATTGCGCCGAACGATCAAAACATCCTTGCCAACAAGGCGGAGACTTACCTGGCCCAAGGCGATCTCGATAAGGCGTGGGAGATTGTGAGCAAACTGAAGCTTTCACCTAAAGATGCCACCTTACCGATCTTCATGGGCACGCTTCAGTATCGCCGCGAGTACGACGAAATGGTGCGACAGGCCCAGGCCATCCTGGCCAAGGAACCAGATTACCCGCCACTGGTGGGGCAAATCACTCATGCGGCGACCGCTATGATTTATCTAATGAAAGGAGATCGCGCCGCTGCCTTGCCGTATGCCGAGCGGGCCAGGCGTGACCGGGAAGAGTTGCGCAGACAAAAGGATGTCATTCCGGGGTTACAAGGTTTCTACATTATCATGGAAGGTCATCTCGGAAATCGGGCCGAAGTAGAAAGAGAGATTCAGGAGCTTTTCGATAAGACTCGCAACGACAAGTGGGAGTTTCCGAATGCCGAAGCGTCCGCCGCCATTGGCTACACACAACTGGGCGACTTCGACCGAGCATTGCCCTTAATTCAGAACGCCCTTACTCAGCCTTCCGCGCTAAGTCTGACCACGGCCGGCTTGCGGCTGGATCCCAACTGGGATCCTATCCGCAATGATCCGCGTTTCCGGAAACTGTACGAAGAGAAGAAGCCGTGAATCTCACAAAATTCTTTGCCGAGCTAAAACGGCGCAATGTTTACAAGGTAGCGATCGCTTATGCGGTCATAGCCTGGCTCCTCATCCAAGCAGGCTCAATTCTCTTCCCTACCTTCGAAGCGCCGGCTTGGGTGATGAAGGTCTTTGTCACCGTGATCGCCGCCGGTTTCCCTATCGCGCTGGTCATTGCCTGGGCTTTCGAGATGACACCCGAAGGGATGAAGCGGACGGCCGACGTTGCACCTAACGAGTATATCCCGCAATGGAGCCGGTGGAAATTCGCGACGGTGGTTGTAAGTCTGGCTTTGCTGGCCGCCGGGCTGCTCATCTTTCAGCTCCAGCGCATCCGTACTTCAACAACGGCTGCCGGCCTGGCCCAGAAGTCGGTCGCAGTCCTACCCTTTGAAAGCCTAAGCGAAGATAAAAACAACGCCTACTTCGCGGATGGTATTCAGGATGAGATCCTGACCCGACTTTCCAAGATCGCCGATCTCAAGGTCATCTCGCGCACCTCGACGCAGAAATACAAGAGCTCGCCGGATGATTTGCGCGAGATCGCGCAGAAGCTGGGCGTCGCCAATGTCCTCGAAGGCAGCGTGCAAAAGAGCGGCGATGCCGTGCGGGTGACGGTACAGTTGATCGATGCGGCGAACGATTCCCATCTTTGGGCGGAGACTTATGATCGCAAATTAAGCGATGTCTTTGGAGTCGAAAGCGACATTGCGCAAAAGATCGCGAGCTCGCTCGAAGCCAAACTAACGGGACGTGAAAAGGCGGCCATTACGTCGGTCGGGACTAAGAACCCTCAGGCTTATGAGTTCTACCTTCGCGCGCTGGCCCAGCGAAACCGTTCGAGCGATCCTGATATTTTGCAACGGATCAATGCTTACCGGCGGGCGGTCGAGTTGGATCCGAATTACGCCGATGCCTGGGCCATGCTCGCGATCGAGCAGGCAAACTACTTCACCGGTCCGGAAAAAAGTGAAGAACTGGAGAAGAATATCCGCGTCGCCGCCGAGACCGCGCTCCGTCTAGCGCCGGATTCCGCGCGGGCGCACGAGGCGATGGCTTTGTATTATGGCTATTGTCGCAATGATAACGCCGCCGCCCTGGCCGAACTCGAGATAGCGCGGGAGCGCGCGCCAAATGATGGCGGGATCCTGAGCGAGCTCGGCGTGTTCCAACGCGCCCAAGGCAAGGTGGACGAGGCTGTCGCCACGATGAAAAAGGCGGCTGACCTTGATCCACTTAATATCAATGTTTGGAAGCAGCTCGCCCTTACTTACAGCGGACTGAGGCAATTCGCGGAAGCTCGTTCCACGCTCGAGCGCGCGCTTGCGCTGGAACCGGAAGACCTCGATGTCATTGGCGGACTGGCAGCACAGTATCAAGCTGAAGGTAACCTCGGTGCCGCTTGGAAAATACTGAGTCCGCATCCTTTTCCTAGTCCCGAGGAATGGGCTTGCGTCATCTACCACGAGCAATACTACCTCTGGCGCGATTATGGTTTTCTAATCGAGACGATCAAGGCGATGAACCTCGGGAGTAAGAGTTACCCGCCCCTCATCAACGCGGCCAATGACGTATTGCTGGCGAACCTTTACTTCCTTAACCAGGAGCGCGACCTCGCCCTCCCGCATGCGCAACAAGCCGAGCGCGAGATGCAGGAGTTACGCGCGCAGAAGTTCGTTTTGTATGAGGTTTCCGCCGCTTACATCGAGATGGCTGCGCGGGCTGGGAATCGCGCCGAGGTGGAACGCGAAATCGACTACGTCTTCGCGAAAGTCGGCGACAATAAGTGGCGCTTGCCCGCCGCCGAATCCTGGGCCGCCGCCGGTTATGCGTTGCTGGGAGATTTCGATAACGCCTTGCCTCTTCTCCAAGACTCGCTTGCTAAACCAAACGGCATCACGATCGCTGATCTTCGATTAAGTCCGGCCTGGGATAGCGTGCGCAACGATCCACGTTTTCAAGTCCTCACGCAGTCGCAGCCTAACGAGAATAAGACTGCACCCGGCCCATGAGTGAATTCCTGCAGCGTCTCAAACAGCGCAAGCTGGTGCAGTGGGCCGTGGCCTTGTCGCGGCGGCGTCGCTTTGCTCCAAGGCGTGGACATTGTCGCGTCGCGCTTCGGTTGGCCGGATTGGATTGAGCGGGCGCTCATCATTGCTTCGTACATCGGCTTTTTCGTGGCCGTGGTCCTGGCGTGGTATCACGGCGAACGCGGCGCGCAGAGAGCGACCGGCACCAACGGCCTTGCGGAAGTCTTCGGGGTTACGTCGCTGAAAATAGAAATGGCCCTGGAGATAAGCGTTATGCGCCTCCACACTCTCCGTGTTCCTGGTAGGAGCCTCATCCACTCGGTCTGACCGCAGTAGGTAATTCACCCGAAGAAGCGCGCGCGATTTTTGATCAGGCCAGGAGCGCGCTGGATGAAGAGGCGCGCTTCGAGGAACTCTAACGATTGTTAGACTTAGCGCTTCGGCTTATTCGCTGTCTTATAAGGCAGGGGATGTTGTCCCAAACCGATGACATGTTCGAACTCGGGATCTTTGTGCACTAAGTTCGCCCCAGCGGCCATGGCTTGGACAGCGATGATGGCATCGGCGGTGGATAACCTTACGCTCCGGCGGAGCAGACCCGCTTCAAGGCATTGATCGTCGGTCGGCGCCTCTATGGTCACGGCTAACTCCCTCAGCAACCGAATGTCCTCGCGCGCCGTCGTCTCATCGTAGTCGCGGCAAACGCTATTCGCGATTTCAGTGAGGCTGATTTGCGCGATACGGACTTCGCACTTGCTCTTGGCCGCTTCGGCGAGAATGCCGCGGACGGTCTCAAACCCCGGCTCGGCCAGGAAGAGCGCAAGGACCGCGCTGCTATCGAGCCAGTTTACGGTTTTCACGTTCACGGTCTTCCCGGCGTTGTTTGAGCAAGCCGGCCACGAGGTCAGGTCCGCCTCGGTGAATGCCCGTCAGCTTTTCGAGCACATTCGTCGGCACCGGGCGTCCGACCAGCTTTCCTTCCGCCGCTTCCCATGCAATTTGCGCTCCCGGTTCCAGATCCAGTTCATCGCAGAGTTGTTTTGGAATAGAGACCTGTCGTTTTGCCGACAAGGTTGTCTTCATACCCCAATCTTCAAGTAAAGCGAATTCGATGTCAATCTTACTTATCCTCATCTAGTAAAGTAGAGAATTCTTGGACCTCTTTTCCTTGGAAACTCCCAAACCCGCCTTGCGCAGCCCTTCCAGAAGCAGCTCGAGCAGCCCGCTCGCGATATTCGCGCGCGCGTGGATAGCGAAATCGGGATCGTTGCGTGCGAAGCAAATTGCCCCGGCAGATTGACCTTGAGCGCGGCGCTCAGTGCACCTTCGTAGTCGCCCTCGCAATAGGCGCTATGAAAGTCCGCGTAGCAATACCATCCGGGATGATTGGGATTGAGCTGCTTCGCTGACTGGATAAGGTAAGACCTCGCTCCGAGTCACCGGCGTAGATGAGTAACTCTCCGAGAAAAGCGATAGAGTTACCATCCATCGGATTAGGGTCACAGTGCGCTCCACCGCGTAACGAAAGCCTGGCAGTTCCTCTTGCAAGAAGAGCGAGTGTGCGAGACTTAACCAGGCCCGAGAAAGAGCATGGACTATCTCCAGCTCGATTCTCTTCTTCATCTCCAGCGACATTTCAGAGATTATTGAACATTCGGGATCTTTACGACACTACCTTTGGCCTTCTGGTCGTTTGGATCCTTAACCACCGTTACGTATAAGTCTTTGCCGCCTTCGCCGAAGGCGACGTTGGTCGTGCCGTCGCCAGCCGCGATTTCGAAGATGTGCAGGAGTTTCCCTTCAGGAGATATCTTCAAAATTTTGCCGCCGAACCATTGCGCAACATACATATTCCCTTTGGGATCGATCTTCATGCTATCAGGTCCGAGCCACCAGGATTTGTTCTTGTTCGGAGTGAGTAGGTTGAGCAGAGCAAAATTCGATCGGTGACTCAACGAGCCGTCGCTATTGATCGTAAACTTCAAGATACAGTTGCCCACGGTTTGGCTGACGTAGAGAGTCTTTTGATCGGGAGACACACCGACCCCGTTGGCATAATTTAAGTCGCCGGCGACCTCGACCCACTTCTCACCATTGGGCGCAAGATAGAGAACCTTCCCTATAAGCTCGGTCGGGATTGGAGGGTCGGCATAGGGGCCGAAGATAGTAGCGTAAGCACCGCCATTAGCAGTTGCGACAACATCATTTATTCCCCCAACAAATTTCCTGCCCTTACTGTCCGTATCCCATCGTCGCAACTGCTTGCCGTTCAGGTCGAGTTCAAGGATCGCGCCGGGGTCGTTCGTGCACGCGAGGAGGAAGGTCTTCTGTCTCGTCAGCGCCAACCCATTATGTCCGGCGCCTTCAATATGGTTTAGCACCGTGGTCTTTTTTCCGTCCCACTTTGAGAGGGTGTTCGAGACCCAGCCGACATAGTAAAGATTGCCATCAAGGTAGAGCGGACCTTCCGGTCCAAGGACGTCCTTTACGATCGTAGACTCCTCGGCGCCCGCAGGCGCAGCCGCGAGCATCGCGCCGAGCGCGAAACAGATGATCTTATTTATCTTCATTTTGCTTTTCTTCTTTTTCTGCCAATCCCGCTTTGTAACTGTTCGCTAGCTTATTCACTCGTTAGGTAGCCGCGGCATGTCAAGAATTCAAGGTAGAGGACGAGAACTATTTCCAGTTAGATCCTTTTCTTAGTGCTAACGGTATCTTAGGCCTTTCCCAGGCGTATCGCATAGAGCCGTCGCCATGCCTTTCGGCGACCGCAACCCCGCAGAAGTCGATGGCCGTGTTGCCTTCGATAATCTGAGTCGAGACGCCGATGACGCCAGCTTTGCGGAGGTTGTGCAGGATAAGATTCTCGCTCGCCTGGCAAACGTAGCTAACCTGAAGGTCATCTCGCGCACTTCTACTCAACACTTCAAGAGCACGCCGGAAACTCTGCCCGAGATCGCAGCAACCTGGCGTCGCGAATATCCTCGAAGACAGGGTGCAGAAAATCGGATGACCAAGTGCTGGTGAATGTGCATCTGATCAAGGTTGCGACCAACACGCACCTCTGGGCAGAGAGCTAGGCGATCCGCACGCTTACATTACTTATTACTACTTTGGCCGGATCTACCAACTTTGCCGAGTTGAAACGGCGGAATATTGATAAGGTCGTGGCCGCCAAATACGGTATTGCTCGTTGCGCAATTTCGTATTAAACAAAAACATGACCACGATCACGTGTAAGATTCCTGACAGAATCAGTGCGCACTTGGAGGCAATCGCCCGCCAGCGACGCGTGCCCAAGTCACAGATCGTGCGCGAGGCCCTGGCTGCGACCTTTCGCAAGGGTAAGTCTCAGCTCTCCGCTTTCGATTTGATGAAGGACGCCTGCGGCATCGTAAAGGGTGGCCCGAAAGATTATGCCAGTCACCGCCGACATCTGAAAGGTTTCGGCGAAGTGTGAGTGGCGTGCTGATCGATACCGGACCGCTCGTGGCGATGAAAGCGGGGCGCACCATCTATAGTACGGTTATTGAATCCGATTTACGAATTCTTTTCAGGATCGATGAGGGTTGGGTGACGACCTTGGACGTCGGAACGCATAAGCTCTACCGAAGTTAAGGAACCGTGTTCTGTAATTCTCGCTCTTTTCTGAATAGTAAGCGTCTGGGGTTGACCTTTAGTTTCTCTGAGATCCGCCACTAACTACCGCTGTCCTCTGAAGTGAGCTACTGATAAGCGTGAGGCTTCCACCTCCGTCAAACTAAGACTCGGACTAACCTTATAAGACGATGAGCTGGTTCTTCTGGGCCTTACTTTCCGCTTTCTTCGCGGCGCTCACGGCGGTGCTGGCGAAAGTAGGTGTGACTGGAGTAGATCCGAATCTCGCCACCGCTGTGCGCACAACGGTGGTATTATTATTCACCTGGGCACTTTTCTTCGCGCTCTCACCCTTACGCTCGTTAGGTACTTTGCAATCGCGCAACTGGCTCTTTCTCGCCCTCTCCGGATTGGCAACCGGGCTTTCGTGGGTCTGTTATTTTCGCGCACTGCACCTGGGCGAGGCTTCACGAGTCGCGCCGGTGGATAAACTCAGCGTGGTCTTCGTCATCGTGCTGGCGGCGATTTTTCTGCACGAAAAAGTTTCGTGGACGCATTGGGCGGGCGGCTTTCTCATCCTTGCTGGCGCCGCTTTGCTGGCATGGAAGAATTGAACTCAGTGCGATGAATGCACGACGAGGAAAGTCATCGTAGAATGACTGATGAATCTTAAGATCACAACGGCCGGGTTACTTTGCTCGCTTCTCACGGCCACGGCCGGCACGGCGACTGAGTACGTAAAATTAAATGAGATAGCGATCGGCGGGGAAGGAGGCTGGGATATCCTGACGATCGACTCTGCGGCGCACCGGCTTTATCTCTCACATTCGACCCAGGTAGAAGTCATCGATCTGGAGAAGGGCGTGGTCGCAGGTCAGATCGCTGATACGCCGGGAGTGCACGCTTTTATCGCGGTGCCGGAGCTGGGCCGTGGTTTTTCCTCTAACGGTCGGGAAGCGAAAGCCGGCGTCGTCGATCTGAAAACACTCAAGACCATTTCTAAAATCGATACCGGAGAAGGACCCGACGCTATGGCCTACGACGCGAAACGAGGCGAACTCTATGTCTTCAATCACAAGGGAAATTCGGCCACCGTGATCGACGCTAAAGCCGCCAAAGTCGTGACGACGATTTCGTTAGGCGGCGGCCCGGAATTTGGCGTGGCCGACGAAGCGGCGGGCCGCATTTATTGCAACATCGAGGATAAGAGCGAGATCGTCGCGATCGACGCGGTGAAGCACGAAGTGGTCGCGCGCTGGCCACTCGCGCCGGGCGAGGGCCCGAGTGGTATCGCGCTCGACGCGACGCATCACCGCCTCTTCAGCACTTGCGATAACAAGCTCATGACCATGCTCGATAGCGAGAGCGGGAAGGTCGTTGCCACGGTGCCCATCGGCAGCGGCCCGGATGGTTGCGCCTTCGACGACAAATCGCAGCTTGCCTTTGCCTCCTGCGGTGAAGGGCGAACGACGATCGCGAAAGAAGAGGCGCCCGATAAGCTCGCCGTCGTGCAAAGTTTAAAAACCGAGCGCGGCGCACGCACCATGGCGCTCGATCCGGACACGCACAGAATCTATTTGCCCACCGCGCAGTTCGAGCCAGCGCCCACCCCCGCTCCCGGCGCGCCACGGGTGCGGCCGGCGATTGTGCCGAAGACCTTCAAGCTGCTCGTTTACGGACCTGGAAAGTAGAGACGTAGTTAATCGAAAAACAGAAAGTAGTAGGAAATGAACTCAACGAAGATTCAAAGCGTCTTCGCAGCCATGATCCTCCTCCTACCTCTCAGCAGCTTCGCCGCAGGGCAGGCTGAGGAGAAGCTCCTGGCCGAGGCGAAAGTTTTCTCGCCGGCAAGCGGAAGCGATCGCCCTGCGGGCTTCTCACGGAGGAAAAATCAAGGATGGCGAAATCGAGCGTGAGAAGGGCCATTTGGTTTGGTCTTTCGATATCGCGAAGCCGAAGATTTCTGCCATTACGGAAGTGTTAGTCGATGCCAGGACCGGCAAGGTGATCTCGGCCCAGGAAGAAAACAGCGCGCAACAGGCGGCCGAGGCGAAAGCCGACGCGCAGCCGAAACGTTAGGCGGCTGGCGGCTTCTTTATGCCAGTCGTTAGCCGAGGGCTCTTGAGAGGTGCGCTCTGCACGCTCCTCATCCTGAGCGCGACCGTGGCGCGCGGGCAAGGCGGCCCGCCGATGATTACAGACGATCCGGGCACGCCGGGGAACGGCCACTGGGAAAATAATCTCGCGATCACGTTCGAGCATCGGCCTAACGAGTGGTCTTTCGAGGCGCCCGCGCTCGATTTGAATTACGGCCTCGGTGAAAACATCCAGCTCACCTTGCAAACATCCTATGTCGTTTTGAAGCGGAGCGATCACGGGCCCGTCGGCGGCGTCGGGAGCACGCAGGCGGCGGTGAAGTGGCGCTTTCTCGATGAAGAACGTTACGGCTTCTCGATGTCGACGTTCCCGCGGATTATTTTCAACGCCCTACAATCTTCTGTTCGGCGCGGTCTCGCCGATGATGGGACACGCGTGCAAACGCCGGTGCAGGTCTCGCGCAAGGTTGGACCGGTCGAGCTCGATGGCGAGTTCGGCCCGCTCTTCAACTTCAGCGGCCAGAGCGAATGGCTTTATGGAGTTGTCGGTGGATCGATCTCGCGAAGACGACTTCTGTCATGGCCGAGTTGCAGGGCACGTCGCGCACGAATTTCACCCGCGACGTCCTGACCGTGAACGTCGGCCTGCGCCAAACCTTGAGCGAGCGCGCCATCCTCATTTGCTCGTTAGGCCATGAAGTCCGTGTGCCTAACGACGAGCAACTCGCGCTCATCGGTTACTTCGGAGTGCAGTTACTTTATTGAAGCGGCTCAATGCGCTTTCGCCGCCGGCTTTTGCGGAAAGATCAGGATCAGAGCAATGATCACCACCAGGAGCGCGAGAGACGCGCTATAACGGCTGAGCGACAATCCTCCCTTGGCGATCGGCTTGTCGAGAAAATCGCCCACGACCGCTCCCAGTGGACGGGTTAGGATGAAGGCCGCCCAAAACAAGACCGCGCGTGAGAGACTCGTGAAGTAGTAAAGCAGAGCGGTCAGTAAGAGTAACCCTCCAAAAATCGCGGCGGCGGCGAGATAGCCCGTGTCATTGGTGTCCGCCACCCAGTCGCCGAGAGCTGTGCCCAGGGTTTGGGAAAACATGATCGTAACCCAATAGAAAATTTCGACCTTGGGCGTGTTGACGGTCTCGATCGAGATGCTCCCGGTTGACCAACGCCAGGTAAGAAGTGATGCGAGAACAAGGATGAGCAGGATGGTCGAACCGCCGGTGTAACCGATGCCGAGCGACCGGTCGAAATAATCCGCCATGGTCGTGCCGACTGTGGTGGTGGCGACAATCGTAATCCAGTAAAGGAATGGGTGGAATCTCCGCGCTTTGATCTGCACCAGGACGACGGCAATAAAAATCACGCCGAAGATAGCCGTGCCGATGAGATAGCCACTACCCTTGGCCGCCGCCGTCGTCTCGCCCAACCACGACATGGTGACAGCATCGCCACCAGTTTCGCCCAGCGTGGTGGCGAGGATCTTAATAATCCAAAATAGCAAAGTGACCTGCGGCACCTTGGCCACCATCTCAGATGTTCTTTTATCCATCATTGTACTCCTAGCGCACTCTAACTTGGAAAGCGATACCAGCTTGCAACCACTCTCAAGCATCAAACATTTTTCGCGTCCAGTGCTCTGCGAGCAAGCTGTGAAACTCGACTGCTCTAAGCAGTCGAGTCATCAAAGCCTATCGGAAAACGGGGTTCGGTTTAAACGTTACAGCGCACGAGAATCACCGCTGGCTCTTAGCCGGTGATGCGCGCTTAACGCGGATGCGTGCCGATGTTCCGACACGCTTATTGAGTAGTCCTCTCTAACACGTCCTGGCCATCCATCCCGTCCTTGGAGTCGAGGCGGACCATCGGACCGCGTCCGCCAAAGAGCATTCTGAGCGTGCATTTTCGCGCAAAGAGTTAAAGATGAGTTCCGAAAATCCTCATGAACCCGCGTAACCTCTTCACCGAACTAAAGCGCCGCAACGTTCTGCGCGCCGCTGCGCTCTATGCGGCGGGCGCGTGGCTGTTGGTCCAGGTAGCGACGCAGGTCTTTCCCTTTTTCCACATCGCGGAGTGGGTCGTGCGCTGGATCGTGCTCGCGGCGGGGATTGGTTTTCCTGTCGCCATGCTCTTCTCCTGGTTCTATGAATGGACGCCGCGCGGCTTCCAGTTGGAAGGCGGGATTCCGCCTAACGAGTCTAACACCCGACAGACCGGCAAGAAGCTCGATCGCTGGATCATTGCCACCCTTAGTCTCGCGGTTGTCCTTTTGCTCACCGACCGATTCGTCTTTCGTTCTAACGAGAAGTCGGCGGGGACCGCAGCCGAGACGGGGAAATCCATCGCGGTGCTCCCTTTCGTGAATATGACTTCCGACAAGGAGAACGAATTTTTTGCCGATGGCCTCTCGGAAGAAATCCTGAACTCACTCGCGCGCATTGATGGTATGCGAGTGATTGGCCGCACTTCTTCTTTCCAATTCAAAGGTAAGACGGAGGACCTGCGCGCGATCGGCGAGAAACTCGGCGCGACGAACCTGCTCGAAGGCAGTGTCCGCCGCGAAGGCAATCACGCGCGCATCACCGCGCAACTTATCCGCGCGTCCGATGGGATTCATCTTTGGTCGGAGACTTACGACCGAACGGTGGCTGATACCCTGGCCGTAGAGCTAGATATCGCGGAGAAGGTCGCCGACGTTCTCAATGTTGTTCTCGATGATAAACAGCGCGAAAACATGCGCACCGCTGGCGTCAGGAATGTCGATGCTTTCATCGCCTACGAGAAAGGTTTGCAGCTTTACTCCGATGCGCACAATCGCACCAAGTGTAAAGACGCCATCGAAGGTCTGCGCCTGGCGAACAAGGAGTTCGACGAGGCCATCGCGCTCGAACCGACTTTTTCCCAGGCTTACTTTTCCGCGGCGGACTTATACGATCACATCCTGCTCGCGGACGACCGCGCGCCGGCGGAGCGCGCCGACGCGCAACGTCAGGCCTTGTATTACCTGGACCAATCCGCGGCTAACTCTCACGACGAACAACAACGACTGCTAACTCTCGCCGACCGACAGTTAGTGAGTGATGACTGGCATGGACTATCTACCACGATTGAGAGCGCGCTGCGGCATCCAGGTTGCAACGCCCCGGATTGGCTGCCCGTTTTCGCCGGCGTCTTTGGTTATAGCGACTTAGTCGAAGACTTAGGCGCCAGGGTGACGGTCTGCGATCCGCTCAACGCGGTGAATATTAGCAGCCGAGTCATCGCGGCACTTGATGGCGCGAAACCGCAACGCGCGCTCGACATTATCGCCGCGCTGCAGAAAGCGCGGAGTGTGGGAACGCCCGCGAATATTGATCATGCGCAAACGCTCGCCATGCTTGGACGGTTAGACGACGCCCGCAAAGAGTTAGCGCAGCTCCCGCCACAAAGTGAGGCTTACTACCAAACGGTAGCCATCCTCAGTGCTGCCGCCGGCGAAAATGCGGAGGATATTCGCGCGCGCTTGCGGACAGTTGATCGGAGCACTTCCACGCTAAAATTTTGGACAATTACAGATGTAACTGTGGCGCACTTGCTCGGCGATCAGGCTGAAGCAAATCGGCGCGCGGCGGCTTTGGATGCTCAACCCGCAGGCCCATTTTTGCTTGTTGTCGCTACCGCCAACGGTTTGTGCGGCGCCCCTTTCGATCTCGAGGCGACGCCTAACTTAAAAGCGCGGCTGGCGGAGTCAGGGTTACACTGACCGCCGGTCTCACCCATAAAGTATCCGCCGCGCGCGCGGTGGCTAAATGATCAGAGAAATACGCTCCTAACTAGAAGTGATCTCACGGAATAACGCTGTCATCCTGAGCCGGCGCAGCGCGGCGAAGGGTTTATCGGCGTTTGCTAACTGCAACTCAGCGCCCCAGTACTCCCGTTGACAGAAAACCAGCTTTCTGGGAATCTGGCTGCGTGAAAACAACCCTGGACTTGCCCGATGATCTCATGCGCGAAGTCAAAATTCGCGCGGTGCAGGAACACAAAAAATTGAAGGATGCGATCGCGGAATTTATTCGCAAAGGAATGACTGCGAGTAAGAGTCGCCCGCCGAAACTGCCCAAGCCGGTGAAGTTGCGCGGCGGTCCTATTACGACTGAGGAAATTGAAGCTGCCATTGCCTGGGGTCGCGATTAGCAGATGCAGATCGTTGACACGAACATCGTCGCCTACCTTCTCATCGACGGTCACCAGACTGGCGCCGCGCAAGCCTTGCGCGCGCGCGATTCCGATTGGCGCAGCGAAGCTTTCCTCTTGATTGAATTTACCAATGTCCTCGCCTCCTCAGTCGCCAACAGAAGAATGACGCTGCCCTTGGCGAGGGATTTTCTGGCCAGTGCCACTGCCTTATTCGATGGCAAGCTGGAACGTCTGCAGCACTACCTGGTTCTCGAAGCCGCCGCCCGCTATAGGGTGAGCGCTTATGACGCGCGCTTTCTTGCCTTGGCCGAACAACTGGGTCGCCGGCTCGTAACGGAAGACGTGAGATTACGCCGGGCCGCTCCCGCTCTCACGCAGTCGCTCGACGAAGCTCTCGCTTCAGCCTGACTAACTGTAAGGCGCTCGATGCACTTACCATGAATGGGGGCAGAGTATTTGCCGAACTCAAACGGCGGAATGTCTTTCGCGCGGCAGCGTTTTATGCGGCGAGCGCGTGGCTGCTCGTGCAAGTAGCGACGCAGGTGTTTCGTTTTTTTCACGTCGCAGAATGGGTCGTGCGCTGGATCGTACTCGCCTCGGTCATCGGCTTTCCGTTCGCGATGGCCTTCTCGTGGTTTCACGAATGGACGCCGCAAGGGATCAGACTGGAGAGTGAGATGCCGCCTAACGAGTCTAAGACTCGCCAGACCGGTAAGAAGCTCGATCGCTGGATCATCGCTACGCTAGGTCTCGCCGTGGTGTTGCTCTTGACGCACGAGTTTATTCTGCGCAAGGAAGGGAGAGCGGCGGGCGCTTCTAACGCGGCGAAGATACCTGGGAAATCCATCGCGGTCCTGCCGTTTAGCCATCTTTCTTCCGGTCACGACCAAGAGCTTTTCTCCGATGGGATGGCGGAAGAAATTCTGAATGCTCCTCTTTTGCGCCGGCCTAACGAGTAAAGGATTGATGTGAACCCCGGGAAATTCTTTGCCGAGCTGAAACGCCGCCATGTTTACAGGGTGGCGGCCGCTTATGCGGTTTTCTCCTGGCTGGTGGTGCAGGTCGCGACGCAGGTCTTTCCTTTCTTCGACATTCCGAATTGGATTATCCGGCTGGTTGTTCTGCTGCTCGTCCTCGGATTTCCCATGGCGGTAGTCCTCTCGTGGGCCTTTGAGATCACGCCCGAAGGGATCAAGCGCGAAGGAGATGCTTCGCCTAACGAGCAAAGGACGCGTCCAGCCGCACATAGGTTTACCGTCACGATCATTGTCCTGGCCGCATTGATCGCGGCGGGGTTGATGATGGTTCGGTTTCTACATTCGTCAGCCGAGCCCGAGAAAGTGGGATCGCCTGCCACGACGGTTGATAGCAAGTCGATCGCCGTCCTCCCCTTTGCCAACCTGAGTGAGGAGAAAGCCAGCGCTTACTTCGCCGAAGGCATACAGGACGAGATACTCACCCGTCTCTCCAAGATTGCCGACTTAAAAGTCATCTCACGCACTTCCACGCTACGTTACCAGGCCGCGCCCGTTAATCTGCCAGAGATCGCGCAGCAATTGGGAGTCGCCAATATCCTGGAAGGTAGCGTGCAGAAGCAGGGCAATCAGGTGCGCGTGAATGTGCAGCTCATCAAAGCGGCGAGCGACTCACATCTTTGGGCGGAGAGTTACAATCGTAAACTGACGGACACCTTCGCCGTCGAGGGCGAAGTAGCGAAAGCGATTGCAGATCAGTTACGCGCTCATCTTAGCGGTCGCGAAGAGCAGGTCATCGCGGCGAAACCAACTGATAACCCTGACGCTTATGACGCCTACCTTCGCGCCCGCGCTTATACCTTAAAGACGCAAAACACGCCGGCGAACTATCTCGGCGCGCAGAAGTATTTCCGAGAAGCGGTGAGGTTGGATCCGAAGTTCGCCCTAAGCTGGGCGCTTCTCTCCTATGTCGATGCGCGTGGTTATCATACCACCAATCTGCAACCGACCGTTGCTCTGCGCGAGGAAGCGCGCCAGGCCTTCGAGACGGCACTCGCCCTCGACCCTAACCTGGGAGAAGGCTGGGTTGCCCAAGGCTATTATAACTACGGTTGCGTACAGGACTTTGAGACGGCGATGCGTTGTTACGAACAAGCTCGGCAATTCCTGCCTAACAGCAGTAGGATTCCCGAGTCACTAGCACTGGTCGCGCGCGATCAGGGTAAATGGGAACAGTGTGAGTCTTACTTTAGTGAAGCCGAGAGGCTTGACCCGCGCAATGTAAGTCTGCTGACCAGGCACGCTCAATTCTATATCACGCTCCGTAATTTCCCCGAGGCGCTGCGCAAGCTCGACCAGATTCTGGAGATTGTGCCTAACGACATTGACGCCTTGGTAGAAAAGGCGGCGATCGCGCAGGCTGAAGGTGATCTGCCGCGGGCGTCGGCGCTTCTGGCTCAGGTTCACCCTTCGCCCGGCGATCCAACCGCGTGGGAGACCCTCGCGTATCAAAGTATCCTGGAGCGTCGCCCTAACGAGATGATACCACAGTTAAGGGAGCTCCTGGCGAAGCCCGATACTGGCGTGGGTTATCTCAATGGCGAATTGCGCTTTTGGTTAGGCTGGCTGCAGGATGTCGCCGGCGACAAGGCCGCCGCGCAGGCGAGTTGGCGACAAGCGCGTGGTGAGCTGGAAGCTTTTCGTGCGGAGCAACCTGATAACTGGGCGCTCTTGGATGATCTCGCGCTAGTCAGCGCCGGCTTGGACGACAAGGCCGCAGCGCTAGCTCTGGTGGAGCGCACCATGACTCTTAACTCGATAGAGAAGGAAGCAGCGAATGGGATGCAGCCGCTCGAGACCATGGCGCGCGTCGCGACCCGCGTTGGGGAACCGGCGCGTGCTCTCGATCTCTTAGAAAAAATACTTTCGCAGCCTGGCAATGGCGCGTTAGCGACAGGTATGCCGCTAACTGCAGCATCGCTACGGCTCGATCCTACCTTTGAGTCACTGGGAACGAACGCGCGCTTTCAGAAGCTCGTCGCGCCAAAGCCATAAAGGGAACGGAACGGCGGTTTGTAACTGCCCTGGCGCTATCCTTAGGCGGGTAGCCATAGCGTTCGGAAGTTATATGGTTGGCGCCCGCCTTTACAATCTACCATTCTCACATGTCATCCTGAGCGAAGCGCAGCGGAGTCGAAGGATCCCGCTGGGTTTCCGGGAAGACTTCGTTTTCCCGCGGGTCATGGCTTCACGGAAGCCCCACGGGATTTGAAAGCCCGGCCTCGCTTGCTACGCAAGCTGCGTTACGGCTCGACTGCGCCTGCGGCTTCGCTCGGGATGACAGGCAATACGATTTATGAGATGGCTTGGAGCGAGCGGACCTCATCGTGAATCTTAGAGAATTCCTGGCCGAGTTAAAACGGCGGCGCGTTTATAACGTCGCGACTGCTTATGTCGTTGGGAGTTGGTTGCTCGTGCAAGTTGCGACCCAGGTCCTGCCGATCTTCGCGATCGCGGATTGGATCGTTAGGCTCATTGTCGTGTTGCTGATTATTGGCTTTCCCGTGGTCGTAGCTTGCGCGTGGGCTTTCGAGATTACGCCGAAAGGAATCAAGCGTGGGGCCGAGGTCGCGCAACGCCGCACGATCGCGCGTCGAACGGGGCGCAAGTTGGTCGCCGTGGTGATTGCCTGCGCGGCCATCGCGGCTGGGCTGACGGTTTCTCGATTCATTACTTCGCGGCCAAGCAACGCCGTGCCTTCTTCGACGGCGAAGAGCGATAGTAAATCAATTGCTGTTCTAACCTTTGAAAACCTGAGCGCGGATAAGACTAACGAGTACTTCGTCAGTGGAATGAGAGATGAGATCATAACCAGCCTGGCGCGGGTGCGTGATTTGAATGTGAGATCGCATATCTCTACCGGAAGGAATCAGAGTCACCCGGAAAACCTGGGAGCACTTAGCCATGAGTTAGGTATCGGGAGTGTGCTCAAAGGTAGCGTCCAAAAAGCCGGCGACGATGTCCTGATTAATGTGCAACTTCTCAACGCCGGTAGCGGACAACAACTGTGGTCTCAGAGTTATCGCCGCAATATGCAGGATGTTTTTAGTGTGCAAGGCGAAGTCGCACAGCAGGTGGCTGAAGCCCTTAAGATAACGCTCGCGCCCGCGCAGGAGGAAAAATTGCTGGCGCCGCCAACGACTAGCGTGCGTGCGCATGAGATGTTTCTACGCGCTCATGCCTTGGGCGCGCACGCGGACGAAGAAAGCCTGGAGGCTAAGGTCGCGCTCCTGGAGAACGCCGTCGCGGAAGACCCACACTATGCGATGGCGTGGGGCGATCTGGCCGGCGCTTATCTTACTATCGCCGATGCTTATCGTGCGCCGAGGGATGTTCTGATTCCGATGCGCCATGCTGCACTTATGTCTGTGCAAAACGATGAAGGGTTGGGCGTGGGCCATATCTGGTTAGGGGCGGTGTCCATGCTTTACGATCGTAACTTTCCCCTGGCCAGGCGCGAATTGGAAAGAGCGGTCGCACTTAATCCTAACTCTCCCGACGCGCATCGCTGGCTAGGCTGGTATCTCGCGCGTGCGGAACGAGACTTCGACGCGGGCCGCGGCGAGCTGCAACGCGCGCGGACGCTCGACCCGCTCTACACTTGGCCACTTATGTTCGAGAGCATGATCCAGATCGCGAGTGGTAAGTATGAATCGGCTCGCCAACTCGCGGAGCAAGTCATGGAGATCGACCCGCGTTTCTTTTATGACGTGGATCCGATCGCCAATGTCTATTGTGCGGAAGGCCGATGGCAGGAGGCTGTCCAGCGCTATGAATCGTTGGCTTCTGAGATGCTAACGAGACCGAACTTTCAGTTGGCGATCTGTTACTCACACATCGGCCAGACAGATAAGACCCGGAGGATCCTGGCCGACCTCCTAGCTCTTTCGCAACAACGCTATGTGGATCAGGCCCACGTGGCTGCTATCTACGCTTCGCTGGGCGAGAAGGACAAAGCTTTCGCCGCTTTGAATCAAGCATGCGACGATCGGTCGGCGCGGGTTAGCACGCCGCGCTTTTATCCTTGGTTATCCCCGCTCTTTGCCGATCCGCGCTTCGACGAGCTGGAGTATAAAGTGGCACACTCCGCCTCCACCACTCCTGTTTCCGAGAGCGATGGCTCGCCTAACGAGCACTAGGTAGCAAGAGTAGCCTAACGAGTATAAGTCTCTCGTCTTGCCGTAAATCGCGGCGAACCGCTGGAGCTGCCTCGGGACCGGGTGCGCGAACGTGGCTGGTTAGTGGAAGGCAACTCAGAGGTACTGGCGGGAGTGAGCCGCTCGCCGGTGAACAAACTAAATTCTCTCCGCGAAATTCGAATTTTTACCGCTTCCGGTTAGATTGGAGGACGATGGTCGCCCTTAATCGCGAGGCTTTAGAGGAAAAAATCCTGGCTGGGGAACGTATTTCCTCGGCGGATGCGCTTGAGCTTTACGGCTGGCCGCTCTCCGAATTGGGCGCGCTGGCCGATGCGCGGCGCAATCTCGCCAAAGAAAAATGTTACGAAGGCGCGGGGCGCGATGTCGTGACTTATATCGTCGATCGCAATATCAATTACACCAACGTCTGTAATGTTTACTGCAAGTTCTGCGCGTTTTACCGCACGGAGAAGGATGAGGATCATTATGTGCTGTCGCGCGAACAGTTCGACCAGAAGCTCGATGAGCTGACCGCGGCTGGCGGCGTGCAGATTCTCATGCAAGGTGGGCATCATCCGAAGCTTGGCTTCGATTGGTATATCAAGTTGCTCGAGCACATCCGGTCGAAATATCCGCACATCAATATCCACGGTTTCAGCCCGCCGGAGTTTCAACATTTCGCGGAGACTTTTGGGATGTCGTTACGGGAAGTGATTACGCAATTCAAAGCGGCGGGGCTCGGCTCCATCCCGGGCGGCGGCGGAGAGATTCTGGTCAATTCCGTGAGGCAACGGATCGCGCCTTTAAAGTGCAAGAGCGACCAATGGCTCGAGGTGATGC
>JACDGS010000098.1 GCA_013821455.1 Chthoniobacterales bacterium
GTTCCAGGTCATTGCCGATTACCTGAACATAGATCCTAACGATCGCGACCGCTTGATGATGCCGAAACGCGCGATGGCCGTGACCCTCCCGGTGCACATGGACGATGGCAGCACCAAAACCTTCCAGGGTTATCGCGTGCAACATCATCTCACGCTCGGTCCCACCAAAGGCGGCACCCGCTTCGCCCCGACGCTTTCGATGGGGGAGACTGCCGCGCTCGCCATGTGGATGAGCTGGAAATGCGCGCTTAACAATCTGCCCTACGGTGGCGCGAAAGGCGGCGTCGCGTGCGATCCGACGAAGCTCTCGCGCAACGAGCTCGAAGCGGTCTCGCGCCGTTACATGCAGGAGATGATTCCTTTCGTTGGGCCGCACACCGACATTATGGGCCCCGACATGGGGACTAACGAACAGGTCATGGCCTGGTTCATGGACACCTACTCGGTCTATCAAGGCTATTGCGTAAACGAAATCGTGACGGGCAAACCGGTCTCGATCGGAGGCACGGAAGGGCGGCGCGAATCGACCGGTCGCGGCGTCGTTTACCTCGTCGAGCGCGCCATGGATATCCTGAAAATGGATCCAGAAAAATCGACTGCGATTATTCAGGGATTCGGTAACGTCGGCTCGGTCGCGGCCTTGTCGTTAGGCTTGAAAACCGGTCTGAAAATTGTCGGCGTCAGTGATCACACCGCCGCCCTCTACAATCCGAATGGAATCGACATCAAAGCCGCCGATCAGCATGTGCAGAAGAAAGGAAACCTGCGCGCCTTCAACCAGGGCGACCGGATAGACCCTAACGAAATGCTGGAGATGAAATGCGACGTGCTTGTGCCCGCGGCGGTCGATCGCGTGATCAACGAAAAAAACGCCGGCAAGCTCAAATGCCGCATCTTGGCGGAGGGCGCCAACGGTCCGACCACCCCGGAAGCCGACCTGATTTTGAACAACCGCCGGGACGAAGTCTTCGTCATTCCAGATATTCTCTGCAATGCCGGCGGCGTCATCGTCTCCTACTTTGAATGGGTGCAAGGCCTCCAGTCCTATCTCTGGACCGAGACCGAAGTGACGGACAAACTCTTCCGCATCCTCGAGCATTCCTTTACGCACATGATCCGGCGATCGAAAGCGGACAAAGTCCCCCATCGCACGGCCGCGATGGCGATTGGCGTCGAGCGCGTCATGAAAGCCAAGGCCGCGCGCGGTCTCTTCCCCTGATCGGGGATGAAATATTCCCACCGCAAAGAAGAACGGCAGGGGCGACTGCTCGACGTCCTGACCGACGAAGAGCACGGTCTGCGCATCATAGTCAGCCGGCTTGGCGCGGAACTCGTTAGTCTGGCGCGGCGCAATGCGCGTGGAGAATGGATCGGCTTCCTCCATCGCGATAACGATCTGAGCAACGCAGCCGAGGGGTGGGGGAATCACGCCACGGTGATGGGCTACTTCCTGCATCGGCTAAAGGAGGAGCGCAGCCTTTATCGCGGGCAGGAGATTCGCGGCGGCACCCACAGTTTTCTGCGACACAAGGTCTTCACAAACGTAAGTCGGGACCTTCGCTCCGACACCGCGGCACTGACGTATCGCATTTCGCCTAACGAGATCGAGGCGGAAGAATATCCGCTGAAGGTGTCTCTGACGCTCACTTACGCCTTGCGCGGCGACGCACTTGAAGTGCAATTTCATTTCCGAAATCACGAAAGCAAGCTGACGGCACATCTTGAGTTCGGCTTACATCCGGGATTTACCGCAACCAGTTTCGATACCTTCCAACTCGAGATGCCAGCCGGCCGCTACCGGCGATGGTTCTCTCCCGGTAACTACCTCTCAGGGGAGACGGAAGAGATCGATTTTGGGGGCGGCGAAATGCCTTTTGATCGCGCGCAACTTCCCGGCTCTTACATCCTCGAATTAGTCTCGGTTCCTGATCGCACCTTTGTTTTCCGTGATCCACCAAGCGGCCGCCGCGTCGCCGTCGATCTCGCGACCGCACCATATGTAACCCTGTGGTCGGACGGCGGGTCTTTCCTCTGCGTTGAACCGTGTTGGGGCCTAACCGATCGGCATGAGCAGCGCGCTTTTGAAAACAAGGACGGCATCCAGAGCATCGAGCCCGGCGGCGAATTGACCGCGGGTTGCACGCTTCGATCCAACCTACGCGAGTAATGCTGACCCGCTCTGCGAACCGCTGCTGGAGTATGGAGCGATGGCTCCAGCGGTAGGATTCGAACCTACGACCAATCGGTTAACAGCCGACCGCTCTACCACTGAGCTACGCTGGAATGTCCGCGCCCCGCAGCGCGGCGGAGCGTATATCTTGCCTCTGAAGATCGAGGCGGCAAGTAGTTTGTCCGCGCTGTTTCACTGGCGAAAATTGCTTGTTTGCGTTCGCCGCAATTGCGTTCATAATGCTGCTCTCAAGATCGCGGGGTGGAGCAGTCTGGTAGCTCGTCAGGCTCATAACCTGAAGGCCGCGGGTTCAAATCCCGCCCCCGCAATTAAACTTGCGAGAGCTTGAACCCTTAAGCCTGGAGCGCGAGGAAATTAGCCAGCAGCTTCAGGCCTTCGCTTGTCAGGATCGATTCAGGGTGAAACTGCACCCCGTAAATCGGAAACTCGCGATGTCGCAGCCCCATGATCTCGCCATCTTCGGATCGCGCCGTGATCTCGAGGGCCGCCGGCAGACTCGCCTGCCTAACGACGAGAGAATGATAGCGCGTCGCCGCGAAAGGCTGCGCCAACCCCCGGAAAACGCCTTCGTCGTTATGCTCGATCTCCGAGATCTTGCCGTGCAGCGCGCGCGGCGCCCGCACGACTTCGCCGCCGAAAACCGTGCCGATGCATTGATGCCCGAGGCAGACTCCGAGGAGCGGAACCCGCGGACCGAATTCGCGCACAAGCTCGCAGCTGATTCCTGCCGCCTCTGGCCGGCCCGGTCCAGGCGAAATGCAAATGTGTTCGGGCTGCATCGCCTCGATTTCCGGGAGCGTGATCTGATCATTCCGCCTAACGAGCGGTTCAGCCCCAAGCTCGCCGAAATACTGCACCAGGTTGTAGGTGAACGAATCGTAGTTGTCGATGATGAGGAGCATGAGCCTGGACGCCTAACGAAAGAAACCGTCGGATCCCCAACGAGCAATCTCTCTGGCGCGCGCGACCGCTTGCATCATCGCCCTCGCCTTGTTGACCGTTTCTTCGTACTCAGCCGCCGGCTGCGAATCGGCCACGATCCCGGCCCCGGCTTGCGCATAAGCCTTGCCGTTTTGCAGCACGATCGAGCGCAGGGCGATGCAGAAATCGAGATTCCCATCGAAGCCGAAGTAGCCGACTGCGCCTGCATAAAAACCGCGCCGAGTTTTCTCGAGCTCGGCAATCAACTGCATCGCGCGCACTTTCGGCGCGCCGGAAACCGTGCCCGCGGGAAAAGTCGCGCGCATCGCGTCGAAAGCATTTTGGCCCACGCGCAAACGGCCGATCACGTGCGAGCCGATGTGCATCACGTGGCTGTAACGTTCGATCACCATTTGTTGCGTCACGCGCACACTTCCGAACTCCGCCACCCGCCCGAGATCGTTCCGCGCTAGATCGATCAACATGACGTGCTCCGCGCGTTCCTTCGGATCTGCCAGCAGCTCCGTGGCGTTGGTTTCGTCCTCGGTGGCGGTCGCGCCGCGCGGACGCGTCCCGGCGATCGGCCGAATCTCGAGCGCGCTGTTAGTTGCTCGGACGTGCAACTCCGGCGAGCTGCCGACGAGGGAAAAATCGCGCCCGAAATCGAGACAGAACATGTAGGGCGACGGGTTGATGAAGCGGAGCGCGCGATATAGATCGAGCGGGTCGCCGGTAAAATCTGTCTCGAAACGCTGCGAGAGAACGGCTTGAAAAATGTCGCCCGCAGCGATGTGTTCCTGCGCGGCACGGACCATCGTTTCGAACTCGAGGCGCGTTGTGTTGCTGCGCGCATCCAGAGGCGCGCCGGGCGCTGCGCACTCGAGCAACGGCAACTGCGCCGGTCGAGCCAGTCGTGCCAGCGTCCGCTCGATCCGCTTGACGGCTTCCTCATAGGCAGCGGAAAGGTCCTCTTTGCTCCCGGCCAGGAAAACATTAGCGATGACGCGCAGCCGCCGGAGCCGGTGATCGAAAACAATCACAGTCTTCGCGATGACGAACATCGCTTCAGGAAGATCGAGACCCTCGTTAGGCGCAAGCGGGACGGTGGGTTCGAAATGGCGGACAACGTCGTAGCCAAGATATCCGATGGCGCCGCCGGCGAAGTGGCCAAGTTCCTCTGCGGGCGCGAAGCGAAAACGCGCCATGACCTTTTCGAGCTCGGCGAGCGGGTCGGTGGTGGTTTCGAAGTTCTGGCGTGCACCCCCTTCCTCAATGGTGATGGTGCGGCCGCGGCTTTCAAAAATCAGGAGAGGATCGAAGCCGAGAAAAGAGAATCGCCCTAACGATTCGTTATGCTCAGCGGATTCGAAGAGAAAACAGGCGCCTTCACCCCGCAATTTCTCGAAGACCGAAATCGGTGTTTCGGAATCGGCGATCAACTCCGCGTAAACGGGAACGACATTGCCGCGCGTGGCGCGGTCACGAAAATTCGGGAGCGAAGGTTGAACGGAGAACA
>JACDGS010000059.1 GCA_013821455.1 Chthoniobacterales bacterium
GAGGAGGTGACGGTACCCAGGCGACCGCTACCGTCTATCATCACTGTTACCCCACCTGCGACGGTCGATCCTCTGATGCCAATGACATAGGTTGCGGTCTGCAGGCCCGCTTTGCCGATCCGAATCGTGTTGGATTCAGCCGCCGCCCCCAGCGCCCCGATATCTATGTTATTGCTCCCAGTGGTGAGATTGCTCCCGGCTAAAACGCCGAGGGCGACATTCCCGCTCCCGGTAGTGTTCTTAAGGAGCGATTGCTTTCCGCAGCCGGTGTTATTGGTGCCGGTGTTGTTGTTATTGAGCGCCTGATAACCTTGAGCCGTGTTCCCGCTCGCCGTCGTATTTTTTGAAAGCGCTCCCTGACCGCTGGCGGTATTGAAGCTGCCGGTCGTGCTTGTCTGGAGTGCGTCATCTCCTTCTGCAGTATTGTTGTTACCGGTCGTGTTCGCTTGGAGCGCGTTTACGCCGCTGGCAGTGTTATTGCTCCCTGTGCCATTTGATAAAAGAGCCTCCAAACCATCGGCTGTATTGTTGCTGCCGGTGCCATTGGCAAAAAGCGCCTGAAAACCTGTGGCTGTGTTGTTGCCGCCGGTGGTGTTGAACGAGAGCGTTTCAGCACCGGTGGCGGTGTTATTGCTGCCGGTGGTGTTGCTCGGGAGCGAGGAAGTTCCGCTGGCCGTGTTGAAGCTGCCCGTGGTGTTGAATTGCAGGGCAGAACTGCCGCTGGCGGTGTTGAAAGTGCCGGTAGTGTTGGATTCGAGGGCAAAACTGCCGCTGGCCGTGTTGTCGCTGGCGGTCGTGTTGTTCTGGAGCGCCGCAAAACCAGTGGCTGTGTTTCGAACGCCGGAGCTGTTGTTCAAGAGCGTGGAATCACCGCTGGCAGTGTTGAGGCTGCCCGTGGTGTTAGATTCGAGGGCGAAACTGCCGCTGGCGGTGTTGTCGGTTCCGGTGGTGTTGTTCGAGAGCGCGTCAATACCGATGGCTGTGTTGAAAAAGCCAGTAGTGTTCAGGACGAGCGCGTTATCACCTAGGAACGTGCTGCCATTGGTGAGGTTGCAGCCTTCTTGACAAACCGCACGTGCCGGCGGCGCAAGTGACAGCCAGGTCAGGGCGAGGACGCACGTAACTAAAAGGCAGACGCGCGGGGCGCAAGGTCGGTGCGGCAGGTCCCGGGAATTCCGGTTAGAATCGTTTGAGTTTGTTAATAAGACTTCATTTTTCATGGCAGATCTCCTTCACCCGGCGGTTGTGACTACAACTACAGGTCTGAATGACGAGGAAAACTCCCGAGCCAAAGCATCCGCGCCGGACACAGACCTATTTGAAGTACGATCACGCTCCAATGGTTGGCCTAAGTCAAGCCTTCTTATCTTCGGCAAAGCAGCTGCAATGTGAGAAAGTGAAGACCCAAAAAAAGAACGGCCCGCATCACTGCACACGCCGAGCGACCAAGCGCACCTAAAAGAAAAAGAAGGGATCAAGACATAGGAAACGACTTCGGCGGCTAACGCCTTCGCGATCGCCTCACCGATGCAGATAGGGTTGCCCCCGGGTATGGATGAATGGGGGAACCGGTCGCATCAGTGGGACGGCGACGGGCGCGGGGGTGTACGGTCCGCTCATCGCGGCCTACGGCCCGATCACCGATGTTTCCGGAACATTTCAAATAACGGTGACCGGCGTCCCCGGGCTAGTGACGGTTTTACCTTTGTCGATAGGTCCGATGGTGGCCCTCCCATCCGGCCGCGCGTTTACTTTGGGACGCTGACTGGGATTTGAGATATTCAATACCGATACTCTGGTCACGACGAGTCTGTTTGTTGGGGATGAGATAGGCGGTAGCTTGTCGTTATCCGCAGATGCCTCCGAGTTACTCTTCGTCAACGGAACCGAAATGGACAAACTCAAGCGAATCGATCGACAATCGCTGAAGACTCATCCTAGTGAGGGCGATCGGTCCTTCCCTGCAAGCGCAGGGCGTAGCGCAGCCGCTGGCTGATCCCGTCCTGGAGTTACACGATAGCAAGGGGAACTTATTATGATGAACGATAACTGGCGCTCGAGCCAGGAGGCGGCCATCGTCGCGACGGAATTCCACCGGCGAATGACTTGGAATCTGCCATGGTCGTAACCCTCGATCCGGGAAATTACACCGCGATCGTGCGTGGACAGTATGGTACCACCGGTGTCGGCTTGGTAGAAGTTTATAACTTGGACGCCTCCGGCGCCGATCCCAAGTAGCTGCTGAGGAAACTCCACCGCTTTTCTGCAAGCTTCACAGAACCCTGCCCTTCCCGCCATTTAGCCCATGCCTAACGAGTAAAGGAAGGGACGGCGCTTTAGTTTTCGCGCGTTGACTGTTGAAGACTGACCGCGGGAAAGACTCGGCAGCGTCGTCTCGGGAAGGGGGCAGCCAATATTGATAGCGGAAACGCGTGGTGAAGCGAAACATCTTCGTTGCCTTCTGTTCACAAAGACGGCAAGGAAGAGGGATGAGACGGATTGTATTCCCCTATTGCTCGTCCTCGGAATTTCTCCTGCGGTCGATTGAAAGCAATAGTTTCCGCCGGACGCGTGTTGCTACTGCAGATCATTCTTAATGAGCCGGAAAGGCGTGCTGGAACGGCGGGTGCGCCAGAGCTACGAGAAAATTCCTTATCCGAAGCCGGGACGGAAGACCTCGCGCGCAATCTCCGATTCCTTAGTGCCGCTGCCCTGGCTCGAAGCATTCGCCGGCCGAACTGTATCGGCGCCGCGCATCCTTGTCGCCGGCTGCGGCACTGGCGCCGAAGCAATATTCCTCGGAAGGGAATTTCGCGCCGCCGAAGTCCTGGGCATCGATTTTTCCCAGCGCTCTATTCGTTATGCGCGTCGCGCCTTAAAGCAGGTCGAGAATCGGCCGAGCGTTAAGTTCATTTGCGGGGACTTGACCGACTCGAAACTGATGCGGCAGTTTGCGAACTCTTTTGACTTGGTGTGGTGCCACGGAGTTCTTTCCTATGTTCCGAAACCGGTGCCAGTGCTTCGCAATCTGGCGCGATGTCTCAAGCCCGACGGCCTTTTTTACCTGGGTGTGAACGGGCCAGCTCATTTCAGCGCGCATTACCGACCGGCGACAGCCGCCGTCGGCCTGGATCCTGGCCGTATGCCGTCGGCGGCAGTTCGAAAAACTCTTCTTTCGTTTTGTGATGCCCTAACGAGCGAAGGCCTCGCGAAGCTATCGGATGATCTGCTTTCGAGCGACTTGTTCGCCCCGTTCATGAACAATCTCGCGCTCTCGCAGTGGGTGGGTCTCGCTTGCCAAGCCGGTCTGCAGTTTCGGGGCGAATACGGCGCCTACCGCCGCGTCTTACGGGCGTTGGGCGAGATTACAGTGCGTTCTGAGTTCCGCTGTTCCAGGGCTGAACTCCACCACCTGACAAGGCTACTGGTGCCACCGGTATTCAATCGCATTCTTTTCACCTTCGCGCGCGAACCAACCATCGACTGGAGCGCAAATTCGCTCATGACTTTGCGACCGCGCCTAACGAACCTTTACGCGGCGCGGCAGAGCGGAGCTTGTCTTCGATTAACCAGCAACTCGCTCAAGCATTTGATTGAAATCGAGGATACGCGCTGGGAAGCAGCTTTCCTCAGGTGTTGCGACGGTTCGCGTACAGCCCGTCAGATTTTACGACAAATACCACAGCGCGTTAGTCGGAAAATCTTCCGGCAACATCTTTACCTCTTCTACCAGGCGGCGGTTTTGGGGTTTTAGAAAAATCGCGCCGAACCGCGGCGACCGATTACGAAAGAAACCAGTGAGCTATTACCCCCGCATCGTTTCCTTCGGCGATTCGTCGGCACGGCCGCCCATAGGGTCTTTGTGGTTAACTAAATCTTTAACCTTGACCGTCGGTTGCTGCCGCTTGGCATCTTTGTCCTTTTCCTCTGGATGCGTAGCTTTGGGATCGTTAGGCTGATTTTGCATAGGCAAGTAACGGTCATGAGCTATCAACGCGCAACCGCGGATTAGCCCTCCTCCGGAAGAAGAAGGAAAGGCCGGAGAGTCACTATCGCTGGGAAGCTCTGAACAGAGTCAAGTTTCCTACCCAGTCCCTTACCCCTCGCCCGTGTGTCACAGCGTTGCCGAAGCCGCTACGCGATCGAGGTCAAAGCTAGTTTCCATGAGACTCCAGGTCCCGCTCGCCGGGTCGTAAAGTTCGGCGCTGGTTTGTGATCGTCGTGCCGTAAACGCGCCGCGACTGCGCTAGCTTGCTTTCACTTAGCGTCAACTCACCCACCATTGCACCGACAGATGTCGAAGCCGAGTCTCTCCCAGTACCCGACCCCCGAGCCGATGGAAGCGGTTTTACGTCCTACGACTTAGCGGCGCATGAACGAACCTGCTAAGATAGAATTTCTCTTAGAACTTATTGAGCTCACGACTTTAACGGCGCCGGCAGCGCTGGCCGATGCCTAACGAGTAAAGGATACCTTGTTAAGGCTTCCGTCTTCGGCCGGTAGCCTCCCTCTCGCCACTTCCCTTACATTCCCATCCCGAGTCTGTTGGTTTATGGTACCGCCGTCAGAGTCAGGTCGTTCCCATCGCCGCCTTCGTAGTTGGCTTGGAAATGGTTGCTCCCCGCAGTTAGGATCGCGCCGTCGGCGAGGTTGCTAAAAGTGCCGGAGATCGGCGTGGCCGAGGTATTGTCGATCACCTGATACACGCTCCCGAGCACGACACCCGCCTGATCGGCGCCGGTAAACGTAAAGCGCGCGCCACTCTCGAGCACGACGCCGTTAGCGCGCACCTGATCTGCACCCCCGAAATTGAGGTAAAGGTGAGGGTTGTAAACAGAGCCTCCCTTGATCGTAAGAAGACTTTGGATAGTCAAAGTAGAGACACGCGCCACGTAGTTACTCGGTGCGAGCGTCGAGCGCGCGCCAGCTCCAGTTCCTATGGTGACAGCTCCGGCAATAGTGCCCGTACCCGCGAGAACAGCGCGCCCACTGACTGTGACACGACCCGTACCCGTGCCCGAGCCTGACTTATTGGCCACGACCAGTTGCCCGGCTTTAACAAGGGTAGCGCCCGCATAGAGGTTTGCCCCGCTCAGCACAAATGCGCCCGTTCCGACTTTGACGATCGAGCCGCCTTTGCCCGCATCCTGGATCACGCCTTGGTAGGTCGTATTCACATTGAGACTTCCCACGGTGAGGCGGCGACCAGTCGACGGCCCATTCTCGTCACCGAGGAGGACAAAGCCGCCACCCGCGATAGAGCCAATGCTCATTCCGGGTGCTTGATGGTTGTAGATGGAAAGAATCGGAGGCGACACGGTCTGAGCAGAGGCCTCGAGAAAGATAGTGGTGTTTGCGCCATCAGAGTTATCATTGAATTCGATCAGACCGGTCCCGCCTACGTTCGAATCCGCGAGGAAAAAAGCGTTGCCCGCCGAGGAGGTATCGAAGAACCTAATCGCCCGGCTTACGGCGGAGATGTCGCAATTGGTAATCACCGCGCTGCCAATAAAATCCAACTCTCCGGCCGGGTAGGGCTTTACAAAAATCTCCTTCGAGGTCCCAGAGTTATTGATCATTCCCGCGCCGCTGATGGTGAGCGGTCCATCGATTTCGATCGTGAAAAACTCCGGGCAACCCGCGGAGAAGACCAGGCTATCGAGCTCGATCGGCGAGTCGATTGTGGGCAACGTGTTGATATCGGCCGAGCTCGAAAAAGTGGCGATGTCGTTCGGGCCGTTTGGCACTGTCGCCGGTGTCCAGTTTGTGGCAATCGGTCCATAGGGTGATATTTTCCGTTGTCGCTCGCCGCCCAACTGGCGCTACCTGCGGAGACGTTGCCAGCGAACAGGTTGGATATACCAATCACCCAAAGTGCGAAGAGTGTGGTTCTTGAAATCATTCCTCAAGACTAATGACCTATAAGTTCTGTTTCAAACAAAATCGCGCCTGGCCGCAAGCAGCTCTGACACGACATTTTTCGGCCCCGGACTTCTGGACCCCAATTCTTTTCCACCCTGCGGGTGCCTAACGAGTAAAGGACAATTTCCGTTTGTCACCATTTGATCTCAACTTTTCCGCTTTCAGCCTTTTACAGAAACGTGCCTGTAGGCAGCTGAGCAGACATTCTAGATCCTAAGTTGCCTCATCTGGTCCGGGTTGCCGGAGGTGGAAGGAACCGGCTTGTCGATTTGGAAGGGAGGGCCGCGCGGCTTAGTCCTGCTCGGGAATGGCCGTTGTCTAGCCGTAGCACTGCCCGGCCGCAGCTTGCCGTGTAAGACGGGATATCTCTTCGATGCAGAAATTGCCCTATTCGGGCTTTGGACTTGCTTTGCCCCCGTCTTCTTTGCGAGAGTGCTGCATGACTATCAAAGCGCCCCTCGCATTTCTCCTCATCGCCAGCGGCCTCGTCGTGCCGGTGGGGGTCCGAGCCGACGCTCCCGCAGGCATTGCTCCCGGCAGCTATCGGAATTGGAAGGGGCAGATCACTGAGGTCGTCGTCAATCGCTCCTTCCAAGCCGATAATTATCGCGATATTTTTGTCGAGCCTTTGGGGAGTGTAGGAGTGAAGGTGCCGGAAAAACCCCGGCAGAAGGAAGCGGCCGAGGCGCTGAAATCGGCGAAGGCGGCGTTCATCGAGGGTTTACGCGGGAACCTGCGGGAGCACGTAGAAACCCGCTCGTCCAAACCGGGCGCGGTGGAGGATGCCTTGGTCATTCGCGCGCATTTGGTCGCAATCGATGCCGGCTCGGAGAACGCGCGTTACTATCTTTTCGGTTTGGGCGGCGGCGCGGTCGGCGTCTCGATCGAGGGCGAGATCTTCGAGCGTAGCTCTCACCGGGTGTTGATCACTTTCAAACAGACACGGCGCTCGACTTTCGGTCGGGGAGGCGGCACCGGTTTCGGCGAACTCTTTTCCAAAACGACGCGCCAACTTGGTGGAGACGTAGCGGCTCTTATCAACGCGTTTTAGAGGGCCCAGGAGGGAATTATTGAGGCGCGCCTCGTTCGGACTATCTAATTCCCGTTAGTCTTACGAATCGCCGCGTGACTTGTTGTTGCATAACCACTCCCCTTCTCAACGCGCGCGGCAATAGCTCGCCACCGTAAGCGCGTCGATCGGTCAGGCATGAGGCAGTATTTCGCTTGGAGAGGGCCGCTCCAAGAGCCAGCCATCGGGCCGAATTCCTGTTAGCCGTCCTTCATCCAACACACCGGCATTCATGAGATCGCGATAGTAATCGGTCCAACCCTTCGTCTCCGACTGGACATAGCCATGGCGCGAGCCTCCGTCGGCATCTCCCGCGGGCATCAGATGCCCGCGTTCACGAAAATAGGCGCAAACACCATGCAGCCACTCATGGAGCCAGACCTCCCCGATCTTTGGAATGCGCCACGCAAACGGAGGAGCATTCGCGACCGTGGCATAGGTCGCATGATTCGACCATGCGGAGGCGCTCATTCCCAGACCCCAGCCTCTGGCAGGAATTGAGCCGTTACTCCCAAAGTCATTTTGCGGCCAGAAAACGAAGATCGAATCATAACTTCCTAAGCGGGTAAGCTCATCTATCTCCGGTCGCGTATCATCCGGTGACGGCCAGTAGGTCTCTCCGTCCTCGAGCGTGAGGGAATCGAGCGTGCGGTCAGCCGTCACTATTTCAATTTCGACCGTGGCTCTGCCAAAGGTAAGATCCGAAACGAGTGCTGGCAGGTGGCCAAATGACATCAGGGCGCCTTCTATTTCTCGCTCCGTGAGTCTATGCGAAAATTTTCTGGGCCACCATCCACGACCGGGCAGCCTCACCTCGACGCGCTCGTAGATTATTAGAACCGCTTTCCAAATCATTACGACATAGCGTGGCAAACAAGCCTAACGACAAAAAGATTTGCCATGGGAAGCAACAGTCGCCCGCCCGCGCTTTGCTATGGCGGACAGCTTCGTTCCGTGCTCTTCATCGCCTGATAGATCAGCACCGGTTGAGAAAATAAGCGGGCACGTCTTTCCCACCGCATAGAACTTAGTTCTATTTTCTCATCGACCGGTAATCGTCATTTAATCCCTTTCCCTCGAGAATTAACGGCAGATATTTCTCCACTCTTGACTCTCGAGTCCTGGATTGTTTCGGAGCAGAAAAATAGAGGACATACCCTCTCTGCCGTCCTGGGGTCAGAGCATGGAAGGCAGTTTTAAAGGCAGGGAGTTCATCAAATCTATTCTTGAGCTCCTCCGGAATGATGAAGTCGCAAGTCTTTTTATAAGTCACTTCCAAACCGGCCTTCTCGATTTCAATGGCTTCATAAAGATAGCGTTTCAAGATAGCTTCCATCTCGGCTATTTCTCGCACAGCGGTGAACGGAATCCTTCGCACCGCTTGCGTATTCTCCCCCGGTTTGACTAGGATACCCTCCGCATCCTGCAACAACGCGCCTTTGCAAAACCCGAGCGCACAATGTTCCTTGAAGCTCCAGATGACTGCCACGTTATTATTCTGAAACGTGTAGAAAGGTTTACCCCATTTCAGTTCTTCGGTTAGCTGACAATCGAGAACGATAATTCTCAATTTCTTAATTTCCTTCTGCCACTTCCTGGCCTTGGCAAAATAGAAATCAACCTTCAGGTTCTTCATTGAACGCTTTATAGGATTCTTCATGACTAGTTTGTAAAATGCGAAAGCGACTAATCCAGCTCAGAGACTTAATCCGGATAAAGACACTGTTCCGCCTCAAGAAACGTTAAATTCAAAAGCCTAATCTAGACCTTTAGCGTGCCACGGAAAGCCCTGCCGCTGTAGTAGGACTGCGCGCCGTTGTGATACACGAAGACGCGGCCGAAGCGGCGATCACCAAAGATGGCGCCGCCAAGCTTTCTAATATCAGCAGGTGTTTTCAACCAGCTCGAAGATTTCGTATCGAAATTTCCAAGTTGTTGCAGCTCTCGATATTGTTCTTCTGTTAGAAGTTCAATGCCCATGGCCGCCGCCATGTCCATAGCACTATCTTTAGGTTTGTGTTCTTTCCTGGAATCGAGCGCTTCACGGTCGTAACAAATATTTGTCCGACCTTTAGGCGTTTCCGGCGAACAATCAAAATAGATGTATTCGCCTGTCTTTAGATCATGGCCAACCACATCTGGTTCCCCGCCGGTTTCTTCCATTTCATGAAGTGACCAAAGTTTTCCGGTATTAACCTTTAGCTTCGTTTCCACCTTGGTCCACTCCAGACCTGTATGGCGATTCATGTTTTTCTCAAAACGCGATTTCAAGGCGCTGAGTAGTTCTTTAAGTTGTTCCAGTGGTAATTCTTTTTTTCCGTTAGCCATATTCCTATCGGTTTCCTTTTTCTTCTTTGTGGTCGGCGAATCCATCTAGACTAGCCCACTTTGAACGTCGCGCACGAACCATCAGCCGCAAAAACTACCCCTGAATACATCCAAAATCCCGAAAGGATAATTACAGGAACGAAAACAAATCGAACAGCGGTGGCGTACTGCTGAACGTCCGCAGGCTTACCATAGATATAACCGAGTATCGGAATGCTGAGGATAAGGTGAATGCAGCGAAGAATCGAACGTCTCGTGGCATTACTCATGATTGGTGGTAAATTTATTTATCGATGAACGGCGTCGTTTACTCCGGACTAACGAGAACAAGATCAACCACCGCCGGTGGGAGCGGGTGTGACGGCGCGATGAATTGTTTGAGTCATGGAAAATTGGAGCGTAGGCTGGCCACCGCTTCGTTAGGTCTTTCCCGCAAGGCGGGAAAGCGATCCTACGCTTGAGCATAAGTTACGACAGCAAGCCCCACCAGTATAATTCCCGCATGTATCGCAATGAACCTGCTCCCGCGCGGCTCGTCCGCTAGCACTACGGCCCCAGCTATCACGAGACGTTGTAGTCGGAGCGCGCGTTGCGTGCGGGCCCGGCAGTTCCGGGGAGACGCGTAGGTTTGGGCACACCGTCGCGGGCATCGACTGCGTTCTTCTTATGCAACGTGGCCGGCTCCGCACACACTCACCGGGAATATTGAACGGCACCCTTATTTCGCCTCGCGCTTTTCGGGAATACGCGAGATACACAAGCCAGCTCGCACGCGATTAGAAATTGGAAAGTCGAAAGTAGCCGTAACGGATTCGAAGAAACGGCCGGGCTCTTAATGTTGTCCGACGCCACTCACAGGGAGGCGGCTACAGGCGTGAATGAGGTACGAAGCTATCCACAGATTACGCAGATTACGCAGATGACACAGATTGAGCAGAAACTAACTCTTTGAATAATCTGTGTAAATCGGTGTCATCTGTGGACGAATCTCTTCTTCTGGCCCTGCAATCGAGAGACACTTGCAAGTGTCGCTTTCGCAACTATGGGATCTCACCATGGAAATCTCCCTTCCTTCGCGCCTTCTTCTTTCATTAGTTATCCTGGCGGCTTCTTTGGTCACACCGATCTTTGTCAAAGCCGCCGCCAAGAATGAAGGCAAACTTCACTCGGTCGGAGTGACCTTGGCGGAGGATGGAGGTCCTTACTATGAGCAGGTCGTCCGCGGAGTGGAACATGCGGCCCGGGAGATTAATCCAGAGGTCCAGTTTTCCGCCGTGAGTTGCAAGAACGGCGCGGCCTTGCAGATCGAACAACTCGACAAATTCGTCAGAGACGGCGTGGACGTGATTGTGATCCAACGCAGTTACGCCGGGGATAGCTCTCCGGCGGTGCAACGAGCGCGCCAGGCCGGAGTCGTGGTCGTGGCGATCGATGCGGCGGTGCCGGGCGGGACCGACGCCTTAGTCCGGCCGGATGAAAGACAAGGCGGGCTCGTGGCTGCGCAATATGTCGCTGCCAGATTAAAGGACGGCGGTGAAGTGGCCTTGGCCAACGGGCCGACTAAGTATCCCGCAATCAAGGATCGAGCAGATGGCTTTACCGACGAACTCAAGAAACATCCTTCCATCAGGATCGTCGAAGGCCAGGACACGGGCATGAGCCGCGACGGAGCTACGAAAGCCATGGAAGGATTTATGACACGCCATCCTCATCTCGCGGCGGTCTATGGGGTGAACGATCCCGTCGCCGTCTATTGCGAAGCAGCCGCCCTGCGCGCTGGCCGCAGCGATCTCTTCATCGTGGGCATGGAAGGTTCACCGCGTTCGGTAACGGCGATGAAAGACCCGGCGCGGCTGATCGCGGCTTCGCCCGGCGAAGATCCCTATGCCTTGGCCGAGACGGCGCTCCGGCGCGGAGGTGGTATCCTTCGCGGCGAGCCGCGGCCGAGCGAGCCGATCCTGGTTCCCTTCACGCCCCTGAGCCGAGCCAACGTGGAAGGCTACCAAGGCTGGTCGAAGTAATCTTCGTCTCAGTCCGGCTTAGCCTAACGATTAAAGGATAGCATTCCAGGCCTCGGTACCTTCGCTGGTGTCAATAGTAAACTCTGAACCCCTTCAACTCCTTACAGCTATCTCAGCTGGAGTTAACTTCCTGGTTAGCCTCCGAAAGAGAACGATGTGTCCGAGGAGTGCCGCCGTCACGAGAATGGCTGGCAACCAAACATAGGGAAAGAAGGCCGGCCACCGGTTATCGGGATGGAGTAACTGCAGGCGGGTCGGGAAGCTAACGGCCGCGATCCCGATCACGACAAGCAACAACGCCAAGCCCAGACTGTTCCAAAGAAGGATCAACCACCTGGGGAGTGAGCCGGCGAAGGGCGCCAGGAGCAATGCAGTCAGCCCGGTAGCAATATCAAAGTTGTAACCGCTCCACGTCATCTGGGGCGGTGCGAGGCCGACGGTGGACGACTTGTGAATGAGTATCTCCACCACGATGCGAAAGGCTTGAAAGCCGATTAACATTGCTAACGGCAACTCGATCAACCGACTTATCGAGCGCGAGCTGCCCAGGGCGATCGTGCCCCCGAGCCCAGCGAGAAGGAAGAGCGCCATGGGCGGTGGCGTCGAGTCGAAGTGACTTAAGACGCCAGACCGAACAAGGCCCGCCGCGATCAGCATCCAGGCTAGAATAGAAAAGGTGAGGGCCACCGACCGGCTCGCCCAGGAGATCGCAATCGCCACCGCGACAGGCAGGATCACAAATCCAAGGTAAACGAATGCGTGGACGTTCACTAAGTATGCGCGACCCTTGCGAGGCGGCCACGTGGCGATAGCTAGTCTGCAACGTCGGGGTTAGCAACCTCGCGCCCGGTCTCGCGCATTCATAACTTATTCCTTCTGCCTTTCGGTCTTAAGTTAAGCTGCAGTTCCCTTTCCTGGTTTTCAACTTAATCACGACCCACTATGAGTCCAATGCCGCGAGGATTTTTGGCTTGATCGCCGGCTTATGGTTGCTGTCTCTTCTCTACCACACGTTCCTCCGCCACGAGGCCTTGTCTTTGCTCCCCCAGATTATTCGCTTTGTCGGCATTGGAACGGGGGCCGCTGGCGTCTGGGCGAAAGGGTCGAGGCTGCGTGGCTTGTTAATGTGTATACAAATAGGGTTGTTAGTTGCTTTTTTTGCTCTGGTCACTCCTCGAATTGAGTGACCGAGACCTAAACACCGTTTAATGACGGTGGACGAAGACTACCTCCGCACCAGCACCCGGCAGGCCTAACTAGGCGATGCAGCCAACCGCTGGCCGACGTACGCCCAAGGTTTCCATGACTCGAACCTCTTTTCCCCGTCGCCACGCGCGCCCTCGCCAGCGGTGGCTGATCTTGTTCTCGTTAGGCCCTGACGCGGCAACACGATGTCCGAGAGTAACGCTATGATTAATCTCGGCGATCTGACAAAGCCGCAACACATTCGTTTCGCCGAGCGCCGAGATCGCAAACAAGTTCCGTGATGCTCGGGACGAAGCAGATGATCCGCGCACCTGCAGCAGCCCGTCGATGCGGTACCACCGCGGCATCAGTGAGCGGAGAGTGACGTTCGTCTGGACCAGTCATGTCAAAGCTCGGCATTAAGCGCAACGCGTGCGCCGTTCTACGTTTGAGCATTGTGCCCTCCGCCGCTCGTCTGGTTCCGCGCGTTTGCTGATCGGTCCTAGGCGCGAAAAACACGAGTAGCGGAGGTAAGACTTGTTCACCTTGCCGCGTCTGAGGGTTGAAGCGGCGGTCCAACAACTAAAAAACTCAAAAATTAAAATGAAAAACAAAATCGAAACACTCGACGCGCTCGCGGACAACTCATCGCGGGTCACTTATCACACGACAAAGGTGGACGGCTTAAACCTATTCTATCGCGAAGCCGGAAATCCCTCGCGGCCAACGATTGTGCTGCTGCACGGTTTTCCGTCCTCGTCGCATATGTTTCGGAATTTGATTCCGAACCTGGCGGACAAGTATCACGTCATCGCGCCGGATTATCCGGGCTTCGGTTATTCCGACCAACCGTCGACGAGCGAGTTTGCTTATACGTTCGAGCATCTCGCCGAAGTCGTGGATCACTTGCTCGATGCCCTGGGGCTGGAGCGCTACAGCATTTACATTCAGGACTACGGCTCACCGATTGGTTTCCGTTTGTTCGTGAAGCACCCGGAGAAAATCCAGGCCATCATCTCGCAAAACGGCAACGCTTACAACGAAGGCTTGAGTCCTTTCTGGGCGGAAAATCTTGAGCCGTATTGGAAAGAGAAGAATGCCACGACCGAGGCCAAAGTGCGCGGCCTGTTGTCGCTGGAGACGACGAAGTTTCAATACAGCGCAGGCTTTCGCGACCCCAGCCACGTCAGTCCCGATACGTGGACACATGATCAGGCCACGCTCGACAAGCCGGGCAATGCGGAGATTCAACTCGCGCTGTTCTACGATTATCGGAACAACCTAACGCAATACGACCTCTGGCACGCGACGCTCCGCAAGGAGCATCCGCCAGTGCTCGCGGTCTGGGGTAAGAACGATCCGATCTTCATTCCGGCGGGCGCAGAAGCCTTTAAGCGCGATGTGCCGGATGCGGAAATTCATCTGCTCGACACCGGACATTTCGCTCTCGAAGAAGACGGCGAGATCATCGCCGACCACATCCTGAAATTTCTTCACCAGCAGGTGAAGTGAGTCACACCAACGCCTCAAAACAAAAACAAAACTGAAAAGTGAAATCGTTATGAAACTACAAGACAAAATCGCCGTCATCTCCGGCGGCAACAGCGGCATCGGTCTCGCCACCGCGAAGGAATTCAAGGCGCAGGGTGCGCGGGTGATCATCATCGGTCGCAACGCGGAAGCGGTGGCAAGGGCCGCCAAGGAAATCGGCGGCGACACGCTTGGCTTAACCGCCAACGTTTCGAAAGTGGCGGACCTTGCCAAAGCGTTCGACACCGTCCGTGAAAAAGCCGGGCGCATCGATGTGCTGTTCGCCAACGCCGGAATCGCGAAGTTCCTGCCCTTCCCGGAAGTGAGCGAGGAATTCTTCCTCGAGAGCACCGCCACCAACGTGAAGGGCGTCTACTTCACCATCCAAAAGGCGCTGCCGCTGCTTGGCGAGGGCGCTTCGGTGATCATGACTTCCTCGACCGCGGCACACTTTGGCATGCCGGGATCGAGCGTTTATTCGATGACGAAGGCGGCGCTGATCAACCTGGCCAAGACGCTCGCCGTCGAACTGGCGAGCCGCAAAATTCGCGTCAACGTCGTCAGCCCAGGACCGGTTGCCACGCCGCTTTTCGGCAAGATGGGACTGCCGAAGGAAGCGGTTGACCAGATGGCTGCCGGCATTCTAGCGCAAGTCCGCTCGGACGTTTCGGCGAAGCGGTGGAAATCGCCAAGGCCGTGACCTATCTCGCGTCGGCGGACAGCGCCTTTGTCACCGGCGCCGAACTCCTGGTCGATGGCGGCATGGCGCAGAGCTAACCGAGAATCTCGCGCGGCACGCCTGATAACATTCTCCGATTTCCCGCCACCCGATGGTGGCGGGAAAACAAACAACCAAACAAGAAAGAAATACCAAACATGAAAAATATCATCACATCCATCGCAGCACTGCTGCTGCTGTCAGTCGCCGCCTTCGCGGGCGACCTGGTCAACGTCTCCGGGGCAAGTAATGCAGCCGTGAGCGGTTACGATCCGGTCGCCTTCTTCACCGATTCCAAACCGGTGAACGGGTCGCCCTTCATCACGGCCCGAGCATCAGGGAGCGACTTACTTCTTTGCCAGCGAGGAACACAAGAAGCTGTTCACGGGCAACCCGGACAAATATGCGCCACAGTTCGGCGGGTTCTGCGCGTACGGCGTGGCCATTGATAAGCTGTTTCCCGTCGACATCAGCACGTGGCAAGTGCGGGACGGCAAGCTGTATCTGAACCTGAACCCCGACATCCTGAAAAAGTTCAACGCCGACTTAAAAGGCAACGTGGCCAAGGCAGACCAGAACTGGCCGGGCTTGGTGAAGAAGGACGGAAAGTAATCTGCGCGGTGTGGCTGAACCCTCGCTTCGGCCACACCGTATCCCCCCAACCCAAGATAATGGCCGAACGTTTCATGCAGACTGTGCTTACGCCCTCCGTGCTGGCGGCGCAGAAACATTACTACGGACGCCATGCCGCAGTCAGTCCCGCGCCCGAGCACGATCCGCTGACCGATGACGAGACGCAGTTCATCCAGTCGCGCGACAGTTTCTACATTGCGACGATAACTGAATCCGGGTGGCCATATCTGCAGCATCGCGGCGGTCAGCCAGGGTTCCTTCGCGTGGTCAGCCCGACGCAACTCGCCTTCGCGGATTACAAGGGCAATCGCCAGTTGCTCTCGACGGGCAACCTCACCAGGAACGACCGCGTGTCTTTGTTCCTCATGGATTATCCGAACCGCACGCGCTTGAAAGTTCTTGGCCACGCCCGCGTCGAGGACGCGCGGCAGCATCCTGGGCTCGTCGCGCAACTCAGCGAGCCGGAAGCGCGCGGCATCGTGGAGACGTTATTCTTCATCGAAGTCATTTCCTTTGATTGGAACTGTCCCAAATACATCACTCCGCGCTTTACGGCCGCCGAAGTGGAAGAAGTCATCGCGCCTTTGCGGCAGCGAATTACCGAACTTGAAACTCAGCTCAAAGCCTAAACAGTAATATGAACCCGCGTCCGCCCCTGCCGCCCTTCACCGAGGAAACCGCGCTCCAGAAAGTCCAGGCCGCCGAAGACGCCTGGAATTCGCGCGACCCCGAGCGCGTCGCGCTCGCTTACACCGAGGACACCGAATGGCGCAACCGCACAGAATTCATCCCATGGCCGGGCGCAGGTCGTCGAATTCCTGCGCCGCAAATGGGATCGCGAACTTAGCTACCGACTTAAGAAAGAACTCTGGGGCTTCCGTGGCAACCGCATCGCCGTGCGTTTCGAGTATGAATTCCACGATGACTCCGGCCAATGGTATCGCGCCTACAGCAACGAGAACTGGGAGTTCGACGAACTCGGCTACATGAAGCGCCGCTTCGCCAGCATCAACGACCTGCCCATCCAGGAAGCCGCCCGAAGTTCCGATGGGAAAGGAAAACGTAAACGCTTGCTCAACATTTGTGCAGGACGGCAACGCGACTTTTATCCGGTGGAATGAACTTCTCCGGTGCATACGAATTACAAGGCTGAGCTCACTGGCATGGCTGAATATCTGGCTGATCTTCCGTAGCCGGCCAGATAGAGTAATGACGATGATGGTTGAAAACGAAATCAACTGGCCGGAAGCGTTGCGCGCCTCGGGCCGAGAAAGTTCCGCTGCCGTGGATGCACTGCGCGGAATCCTGCTCAACGGTCTGCGCATCGTGTTGCGCGAGCGCTCGGATGTCGGCGAGGCGCAATTGGAAGATTTCACCCAGGAGGCTTTGCTCCGAGTTCTCGAACGCCTCGACCAGTTTGCAGGCCGGAGCAAGTTCACGACATGGGCGCACGCCATCGCGGTCAACACCGCGTTCACCGAGCTTCGCCGCAAACGCTGGCAGGATGTTTCGCTCGATGCGCTGACCGCCGACGGCCACCGACTGCAGGAATTGATGGTGATGCCCGACGATCCCGGCAACGATGATGAAGAGCGCGCGCAAGTCTTGGAAGTGCTGCGCCAGGCGGTCGCCGAAAAGCTTTCCGACAAGCAGCGCGTGCTGATCCTTTCGGTGCTGCGCGGGATCCCGTTCGATCAGATCGTCCAGTTATCCGGCACGACGCGCAATTCGGCCTACAAACTTTTCCACGATGCCCGGCGCGCGCTGAAACATCATCTTACCACGGCCGGTCTGACCTCGGAAGTCATTCGCACCGTCTTTGCCCTATGAGCGCACTCACACCTGAACAGATGGAAGGCCTCTTCCGCGCGATCCAGCTTACCCGCGAGCACGAGTTCGACTGCAGCGAATGCCAGAATCATCTCGGGGAATTTACCGAGAAACAGCTAGCCGGTCTCCCGACGGACGAAGTTCTCGCGCGCGTCGCACATCACCTCAGTCTTTGTCCGCAATGCAGCGAGGAATTTGTCGCGCTCGAAAAAATCCTTCGCGCTAACGATTAACTTAATAAGGGTCGGCAAGAGAACTCCGAGACCGAGCGCAAAGAACCAGAGCGCGGGCGCGGCACGATTGCTGGGGGAGACGGGAGACCTTTCGGCTGCGCCTGCTCTTATCGCAACTTTATCCGATGACTCAATTCATGTCGGTGCGCATTACGTCGAAGCGGGGATGGTGGCCACAACTCGGTGGTGGGCGAATGACTCCCTCAAGAAGCTTACTCGGAAGGATTTCGCCTTTCGGTGGGATGCACCCAAGGGGGAGCGCGAAGCCGCCATCACCGAATGGAAGGCCTGGGCTGCGACAACCAAATGAAGCCTAACAATGCGATGGGGCGAACGGCGGACCGCTGGACGTTCCATTTTTGAGATGACTTCCACATTTCCACTCCGAGCGACACGCGCTTTCGTCCGCGGTCGCTCATCTTGTTCTCGTTAGACCTTAAAGCGCCACATGGACACCACCACCACCATCAACAATCCGACTAACGTTCCCGCCGCCCTTTCGGCATCCGAGCGCATTGTTCCAATCGCGATGTCATTCATCGCGCTCGCTCTCGTGCTATTCCACATCGCTATGTATGGCACAGCACGCGAGCCGGACGAGGGCACAGTCGTACATCTCTGGCAGCTACTCATGGGCTTGCAGATTTCGATTATCGCGTTCTTCGCGATCAGGTGGCTTCCTCGGTCTCCACGTTCCGCGATAGCTGTACTGGCATTGCGGTTCCTGGCTGGACTAGCAGCAGTCGCGCCTGTTTAGTACTATCACTTTTGAACAGGGGTCTAACCAGGCGATGCAGCCAACCAAGAGGAGATTAGAAAGGCGAAAGTGGAAATTAGCCGTAACCGCTGCGCAGCAACGGCCGGGCGTTCAAAGATCTTCTTGTTCGCTCTACTCATTTTCTCTTCGGGTCAGGGTCTATGTCATGGCTTGTCCGTGCGTTCTGTTCGCCGGCGGTGGCTGATCTTGTTCCTCTAAGGCTCGATCGGAAGGGCCAGACCAAATGCGCGAGGTTCTCCGGGCTACCCCGTCACGCGCTCGACAGGGAGATAACTTCCCTATTTCCTGGCCGACTTTAGGGCTGCCGGGATGAACGCCGTCAACGAGCCTTGCGAGGTTTTGGGTGCCGAGCTGGCAATGAAGAGATGATCGCCGGCGAAGACCGGCTGTCCGAAGATGATGTTGTTTGGTTCCGGTATGGTTGCGAGGATAGCTCCATTGGAGGCATTGAGGAGATAGACAGCATTTAGTGTGATGTCCGCGATATTGTAGGTGGCCGCAGCCAGGACACCTGTCCCATTCAAGGTCGGGCTTCCCATGATGGGGCCGCCGGTCAGACCTGTCTCCCAAATGATGCTGCCATCGGCCGGATTAAAGGCGCGCACTGAGCCACTGAACTGGGTCGCGCCGATGGTCGTCAGATTTCCCGCAACGAAGAGAGTCCTGCTGGTGGAGTCCCAAATGGGCGCAGCCAGACATGTGCCGATGGCGAAATCCTCTGTAGTCCCAACCTGGAACGACCAGATGGGGCCATTTTCGAGGTGATCCCGGTCGAACGCATGAAAGATCCCGTCCTTGCCATTGGCGCCGACCATTCGTGTGGCGACGTTGTTGATGGTGGCTTGGAACAACGTGGGCGAAGATCCCCAATCCAGATCGCCGTTCAGAGGGTTTATCCACTCGGTAAGGAAGCGCAAATTATTAGCCTGTAGTTTTGCGATGGCGAAGGAGTGGCCGCCGGGGGAGCCATTACCCGTCGTGATCCAAAGAGATTTCCCGTCCGAAGCGGCGGTGGACCATACGCCCGCGCCAATGGAACCCTCCGGGAGCGTCCAGAATGTTCTCAGCAGCGCGCCGGTATGTTGGTCGAAGGAGTTAAGAGCACTCCGCACCAGGGGATGATCGCAGGCGGAAGCAAATCCCAGATAAATCGTGCCCCTTTGGATCGTAGGCGAGGCCCAGATGAAGCCTGTGTTTTGGTTCGTTCCAACGTCCGTCACGAACTGTCTAAACACAACATTACCGGTCGCAGCATCCAGAGCGTAAAGGTAGCCATCGCCGCCTGCGACATAGACGGTGAGCGTTCCCGAGACAGGGTCTGTCGCCACAGCAGCCGCGGAAACAACTCCATGCCCGCTGCCACAGCTCTTCGGCGTCGTAAAGCCGAGCAGTTGCTGCCATAAGAGCGCCCCGGTCGTTTCGTTGAGGGCATAAAACATTCCCGTGTTCGAGCCGATGTAAACGACGCCATTAGAAACAGTCGGGGTGGAATACAAGCTCGCCACGGGCTGCCCTTGCAGGGTGGGCTGGGGATCGACAAAGGTCCAGTCGGGCACCAGGGTAGTAGCGTTCGCCTGCGTGATCGCTGTGGCCCGCGCGTTGTGCGACGAATGTGCAGGGTCGTGGAGATAGCCGTTCCAGTCCGAGCTTTGTGCGGCTGCTGTGGCCAGGGTGGCGAGAAATACAGGGGTCAGCGCGACGGCGATGAGGTGAGGCAACGATCTTTTCATATGGCGGTTGGTTTATTCTGAGATTTTGGTAATTAAATCCTCCCATTTTCGGAGACTCGAAGTCAACGCTTGATTGCGTTCGGCAAGAACTCAGTTGGTTGGGAGCAGTGATCAACGCTCGGGATACTTACTCTCTCCTGAAAGGTGGCGCTCCGCGTCATGGCCGTCCGGCCAAGACTGACCTGTAAAAAGCCGATTCGTCCACAGATTACACCGATTTACGCAGATTTTTCAGAAATCATTTGCTCCCTAATCTGTGTCATCTGCGTAATCTGTGGAGAGCTTCTCCCCGTCTGTGTTTGAAAGCCCGGCCGTTGCTCCGCATCCGTGTTCGTCTGCGGCTCCCATTCTCTAGCGCATGGTGAGCGTGAGATCGTTCCCGTCCCCACCTTCGTAGTTGGCTTGGACGTTGTTTTCGTTCACGCTCAGAGTGGCGCCATCAGGCAGGTTGGAGAAGACATCGCTGATCGGATTGCCCGAGGTGTTCCTGATGATGGTAGTGGTCGCACCTGCGGTCAAAGTTAAACCGCTCGATCCAATCGCCATAACAGCGTTCAGTACGGATACTGTAATGCTTGAAACGCATCACATCGCGCGCCTGCTCGAGGAGTTTGTTTGGCTTGCCCTCCGGAGGGCTGACGGCAAGATCAAAGACATGAATCCGCCTTTATCGACCTCCCGCCCGGGAAGCAAGCGGATTATGCGGAATAATTTTATCTACTTCTCGTTAGGCCCCTTCGGTTGCTCGGGCGGGAAAGGCTTGCAGGATAAAGTTCTCTGAAAATCCGGCGTGCCCGTCATCAAGAAAGGTGGTCCGGCCAGATTCCGACATTCACCTACATCTGAGAAAATCATGAGCCACATCAAATTGAACTTGTTGGTTGCGGCAATGTTGTTCGCCTCTGGCGTATCGGCGCAGACGTCCCACAAAGTCAATGGCATTGGCGCGGAGCAAGTCAACGCGATTTACCCAGATATCGAAAAACTCTACATCGATCTGCATCGCAATCCGGAACTTGGGTTTCACGAACAGCGCACGGCGGCGACACTCGCAGCGCGCGTCAAGGCCTTGGGGTATGAGGTCACAACCGGCGTCGGCGGCACCGGCATCGTCGCGATCCTGAAAAACGGGCCCGGTCCGGTGGTGATGTTGCGCACTGAACTCGATGCCTTGCCGATCGAGGAGAAAACCGGTCTGCCGTACGCGAGTGTGGTGAGGACGAAGAACGACCTCGGCGAACTCATTCCCGTCTCGCACATGTGCGGGCACGACATTCACATGTCGGCGTGGGCCGGCACGGCCGAACTCATGGCGAAGAATCGCGAGGGCTGGCATGGCACCTTGATGCTGGTCGGGCAGCCGGCCGAGGAAATCGTTTCCGGCGCGGCCGCGATGATTCGCGACGGCCTGTTCACGCGGTTTCCTAAACCCGATTACGCGCTTGGGGTTCACGACGAAAGCTCGCTGCCTGCTGGTGTGTTCGGATTCCATCCGAGCTACTTCCGCGCCGCAGTGAGCAATCTCGATATTACCGTGTACGGCAAGGGCGGCCACGGTGCGTATCCGCAGAAAACAGTCGATCCGGTTGTGCTTGCCGCGCGCATAGTGCTCGGTTTACAGACGATCGTGTCGCGCGAGAACAATCCTCTTGACCCCGCAGTGATCACGGTCGGCAGTATC
>JACDGS010000099.1 GCA_013821455.1 Chthoniobacterales bacterium
TGCGCCTGCCGCTCGGCGTTGCGTTGATGAAATCCTTCGACACTCAATCCGAAGCGCTGCGGCTCGCCCCCGACTTCGTTCAATGCCGCGAGCCGGTTATAAATATAGAAGGCTGTGTCTTCGAGTCCCTTCGCCATGATTGGCCCGGTCGTCTGCTGAAACTTGAGGACGAAGTGCGCGTGCTCGGCTCGCTGTTCGTCGGTCAAGTTTTCCGGAAATCGGAAAAGCAAAATGTCGCGCAGAAAATTGAAAACCGATTCTTCGAGCGCTGGATTGCGCCGCTTCGCCGCGGCGACCGCGCGCTGGATGACCGCGCGATCGGCATCGCTGATCGGGTGATCGGGCGCAAGATAAGTCCGGTAAACCGGGAAGCAGGCGATCGTCTCGCGCACTGCAAGCGTGAGGGCATCGAGCGTGTAATCGCGATACCAGCGGTTTTCTTCCGAGAGCCGGTCGAACATCGCGCCGAGCACGTTGATGTCGTTGGCCAGCGAGAGGCGCATAACGAGGCGCTTTTTCGCGTAGACGAGATGCCCGAAGTGCAGGGCATGCCCAATGAATTTCTCGAAGGCGCTGGTGATCCCGCGCTCCGCCCCCGCATCCACCAGCACCCCGATCACGTCGTTCATGAAATCGTAACCGGTCGTGCCGTGAACCGGCCAGTCGGTGCGCAGTTGCTCCGCGCCGCTTAGAATTTTTTCGACAACGAGATAAATCGCATGGAGGTCGTCAGGCGGTTCCACCCTCAGCGCCTCCGCGGCGCGGCGCTGCAATTTGTCGAAGTATTCGTTAGGCAAATAAAGTCCATCCGGGTGATCGATGCGCAACCCGGTAACCGCGCCGCCGCCGACCAACTCCAGGAGGAGCTGGTGCGCCGCATCAAATACTTCCGGCAGCTCCATGCGAATCGCGGCCAGATCGTTGACATCGAAAAAACGCCGGTAATTGATTTCCTCCGCGGCCACGCGCCAGAAGGCGAGGCGGTAAGCCTGATCGCCAAGAAGAGCGTCGAGCGAATCGAAACTGCGCGGATCGCCCGGCGTCCCGTTGATGATCGTTAGGGCTTTTTCGATCGCCGCCTGCACCTCCGGCGCTTCCTCGCAACGGCGTTCCAGTCTGCGTTTGATGATCTCCTTCTCGCGCGCCCGCTCCGCGATACGCTCCGGATCTTTCTCGGTGCGGCGAGGCAGATATTCGAGCGCGGTCAGAATGCTTTGAAGTTCAGCGTAGAACTCTTCTTCTTTGTTCTCGCTCAACTGCTCGAGCGCAATCTGTAGAACATGAGGATAAGTGCCGGGCGAGAGGGGAAATTCACGATCGAAATAACGGAGGAAAAATCGCCCGCTCTCGAAGTGCACCTGCAGCTCACCGCGTTCCAGCACCCGGCCATATTGGTCGCCCAAGATCGGGATCAAAACCTTGTCGCGCAGGTCGGATTTAAGCGGCTGCCAATCGATATCGAAGTAGGGCGCATATAGCGAACTCGGCCCGTTTTCCAGCACGTCGGTCCACCAAAGATTTTGCGGCTCGCTAATCCCCATGTGGTTTGGCACAAAGTCGAGCACCTGCCCCATCTCGTGCGCGTGCAACTCGACGATCCAGGCATCGTACTCGGCGCGCGAACCGATCGCGTCGTTCAGCTTATTGTGATCGGTAATGTCGTAGCCGTGCAGGCTCTCCGCGCCGGCTTGAAAATAGGGCGACGCATAGCAGTCGCTGATCCCGAGCGCGTGCAGGTAAGGCACGATCGTGCGCGCCTGTGCGAAGGTGAATTCGCGGTTGAATTGGAGGCGGTAGGTGGAGCTGGGAATGCGAAGGCGCGGCATGCGAACGGGGCAACGAATTTAGCGAGGATTCGCGGAAGGAACAGCATCGCCGCGAAAGATGGCCAGCTTGGAGGGCTCACATCTTCTCGGGAACACCGATGCCGAGAAAATCGAGGCCGCGCTGCAGAATACGTGCAGTTAATTCGCAAAGCGCCAACCGCGTCGCGCGGGCGGGCTCGTCCGCTTTCAGAACCGGACACGCTTCGTAGAAAGAATGGAATGCGTTCGCCAGTTCGAAGAGATAATTCGCAAGGATGTTGGGACGAAAATCGTGCAAGACTTGAGGGACCGTTTCTGCGAATTGCGCCAGGCGCCGGGCCAGATTTAATTCCGCCGGCTCAGTCAAGATCAACTCGTTAGGCAGAGAAAATCTTTCTCCCGCTTTGCGAAAGATGGAGCGAATCCGCACGTAAGCATTTTGCAAATAAGGCGCGGTGTTGCCCTGAAAGGAAAGCATCCGCTCCCAGGAAAAGATGTAGTCGGTCATCCGGTACTGCGCGAGATCGGCGTACTTGACGGCGCCGATGCCGATCGTTTGTGCGATCGCGTTTTTCTCCGCTTCAGCGAGGTCTGGATTTTTTTCCTCGACGATCTTTTTGGCGCGAACGACCGCTTCGTCGAGTACGTCACGTAGCGCGACGTTTTCTCCCGAGCGCGTTTTCATGAGCTTGCGATCCTCGCCGAGAATGCTGCCGTGTGTGATGTGGCGGCAGTCGGCGGTGTAACCTTCCCGACGCGCGATCTCGAAAATCTGCCGGAAGTGTAGTTGCTGGGGCGCGCCGGTGACGATCCAGACGGTGTCGGCGCCAAGGTCGCGGACGCGGTAGTCAACGGTCGCGATATCGGTGGTGGCATAATTGAAACCGCCGTCGCGTTTCTGGATGAGGCACGGCTTGTCCGCGAGCTCGGGAATGTCGCGGAAGAAAACGCAGATGGCGCCTTCGCTTCTCTCCGCGAGACCGCTGGCGCAGAGGCGTTCCACGATGGCGGGGAGCCGGTCGTTGTAAAAACTTTCGCCCCGCTGAATGTCGTAGTGGATCCCGAGAATCTCGTAAGCGGCTTCGAATTCCTTCAGCGAAAGCGCGACGCACTCGTTCCAGATGCGCAGGTTCTCGGCGTCGCCCGCCTGCAGCCTAACGAGTTCTTCGCGACAGGCCTCGCGCACCGCCGGGTCGGCCGCTCCCAGTGCATTGGCCGCTTTGTAAATCCGCACCAGCTCCGCGATCGGGTCGCGCGCGAGCGCGGCGCGGTCGAGCAGATTTTTCCAGCCATAAATCACCATCCCGAACTGCGTTCCCCAGTCGCCGATGTGATTGTCGCGGATGACTTCGTGTCCGAGAAACGTCGCGATCCGAGCAAGCGCGTCGCCAAGAACGGTGCTGCGGATGTGGCCGACGTGCATCGGCTTGGCGACGTTAGGCGAACCGAAGTCGATGACAATTTTGTGGCGCCTTTCCGCGAGCGGCACGCCCAGGCGATCGTCCTGCAAAAGCTCCGCCGCTTTGGCGGCGAGCGCTTTCGGGAGGATCGTGAAATTAATGAAACCGGCGCCGGCAATGGTGGGCGGTGCGGACCACTCGGCCACGTCCAGTTGATCGATGATCTGCTGCGCGAGTTGTCTTGGATTTTCCCCACGCTGTTTGGCGAGGATAAGCGCGGCGTTAGTCTGGTAATCGCCGAAGCGCGCGTCAGTTGCTGGGACAACATCACCGGCCGCGAGCAGACCGGCGGCTGCGAGCGCACGCGACAACTCGCGAGCCAGGAGCGACTGAAAAGTTTCCATTGCGAGGGTCGAAGGTTAGGCAGCGATCCCCCTCCTGTCATCCCGAGCCGGCGAAGCGCGGAGAGGGACCTCCCGATGCAGTGAGCGCGTGCCGCTAACGGGACGCACAAATTGCAGTTGCGAGGTCCCTCGCCGTCTTCGCGGCTCGGGATGACAATTTTAGGCCGCCCGCGAGCGCCCCCGCCTATTTCTGCGCGCGCTCCTGAAAGACCGAAAGGATTTCTTCCTTTGTCCCCGCGCCCGCCAGGCTCTCGCGCACGGATCGGTCATTCAGGAATTTCGCTATCGAAGCGAGGGTGCGCAGGTGTGTCTGAAATTGATTTTTCGGCACAATGAAGAGGACGACGAACTTGACCGGCGCGTTATCAAGCGCGTCGAACTCGATGCCTTGGGTGGAGCGCCCGAAGGCCGCGACCACTTCGGTGACGTCATCGGAGGAGGCGTGCGGAATCGCGATGCCGAAGCCGATGCCGGTGCTCATGGTTTCCTCGCGCTGTTTGAGGGCGGCAAGAATGCTCTCGCGGCTGGCGGCGTTGATCTTTTTTTGCCTAACGAGAATGTCGATCAGCTCGACGATGGCGGGCCAGCGCTCCGTCGCCTGCATCTCGGGAATGATCTGCTCGGAAGATAAAAGGCTGGCCAGGGACATGCAGAATTCTCCGAGTGGAGCGCAAGCTTAGCGGCGGCGGTTTGGATGACAAGTTGGAATGGGGCCGCGCTGGCGGCTGCTCAATCCTTGATTCTATAAATGAGCTGCCGCGAGAGCAGCCAGCGCACTCCAAACATATCGACGGTCGCGCGGACGGCGCGGTTGCCGAGCCCGTATTTGCTCTGGCCAAATTGCCGCGCCCGATGGTTGACCGGAATCTCCACCAGCCTGTAGCCGGCGCCTTTGACGAGTGCGGGAATGAAACGATGCATGCCCTTGAACGGCACGAGCGTGCGCACGCACTCACGGCGCATTGCCT
>JACDGS010000100.1 GCA_013821455.1 Chthoniobacterales bacterium
GCGCATGAAGTTGAGTGGGCCCATGTGGGCGAGGATCACACTGTAAACCGGGCCGTCAGAAGCGATCGCAACGCCATTGACCACCGAATAGATCGGATTGCGCAAGAGCTCAAAACTGGAGACGAGCGCGACGTCGAGTTCTCCGGCCCAGAGTTGCCGGCACAGCGCGGAAGGATGATCGAAGACCACGGGACCTTCCCATCCGTGGATGAGCGGCCGGGCGTTGCGATACTTTACGCAACCGAGCCGAAGCGAGTCCGGAATCGCCACCTCAGGCGCAAACTAGTTCGCCTTCCGCCCGCGGTCCAGCATGCGCGGCGGCGGATTGGACGGGCGCAAGGCGATTGTAATAGCTGTCGCGCTGCATCGGCTCGCGCCCAGCTTCGCGAATGACGCGGCGGAGCGATTCAACAGTCTGCGCCTGCGGGGTGCTCGCGCCGGCCATGTGAAAGATTTTTTCCTCCATGATCGTGCCGTGCAAATCGTCCACGCCGTAGCTGAGGGAAATCTGCGCGAGGGGCAAACCCATGCTCACCCAATAAGCGGTGAGATGGTCGATGTTATCGAGAAAAATGCGGCTGACCGCAAGGTTGCGCAGCTGGTCGAAGGCGGTCGCCGATTTGATGTGCGCGAGGATGGTCGTCTGCGGCTCAAAGGCGAAAGGAATGAAGCCGGTAAAGCCGTGAGTCTCGTCCTGCAGATCGCGCAGTTGCCGCAAATGATCGACGCGCTGTTCCATCGTCTCGATGTGGCCGTAGAGCATGGTGCAGGTGCTGTGGCCGCCCATCGCGTGCCAGATGCGATGGACCTCGAGCCATTCCGCGGCGCTCTCCTTGCCGCGGCACAATTGATCGCGCACTGCCGGATCGAAAATTTCCGCGCCACCACCGGTGAGCGAACTGAGTCCCGCGTCGCGGAGTTGAGCGAGAGTGCCCGCGATTGAAGTTTTAAAAATGCGCCGGGCGAGATGCCGGACCTCGATGGCGGTGAAAGCTTTCAATTGCAGCTTCGGATCGAGCGCGTGCAGGCGCGAGAGCAGTTCTAGATACCACTGCGGGCCGAGCGTCGGATGGAGTCCGCCCACCATATGCACCTCGGTGATTCCGGTGGTGAGCGCCTCCTGCACGAGCGCGACGATCTCATCGATGGAGCTCTCGAACGCGTGCGGGTCGCGCTTCTTTGCGGCAAACGCGCAGAACTGACAGGAGAGCACGCAGAGGTTGGAATAGTTGATGTAACGATTCAGGATGTAGGTGGCGACGTTGCCATTCTTCCGCTCACGCACAGCGCTGGCCATGATGCCGAGGGCGTTGAGATCGTGCGATCGATAGAGCTGCAGGGCGTCCTGCGTCGTGATGCGTTCGTTATTCTCGATCTTGCCGGCGATCGATCGAAGCGATGGCGGAATAAGAGATAATTTCATCAACTAGCGACACCGGGAGCGAGCAAACGCTTATGATGCACAGCAGGATACGTTCGCGCAAGTGTTGTAGACGCTTCGCTCCGCGAAGCGCGGGAGTCGCGTTGCTCGTGTCGTCGTGGCCGTGTTCCCCGGGCTCGTGGAGCGAAGGGTCTGGAGGGCAGAGCGCGAACCGCCTTGGGAATCAAGGGGGCGAGCACCTTGCGATACCCGCCCCCTCTCAACCCCACAACAACATCACTCTCGCGCTAAAAATCTCGATCCTTCGCCGTGCTCATAAAGCGGAGCTTGGCCGGCGCCGGGGCGATGCCCGGTTTAGGGTAATCGGTCGCGATCTGGCGGTTCGAAGTCGGCACCAGACGCACGGCCCCCTTGGCGTTGTTGCGCCAGCCGTTCGGATCGGCGAATTCTTCCCCGCTGTTATGCAATCCGCTGACCTGATCTTCCAAGCCGGTGCCGTAATGCTGCTCGATGATCGTTGGCGTGACGAAGACTAGAAGGTTGCGCTTGGTCCGCGCGTTCAGGTGTTCCTGGAAAAGGTAACCGAGTACTGGGATGTCGCCCAAAACCGGAACTTTGGTGCTTTGCTTCGTCACTTCGTCCTGCAACAAGCCGCCAATCGCAAGAGTGTCGCCGCTCTTGATGAGCACGTTGGAATCGAGCGTGCGTGTGTCGATGATCGGGCTCGCCACCGTGGCCCCGGCGAAAGTAAAGAGCGCGTCTGCCACCTTATTGCTGATCTCTGGCTTTACGCTCAGGGTCACAAAATCGTCTTTGTTGATCGACGGCCTAACGGTAAGAGTGTTGCCGAACTTTTTATCCTGGAACCCGCCGAAGACAGCGGTCGCCGTTTGCTCGTTAAAGTTCAATTGCGGCACCGGCTGGTTACGGATGATCTCGATTTTCGCCTGCATATTATCCGCCGTGACGATGCGCGGATTGGCCAGAAACTCCGCGTCGGCATCCTCGTTTAGCAACCGCAAGGTGACAGAGAGCGAGGGCGCGGAAAGGATGGCGAACTGGCCGCCGATCGCGCCTGCCGCTCCGCGGAGGAAGTCTTGGGGCGAGAACCCGGTCGCGGTCGTCACGACCCCCGGCAACGTGCCGATATTCGTCCCTTGGAGTGGAATACCGTTGGCATCAAGTTTAGGTATCAGCGTAGTCGTAGTAATAGGTGCACCTGTCAGGGGGTCGGTGGTCGTCGTCGTCGTGACGTTCTGTGCGGGCACGATTGCGTTTGTACCGATCGCTGATCCTCCATATTTTAGAGTTTGTGGAGTGCTCGAACTGCCCACGACGCCGGCCCAATTGATTCCGTAACTCTGCCGCGGGTTGGCGTTCACCTCGACGAGGCGCGCTTCGATCATGACTTGCTTGGTCGGCTTGTCGATTTGCACCAGCATCTTGCGGATATTGCCTATATTGCTGCGCGTCTCTCGGAAGAAAACCGTGTTCGTCCGCTCATCGACTTGCGGCGCTTCCTTGCTCGTGAGCTGTGAAGCGAGCAGCGGCGCGATGTCCTTGGCGCGGCCGTAGCTGAATTGATAGCTATCGCTCTCGGTCGGCTCGGCGGTGCGTTCGGCGCCGGTTTTGATGTAATAAACGTTGTCGATTTGATCCATGAAAAGGCTCTTCGCCTTTACGATGATCGCGATCGCCTGCAGCGCGGTGACGTCTTCGAGGCGCATCGTGACCGTTCCGACGACCGCTTCGCTTACCACCATGTTGATCTTCGCCTGACGCGCGAGGAGCCGCAGCACCTGGCCCACGTCGTCGCCTTGAAATTCGCGCACGCCGACGCCGCCGTTGTCGGTCGCTGAAGTCGTTGCGGTGGTGGTCGTGCCCGCTGCCGCCGGTTGTGCGCCGATTGTCGCTGCGGCACCCGGAGCCGCGGGTGAAACGTCAGGCGCGGCCGGTGGCACTGCGACCGAAGAGGCTGGCGCAACTGGATTCGCGCTCGGCGCCGCCGCCTGCACGAGCGTCATCGGAGCAAGGTCGGAACTGCGTGCGCGATCAACCGCTCCAGCGTCTCGGGCCGCGGTGACCGCCCGACCCGGAATGGAGTGCGCCATGCCCGCTTCCTGGCCGGGAGCTGCTGCCGCCACACTCAGCGAGGCTGCAAGCGCGCAGATAAATTGTTTTGTGGAAGTTGCCATAATGAATTCGCCAAGGGTTGGTTCGACCGCGAATTTTCTAAAAGCAGGAACCAGACCAGCCTTTGAAACAGTTGAGAGTTGAGACTTTGAGGAGAACAGGCCGCTCAACCTCTTAACTCGTTAGGCTGCTTTCGCGGCGGCGACGAATCTGCGCAACTTGCCAGCGTCTTTGCGGCCTGCGGAGAGCTCGACTCCGGTCGTGACATCGACTCCGTAAGGCCGCACAAGCGCAATCGCCTCGGTCACATTTTCCGGCGAAAGTCCACCCGCCAGGACGAAGCGCAGACTGCGGTGGCGCGCGATCAGTGCGCGCGCGATGGGCCATCGAAAACTGCGGCCGGTGCCGCCGAAACCGCTCACGTTCTGGGCGTCGAGCACGATCGTCCGAGTGGCGAAGCCAGCCGGTTCCTCGACCGCTCCCGAGTCCCGCACCGCGAGGGCTTTGCTGAAGCGAATGCCCGCCGCCGCGAGGCCGGCACAAAAAGCCGGCGTCTCGCTCCCATGCAATTGCAGCCCGTCGATGAAAGGCAAAGCTGCGATCGCCAGCGCTTGCTCCATCGTGGGATTAACCACCACCGCGACGCGCCGGACCGTCGCTGGCACTTCCTGCAACCACCCCGCCGCCACCGCGCGATCGAGGTAGCGCTTGCTTCCAGGAAAAAAGTTGAATCCGAGCGCGTCCGCCCCGGCGGCGATCGCAGCCTGCGCGTCGGCCAGATTCGTGATGCCGCAAATCTTGACCTGAGGCGCGGCGCTCATAAATACAGAGCGACGCGCCAGTCGTTAGGCAGCGCTGGCGAAACCAAGCGCCGGCTTGCTGAAATCCGCCCCCGGCATTTGCCTAACGAGACGGACGATGCCCTCCTGCCACTTTTGACTGATCTCCTGGAGGTAGGGATCGTTCTGCTCCAGCCGGGTGCGCATCTTCACCTGCAGCGAATCGGTTTTGTAACAGAGAATATCGATCGGCGGCCCC
>JACDGS010000060.1 GCA_013821455.1 Chthoniobacterales bacterium
GTTCGTTTCGGCGAGGCGCCGAAACCAGCACGCGAGGCGCGTGCGCTCCCCGGATGTTTGTCGCCTCACGATGAAAGAACTGCTGGACATCGTTTCCAATTTCCAGCAGCGCCGCGGCGAGCCGCTGGCACTCGCCACACTCGTGAGGGCACACGGCTCCAGTTATCGCCGTCCCGGCGCGCGCATGCTCATAGCCGTCGATGGAACTTTTGTCGGCGCCTTGAGCGGCGGCTGCCTCGAGGAAGAAGTCGCGACCCGCGCGCAGGAAGTGATTGCAACCGGCGGACCAACTTTGCTCAACTTCGACACCCGCCTGCGCTACGGCTGCAACGGCGCGATCGAAATTTTCGTCGAGCGTGCGGCGCCGGATTTTATCGAGGGACTCGGAGCGGCCATGCGCGCGCGGCGAAGTTGTTGCGCAGCGACCATTTTCGAGAATTTCGACTCGTTAGGCAGCCGGCTCGTCGCCCAGCCTAACGAATCGGAAATTGGGGCGTTCGTCGAAACAATCCCGCCTCCCATACGCCTGATCTTGCTCGGTCACGGGCCGGACAGCGCGGCGCTGCACAGCTTCGGGCAAATCCTCGGCTGGGAAATCGTCGAGACGGAAGACGCTGCGAGTTTGCCTAACGAATTCGATTCCTGGACAGCCGTCATCGTCAAAACGCACAATTACGGGCGCGATTTTGCCGCGCTGCACCAGTTGCTCCCGCTCGGTTTACGTTACGTCGCGCTCCTTGGTCCTCGGCGGCGGCGCGATCAGTTGTTGCATGCGCTCGCGGAAGCCGGCGTCGAGAATCGCTCAGAATTTTTCGCGCCGGCCGGTCTCGACATTGGCGCGGAAACGCCGGAAGAAATCGCGCTCGCGATCGTGACGGAGATTCAGGCGACCTTCGCCAACGCCAGCATCGAATCGCTGCGCGCACGCAAAGCGCCGATCCACCTCGTGCCCGATCTCGCGGTGGCGTGAAAATCGCCGCGCTCGTCCTCGCCGCCGGCGGCTCGTCGCGGCTCGGGCAACCAAAGCAGTTGGTGTCTTTTCAAGGTCAGACGCTCATTCGCCACATCGTTAAAACTGCTGCGAGCGCGGGCTGCGCTCCGGTCGTCGTCGTGGTTGGTCGTGACCAGCAGAGGATCGCTGCGGAACTGGCCGATCTTCCGGTAACGATTCTGCCTAACGAAAAGTGGGAACACGGTCTCGGCACCTCCATCCGCGCGGGCGTTGCCGCATTGCCGGAAGTGGATGCGGTTATCATTCTGGCCTGCGATCAGCCGCACGTGGACGAGACGCTTCTCCACCGTTTGATGGCCGAACAGCACCGCACACAAAGGCCGATGGTCGGCTCGTCCTACGCGCAAACCGTCGGCATTCCGGCGCTTTTCTCCTCCGCTTGCTTTGCGAAGCTGCTGTCGTTAGGCGACGAAGAGGGTGCGAAGTCGCTCCTGCTCTCTCGGCCTAACGAAACCTCCACGGTTGCTTTCGCCGCGGGCGAGATCGACCTCGATACGCCTAACGACCTGCAACGGATCGCTCGTTAGGCACTCACTTTTTCCCGCCAAAAAAATTCCTGAAGGATTGCAGAATGCTCCGCGGCGCTTCCTGCACTTTGCGGCCGATTTGCTCGATTCGTTGCCCAAGCAAAGTCGGGCTGCCGCCGTGCACCTGGCAGTAGCGGCGCGGAATGCGATCGACCGGCAAATCAACTTCATACGCTGTGCCGGCCGCGACGCAGCCGCTTGTGGCGATGGCATTCGAGATGGAGCAGACGGTCGCGTGTTGCAGCGCGACGGTCGGTTGCAACGGCTGTGCGGGATAACGTTCCGCTGCTTTGTTCATCACCTGTGTCCAGACCGGTAACGCCAGCGCGGCACCATAGCCGTGTGGAATGATCGTGACCGGTTGATCGAACCCCACCCAGACGCCGCAGGTGATCGAGCTGGTGAAGCCGACGAACCAGGCGTCCTTGAAATCATTCGTCGTGCCCGTTTTGCCGGCGGCGGGAAGATTGAAGCCTAACGAACGCGCGCTCGCCGCCGTGCCGCGCGTCATCACTTGCTCCATCAACTCCGTCGTCATCCAGGCCGCACCGGGATCGAGCGCTGGCAGGCTTAAATGCGCGGCGCGATAAATCGGATGGTGGTCCGGATCGTCGATTCGCTCGATGATGTAGGACTGTTTGCGAATGCCGGCGTTGGCAAAAACGGTGTAGGCCGAAGTGAGATCTTTCAGGTCGCTCTCAAACGAGCCGATATAAATCGCCGCGCCGTGCGGGATATTCGTGCCGAGGCCGAGGGTGGTCGCGATTTTTTGCGTGTCATCGAGCCCGGCGAATTCGCCCACGCGCACGCTCATGGTGTTGCGCGAATGAATTAGCCCGTAAGAAACCGGTTGAATGCCTTCGTAGCGTCCATCGGAATTTCCCGGCGACCAGTTCCCCGCGCCCTGAATTTCACCCGGCTGAATCGGACCGTCACTCACCGCCGCGCTCGGGAGCAATCCGTGCATGAAAGCGAGCGTGTAAACGAACGGCTTGAACGACGAACCGATCTGGCGGTTCGCCGGCGGGAGCGCGCGATTGAATTTGCTCTGCCCGTAATCGCGGCCGCCGACGAGCGCGCGGATGCCGCCGCTCCCGTTATCGATCGCGACGAGCGCGCCTTCGAGATAGGGCATCGCGTCGTCCAGACCGTTTTCCGGCGGGCGATATTGCGACTTGAGCGGGTGATGAAATCCGGGTTGCCGCTCAATTTTCGCGAGCTGCTTTTCCATCGCGTCGGTCGCGGATTTTTGCACCGCCGGATCGAGCGTGGTGTAGATGAAGAGACCGCCGTTATCGATCTGGTCGGACGTGAGGAGGAGATTGAGATCGCGCTGGACCGCGTCCATCGCGTAGTTCTCCTGGATCAACGTGAGGCGGCGCGGATGCGAATTGATCCGCTCGTGCTTCGCCTGCTTTTCCTGCGTGGCGGATATTTTTTTCAACTCCATCATCCGGCCGAGAACGGTGTCGCGTTGCACGACGGCGCCGGTCGGATTCTTCAACGGCGAAAAACGATTCGGACTGCGGATCAAACCCGCGAGCGTCGCCGCTTCCGAGAGATCGAGCTTCGACGCGTCCTTCCCAAAGTACGCCTGCGACGCTGTCTCGATGCCGTAACAGCCGGAGCCGAAATAAATGCGATTCAAGTAGAGCTCGAGGATTTGATCCTTCGTTAGGTTGCGCTCGATCCGCATCGCCACCATCGCCTCGAGCAGCTTGCGGCTAAGCGTGCGGCCGCCTAACGGCAGACTGTTGCGCGCGAGCTGCTGCGTGAGACTGCTCGCGCCTTCTTTCGCCGAGCCGCTCGTGATATCGCGAAAAATCGCGCGCGCCACGCCGCGCCAATCGATTCCGCCATGCTCATAAAACCGCGTGTCCTCGCGCGCGAGCAACGCCTGCACAAAAAGCGGCGAGACTTCTTGAAGCGAAACCCTGAGGCGATTGGCGCCCGCGAGCCGGCTGTAAATTTTGCCATCGACGTCGAAGACCGTGTTGCGTTCCGGCATGGTGCCGAGGCGCTTGAGATCGAAAGACTGCGCCCAGATCGCGTAGGTCGCGAGGACGACAGCGAGCGCGATCGCCGGCAGCACCACGAAGACGAGCACGAGCAACCAGCGCCAGCCACGCGATCGCTTTTTTCTCGGCGCGCTCGCTTTTTTCCGCGTGGCGGTACGGGCAAAAAGCTTCATATCATCGCGCAAAAAAATTGCCTAACGAGAAGTCAACGAGCGAAGGCGGCATCATCACGAAGGCAAACGTTAGAACCAAACTGTGCCTCACTCCAGTTGCCGGGGAGGACGGGCTGGTAGCCCGTCGCGCTTGGTCGAGCCTCGACCAAGGCCCTGTACGCGCGACACAACCTTGGCAGCCAACTTGCCGTGATCGCACCGCGCTGCGTGAGGTTCGGCGGAGACTCCGCCGAACGACGGGCTACCAGCCCGTCCTCCCCGGAGTCAGGGATTGCGAGCAACGCGTTAGCTCGTCGCCGCAGGCGCAGCGGTCGGCTTCTTCTTCGCCGCGGCGGCGGCGGCGAGCGAGGCGTCAACCACGTCCGCTTCGCGCGGATGGATGCCGTGATAATACGCGTTCGATTTCGCGAGATCGCTCTTCTTCATGAGCAGCGCGTCGAAGCGTTCACGCCGGCTCAGCTCGAAAACCTTATCCATCTTGATCGCCTCGAAGGGGCAAACCTCGACGCAAATCTGGCAGCTCATGCAGACCGAAATATCGATATCGAAAGTCGCCGGATAGAACTGCGGCTTGCCGACGTAATCCGGTTTCTTGTCCTTGCTCTTGACGATGTAGATGCACTGCGGCGGGCATTCCTTTTCGCAAATCTGGCAGGCGACACAGCGCAGGCCGGCTTGCGCCTCGTCGCCATCGAAAACGAGGAAGGGAAAGTTGCGCGAGTTCTCCGGCAGAGGCGTGCGCTCTTCCGGATATTGCACGGTCGTTAGGCGATCCTTCTCGAAATAGCTCCCGAGAAAATTGCGGCCTGTCACTGCCATGCCTCTGAGTATGCCTGCTCCAATCATCGCTTGGGATTTCCTACGGCCAAAGGCACAGGCTGAACAGCGGCAACTTTTCGCGGCTTGGTTGGAGGGCGATTTGTAACTGCCCTGAGGCGCTTGCAAAGCGCCTCTCCTTGACAAAGCAAATCCGCAGAATTATTAAACCATATGGTTAATCATTCGCGTGCGTCTCTGGATCGTACCTTTGCCGCGCTGGCCGACCCCACCCGGCGTCGCATCCTGCAGCACCTCGCGCGTGGCGACCAGAACGTCACCCGACTGGCCGCGCCACACGCGATGTCGCTGCCCGCCGTTTCCAAACATTTGCGCGTCCTCGAGTCGGCCGGATTGATCCGCCGCCGGCGCCACGGCCGCGTGCATCAACTGGCATTGCAAGCCAGACCGATGAAGCAAGCGAGCGCCTGGATCGAAAAATACCGCGCCTACTGGGAAGGCTCCTTCGACCGCCTCGATGATTATTTGCAGAAACTACAAACCACCGAAACCAAACATGAACGAAAGAAAAAGTAATCCTTCCGCCGCAACTACGCCTAACGAACTCACGATCACGCGCATCCTCAACGCCCCGCGCGCACTCGTTTACAAAGTCTTCACCGAGATTGAGCACGCCTTGAAGTGGGGCGGCCCGCGCGATTACCCGATGGCGCATCTCGAAGGCGAGCTGCGGGTCGGCGGCAAATGGCGCGGTTGTCTCCGCGCCAAAGATGGCGGCGAAGAGATGTGGCAGGGCGGCGTCTATCGCGAGATCATGCCTAACGAACGCCTCGTTTACACTTTTGCCTGGGACGAGGAGAGCGGGAATTCGCCGCTCGAAACGCTGATTACTCTCACGTTCTCGGATACGGACGACGGCAAAACAAAGATGACTTTTCATCAAGCGCCATTCGCTTCGGCCGAGAGTCGCGACGGACATCGCGAGGGCTGGAACAGCGCCTTTGATCGCCTCGATGATTATCTGAAAACCGACCCGGTTACCGGCAGCAAACAAAAATGAATTTGGAAACCAGGAAGCCAGGAAAAGATCGGATTCATTTCCTACATTCCCTGCTTTCCTCATTCACCCTTCTTTTTCCTGGCTTCCTGGTTTCCAAATTCATTCTTTCGCCGGCGGAGAAGACGCCATGCCTAACGAGTGAAGACAGGAAACAAATTTCGCAACACGGCAAATCAAGGAGCGGCGGTTTGAAACCGCCGTGGGCGCTTCCAAAGCGCCCTTCCTTGATTATCCTAATCGCGTCTCCCGCATTGGCAGCAGCAAGGCGCTGCTTATTTCGTCACTTTCCGGCTCGCTGATGCCGTCCCATTAACTCTGCGCACGCAGTTGGAGAGCGAACGCGCGACGTGGCTGCGGTTGCATCCGCAGCCTTGGAGCGCAGAGAGCGAGCAGGAGTATCATCAGCGTTTCACCGGCGCAGTCGAACGCTGGCTCGATGCCGGTCACGGTGCCTGCGCGCTGCGGCGGAAAGACTGCGGGCAGGTTATCGCTAGCGCGCTGCAACATTTTGATCGCGAGCGCTACGCCCAGATCGCATGGATCATTATGCCGAACCACGTGCACCTGCTTTTCGTGCAGCGCACGGAGTGGCCTCTCGAAACTTTGCTCCATTCCTGGAAACGCTTCACCGCACGTCAGATCAATCAATTGCTGGGACGCACAGGGAGTTTATGGCAGCGCGATTATTTCGATCGGCTGGTGCGTGATGAAAAACATTTCGCCAACTGTGTCCGCTACATCCGGCGCAATCCGGAGAAGGCGCGTTTGCGTGACGGCGAATTTACCCTCTACGAAGCGCACTCGCACGCGCGACCCATTAGCAAGGAAGGGCGCTTTGGAAGCGCCCACGGCGGTTTCAAACCGCCGCTCCTTGTCCCTATTTCCGCGCCTCGGGCGTGACCGTGAGCGTGACGCGCTGGCCGTCGCGCTCGACGATCATTTGCAGCGGCTGGCCAATCTTCACCGCGTCGAGCGCGTAGGTGTAATCGTAAATGTTCGTGATCTTCTGGCCGCCGAATTCCACGATGACGTCGCCACCTTTCAAGCCGCCTTTTTCCGCCGGGCTCGCGCCGCGAACGCCGCTCAACTTCACGCCTTTCAACTCGGTGGTGTAATCCGGAATCGTCCCGAGATAGGCGCGTAAAGTTTCGCGCCCGCCGCCGGCCGGGCCGACGCGCTCGACTTTGGCGAGGTCGGGCTTTTCGTTAGCCTGCGCGAGATCGGTTACGATTTGCTGCGAGAATTTCGCGATCCGCTCGAGGCCTTCGTAGTTCAACTTCTCTGCCGTGTCGGTCGGCCGATGATAGTCTTCGTGCGCGCCGGTAAAGAAGTTCAACACCGGCACGTTCTTCACGTAGAAGCTCGTCGCGTCGGTCGGCAGATAAGGATCGTCCTGCAGATTGAGATTGAAGCCGGCCGCGACGTTGCGCTTCTCCAGCATGCGGCGCCAAACGCTCGATGAACCGACGCCTTGCACAGTGAGTTTGTTGTCGTGCAGGCGGCCAACCATGTCCGCATTCACGTAGGCGACGATTTTGCCTAACGACACCGGCGGATGTTCGCAAAAGGCCGCCGAACCGATGAGGCCGATCTCTTCGCCCGACCAGCAGGCGAAAATAATACCGCGTTTGAATTTCTCCGGATCTTGCGCGCGTTCCTGGCCTAACGACGCCGCTAGCTCCATCACCCACGCGTCGCCGGAGCCGTTGTCATCTGCGCCGGGATGGATTTTTCCTTCTTCCCCGGAGCGGTCCAGCGAATTCGAGCCGCCATGCCCGAGATGATCGTAGTGCGCGCCGACCATGACGTACTCGTCGTTGCCCGGCGCCGGCGGCAGGACCGCGATGACATCGTCGTCCCTCTTCTTCAGATGCTCGACGCCGCAGGCGAGTTTCATCGTCACTTTCGGCAAAACGAAGCCGCCTTCGGCATGCGGATTTTCATCGTCGAGCGCGCTCTGCAACTGCTTCAAGGTTTTTCCGCTCGGCGTGAGAAGCGCGTCCGCGACCGTGCCGCTGATCGACGCGGCCACGATTCCGCTGCCCGCCGCGGTGCCGTCATTCGTTAGGGGAAGAACTTCCCCCGCGTTCGGAGAATTCGGGCCGGTCACGATGAGCACACCTTTCGCGCCGTGCTCGCGCGCGAGCAGGGCCTTGTAGCGCGGCCCGGAGTAACGGTTGAGTTGCGCGCGCCGCGCGGGATCAACATTCTCCGGCACATAGCGCAGGATGAGCGCGATCTTGTTTTTCACGTCGATGCCGGCGTAGGAATCGTAAGGCGCGCCATTTCCTTCGGGAACCTTCAGGCCATAACCAACGAAGACGACTTCACCCTCGGCCTCGCCGTTTTCACTGAACGAGAGCGGCCGGAAACCGGTCTCGAGCGCGGCCTTGATCGGAGGCATCCCCTCCGCGGTGATGTCGCAATGCGTTTTTTCCGGGAAAACGCGCTCGCCGGAATTGAAGTCGAAAGGAAGGAGAAAATCTTTGCCTAACGGCTTCAGGCCGACGCGCTGAAAATAATCGGCGAGCCATTTCGCGCTCGCCTCTGCGCCGGGCGTGCCGGTCATGCGACCGTCGCGTTTTGGATCGGCGAGCCAGGTCACTTCCCGCTGCAAATCTTCTTTTGTGATCGCGGGCGAAAATGACTCGTTAGGCGAAGATCCAGAAGCAAGGAGCGGCGGTTTGAAACCGCCGTGGGCGCTTGCAAAGCGCCCCTCCTTGGATGACTGCGCGATCGCCTCGCGTGCGGCCGCGTCGTTCCAATCGGCGAGAAAAATCTGCGCCTTGCCATCGCTCGTCCGGCCGCTCGTCCAGGCGAGTTGCTTTCCGTTAGGCGAAAAAACCGGCAGACCATCGAAGCCGTTCGTGAAGGTCACCCGCACCGGCTCGTGCTCGCCTTTGGCATCGACGAGGAATAACTCGAAATTCTCGAAGCCGAATTTGTTCGAAGTGAAAATGAGGTAATCCCCGCTCGGATGAAAATAGGGCGCCCACGACATCGACTTGAAATCGGTGAGACGGCGCTTGTCCGAGCCGTCGAGCTTCATCGTCCAGACATCGGCCATGACGCCGTTTTCTTCGAAATGCCGCCAGACGATCCGCTCGCCCTCGGGGGTGAAAAACGGACCGCCATCGTAGCCGGGCTCGTTCGTTAGGCGGCGGACATTCGAGCCGTCTATGTTCATCAGGTAGATGTCACCAAAATAGGCGGCATCCTGCTCGTAGCGCTTACGATCATTGGGCGAAAGCTGGTCGAGCGGAAAGGCCCCGCGGAGCGAGCAGAAGACGATTTGCTTTCCGTTAGGCGAAACGGAACCTTCGGCATCGTAGCCGGGGGAGTTCGTTAGGTCCTTGAGATCGCTGCCATCGCGCTGCGTCGAATAAATCTCGAAGTTCTCGTCGTAATCCCAGGAGTAACGACGCTGTTTTCCGCTCGCGCGGAAATCGAGCTCCGCCTTTTGCTTCGCCTCCGCCTGCGGATCGCCGTGAGTGGAAGCGAAGATAACGCGCTCGCTTCCAGGAATGAAAAATGAGCAGGTTGTTTTGCCTTTCCCGGGCGAGACGCGCGCGGTGTCGCCGGTTTCAAAATCGAGCGTGTAAATTTGATAAAACGGATTTTCCGGCTCGCGCTCGCTCTGGAAAATCAACTGCTTGCCGTCAGGCGAAAAATAACCTTCGCCGCTCCGTTTGCCTTCGAAAATCAGCTGGCGGGTGTTGCTGAGAAAGCGCCCTTCCGCGGCGGGATCGTCGGCGGCGAACGTTGGGGCGAAGGAGCAGCTGAAGAGAAAGAGGAACGATAAAAGTTTTCGCATAACTCGCTGGTTCATTTCACCGCGGCGGAAGCGCGGCGAGGGACAAATGTAGGAACTAATTTCGCAGCGTCGATCACGCGCTGAATCTCGCCAACTCGGCCGCGCCGAGGAAGCGACCGCCGCCTACCAGTGCGCCCATGGTTTAACGCAAAACGAAGTCGAAAAACGCTTCTTCGAGCGCCGCCTCGCCGAACTGGGCGGCCGCCTGGCCTAACGAGTTCACCTAACGATCGACCTCGCCCATGACGATGTCGATGCTCCCGAGAATGACCATGACGTCAGCGACGGTTTGGCCGAGGCACATATCTTCGAGGATCGTTAGGTTGATCAGACTCGGAGGACGCACACGATAGCGATACGGGGTCCCGGTGCCGTCGCTGATGAGGTAAAACCCGAGCTCGCCTTTCGGCGCTTCGATGCGGCCGTAGGCTTCGCCGAGCGGCGGTTTAAAGGCGCGGATTTTTATCTTCGGATTTTGGATTGGACCCTCGGGTAATTGCTTCATCGCTTGATGGAGGATCGTTAGGCTCTCGCGCAACTCGAGCACGCGCATCATCAAGCGATCATAGCAGTCCCCGTGATCGCCTAACGGCACGCGGAATTTGAAGCGCGGATAAACGCCGTAGCCATCAACCTTGCGGATGTCGTAATTCACGCCGCTCGCGCGCAGGCCCGGGCCGGTAACACCGGCATTGATCGCCAGCTCCGCGGAAAGATTCCCAACTTCCTGCGTGCGCGCGATGAGGATTTCGTTCGTTGTGATGAGCTTCTCGAACTCATCGAGAAAGCGCGGGAAGCCATCGACAATTTTTTGTGCCTCGGCCATCCATTCTGTTGACGGATCGACGCGGCAGCCGCCGAAACGCATGTAATCGCACATCATGCGCGAGCCGCTGAGCGACTCGAAGAGGTCGAGGACTTTTTCGCGTTCGCGGAAGGCATACATGAGCGGCGTGCCCCACGCGCCCATGTCGCTGAGGAGGAAGCCTAACAATGAGGTGTGATTCACCAGCCGGGTCAGCTCGGCGAGGATGACGCGCACGTATTCGGCGCGCTCGGGGACTTCGATGCCAGCGAGTTTTTCGACGCTGAGCGCGTAGGCCCAGTTGTTGGTCATCGAGCAAAAGTAATCGAGCCGGTCGGTGTAAGGCATCGAGCCCAGGTAGCTCGTGCCTTCCGCGATTTTTTCGTGGTTGCGGTGGAGATAACCGAAAACCGGTTTGAGCTTTCGGACAATTTCGCCGTCGAGCGCGACGTTCATGCGGAAAACGCCGTGGGTCGATGGATGCTGCGGTCCCATCGAGACTTCGAGCAGTTCGCCGTCGAAACGCGAGGTCCGGCGCGGCGGCGCCTGTGCGAGTTCGTGAAAGCCTGCGGTCATTTAAACGCGGTTTTGGTCCACAGATTTCCCAGATTTACACAGATTTTTGGTTTCTGTTCCTGCTCCTTAATCTGTGAAAATCTGCGGAATCTGTGGACGAATCATTCGCTGGTAATGGCCTCCGCGCCATCGAGCGGCGGGCGCGGCGCGGCATGTTCCTTGGCCCTAACGAGCACGTCGTCGTGCGCCGTCGGCTCATATTCGTAGTCGTCGGGCTCGCGATAATCTTTGCGCATCGGGTGATCGGTAAATTCATCCCACATCAAAATGCGCCGCAGATCCGGATGGCCGTCGAAGTGGATACCGTAGAGATCGAAGATCTCCCGCTCTTGAAATTCCGCGCTCCGCCAGATCGGCGTGAGCGAAGGCAGGCGCACGCCTAACGAACGATCGGAAGTTCTCAGCCTAACGACAAGCGGGCCGTGTTTCCGCGCGATCGAATATAGATGGTAAACCGCCTCGAGATAACCGGCGAAAAATTCCTCCTGTGTTTCTTCGACTTCCTTTTCCTCGCCCTCGACGAGTTTCTTCACCTTCACTTTTTTCTTCACCGTGCGATCGAGCCAATCGACGCCGGTGACATTCGAGCAATAATCGAAACACAACGCCGGATCGTCGCGGAGGAAACGCGCCGCCGCGGCGGCGTATTCGTTAGGCAAAAGCAGCGCAGGTTGATTTGCCGGGCCGGGATTGGGGATGATCGCGATGACCAAGCCGGGCCGCGCGGCTTCGATCCGCGTTTTGATTTCCTCGAGCGATTCCATCTTCGGGACTGAACAGGATTTGCAGCCAATCGGCGAACGAATTCCTCCCGCAGGAGATGCGAAATCGATGGACAGCGCGATGCAAAAACCGACCATGTCGCCATGCAAAAAATATTCGCCAGAATTCCTCTCCTCTTCGCAGCCGCTGTCACTAGTCTTCTTGTCTTCGCTGGTTGCGATCGCGCGCCTGCTCCCGCGGCTGATCCTTCGGCGCCGACGACAGTCGCCGTGCCGACGACGACCGTTGTGCCCACGACCACCGTGGTTCCGACGACCACGATGGTGCCAGTCGCGACCGCCGTCCCGGTCGCCCCGGCGATAGCGGCCGTTCCGCTCTCGAAAATTTCCCTGGCCAATTACAACCTCATCCGGCTCGGCATGACCAAAGACCAAGTGCAGACGATTCTCGGCGCACCGACTTCCGCGGAGACGAAGGACTTGGTTATCTTCAAGAAAACCACTTACCGCTACGAAGACGGCGCGAGATTCATCGAGCTCACCTTCAAGAACGACGAGCTCGCCAGCAAAGACAGCAACCTCGGCGCGAATCCCTGAGAGGGACGATAACGAAGCGCGAGATCGTGATCGCTGCGGGGCGCCAGCCGCCCGGCCTGGTCAGGCCGCCACCGGCGTCTTTTCTCTCTCTGCCTGGCGGCGGGCGATTTCTTCCGTGATCTCGGCGGCGTATTCTTCGAGCAGGGTTTTTTCGCGCGCGGCGAACTGGCGCGGTTTGGGATCGAGGAGGCAGAGGGTGCCGATGGGTTGGCCGTTAGGCGCGCGCAACGGCGCCCCGGCGTAAAAGCGCAGCCCGCGCTCCCGCAAGAGCGGGTTGTTGCTGAAGCGCCGGTCGCGCGCCAGGTCCGGGATGATGAGCAGATCATTCTGCGCGACCGCGTGGCCGCAAATGGAAATCGAGCGCGGAGCTTCGCGCCTCTGGGCCAGATCGTCCGGCAGTCCGATCTGGCTTTTAAAAAATTGTCGGTCGCGATCGACCAGCGAAACGAGGACGATTTTCACGTCGAAAACCCGCGCCAGCTTGGCCGTGATGCGATCGAAGAACGGCTCTGCGGCGGTATCGAGCAGTTGCATCTGAGCGAGCGCGGCGAGGCGTTCTTCGTCGTCGACCGGGATGGGCGCGGGGGTCATCTCATCGACCAGGCGGGGGGCCAGCTTGGCGATTTGCACCGCGGCATCGGCCAGCGTGGTCACGACCTCATCCGCGCCCGAGTCGCGCAGGCGCTGGGCCGCTTCGGTCAGGTTTTCGGTTGCGCCCCAGAGGCCGACGACGATTTTCAGATTCGTTAGGCGGGCGCGCAGTTTGGTCGCGAGATAACGTGCGTGAATCACGGTGGAAGGCGCGACGACGGAGATGCAGGCCACGTCCACGTCCGACTTGCCCACGAGTTCGATTAACTCGCCCGCGGCCAGTCGGGCGGATGCATTCTGGACCTCGGCGCCGGAGGCTGCCATGAGCTGGGCGAGCATGGAGCCGGCGATCTCGTCCCGGTCCGCCCGGGCGGGCAGGCAATAAAGGCGACAGTCCAGCGCCGGCAACGGCGCGGCGGGAACGTGCTCCGCCACGAGCTGGTCGGCCTCCACCTTGGAGGCGGGTGCGGGACGGTTGCCGAAGTCTTCGATGATGTCGCGCACGCCTTGCTCGACCGCGGCGCGCTGCTCGGCATCGAGGGCCTCGCGCCGGTGATCCATCTCCGCTGCGCTCACCACCGGGATGAGGACCGCATCGTAGAGCGCGGTCACGGAATTTTCTTTCACATAAACTTCCGCGAGCGCGCTCGCTTCATCGAGCCCGTCGATGAGCAGGCGGTGATAGCATTCCTGCGCGGGGGTAAGGGCTTCTTCGTCGCTCAGCAGGGTACTGAGAAAAGAAAGCCGCGAAACGTGCCGGCCCATCACGACCAGGCAGACGGTGAGCGGCGTGGAAAGCATGAGCCCGAGCGGCCCCCACAACCACGTCCAAAAAACGGCCGCGACGATCAGCGCGATCGAGGAAATGCCGGTGTGCTTTCCGTAAAGAAAGGGCTCGACCACATTGGCCACGACGAGCTCGATGACGATGAAAAGAGCGATGGTCAGGAGCGGCATCGTCCAGCCGGGGGAGACCGCCAGCGCGACCACGGTGGGGAGCGTGGTCGCGATCCAGGAGCCGAGGTAAGGGATGAAGCGGAGGACCGCGCCTAACGAACCCCAAAGCATGGCATTGGGCACGCCGATGAGGTAAAGGCCAAGTGCGATGCAGACGCCGAAAGTGACGTTGATCAAGAGCTGCAGACGCAAATAGCGCGAGACGCGGTCGCCCGCATCCTCCATCGCGCGCGCGGTCGCGCTGATGCGCCCCTGACCGATGAGGCGGATGAAGCGGCTGCGCAAATCTTCCCGCTGCAAGAGCATGAAAATAACCAGCAGGAGCACGAGCGCCGCGGTCCCGAGCGGGCCGAGCAGCGGGGCTACGATCGCCTTCATCAACTCGATGGGATTGCCTCTGGAAGTCTCCACCACCTGCACGGGCAGGGCGGCGGGAGAGGGCTGCGGCGAACGTGCGACCACCGCGCTCGCCGGGTTGCCGGCTTTCTGCGTGACCAGCGGCGCGGATGGGGCCGAGCCGCCCGGCAGCTCTTTTTTCAGCTCCGTGAAAGTGCGGGAGAGTTTGGAAAAAGCACCGCCGCTGGGGTGATCGAAAGCGTGCAGCTTGGCTTCGATGTTGACCTTGTAATCGGGGAGCTTTGTGGCCAGATCGACGAGCTGGCGGGTGAGCATCCAGCCGGCCGCGCCGATGACGCTGAAGATCAGAATTACCGCAAGCAGCACCGCGGCAATGCGGCCGATCCAGCGCTCCAATCTCGTCACCAGGGGCGAGAGCAGAAAAGTCAGGAGCGCGGCGAGTGCCAGCGGGATGAGCAGTTCGCGCGTAAAATAAAGCCCGGCGATAACAAAAGCGGCGAGCGCGATCGTCCAGAGGCCGACCAGGGCATCGGCCGCAGCGGTTTTGCTTTTTGGTGTTTTGATCGAAGGAGAAGTTGTAACTCTCGTTAACGGCGAATGGCTTGACCGGAGGAATCTTCCGCGGCGACCGCGACCGCGACGTCGCGGACGGACTCATGAATCTTCTCCACGGTGGGGTGCACTTCGCTGATGCGGTCGTGCTCCCGCTGCGACAACTCCTGGATCCGTCGGGCGACATCATGCAACTCTCTCAACATCGCTTCCTGACGCGAAGAGAGCCGATGCATCCACCAAAAGCAGACGGCCCAGCACGACAGACCGACCCAGGCGAGGAGGAGACCTTCGAACTCGAAAGTTTTCACGAAAGCCGCACGGTTCCTAATCCTCGCCCGCTGCCTACACGTCGCGAGGACGCCGACGAGAGGCGAGGAAGCGGTGGAGCAGGGAATACCCCGCCTTCAACACGAGCAGACGAAAGATCCAGCGAAAGAGTGCGGTCATTTCCTGGGTGCCTAACGAGTTGTCATATTTTCCTCGAGCAACAGACGCGGCGTGCCCGACCTTCCGCCTAACGACGCCGCGCCTGCTCCGAGCAACAATCCCACAAAGGCAAGGAGCGGTCCTTTCGAAAGCCCGGAGGCGGCGGCCTCGCCTGCTGCGCGGGCTTTCTCCTCCGCCGCTTGCGCGGTCTCTTTCATTTTCGCCCGCGAAATGCGGCGGCGCGAAGCGTGCTCTACCGTCGAGGTGTAAAGGCCGGGGTGAGCTGGATTGGTTTCGAGTGAAGGATAAGAAAGAGAGCGAGGCGTGTTCACGAGATTCAATTCGTGAGCCGATTACGGGCCGGTCGTAATAGCGAAGGGCGAAACCGCAGGAAAGCTGCGGGGACTTCGTTATTCAGGTTTTGTCCATTCCATCGAATTCGCCATCAAATCCTCCAGCGCCCGCTCCAGTTGCGCGAAGTCGATCGGTTTGGTCAAATGCGCGCTGAAGCCCGATTCCTGCGAGCGCCGCAGGTCAGTCTCCATGCCGTAACCGCTCAAGGCGATCCCACGCAGTCCCTGCGCGGTGTGGAGTTTTTTCATTAATTCGAAGCCGGTCCCATCGGGCAGACCGAGGTCGCTGATGACCGCATCGAAGCTCTCGACGGCCGCGGCCGCGAGCCCGTCGCGAACGTTACTCGCGTGGGTGACGCGGTGGCCGCTGCGCGTGAGCAGGCGGGTGAGGACTTCAAGCGTGGCGGCGTGATCCTCGACCACGAGGAGCCGCAGCGCGCGCTCCGGTACGGGCGGCCTGCTCTCCCGCGGGTCCGCAAATTCGCGCGCAGCCACGGTCGCGAGCGTGACGCTGAAGGTCGCGCCGCAGCCGACCCCATCGCTCGCGGCGCGAATCTCGCCGCCATGGAGTTCCACGATCGCCCTCGAGATTGCCAGACCCAGACCCAGCCCGCCGAAGCGTTGCTGGAAGGTGATTTCGCCCTGCTCGAAGGCCTCGAAAATATGCAAGAGCGCTTCGGCTCGAATACCGATGCCCGTATCGACGAAACTCACGATGATCGTTCCCGCGGTCTCGTTGCGGGTGCTCACGGTCACGCTTCCGCCAGCCGGGGTGAATTTGAGCGCGTTCTTCATGATATTCCAAAAGACCTGCTGGAGCCGCGCCGGATCGCCCATGGCATGATGCCCCGCGGCTTCGAGTGCGAAGGAGAGGAGCACTTTTTTCCCGAAACCGTCGCTCCGGACGATTTCCGCGGTCTGTTCGAGGAGCTGGTGCAGATCGGTGGTCACGGGCTGGATTTGCAGCTTGCCGTTGCTGATGCGGGTGAGATCGAGCAAGTCGTCGATGAGACGTGCTTCCAGCTCGACGTTGCGGCGCACCATCGCGAGCTGGCCGCGCACCTCGGCCGGTAATAAGGGATCGACTGCGAGGATGGCCGTCGTCATGAGCACGGGCGTGAGCGGCGTGCGCAATTCGTGCGAGAGCGCGGCGAGAAAGTCGTCCTTCGCACGCGAGGCGCGCTCGGCCTGGTCTTTGGCCTGGCGCATTTCTTCGATGTCTGTGTTCGAGCCGGTCCACATCAGCACCTGGCCCTCGGCGTCGCGCATGGCCTGGGCGCGACTCAAGTGCCAGCGATACACGCCGTCATGCCGGCGGAAGCGGGTTTCCATTTCAAAATATTCACCGTTTGCGACCGCATGCGTCCAGCGGCGCAGCGTCTCCTCCACGTCGTCAGGATGGATGAATTGCTTCCAGCCCCAATCGCGAATTTGCTCGAAGCTCAGCCCGGTGAACTCCATCCATTGCCGGTTAAAATAATCCACGCTGCCGTCCGCTTTCGCGGTGAAAATTTTTTGCGGCATCGACTCCGCTATGAAGCGCAGGCGTTCTTCGCTGTCGCGCAATGCTCCCTCGGCTAGCTCGCGCTCAGTGATCTCGCGGCGCAGTTGCGTGTTGAGCTTTTGCGCTTCTTCCGTCAGTTCGTGCTGATGGATGGAGGAGAGGATCAACCGCTCGTTCATTGCGGTCGTTTGCTCCTGCAACCGCGCGCGCTCGGGATCGGCGGCCGGGCCGGGGGTCTCTTTTTTTATTCTGCCGGCCATAAGTCCAAGAGTCATTTCCCGAGTGGCATTTCTACTCTTTCGCTTTCGGCTCCGGTGCTTTCTCTTTGAGCTGGCCGATCCGCTCCGGCAACCCGGTGGTCAGGCGCACGTAATCCGTCTGCCGCGGGCCGATCACGACCACCCCTTCGTCGGTGATGACATATTCGCGGATGTCTTTGCTGTGATTGCCGCCGCGCATTTTGATCACGACGAGAACTTTGCGCAGCTGCCCATCGATCTCGACGTAACGCAGCCGGATGATGTCGTCGGTGAGAAATGAAATCGTGTAATGGCTGAACTGCAGCGCGGTGAAGGTGTCCTCGATCTCGACCGCGGTGAAGATGGTCACTCCCGCGCCGGTGAGCGCCGCGATCATGCGGTAGAGCGATTCCCGGAAGTCCTCGCGGAAACCGGGCGCGAGCGCCATCTCGAAGCCGACGAGCGAATCGATTACCAGCCGCTTGGCGCCGGTCCTTTTTACCGCATCGAGAATTTCCTGCATCGATTCATCCACCGAGAGATCGAGGGGGCGCAGGTAGAGGAGCTCGAGTTTTCCGTTTTTCTGCGGCGTCTCCAGGTCCAGACCAAAAGCGCTCGCCCGCGCCGCGTAACCGTCCGGCCGCTCTTCGAAAATAGCGGCGATGGCCGGTTCGCCGTTGCGCAGACCTGCGGCGAGAAATTGGGTGGCGAGCGCCGATTTGCCCGTGCCTGAAGGCCCGGCTACGAGCATGCTGTCGCCTTCGAGGATGCCTCCGCCCATCATCTTATCGAGCTCCGGGATTCCGACGGAAAGACGCCGCGGTCGGGCCGGTTTCGATTTCTTTCCGACAAAACCGAGCGTGCGCGAGAAAGCCTGCAAGCCGTCGCCGTTAATGCGGACGGTGTGCAGCCCCGGCACCGAATCCTGGCCGCGGATCTTCACCAGCTGCAGCTTCCGCACCACGGAATTGCGCTCGATACTCTGGGAGAGCAGGAGGAGTCCGTCGGCCACGGTGAAGACAGGATTATCGCGAATGTCCTGCTCGGAATATTCGCCAATGAGAAAGGTGGTCGCTTCCCAACTGGTCAGGAGCAAGGCCAGGCGCTGCACGAAGCCTTGGAGGGCCATGTCGCTTTCTTCGCCCTTTGCTTTGCGGATGACCGTGCGAAAGGAATCGACCACCACCATGCCCGGATTGGCGGTCTCGACTTCCCGGGTGATTTCCGCGAGCACTCCGCCCAAATCGTTTTCCATGACGATGTGGCTGAGGTTTATGAAACGGATCGCCTTGCCCAACTTCTCCGGATCGAAGAAGGAATACTGCTGTTGATAACGCAGCATCTTCAGCGTCGGCTCGCCGAGGACCGTGAAATAAAGCGCCGGCTTCTGCGCGGTCGCGTTCGCGAAGATGATCTGATGCGCCAGCGTCGTCTTGCCGCAACCGGGCGCGCCCGCGATGATGTTGAAGGAGAATTCCGGCAGCCCCCCGCCAGTGATCTCATCGAGGCCGCGCACCCCGGTCGGCAGTTGGCGGATTTTCACCTTCTCGGGCGGGAGCGCTTTTTTCGATGGCTTCTGCGCTGGCGTTTTTCTTTTCCTCATAACGTTAATTTTATTGCCAAAAATCTTCGATCTTCCATTCGGGCCAAATCTCGTGCAGCAATCGCAGGGTCAGCCCCGGACCGATGAAAATGACCAGGAGCCCGAGCAACTGGCCTACGAGCACGACTTCGCCCTCCACGATCGCACGCGCCTCAAGTTTGGCCTCCAGTTCGCCCAGCCCGCCTAACGAGCCATTCGCCTTTATCTGGAGCGTACAGAGCACGGGAAGCTGGGCGCAGGCCAGGACCAGGGCGCGCGACAGGAGCGAGCGAAAACCATCGAAGCCCATAAGTCTCCCGAGCGGCGCTCGCAGTTTTTCGCAAACCCGAAAAGCCGCGGGAGCTTCCCGGTCCGCGGGTTTGCCCGACGCGACCTCGTAGGCCAGCAGCAGACGGGCGAATTCCATTGGCGTGACGTTGCTTGACATTTATTGAAGGCGTTTCCCGCGCTGGCGCGCACTTTATCTTAACAGACGGCGCACCGTCCAGCACGAGATGCGGTCCTAAAAGAGCGCCGCGCCCGCGAGTGCCTAACGTTCGATCTTTGGCGGCTGAAACAGGTCGGCGTTTGCCGGCGGCTCGAGATCGTGCGCACCAAACGCCGGCACTGGAAATTCGCTCGGCTGGCCCGCGTTGAGATGATTTGCCTTTTGGGGGCCGGTTAATTTTTGGCCGTCGATTTTGCGCTGCAATTCCATGAAGGCGTGAAGCAACGCCTCCGGCCGCGGCGGACAACCGGGAATATAAACATCGACTGGAATGTAACGATCGATGCCTTTGAGAACGTTGTAACCCTGCTTGAAAGGGCCGCCCGAAATCGCGCATGCGCCCATCGCGATAACGTATTTCGGATCGGGCATTTGGTTGTAGAGCCTAACGATTTGCGGCGCCATTTTTTTCGTCACCGTGCCAGCGACGATCATGAGATCGGCCTGCCGCGGCGAGGGGCGAAAAACTTCGCCGCCGAAACGCGCGAGATCGTAGCGCGAGGCCGCGGTGGCGATCATCTCGATCGCGCAACAGGCGAGGCCAAATTGGAGCGGCCAGATGGAATTTTTGCGGCCCCAATTATAAAGCTCCTGCATCGAAGTGACCCAGATGCCTTGCTTTTGCAGCTCGCTTTGAAGTGCTGGTTCGATCGGGTCGGTCATCACGCGGAAAAAAGAGGATGAATCTGGAAACCAGGAAGCCAGGAAGAAGAAAGCATCGGATTTCCTGCCCTCCTGCTTTTTTGATTCCTCTGTCTTTTTCCTGGTTTCCTGGCTTCCAAATTCATCCCCGTCTTACTTCGCCCAATTTAGACAGCCTTTGCTCCAAGCCCAAACCAACCCTTCCAGGAGCAGGAAAAGAAAAATCAAAATCGCCACGAAGGCACCAATCGTTAGGCCGGTGAACGCGACCGCGAACGGAATGAGAAAAATCGATTCGACGTCGAAGATGAGGAAGATGATCGCGTAAAGGTAGAACTGCGATTGAAACTGCACCTGCGCGTCGCCTAACGACTCCACGCCGCATTCGTAGGTGGCGTTCTTGGCCGCGCCCGGTTTTGGCGGCTGAAAGAATTTTCTCCACATCCACGCGAGCACGAGTGGCACAATCGGGAAGACGAGTGCGACGCCGATGAAGATGACGAGGAAAAAATATGGCGACGGATTCATGAACGAGTGCGCGCAATCACATTGTCATCCCGATCCGCCGAAGGACGGAGAGGGACCTCTCGCTGCAATTTGTGCCAATTTTAATAAGAGCGCTTTGCTTCCATGGAGGGGTCCCTCTCCGCGCTCCGCCGGATTGGGATGACAACCCGCGCGGTCGCACTCGGAATGGCCTAACGAACTTCATCCACTGTTTGCTCAGACCACGCCCTGATCCATCATCGCGGTCGCCACTTTGAGGAAGCCGGCGATGTTGGCGCCGTTCACGTAGTTGCCTGGCGTGCCGTATTCCTCCGCAGTCCGATGGCAGGCGAGGTGGATCGCTTTCATGATCGTTTGCAGGCGGCTATCGACCTCGTTCCGCGTCCAGGAAATGCGCGTGCTGTTTTGCGCCATCTCCAGACCAGAGGTCGCAACACCGCCAGCGTTGGCCGCTTTCCCGGGGCCGTAAAGAATTTGCGCGTGGAGGAACTGGTTCACGCCCTCGATTGTCGTCGGCATGTTCGCGCCTTCGGAAACGACGTAAACGCCGTTGCGTAGGAGGTTGGCGGCGTCCTTGGCGTTGATTTCGTTCTGCGTCGCGCTCGGGAAGGCGCATTGCGCTTTGTGGTTCCAAAGCGGGTTGTGATCGAGGCTCGGATCGAACGACGTATAGACCGCGCTCTTGAACTTCTCCAC
>JACDGS010000101.1 GCA_013821455.1 Chthoniobacterales bacterium
GCCTGATTCATCACGGGCCACTAAGTCTGGATCGACTTTCGCGACTTGCTCGGCCACTAACCCGAACTGCGGGATCGCCTCCGGGTCCAACTCTTTCTTGTAGCGGAAAGTCACCGGTTTAAGTGACAGGATCGCTTCACTCGCTTGCTTCATCGGCTGGATGTTTTCTTTGAACCGGGCCGAGGAGGTAGCGACCCCCAGCTGCCCGCTGCTCGTGACCATGACGGCCGCCCCGCCCGAGACCGTCGCGCCGCTAATGCCGGCGACGAAGATCTGCTTCTGCACTGCAGGGTCGCCGAGACGGATGACAGCGCTATCCTTTTTCGAGCCTTGGTTGGCGATCTCGATGTTGTTCCCTCCCCGGCCGGTCACGTTCTGTCCGGCATAATGGCCGATCGCGATGTTGGTGTTGCCCGCGAAGCTCAATCCGGCGAACTGGCCGACGGCGACATTAAAGCTCCCATTGGCCATGTTCATCGCACCATCACCCACGGCCACGTTGTCGTTCCCGTTGGCGAAAGCCATGGCAGTGCTCCCGATGGCCACGTTGTACTCGCCCTTCGTGCCTAGGGACATGGCGCCTGGGCCGACCGCCACGTTGTCGAACCCCGTTGTATGCGCCTGGAGCGCCTCCTCGCCCACTGCCACATTATAACCGCCCGCGATGTTCGCGATCAACGCGTTTTGACCAATGGCGACATTGAAGGCGCCAGTCGTATTCCCAAGAAGGGCCTGGTAGCCCACGGCAGCGTTAGCAGAACCGGTCGTGGTGTCGCCGAGCGCGTAAGCCCCTACAGCCGTGTTAGCCGCTCCTGCACTAGTGACGCTAAATAGCGCGTGAAATCCGAGGCCTGTATTGTCTGGGCCGGGCGTGTCGTTGGCAAGCGCACCGTCACCCAAAGCTGTGACTTCCTTCGGATAATCGCCACCTGGTGGGGGCTCGACGGCGAGGGCGGTGCGGGTGGCGCCGGCAAATAACGCAGCCATTGCGACAAGTAAGGCCACGCGGCGGAGAGGATAACGGATGTAGATGGAGTTAAAGCGATTCGTCAGGTTCATTTTGCTTCCTTTCTGTCTCTTTGATCAACGCATTTAGTCGTGCAGGTATTGTTTGAAAAAGTCGATCACCCTGTCTTTTACTCTTAAGCCCTGATTGTCTGTGGTGTCGTCGGTAAGGTCCTCCCAGAGAGCGAAGGCGTGATCCATGTTCTCCAGCGGAGGAAGTGACCACATTCGAAAAAGGAGCGGGTCGGCGTGAGCCTGAGTAAGCGCATACCAAAGATAGTTTGAGTCGAGAGCGGAGAACCCGAATCAGCCATGGACCGAAGGAAGTACATTGGTATAAAAGAAAAAGATGCGGTGCTTGAGACCAAGCTTACGGGAGAATCCGCCCATTGGGTGTAAGGAACCGCGCTGTTGGTATAGTTCTCAATGTCGGGAACAAAGTTTCGCGTGGCAATGACATCCGGATCGCGATCAGAGAAGTCGTACTGCCCCGATAGGCATACCACGCACTTTGGGCCAGCCAGAAAGCTCCAATAAGGCCAAAGCGCGCCGGTACTAGTTACGTCCAAGCCAATATAGGCCGCATGTGATGCTCCTCCGGAACCACCAAGGACACCAACCAACTGGTGATAACAATGAGGGTCATTTTTGGCTGCGTCGATCAGCGCTTCAATAGCTCTTGTCTGCTGTGGGTATCGCCCGGAGTGAGTTGGGTCTGTTTGCTGTATTGCGTATTGACCTGCGATACTGTGTGGCGGGGCAAGCGGATAATCAGCTACGACCACATAAAAACCGGCGGCAGCCAGATCTTCAGGCGCGGTTGACAAACCATGGTAAAAATCTCCCCCCTTAAAGCCGCCGATATGTAAGACTACGACTACCGGCCAACGGCTGGTACCGTCGGGACCCATAGTGCCTGGCTGGTAGACAACCCATTGCAGGGTCGTTCCATGTTGCGGATCACCCGAAGGCGGCTGGTCCTGCTGCCGGACATCGACATAGGCTGGCTTACCCGCCGGAGGAATGATGGTAGGACTGGGATCTGGAGTATTATTCGCCGGCGTTCCATAGGGAATCGTTGGCTTGGCAGGGGTGGGCGTCACGGCTGGCGTCGGCGTTGGCGCAATGGTGGGAGTTGGCGGTGGGGTCGGACGGTCCTGCGCCCAGCAGAGTGCAGGCAACGCAGCGAACACACTTAGGCTAATTGCCGCGGTAATTTTTCCGGTGGGTTTTTCATTAGGGACGCAGATTACGTGACGCCTATTACTCGACGCAAACCTTTTTTTCTGCTCGCTCCCCGACTTGCACGCGGGCACCGATCACTCTCGATGTCTCTCGATGTCTCTCGAGCGAGAGATCGCGGACGCCGAAATTCCCGCGCGAAATCGCTTCGAGACGTTTTCGATCGCCGCATGCGCCATTTAAGGCACGGATGGTCACGATAAAGCTGAACACGAAGCTCAGCGGAAGTCGATGGTTCCCTCGTCCCCAACTCCCTCGTTCCCAAACTTTGTTTGGGAACGCACCTGCCCCGGAAACTCTGTTTCCTTAGTCCGGCGGTCGCCATTTTAGTGAAGACCGGGAGCCATTCCACCACGGTCGAAGTGCTGAAATGTGCGGCCTCGGTTTGATGAATCCGATGGCACTGCGCATCGCGCCGCAGGATCGGGAAACAGAGTTGGAAAGCCCGGCCTCGCCTACGGCTGCGTTACGGCTAAGACAAGCGCGTTCCCCAAACAGACTTTGGGAACGAGAGAGCAAGAGACTTTGGGAACGAGAGAACCCCGGACCGGCAAGGTCATAGCCAGGGGAGTGACTATCACTGACCGGGAATGTTCTTTACTTCCAGTGTCTTGTCCGGTAAAACGGCAAGATGAAAATCTTCCGTCCTCTCCGGCTCACCGGAAGCGTCGCCCTGCTCTGTCTCTTATCGCTTTCGTTTGTCCCGTCCGCCTCGGCGGGCAGCGCGACATGGAAGCTCAATCCACGTAATACCATTTGGTCTCAGCCAGCGAACTGGACGCCGGCGACAGTGCCAAATGGGCCTGACGACATCGCCACTTTCGGTCAATCCACCAAGACGACGATCGGTGGCAGCCCGATAACCGTAAATGGCATCGTTTTTGCGCCCGGGGCGAGCGCTTACACTATGGCATTCGCCCCGGCGGTTTTACAGATCGTCGGCGTTGGGATCACCAATAACTCAGGTATCGTTCAGACCTTTGTCGCGGCCACCTTCCAGGGAGCTGCAACTGCCGGAAACCTCACGGCATTCACCGGTGCGGTGGACTTTTATGGCACTTCAAGCGCCGGGAATGCCTCTTTCACAAGTCAGAACATCAATGCTATCGAGTTCTTTGACAGCTCAACCGCGGCTAACGCCGCTTTTACCCTCTTCGAAGATGGGGAAGTCTTTTTTAACGGCAGCTCAAGCGCCGGACAAGCAACCTTTACCCTCAACGGTGCGACCGAATCTGGGTTTGGCAGCTCGGTTAGCTTTAACGAAACCAGCACGGCGGACCAGGCGACTCTTATCATCAACGGAGGAACAATCGGCTCCGTTGGACTCGGTGGTATAGTGTATTTCACGGGGGGCACGGCCGGAGGAGCCGTTGTTACGGTGAACGCCGGCACGGTGGAGGACTCGCCAGGCGGGACGGCCTATTTCTCCTCCTCCGCTGACAAGAGCACTGTAGTTGCCAATGGGGCGGCAGTCGGCGGCGACGATGCGGGCGGCCACATCTCGTTTGCGGCATCCGGCGCTGGCGCAAATGCCACTCTGATCGCCAATGGAGGCAGCAACGGAGGCGCGGGCGGCCTCATTTCCTTTGCCGATCGGTCAACTGGCGACATGGCAACGGTGAAACTCTTCGGCAACGGCACCCTCGAAATGCCTTCTCTCACAGGCGCTGAGACACTCTCGATAGGCTCACTCGAAGGGGATGGCGAAGTGATTCTCTCCAGTTCTAGGTCTGTGGCGCACCATCTCATTGTGGGTGGTAATAACTTGAGCACGACTTTTGCGGGCACGATTCGTGGCACGCAGCTGGCCGATAGTGTGACAAAGGTGGGCACCGGAGCACTAACCCTTACCGGCGCCAACACCTACGAAGAAAGCACCACGATCGAGGGCGGTACACTCCTCATCAGCAACACAACCGGCTCGGGCACTGGTCCTGGTCCTGTGCAGGTGGATACCGGGACGCTTGGCGGAAAGGGGACAATCTCCGGCGCGGTCACGGTAGGCGCCGGGAGTGGCGCTGGAGCCTTCCTCGCTCCAGCCGCGGGGACCAAAAAGCCGGTAACCCTCACCCTGCAAAGCAGCCTCACCCTGCAAGCGGACTCAACTTATACCTACACCTTCAAAGCCAGGCGCAACCAGGCGAGCACCGACCTTGTGATCGCTAACGGAGTGACGATCAACGGCGCGA
>JACDGS010000061.1 GCA_013821455.1 Chthoniobacterales bacterium
ACCAAGTGGGGCGCCGACACCGTCATGGACCTCTCCACCGGCAAAAACATCCACGCCACCCGCGAATGGATCATCCGCAACTCGCCCGTCCCCATCGGCACCGTCCCCATCTACCAGGCTCTCGAGAAAGTGAACGGCCGCGCCGAAGACCTCACCTGGGAAATCTTCCGCGACACCCTCATCGAGCAGGCCGAGCAAGGCGTCGATTACTTCACCATCCACGCCGGCGTCCTCCTCCGCTTCGTCCCCATGACCGCGCGGCGCATGACCGGCATCGTCAGCCGCGGCGGCTCCATCATGGCGAAATGGTGCCTCACCCATCACAAGGAAAGCTTCTTGTATGAACATTGGGACGACATCTGCGAAATCATGGCCGCCTACGACGTCAGCTTTAGTATCGGCGACGGCCTGCGACCAGGTTCAATCGCCGACGCCAACGACGAGGCGCAATTCGCCGAGCTCAAAGTGCAAGGCGACCTAACGACCCGTGCCTGGGCGAAGGGCGTCCAAGTCATGAACGAAGGCCCCGGCCACGTCCCCATGCATCTGATTAAAGAGAACATGGAAAAACAAATCGAGTGGTGCCACGAAGCACCCTTCTACACGCTGGGCCCGCTCACCACCGACATCGCCCCTGGTTACGACCACATCACCAGCGGCATCGGCGCCGCTATGATCGGCTGGTACGGCTGCGCCATGCTCTGCTACGTCACTCCAAAAGAACACCTCGGGTTACCAAACAAAGACGACGTCAAAACCGGCGTCATCACCTACAAACTCGCCGCCCACGCCGCCGACCTCGCCAAAGGCCACCCCGGCGCCCAATACCGCGACAACGCGGTCTCGAAGGCCAGATTTGAGTTCAGATGGGAAGACCAGTTTAACCTGTCACTCGATCCAGAAACGGCTCGAGAATTCCATGATGAAACGCTCCCTCAAGAGGGAGCCAAGACCGCACATTTCTGCAGCATGTGCGGTCCTCATTTTTGTTCCATGAAAATAACCGAGGACGTAAGGAAATACGCCGCCGAACAGGAGTTGTCCGAAGGCGAAGCATTGCGCGCCGGCATGGCACAAAAGGCTCACGAGTTCGCCGAAGGCGGAGCCGAGATTTACTCGAAGGCGTGAGGCTGATACAGTCGTCTGATGAAAGCCGCTTTCGCCGAACCCGAGATCGTCACGAAGAAGGGCAAGCCCGTTTCGGTGATCCTGCCGATCAAGCAGTACCAGGAGATCCTGGAGCGGCTTGAGGACGCGGAAGACGTTGCCTGGTTGAAAAAGGCGCGTCGCAAAAAGCTTCACTACCGGCCATTGGAAGACGTCCTTGCCGACCTCGCGAAGAACTGAGGAATGTATCAGGTCGTCGTCGAACGCTCGGCCGAAAAAGACCTGAAGCGCTTGTCCGTCGTGGTTCGATCTCGCGTTGCGATCGCCTTGAGATCTCTGGCGGAGAATCCACGGCCGACCGGCAGCCGCAAACTAGCTGGCACGAAGCACGACTGGCGAGTTCGCGTTGGTGATCACCGCATCATCTACGAGATCGCCGATGTGATTCGGGTTGTGCGAGTGCAGCGAATTCGTCATCGTCGGGAGGTTTACCGCTAATGATTTCTCCGAGCGCATTTTCCTGGCCCGCCGTAGCCCCGGCGAAGGAGGCTGCTCCATGTGCGGACCGCACTTTTGTTCGATGAAGATCACTGAAGACGTCCGCAAATACGCCGCGGAGCAGGGGATTGCCGAAGAGGAAGCACTCCAGAAGGGCCTGGCCGAGAAGTCCGAGGAGTTCACCGAAAAGGGCAGGGAAGTTTACGCCAATGCGTAATCCCAGATGCTGAACGAGCTCGATATCGTTCGAGATGTCTCGCAGCGGCTCGATCGCGCGGGCATCGCCTACATGCTTACCGGCTCGATGGCGATGAACTACTACGCTCAGCCCCGCATGACCCGCGACATTGATCTGGTCGTCGCGCTCGCGCCCGAGGACTCGGACCGCGTCGTCGATCTTTTTCGTCCCGATTACTACGCCTCGGAGGAAGCCGTCCGCGATTCCATTGCGACAAAATCGATCTTCAACCTCATTCACGAGGAAAGCGTCATCAAAGTCGATTGCGTCGTGCGCAAAGACACCCCCTACCGACGCGCCGAGTTCGAGCGTCGGCGTCGGATCGAGATCGACAACTTCACCATTTGGATTGCCACCAAGGAGGACCTGATTATTTCCAAACTGGATTGGGCGAAGGACTCTCATTCCGAGCTCCAAATGCGCGACGTTCAGAACCTGCTCGCCACTGGTTACGACCAGGACTACATCCAGCAGTGGACAAAGGAGCTCGGCTTGTCCAACCTCTGGTTGCAGGCGCAACCATGAACGACACCACGCCCGAGATCGCCGAAGAGATCCGGCAACGACTCATGTCGCTGCCGAACGCCACCCGCTTCATCATGGGCGCCGCGATGTTCGACGCCGCGCGAGCGATGGTCATTGCCTCACTTCCCAAAGATATCCCGGAGCTAGAACTTAGACACCGCCTCTTCGACCGCCTCTACGGCGAAGCAGTGAGGTCGTCCGGCGACTGATCGAATCATGAAAGCGAAGCGAAAGGCGAACGATGACCAGCAACTTCCCGACTTCGTGGTCCGCGCCGAACGAGCATTCCGGCGCGTCGCTCGGAACCTGCGGGCCGAGAGTCGGCGCTCGGGTTTGCCCGCCGTTGTTTTCCGCGCCGGAAGCCCAATCTCAAAACGGAGTTTACGATAGTAAGCTCTGACCCCGAATGCACCCCACTGTCCGAAAAATCAATGCAAGCCCACTCTGACCCCTACGCTTCCCATTCGCGCGGTTGCCGATCTTTTCTCGCTAGACCTATGACTCGTAACCTTTTCTTTGCGATGTTTTTCGCGGCTCTGGCCGACTTCACAACTGCTGGTATTCCCGATGCCGGCGGGGTGGTGCCCAGCACGTTTGACGCCGATCGCGTTTACGTGCGTCTCACCTCCCCAGACTCGAACAGCCCTTTGGTGTTCTACACCGACACTGGCGGCGGTCTAGTCTTATCCAGGGATGCCCTTGCCCGCCTCAAGATGAAGACGAGAACTGTCACTGACCCAGATGCGATCGCGGAATTGGGTCCGAATGCTCAAGTGGTCGATGCTCGTGCCTTCAATAGTGCGATCGACGGGCCGAAACTGCCAGACGACACTTTTCTCGTGGTGGTGCCAGAGGTTCGTCAAATCGCAGAATGGCCGAAGCAGGAAGACGGTATCCTGGGTGAAGCTTGGTTCGGCGGTCATGTCTGGACTTGGAACTACCCCGGCAGGCAGTTGATTCTGCGTTCCCCTGGCTGGCATCCTGAAGGCGACGCCCGGTCATTTTCGGTGCGCTTCAAGACTGATGCCCAAGGTCGTCCCGTAACCAACTTCCCAGGAATCAAAGTCCAAATTGATGGACAAACGATCCCGATGCTCTTGGATACTGGTGCGGAGACCTTGCTGACCGCACCGTCTCTTTCTAAGATCGGAGATGGCGGTCCGTTATTTCGAGCTACGAGTATGATTGCCAAGTCTCTGTTCGACCGATGGCATTCAAGCCACAAAGACTGGCGCGTGGTGGAGGACGCGCAGGTGGCGACGCATGCCGCGATGATCGAAGTGCCAGAGTTGGCGATCGGCGATCTAAAGGTTGGTCCAGTCTGGTTTACCGAAAGGCCGGATGCGAACTTCCACGAGTTTATGTCTAAGATGATGGCAAGCCAGGTAGAAGGCTCCCTGGGTGGAAATGCTTTCCATGATCTGGTGCTGACGTTGGACTACCCCCAGGCGAGGGGTTGGGTTACGCGCGGGAAACCACAGCCTTGATCACCACTTGAAGCGCATCCTGATTAACCAGGCGATGCAGGGAGTCGGTGGAGGCTTGTGTTCGTTGCCGACCGGGCATTTTGTCAGAGGGCGCGGCGAGGAGGCATTCTCCTCCATGATTTCTGAGCGCAAGCGCTCTTCGTAGGCAATGATTTCGTCAAGGCTGAGTGGCATGCACCGCAAGACGGCCCGTGCAATGCCAGGCGGGTGAAATGCCGGCGGAGGACGCTTGACTTCCCACCTGTTAGTCGGCGGTCGTTGGGTTGACACGCGCCCACCTTGGCCGTCGAAGTTGCGGTTCGTCGGATTGGCCTCCCACAGTCTTCGCTTTCCCTACACTCAGGTATAGAGTGTATGCTCGTCGTATGCACATCGGGGAACTCGCGCGCGGCGCTCAGGTTAATATTCAGACGATTCGATTTTATGAGCGGGAAGGCTTGCTTCGGCGCCCGGACCGCACCGAGGCGGGCTACCGCATATACGAAGCGCGCGATCTTGAGCGCGTCATCTTTATCAAACGCAACCAGGAACTGGGTTTCACGCTTGCGGAAATAAAGGAGCTACACGAAATCCATCGCGCCTTCGAGGGAATCCGCGGTCCGTTGCGGCGTGACATGAAGGAGGTCCAGGCGATCATCTGCATGGGGCGACAGCGCCTAGTGACGATCAATCAAAAGATCCGTCTGCTGCACGACATGCGCCGCAGTCTCAGCTCGGTGGTGCAGCACCTCGAAGGATCAAAGGTGGCGACTTGCCCGGTGGTACAACCGCCGGGCAAAAAGAAGGTCAAAAAAAGCCTAAAATAGTTTTTGACCCTATACCTATGTATAGGCCGCAGACTGCGTTTGTGACGGGGACATCGCGTGGCGACGAACCGTCGGAAATCAACGCAAACTGAAAGGAATATATGAAGGTAACGTTTCTTGTAGGCTCACTGCTGGGCCTGGTCAGTCTCTCGCTTTTCGCAGCGGAGCCGCCGGATTTTTCTGGCACGTGGGAGTTCAACGCCGAGAAAAGTAAGAACGTCGGGATGATGTCGCAGATGAAGATGACGGCGACCGTGCAGCAAACCGCGACTGCCGTCGACATCACGACTCACTCCAACTTTATGGGCAAAGACTCGGAGGGGAAGACCCATTTCGATCTGACCGGCGCGCCGACCACGAACGATGCCCCCATGGGTGGTCCGAACGAGACGATCTCGAAGTGGGACGGCAATAAGCTCGTGACTACTTGGAAGGGACAAAGTGCCGTGGCGGGTCAGACAGTGGTAAGGACGGAGACGCGTTCGGTCACGGCTGACGGCAGAGAGATGATTGTCGAATCAGTGCGCGGATCGACTCCGGCATTGGTGATGGTTTACGAGAAGAAATCGTAACATGCGGCGACGGGTCGTCGTGGCGGTGATGCTGATCGTTCCAGCTCTCGGACTGCGAACCTTCTACCTGATCAACCGCGGACCTATCGACGCCCCTGTCGCCAAAGAACAGATCGTGCACGCGGAGAAACGCAAAGTTGGCGCGGTAGTGAATGCAACGGGGATCATTCGCCTCCGCGTCGGCTCCGAGGTGCGCGTCGGCGCGCAGCTTTCGGGGATCGTAAAGAAGCTAAACGTGACGGTCGGCTCGCACGTGGAAAAAGGGAAAGTCATTGCCGAAATCGACGATCGGACCATCCAGGCGCGACTCGCCGACGCGGAAGCGCAGGCCGAGATGGATCGCACGAGCATGGAGCGCGCGCGGGTGAACTACGAACGCTCGCACCTTCTCGCGGCGAAGAAGGTGGTGGCTGCACAAGAGGAAGAGGACTTGTCGCTCGCGTGGCAGGAGACGAAGGCGAAATACGAAAAGTCACTGCGCGATTGCGACCTTGTGCGGGTTGACCTGAGCTACGTCACAATTCGCGCGCCGATCGGCGGGACAATCGCCTCCGTCTCGACACAGGAGGGCGAGACGGTGGCAGCGTCTTTTACCGCGCCGACTTTCGTGACCATTATCGCCGATCATGCCCTGCAGTTAGTGGCGATGGTGGATGAGACCGACATCGCAACCGTTCGACCGGATAACTCAGTCACTTTCACGGTCGAGGCTCTTCCTTCGCGTGACTTTCCCGGCGAAGTGGAGCGCGTGGCGCCTAAAGCCACCATCGTTTCAGGAGTCGTTAACTACGAAGTAACGATCGGGATCGAGGCGGACGCGGAGGCGCTTAAGCCCGACATGACGGCCAACGTCTCCATTCAAAGTGCGCAGCATTCGGCCCTCCTCCTGCCGGCATCGGCAGTGCAACGCGACGGCGACCAGATGTTTGTCTACGTCGCGGGAAAGAGCGGACGCGAGCGCCGCAGCGTGGCGCTGGGAACAAAGGAAAACGGGATGGTGGAAATAAGAAAAGGAGTGGCGCTCGACGACAACATTTTGTTGCCAACCGCACCCACTCCGGAAAGCAAAAACAAGTCATGATAGAAATCGAAAACATTACCAAGTCCTACCCGCGCGGTGAAGGCGGCGTGGTCGACGCTCTAAAAGATGCGTCGTTTACAATCGCGCCGGGAGAGTTCGTTGTTGTCCGCGGATCTTCTGGCTCGGGTAAGTCGACCTTGCTAAATATCCTCGGGTGCCTCGATCAACCTTCGAGCGGTAACTACAAACTGGAAGGAGAAAACGTCGCGCGCCTGGATGACAAAGCACTCGCTCGGATTCGTAACTTCAGGATTGGCTTCATCTTTCAATCGTTCAACCTTCTCCCGCGCACGACTTCGCTGGAGAATGTCGAGATTCCGATGGTTTACGGCGAAGGCTGGGTTGATCGGAAGAAAGCTATCTCGGCGTTGGAACGAGTAGGCTTGGCGGCGCGCGGCGATCATTTCGCGAGCGAGTTATCGGGTGGGGAACAGCAGCGGGTCGCCATCGCACGGGCCTTGATCAATAACCCATCGCTGATCCTCGCGGACGAACCGACCGGTAACCTCGACTTGAATTCAGGTCGTGAAGTCATGCGCCTGCTCCAAGCTCTGCATGAAGAAGGGCGGACTATCCTGCTCGTAACGCACGACGATCAAGTCGCCTCTTACGCTGAGCGGGAAATCTTTTTGCGCGATGGACAGATTGTTTCCGATCGGAGCCAGCAAGCGCGCGCCCCGGAAGAGGTGATGCCATGAGAACGACAGAGCTATTTACTCAAGCCATCCGCCCGCTGGGTCGCTATCGCGGTCGAGCGTTTCTCATGATGCTCGGCGTGCTCGTCGGGATCGCCTCACTCGCGATCCTTACCGCGGTAGGAGAAGGAACGAAACGCGAGACGATGGCTCGCTTCAAGAACATGATCGGGACCTTTGATACCATCATCATCCGTCCGGGCGGACCGGGTTTTCGCGGGATGCCGACGCTGGTCAACGTGCCGCAGTCTTTGCGCTTTGAGGACGCCAGGACCATCGCCAAGCTGCCCAAAATCAAGCAGGTCGTTGAGGTGCAAAGTGCCTTCGATATCGATGTGAAATATCGCGATCGCCAGGCTTCGCCCGCTGTTTTCGGCGTCGGACCGAAATGGTTGTCCCTTCGCTCGGAAGACGTGGCCGACGGAAGCTTCTTCACCGAGGAACAAAACAATTCTCTGGCGCGTGTCGCCGTGATAGGCCCCGATGTGCGGAAGGATCTGTTTCCCGACGAGGACCCTCTGCAGAAAACGATCCGCATCGGCGACGTGCCTTTCCAGGTTGTCGGTTTGCTCAAGTCGCGCGGGGCTGGACCGACGGGAGCTCAGCTCGATAACATCGTTCTTATTCCCATTAACGCCTCCGCGCGGCGGCTCTTTAATCGTGACTATCTCACGATGCTGATGGCGCAACTCAAGCATCCGAAGCAAGGAAGCGCGGTCGCGATGGAACTAACGACCTTGCTGCGCGATCGCCACCATATTCGCCCGCCGGCGCTCGATGACTTTACCGTGACGAATCCCACGGCCACGATGGCGCAGGTCTTACAAGCCGGAAGCACGCTGCAAAAAATCCTCACCGGCGTCTCAGCGATGGCTTTACTGATTGGCGGAATAGTCATCCTAAGCTTGATGACGATTGCCGTCTCCGAGCGGCGCAAAGAGATCGGCGTGCGCCGGTCAGTCGGCGCGGCTCGTCGCGACATCGTGGTGCAATTCCTTCTCGAGGCTTCCATCGTCTCTTTTGCCGGAGGAGTGTGTGGGGTCATTGTGGGGTGGGGAGGAATGCAGATTGTTACTCGGCTCTTGAAGCTACCTCCGATCCTGGTCTGGCAACCGTTCGTCTTTTCCATCCTGCTATCCCTAGTCGTCGGGGTCGTCTTTGGAATCTATCCTGCCTGGACTGCTTCACGGGTGGATCCCATCCAGGCGTTACGTTCATGAGAGTCGGCCGACAGCTTCGGATCATGCGACGATCTCTCTCTTTGCTCTGGCGGTTTCGCTTTCGCTCCAGCTTGCTCGTTCTGAGTGCGTCTCTCGGAGTAGCAGGCGTGATCTGCTCGGTAAACTACGGCGCTGGCGGAACGCGGAAGTTGCTCGAGCAAATCCAGCGTCTGGGGACGAACGTCCTTATCGTAACACCTTCAAAAAGCCAGTCGGTGGCTGGCCGCGCGAAGACCGGCCAGGCGGTAACCACCCTGACCCAACGCGACTATCTCGCCCTTCGGCGCGAGCTATTGGATAGAAGTCGATCATCCGGACTTGTTAGCGCGAGCTTCTGGACCAAAACCGGCGACTTATCCAAGAACGCTACCGTTGTCGGATGCGAACCTGACTACTTTCCGATCAAGAATTGGGATGTCACCTCGGGTGCACTGTTCGACTCCAACCAGGAACTATCGGCCGCTCGCGTGGCTTTGCTAGGATGGTCCGCTGCAACTGATCTATTCGGGTCGGAATCTCCGATCGGTCGGCGCCTCATGATTAATCGGGTGCCATTTACGGTCGTCGGAGTGCTATCCGAACGCGGACAGAGCTTGGATACAGCGAACGAAGATACACAAATCTATGTTCCCCTTACAACTGCGATGCGTCGGTTAATGAACGTTGATTACTTTAGTGGAATCATCCTCGAGATCGCCCAGCTGGAAGCTCTCGACGCCTCCGCGGCAACCACGCATGCGCTGTTGCGGCAGTTTCACCACCTCCGCGCGAAACAAAAAGATGACTTCCAAATTCAAAACCAGAAAACGCTGCTCGATACTCAGCAGCTCGCCGCAGACCGCCTTGGATTTTTCCTCCGCTGGGTCGGCGCCAGCGCTCTCGTCGTTTCCGGGTTGGGAATGCTTGGCATCACCTGGATCGCGGTAAAGGAGCGGACACGTGAGCTCGGCATTCGCCGCGCGCTAGGCGCCAGCGCCGGGGACATTTTCGCGCAGATGATCTTTGAGAGCGCCGTGGTCGCTCTTACGGGATGCGGTCTCGGCCTCGCTCTTTCCTGGCCGACTTCCCGGTTGCTGAGCAGCTCAGCCAATTATCCCTTCGTCTTCGACCGCGCGAACGCGGCTGTTGCCTTCCTCGCGGCAGGATTGCTCAACATAGTTTTTGCACTCTGGCCTTCCCGGCAGGCCGCCAGCATCAGTCCTTTGACTGCGCTGAAATACGAGTAGGTCCAATGAGCATCCTCTTTTGGTCTCAGGTGCATGGCGCCACGACGCACTTTCCGATCGCGTTTCTATTTGGCGGAGCGCTCTTCGACACTCTTGGTTTTTTTCGACGGGGAGCTGAAGCAAGTCTTCGTTACCTATCGGCTGGCTTCTATTCGATCCTGGTAGCGGGGTTGGGTTCGTTCGCCGCCGTCGTCTCAGGTCTCATCGTGAACGGTTGGAAGCTGGTCGGCACTGGTCTCCTCCTGCAACATCATCGTTACGTCTGGTCAGCCTTCGCCTTGACTGTAGGTCTAACGACCTGGCGTGCGGTAGTAGGTTACAATCCTTCTCGTCCGGCGCTGGCGTTCTACCTGGTAGTTCTGTTTCTCGCTTGCGCGCTGGTTGGCGGAGCAGGTTGGACCGGTGGTCATCTGGTCGGGCGCTAGGAGCGATGAGAAGACCAGGGGAAGCCAAGGCACTTCTGCTTGCCGTTCTCGCCGTCATCTTCGCCGGCTTGTCCTTCCAGTACATTAGCCGCGCCCTGGCTCGTCCCTGGAGTTCCGAGGAGGGCGCGCAGCCTCGCGCTGCGTCAACCGAAACACTGCTGCACGGTTCGGAACTCTATGTGGCCAATTGCGCCGTCTGTCATGGTTACGACGGCTCGGGCGCACGTTACGGACCGACCCTGCATCAATTGCAGGCCGGCGATCCTGTGCTGACGTTGGTAATTGAGAGCGGAGTTCGGCGGGAAATGCCTGGCTTCAGCAAGAAGCTCGATAACGCGCAAATCCAAACCTTGATTAGCTACCTGCGGGGTTGGAACAAATGAGAATTTTCCTCGTCCGCGCTCCGGTGGAGAAACAGACGTCACGCTCCCTGAAGGCAGTCGCCAAGGTTACTTCTTTGGTTTCGCCTTCTTTCACTGCGGACTTCTTTGCGCTGCTCTTTCCCTTGCCCAGGAGCGCCCTCGCCGCCCGGTAATTGGCCATGTGCTCCTCGACGGACACGCGCGGGTTCAATGCGGATGTTAGTCGCGCTGCTCTTCACCTGCGCGTGGTGGCAGAAACCAGAATCAACGCCTCGAACCCTCAAACCGCGGCGTTGACCAATTGGTCATACTTTGCAAAGTATAGACATGATTCCAGCCATGTCGCCTGCTCGTGAGCCGACGCTTTGGCGCACCTGCCGTGTTTTGGCTAACCGCAAACGCCTGCAGACACTCGCTCTCTTGATCCGGCAGCCAAACCAGACCGTATCTGCTGTCGCCGAGCGCATGAGCTTGTCGATGCCGGCTGCCAGTCAATACTTACGCGCTTTGGAAGCGCGCGGGTTGCTGACTTGCCGACGCGTTGGCCGCCGCGTGGAATACCGGCTGTCCGCGGGGACGAGCAAAGGTGCTGCCGAGGAAATCATCAAAGCAGTGCGCCTGGTCTTCCGGCGGAGAGCGCAGCCGATCGAAGCGATCTTCAAACTCGCCACAGGCTTCACGCATCCGCGACGAATCGAGGTGTTTCGCGCCCTAACGAATGGCGCGCATTCGTTTACTAAACTCCAAGCGGCAACCAAGATGCCGGCGCGAGCGGTTTCCCGGCATCTCGCGAAACTGGAGGCGAGAGGCTTTGTGAAGAATGAAATGGCGCTATACGTGGCCGCGCTGCAACGGCATCCATTGGGTCGTGTCTTAGCGCGTTTAGCACGCCGTTAAATTCATCGGTCACACTTTGCAAAGTATGGCGAGGAAAATTCCAAAGGGTGAGCCGGTGTCGGCGACTCGATTGTGCTTAAGAAATGCGCGCCTATGTATTCCCACATCTGGTGATGCCAGTAGGGCCATTCGTGTCCGCCGTACGCGCCCCAGTCGCCCAGATGTTGAGCAATCCTCCGGCCCGCGAGCACGGCGGCTTACGGCAGCCGCGAAGATCGCTTCTTGGTTTCGTCTTCTTCACCGCGGACTTCCTGGCGCCCTTCTTTGCGCTGCTTTTTCCCCGCGCCCTCGCCGCCTGGTAATTGGCCATGTGCTCGTCCACGGGCACGCGCGCAACGGTGCGGCCGACCACGTCGAGAGCCAGATCCTGCAACGATTTGAAGCAGGCGCAACCTTGGAAAGCCCGGCCGTTTGCTCCGCAATCCGTTACGGACCCATGTCGAGCTTCTTGCCGCTCTTCTTGTATTCGCTGGTGAACCAGTGGAGAGAGTGGGATGACCGTAGAAGGACATGAAATGCAGCACTATGCCCGACTTCTGCGAGGCGAACGCAACCACCGGTTGGTTCGGTTGCGGTTCCCGACTGATCGAGGTTTCGGTTCGGTTCCCAACGGATTCAGGGCTTGGCCTGCTTTGCGCATCGTGATCTTCTGCTGAAGTTATGAGACGCATCGGCCAATGGCTCCCGCGAGCGTTCTTCGAATCATTCCTGATCGTGCTCAGTATTCTCGCGGCGCTGGCGGTAAACGAATGGCGCGACAACCACGCCCGAGCCGAGCGCGCGGCGGAAGCGCGCACCGCCTTCGTGAACGAGATCCGCTCGAACCGCGACTTGTTGCTGACTGAAGGCGTTCTGCCGCATCATAAACGTCTCCAAGAAGAATACCGCCAACTTGCGGCGGAAGAGAGCAACGAGCCTGGCCGTCTCTTTCAAACAGGAGCACACCCCGCGGCCTTGCGCGATGCCGCCTGGCGCAGCTTTTCGACGAGCGCGGTCCTCGTCGACTTTGCAGCTGCGGATGTGGTGCTTCTTTCGGATATCTATCGCGCTCAGGAGACTTTGGAGCGGATGAATTACGGATTTATCGGATCGATCCAGGCTCCCCGCGCAGATCGCGAAACGCCAGAATTTAAACGGGACATGACCCGGTCCACGGCGTTTTACCTAAACGATGTGGTTTCGCTGGAAGAGAGCCTGCTGAAGGTCTACAAACGCGCGCTGGATCAACTGGAAGTGCACTGATGGTTTAGCTCCGTGCCCTGTGTGCTGTGCGACCAGTCATCGCATCAGCTCACGCAAGCGTGGGAGGTTGGGGGACTCGGGTTGCGATACAGAGGCGGGGTCAGTCCTTTTCCTTGCATTCGCTCTTGCGAGCCGACGTCATTCTCATTTTTCGCTGAAGGCAATTTGTGGCCCACGCCGAGCGAAGCGTTCGATCGCGTCGCTCGAAAGCTGCGGGTCTGCCCGCACTTGTTTTCCACAATGAAAGGCCAATCTCAAAGCGGAGTGTCGATAGAAGCTCTGAGCCCTAGATGCCCTCTAACCTAGCTCTCGGGCCGGCTGCAGTTCTTCACAACCTCCGTAATACGAACACTGCTCCCGCCTGTTATCGAGTCGAAGTGGGTCCCCAGCCTTCGCCGCGGGTGGGCGTCGAGACTGGCGAAACCTTAGTAAGCGGTGACCCTCATTCACTGTCTCGAACGGCTAGTCGCACGCCGCCTTGGTCCAGATCGCCGGAACGGGGTTGCCGTTGGTCGGGTCGGGGCTCGAGGAGGAGCCGACGATCGTCCCACAGCGATTTATCCCGGTGGGGCCTGAGAACGGGCCCTTCTCCGGTGCGAGGTCTGGCAGCATCTCGATTACCCCGCCCAGCCGGGTCAAACCGACCACCCCGGCATCCACCACGCGCAGACCGACCGAGCGGCCACGATTATTGATTGCGAGCCCCTCTGAGTTCGGGCCCAAGCGGAGAACGCGCATGCCGGTGGCCGGCCTCCAGAGGAAGGCGGTCGGAGGGCGCGGCGAGGTCTGGTCGGAGACGCCGACGATGGCAAGCGCGTCGTTGACACTAAAGGCCTGACTGCCCGGGCCTCCCAACGTTTGCAGGTCGATCTCCACCCCATCGTGTCGCCACAGATACGCGTGTGAGGCCGATCCCCCGTTGGGAAACACCCAACCGAGATGTCGCCCGCATCGTTAATGTCGAGCGCCTCGCTAATCCCTCCCAGTGGGTTGAGGTCGGTCAGCGTTCCCGCTGCGCTCCACTGCACTGCGTGCAGCAGACCGGCCGCGTCGTAGGCCCAGCCGACCGCTGTTCCCGTCGGAGTTGATTGCCTGCGCCAGGCTCGCATCAACTCCCAGGTTGGTAAGAGGCTGCATGCCTGTGTCGGGGCGCCAGATAAACGCTTGAGAGTGGGAAGTCGCCCCCGCAAGCGAAGCCCACGATGGTGCCTGCCTGGTTGATGTCGTTGGCTAACGCAGACGCAAAGCCGGAGAGTGTGCCGAGCTGAGTGAGCTGGTTGTCAGCACTCCAGCTTACGGCCGACGATCCATTGATGGTCGAGTACCAACCCGCGGAAACACCAGAGTCATTGATTGCGCTCGCCTGACCCGAGAACGCGTTCCGCGGCATGTTCAGCGCTTGCACCGTGTAGGACCCGTCGGCGGTCTCGTCGGCCCGGGTAGCTAACGTACCTAGACAAAGGAATTGGAGCAGGGCCGCGAACAGAAACCATTTCTTTAGGTGGCCAAACGTCAGACGAAGTCGGTGGAAATCTCTCATCGCCCGATCTTTTACCTGGATCGATGAGGCCTCAAGCACTACGCGGTAACAGAACCGTTACCTGCCGGCGCTCGAAAAGAGATTTCCCTTCATTCGCAAACCCATCTTCGTCTTGCGGCGGACGCTGTGTCCCACCTCGGCCTGGCCCAGGCGAAGCAGCCGGCGAGGGGGTCGCCCCGGGCCCAGTTGCGGCGCCGGTCTTCTCCCGCCACTCTCTTCGGCGAATGCACAAATCCCCGGGTTGCCCAACCGGAAGCGAGCCCGATGTCGAACCGCCTTACCAGCACAAGCCGTAGAAGTGACGAAAGAGCTCGTGAGTGCCGTCGACGAGGTGGAGGATCATTTTGGATCAATGTTAGATCTCTTGGCCGGACACTCCAAGGCCGTCGACAGGATCAAATGTCAAATATGCTTCCCAGCAAAACGCCGTGCTCGACGGCTAGCGCGGATCGCTTCATAAAGAAAGCGTGCCAGTGCCGGGGAACACCCGTCCGACCAAAGGCTTCTCGCGCAGCGGCCGGTCGTGGAAGGAGCAAGATTATGAAACGATACCACTTAGCAGGAGCGGCTGTCTTAGCGGTGGGCGCGTTGCTTCCCTCGTGCCGCCACGCCAGTAGTTTCCGTCCCCCGGAGCGGGAAGGCCCGCCCGCGCTGGTGCAGCAAGAGAAGGAACCGCGCTTCTGGCTCTTGCTGAAACAGGAGGAACAACGGACGGAGCGTGTCGGGAGTTACGCGAGCTCTCAAGCAGAAACTGCGAGTTACTATCATTTTGATCTTCAGGCGCATGATCCGGCGACCGCGGGACGGCTCTGGAAAAAGCGTCTCCGCACGGTGCGGGAAGAAGCCGGCGGGCGCACGACGCAGGCGCGCATCCTCGGGCAGGATGGCGAAGTCGTCTGGCTCTTCCTGGACGACGGGCCGGTCGCGCTTTCGAGCAAAGACGCCAGCCAACTGGCCGATCGCGCGACGATCGAGCAACGCAATCCCGCCTTGCACGATTTGATCCCGAAGGAGCTCAACTTTTACGCCTACGACGGCGGTCTCGTCCTGATCGCGGCCGACGCGCGACGTTTCCGGATTCGGGCAGGCGATTTCGTGGCCGAGCCCTACACTGCGCCTAACGAGTCCTACTTCCGCGACGTGCATTCCAGGTCCACTGTCTGGGACGGCAGTTACGCCACGCGGGATTTTCTCGTTCGGCAGATGATGCTGAACGGCCGCTGGATCGGTTTCTTCACCGCAGCGGAAGCCGAAGATGCGGGCAAAGACGACTTCGGCAGAAAGCTCGCGACGGGCGAGCCGGGCTCAAAGCCCGAGGAGCCGATCTACCACTGGCAGCAGGCGCGCCGCACCTTTTGGTCGGCGCGGATCGGGAAGACGAAGGAGTTTCCCGAGGGCACGCACGATCGGCTCTTCGACGTCACCCGCATCCCGGACGCGCCGGAGTTTCTGGAAGCGGGTCTGCTCATTCAGCAAGGAACGAAGCGAGCGCTGCGTCTGCACGATCCTGACGGGTTTCTCGTCCTCCATCGCACGCGGCTCGGCGAGGAAGGCCGACTCGGCTTGACTCGACTTGATGACAACTTCAAAACCAAATGGACCGCGACGCTGCCCCTGCACGAGTTGCACAATCGCTACGAAAGCCCGGGACACCTGCTCCTCTTCGGCAGCGTGCAACAGACCAATGGAGCCGTGACCGGCGGGAGCGAGCATCTCGTCGCGCTCAACCTGGCCGACGGCAAGACGCAATCCTGGAATGTGAACGCGGAAAAGGCCGACTAACGAACCGATGAAACTCGTGCTCGCCGGCATCTTCGTCCTTGCGCTCTTCGCGTCATCGTTAGGCGCAGAACGGGAAGACGAGAGCGATCGTTTCACAGAGAGCGATTTGCCCTCGCTGAAGCAAGACCCGGCCGGATCTTCCGAGATCGATGAGTTCGCGCGCGCCCGCGGGTTTCATTATGCGCGAGACACGCGGCGGGCCGCGCGCGGCGACTTCAAGGCTTTGAAAAAATTCTTCGAGATCGCGCACGACGCGGATGGCGCGGCGCGCGAGAGCATCGCGGGCGTGCCGACGGCGGTTTACCATCTGCTCGGCGACGAGAAGCTGGCGCAATTTCTCGCCGGCCAACCGGTCGCGTATCGAATGATGGTGCGGAACCTGATCCTGGGCGATGGCCGGATTCCGGCCGAGAATATGCAGTTCAGCCGCGATTTTCCGGAGAGCGCCCCGCTGCTTTTTCCACGCGAGCTGGTCGCCTGGTTTTCGCCTAACGACCAGTATGCGATTCGCAAAGTCTTCAGCGACCCGTTTGTGCTCGCCGGCTCGAAGGTCGTGCGCGCGGAGTTGATCGAGAAGCAGAGTGGCAAGGTGCTGTGCGACCTGACCCCGGACGACATCGGGACCGGCGCGGATCGCGAAGGCGAAGCCACGTGGTCGCCCGATTCGAAACGCGTGGCCTGCCTCTCGATCGATTTGCCGGACCAGCCCGGCCATTTATTCAGCAACCCGCGCCCGCCCGTGCAGCGCAAACAAACAGTCGTCTATCAACTCGCCGGCGATGTCTTCGCGCGTGTTGAGCTCTCGTTAGGCAAGGCGCCGGGGCAGGACAATGACCCGGAACTGAAGGGCGCCTCTCCCGGACATATCTACACGGAACCGGTTCGCTGGCAGAAACCGAATGTGCTCGTTTTGCGGCGGCACGAGTATTACGGGGTGAAGAAACCGATGACCATTGGTGGCCAGACTTTTGAGACGATCGCCGACCTCGCGCGGCAGTATCAGATCACCGCGACGGTCGAGCCCGACGGGAAGGGGAAAGCGGTTTGGAAGCTGCAGCCGGACCGGTAACCGGACTTACTCGAGCAACTTGCTCGGCAGAGGCTCGATCGTGTCTAACGAATCGCCGGCGCGGAGGCGAGTGAGCTGGCGTTTCACGTCGGGACGTTGCGGATCGCCGGCATCCATCTCGCGCAGGGCGTACTCGTAGGCGGCGATCGCTTCCTCGGCGCGATTGGCTTTCAGACAGGTGTTGCCATGCAGGATTGCGGTGGCGGAGCTCCAAGGGAGCGCATGTTGCACTTCCGCGAGTCTCTCCGCGAGCAGATTCCAATCGGGTTTTGGATTCTTGTAGATGGCTTCGATCACATTGCCGCGCAGGTTATAGGCCCGCGCTTCCGGAGCTACCCAGCGTCCGCGCAGGACGATAAGATTTCCGAGGCGCGCGACCCGTTCGAGGCCGCGATAGACGGCCGGGTCCCAGTGCTCGTGCGGGATTGGGATGAGGCCGCTCGTGCTGACCAGGTAATAGCCATCGAAGACTGCGCCGGTGTTCGTGTCCTTGAGGGTCGGGCAGAATCTCGAGTAACTGATATGATCGGCCCGAGCTTGCTCTTCGATGAACGCCCAATAATCCCCGCTGTAAACCGGCTTGCCCGTCGGCTTGATCACCTTGTCGTAAAGCGTTTTGAATTCAGCGTAACGCTGGCCAAGATCCTGGCCTTCGTTCCGGAAATTTCGGTAGGCGCCTTCACTTCCGCCGACGAGGGCGTTGCTGTATTCCCACAGACGCGGCTCGCGAATCGTGGTGATAAGCGCGAGCGCCAGGCAGGCCGCGCAGGCGATTCCCAATGGGCGACTGCGCAATTGCGTGGCGCGCCAGACCGCCGCTCCGGCCAGAATGGAAAGTGACCCCACCACGGGCAGCGCGTGACGGATTCCGCCCCACGTCCCCTGCGAAGAAAGGAGCGCGAGCAGATGCGCAGCCGCAAATGCGCCCGTGCAAAAAAGGAGCGCGCGCGTCTCGCGCGAAAGGGGCGCGCGCCAGAGCGCTGCGATGCCGATGGAAGAAAGGAGGAGGAGGAACAGCGGGACTTTGGACGCAATCAGGCCCGGCCAAAAATAGAACGGCGCGTGTCCCGTAAACCATCGCCCGAAAAAGAGCAGGTGAGCTTCGCGACCTTCCACGCCGGTGCGGACGGTGTCAGCCAGCCCCCAAAGATAAGCGCGCGGAAAGAGCCGCCACTGGTCGGCCAGCGCAATCGCGGTTTTGGGCAGGCCGTGGAGATCGCCAATTTTCTGCGCGAGCGGACGATTGAACGGATCGCTTCCATCGGGCGCGGCATGGAAGTGCCCGGCATACAACGTCCAGAGCAAAACCCAGCCGATCATTCCCGCAGCCGCCAATTTTCCGAGGCGTCTCCAGCGCTCGCGTCCCCTCGACCATACTGCAGCAACGACTCCAACGACCCCGATGCCTAACAATCCCGGCAGCGCAGAATGCTTCGCTCCGAGAGTGAGTCCGATCGCCAACCCGAGCACCAAGATCCAGTGCCAGCGCCAAATGCTGAAAGCGATCGCCGCGGCCGCTGCAGCGACGAGAAGCGTAAGCGCGAGCGGCAGATCGGTCATCGCGACCGGCGCGTGCGCCATCATCGTCGGCTCGAGCGCGAGGAACCCGAGGGCGCCGGCCGCCCAGGCCAATCCCGCCGCGCGCCAGACGAGCAAACCTAGAGCAAGAAGCAGCAAGCCATGGAATGCCCAAAGACTGGCCCGCGTACGCGCCTGCGCGGCAGCCGCATCGTTATCGTAGAAGACAGTCTCTTCGGTAAAGTCGCGCTCCTCGACTTTCTCGTTCAACGGACGGAACGGCCGCAGCTTAAGACTCTGCGGCATCCACGCTCCGAGCCATAGCTTCATCAGCGGGGGATGCTCCGGGTTCAACGAAAGTCGCCCGTGCGGACATAGGAAGTCCCGGCGACGAGGTGATACGGCTCGTCGATCGTAAAACTGTCGAGGCGGGTGCCAAGATGGGAGCGGAGGATCGCGAGCCCAACGAGTGCGAGAAGGAAAGTGACGCCAGCCCAACGAGGCATGGACTGCGAGGAGGCTTCCCTTTTTAAATTAAGACTGTCGGGCGGCGAATCGTCCACGCGGATAGGTTGCTTTCGCGGGCACTCGCGCTGCAAGGCAGTTCGCCCGGCACCTGGGACGACGATGCGTCGCGAGCGCCACGTCGGCGTGGGGCAGTCATCCAGAGCCGCAACCAGAAGGATGGTGGGCGACAGAAGGGGTCAGAGCTTACTATCGACACTTGCGGGCGTGAAGCTGCTGTTGGGGGGCCGCACATACTTCTAGCGAAGCCTTGTCGTGCTCACTTTTCGCTGAAGGCAGTCGCCAGGGTCACTTCTTTGCGGGCTGTTGCCGGAAAGAGGCATTTAAGGGCGGACATTTGGGCAGTCGGTCGAGAAGCGATCTAAGTATAGATGACTTTGGCGAAGAGTTGGAAGTCAGTCTGGATGACTCTAAGTGCCATGTGGCAGCTCTGGAGTAGTTCTCCGAGGACGAAATGACCGAAGCCGCCCCGGCGCAGGAGGATCTTGAGGTTTTGCAGGGTGGCGATGAGTTGATCCTGGATGGTCTGCTTGGCGAGACCGCGCCAGCGGGCCCGCTTGAAGCCATGTTGCGTGGTGGCCTCGGCAAAGTTGCGCTCCTGGAACCATTGCCGCCGCTTTCGATCGCGCCGCGCGGCGGGACCGTGGGATTGCAGGCGCGCCCGCTCCAGGAGGTGGTGGCCCGGATAGCGATTGAGACTGCGGCCAGCCTTGGAGCGGGTGCACTGCGCGGCCAAGGCGCAACGCCCGCATACTCCAGGTTGCGTGCGATAGTCATAGTAACCGCGATGGCGGTTGAAGTGATGCCGGTAAAGGAGGCGGCCCGCCGGACACTTGTAAGTGTCGCGACCTTCATCATACTTAAAGCGTTCTGCCGGATAGATGCCACTCTGGTGGTGGTTGCGCAGGCGGCTGCGCAGGTCGCCCATGTGCGAACGAATCCCTTGGCCAGCCAGGGCGATGAAGTTCGCGCTCGTGCCATACTTGCAATCGGCCACCACCGCACGGGGTTTACGGGCGGTGTTCTCCTGGTGTTGGGCAATGAGATGGCTCAACTCCGCGCCGTCATCGCGGATGCCAGCGGTGGTCTGGACGGCCGTAATGACTCCGGCCTTGTCGTCCAGCGCCCGGTGACTCTTGTAACTCGGGTAACTCTTCCCGCTCGCATGCCGCACCAGCGTAGAGTCAGGATCGGTCGCCACCCGGTGCCGCTGATTGACCGGCCCGCCGCCGCCGCCGCTTCTCTTGGCCGGCTCCTCCTCCGCGCTCTCCTCCAGCTTGGCCAGGGTGACCGCGACGACGGAGTTGAGCGAAGCATCGGCCCGCACCAGGCTCGAATCGGTGTGCAGCTTGCTCCCCTCGATCAAGCCCGCCTCCAGACACTGCGCCACACTCTGGCGAAAGAGCCGGGCAAAGACTTCTGCGCCCCAGCGCCGCCGCGCCTTGGAGAGCACGCTGTGATTGGGGATCTCATCTTCCAGGCCGTAACCCAGAAACCAGAGATAATCGATCCGCAGCGGGATGATGCGCATCAGTTCCCGCTCGCTCCGCACGTTGTCCCAGAAGAGCAGCAGCATCATCTTCATCACGATCACCGGATCGACCGAGACGTTCCCCTTGCGCCCGTAAGCGCCCGCCACCTCCTCGGGCACGAACTGCAGCTTGATCGTCTCTCGGAGCTTGCGCAGGGGATGATCCGCGGGAATCCTCCGGGCCAGGTTCACTGGCTCACTCCACAACTCGTTCTGCTTCGCATGGCGTCCCATCATGGGAACATGTGTCTACCAAATCCCATCATCCTTGGGTACTCCTATTTTTTACTGCCAGGATTTGGGCAACAGCCCGT